>NZ_JAVIXS010000020.1:0-967519 GCF_031324065.1 Chryseobacterium metallicongregator
CATATTTTCTACAGGGGTGTCAGCCACTCCGTCACCATCATTACCAGGGTTGGCAGTTGAACACAGAACATTGAACGTGTGCTGAAGATTTAGCCAATGTCCAAATTCGTGAGTGAATGTATCAGAAAACTCGTTTGAAGCCACTGTTCCTGCAGCATTAAATATATAACGTCCATTATAAACAACTCTGGCTGTATTTACTGAAGTCATGTATGAATCCGGATACCACGCCACTCCTGATTGATATAAATCCTTATTAGCATATAGGTCATTTTGGATATACACATTCATATACTTTGAATTATCCCAGGCATCTGTGCCAACTTGTGCATCATATCCGCCACCGTTGCCATATCCACCTTTGAAAGGATGAAATACCACTCCACTTGTTGCTTTTCCGGTTGGATCAATTTTAGCTAATCGAAATTCAATGCTTAGCGCTCCTCTGATAGATTGGAAGTCAGGATCTACAGTGTTTGAATCAGTGTTGATTCCATTGAAATTTAAGTTGATTTGTTGCAGCAAGTCAACTACTTTTTGGTAATTTACTTTTACATTACTCTGAGATTCTCCATACACATGAAAAACCACAGGGATGATATAGGTGGGAGAATTCACCTTTTTATTCAATGGAGTTTTGTTTGATTCCATTTTTTTTACAAAATCTTTGGTGAATTTTTCAAAATTTTCATATTCAGCCTTAGATTCAGGATGCAGTTCAAAATGTTTTTTCATCATTTCATCTGCTTTACACTCATGAGGTCTGTTTTCTTGAGCAAAACCTATTATTGGAAATAGGGAAACAAGTAGTAGTAATTTAAATTTTTTCATGATTTTTGGATTTGGTTGTTAATAAATTATTTGAATAATTAAATGGTTTTAGGCATAATTTTTTTTGTGTGTTATGTGATGTTTTTAATTAAATCTTTCAGGGTTGAATATCTTTATCTCAACCGTTGGCTTTTGGTCATTGGCAAGTTCTGAAACTGTTTTTCCAAAAATGGGTCCTAAGCTTAGTCCCATCATTCCGCCGCCGCCTGCAATAATCAGATTCTTCATTTGGGAAGACTGTCCTAAATACGGAAGTCCATCCGGAGCACAAGGTCTGTATCCGAACCAAATTTCAGATTCTTTTGGGGTTTCAACCTTGAAATCGGGTAAATATTTGGGGATGGATTGGATGATTCCTTCTACCCTTTTCATATTAATTTTATCCTGATGGGAAGCCAGCTCCATAGTTCCGCCGAAACGGATCAGTCCATTCATAGGAGTGACTGCTACTCTAGCTTCAAGTAATAATGCTGCATGCTCTAATGTATTGAGAGGATTTTCCGGTTGGTGCATCAACGAATACCCTTTTCCAGGCATTAATTGTATTTTAATACCTGCTTTTTGAGCAAGCTCAGGTAGGAATGAACCTCCTGTCATAATAAATTGATCTGCAGTAAATTCCTTTCCATTGGCAATGAGTGTTTTAATAGTGTTTCCAAAAGTTTTAAAGCCCGTTACTTGATGATGTGTATGAAAAACGACACCATTATTTTTAAGATAAGAGATCATTTGCTTCATCAGCTTCATGGGATTCATGTGGCCGTCACATTTATAATTGATCCCACCGATTACATCCAGCCGGACATTGGGCTCCAGCTCCTGAATTTCTGATTGATCCAGAATATCAACGGGTAATCCCATATTGATGGCTTTGTAAGCCAGTTCTGTTTCCTCTTCTGCAACTTTCTCTGTTTTATAGAGCATTAGAATACCATTTTGATTCAGTTCAAAATCAAATCCGTCTTTTTGGGCAATTTCATCATACAATTTGCTGCTTGCAAGATTAAGATCCCGGATTGCAGATGCAGAGTAATCAACATGTTTCTGGTTGGAATGTTTCAAAAACTTCAATCCCCAGGAAACCAGTCTGGAATTGAGTGAAGGCCTTACATAAAACGGACTTTTACTGTCAAACATCCAGCGTATTCCCTGAGCGACGACACCCGGTGCTGCCAATGGAGTAAAATGACTGGGTACAATCATTCCTGCATTTCCATAGGAGCAGTTGTTGGTAAGGTCATTCTGTTCCAGAATTTCCACCTGCCATCCTTTCTGTAAAAGGTAATACGCTGAGCTTAATCCTACTATTCCTGCACCGATAATCAGTGCTTTTCCTTTATTCTGTGTCATCTTGTTTGTTTACATCACCTGAAATCCTTGCCAATAAGGATCTTCGTCATCAATAATAATATGATTATAGCCGGTAATTCTGGCCCAGCCTTCTACTGACGGGATAATGGCTGGCCTTCCATCAACAGTAGTGGTTCCTTCAATTCTCCCTATAAACTGAGAACCGATATAGCTTTCATGAATGAATTCTTCCCCTTCTTTTAATTTTCCTTTAGCATACCATTGAGCCATTCTTGCAGAAGTTCCTGTTCCGCATGGAGAACGATCCAGAGCATTTTCTCCTACTAACACTGCATTTCTTCCACTCGCTTTAGAATCTGTAGGATTGCCCGTCCATTGAATATGACTTAATCCGCTAATATGTTCAATTTCAGGATGGAAGAATTCATATTTTTCATTGAGTAATTTTCGGATAATCTTTCCATAATGAATGAGCTGGCTGGCCGTAAAATCAGAAATATCTCTGAAATTTTCCTGAGGATCGATAATGGCATAAAAGTTTCCGCCATAAGCTACATCAGCACTTATTAATCCAAGATCCGGACATTCAACTTCCAGATTTTCAGCGTATAGAAAAGATTTTACATTTGTCAGCTTTACAGACTTTACTTTTTTCCCTTCCTGTATATAATCGATGAGAATGAGTCCTGCAGGTGTTTCAAGACGTAATTTTCCCGGAATTTTAGGAACAACAAGCCCTTCTTCAATAGCTATGGTAACCGTTCCGATTGTTCCGTGTCCGCACATGGGAAGACATCCGCTGGTTTCAATATATAAAACTCCGATATCATTATTTTCATCTACAGGAGGATACAGCATACTTCCACTCATCATATCATGACCACGGGGTTCAAACATCAGTCCTTTTCTTATCCAGTCATATTCTTTCATGAAGTGAAGCCTGCGTTCCATCATGGAATTTCCTTTTAAAATAGGAGTTCCTCCTGCAACAAGACGTACAGGACATCCACAGGTGTGTGAATCTATACAAAAAAATGTTCTGTTCATATTGTCTGTAATTTTAAAGATTCTGAATTCATTACCCCATCCACCATTCTGCTTATTTGTAACGGATTGTCATTTTTAAGCTCTTCGGGTAGAAATTCATCCGGCCAGTTCTGAAAAGAAATTGGACGAACGAAACGCTTTACAGCATCCGGCCCTACAGAGGTAAAACGGGAATCAGTAGTGGCAGGAAAAGGGCCACCATGCTGCATAGCATACACAACTTCTACTCCTGTGGGCATTCCATTGAATAATAGTCTTCCGCATTTATCTTTCAGAATATTAATCAGTGTATCATTATTACGCACATCTTCATGGGTAGCGGCTACAGTAATTGTTAACTGCCCTTTTAATTCTTGAGCAATTTTCACGAGTTCTTCCTTTGTTTCACAAGCTACAACAACACCAAACGGACCAAAAACTTCTTCACTTAATACAGGATTATTCAGGAATGTTTGGGCATTTGTTTTTATAATTGAAGCGCTTACCTTAGAATCTTCTGTTGCTGTGTTTGCTGACATTATTATTTCAACATCAGGCTGTTCTATTGCGCTACTCCTGTTTTTTTCAAAACTTTCCAATATTCCTTTGTGGAGCATATTGACAGGAGTAACATACTGAGTTTCCTCTTTTAATACAGTGATAAAACGGTCAAGAGGTTTCCCTTTCAAAGAAATAAACACTCCCGGATTGGTACAAAATTGTCCAACTCCTAACGTTAAAGAAGCAATATATTCTTTGGCCAGAGTTTCTGCCTTTGTTTCAAGCAAGTTTTGAAAGGCAAATACAGGATTGATACTTCCCATTTCTGCAAATACAGGAATAGGATTTTCACGGCTGTTAGCAATATCAAACAGAGCTTTTCCCCCATGGAAAGAACCGGTAAATGCAACTGCTCTGATGTCTTTATGCTGAGTTAAATAAGCCCCGATTTCATAAGAGGTTCCGGTAATATGGCTAAAAACTCCTTCAGGCCATCCAAATGCTTTAACAACAGTAGTGATAGCATCAGCCATGATTTGTGAAGTCTTAGGATGTGCAGGATGTGCTTTTATAATGACAGGACAGCCTGCACCAATAGCACTGGCAGTATCTCCTCCCGCAGTAGAAAATGCAAAAGGAAAATTACTGGCTCCAAAAATGACAACAGGCCCAATGCCTACATTGTATTTTCTGAGATCTCCTTTTTGTTTTTCAGGCTGCGCAAGATCGAGTCTGGCTTCTGTATATATGCCGGCAGCAACCGCTTTTGCATAGCTTCTCCATTGTCCTGTTGTTCTGGCTTTTTCACCAATAAGTCTGGCTAATGGCAAAGAAGTTTCGGCATGAGTAACTTCCAGAAGCTCTACTCCTAATACTTCAATCTGATCCGCAACAGCATTCATAAATTCTGCCCGTTCATTGATGGTTGTATTCTTCAGGAATTGAAAAGCTTCAACAGCCATCTGGATTCTTTTATCAATATTTTGTGTGGGTGTTTCTTCCATCATATTTGTTGTTCTGGAATTAATAATTCGGGACGATTAGCTCTGCCCTCTTCAATAATTTTTTGAATTTTTTCAGCTTCTTTTCCATAAAGTTCTAGACGTGGAGCTCTTACATATGGATTGCTTATTCCTTCTGCTGTTGCAGCCAGTTTAATATATTGGATAAGTTTAGGGTGAATATCCAGTTCCAACAATGGCATAAACCATCTGTAGATCGCTACAGCTTTATCATACTCATTTGCTTTCACATGATTGTACATCGCCATGGTTTCATTAGGAAACGCATCTACAAGACCTGCCACAAGACCGTCTGCTCCAAGCATCAGGGTTTCCAGACAAATTGTATCTACCCCACCAAGAATTTTGATCCTTTTTCCAAAACGGTTGATCATTCTGGTTACATTCGCGAGATCTCTTGTTGATTCTTTAACAGCCTGAATGGTCGGATATTCAATAAGCTCCTCGAACATTTCAAGGGAAACATATATTCCATAATCTATGGGATTGTTATAAATAAGAATAGGAAGATCTGTCGCAGAAGCCACTGCTTTGAAATACTCAACAACTTCATGGTTGTCTGCTTTGTAACGCATAGGTGGAAGCAACATGAGACCGTCTGCCCCTAATTCTTTTGCTTTTTGGGCAAAGTTGACTGCATTTTTGGTAGTATTTTCAGAAAGATTGAGAATGACAGGAATTCTTCCCTGCGTTATTTTTTTTGCGTATTTCAACAGTTCAAATTTTTCTTCTGTTTCCAAAGCACTGGCTTCTCCTAATGTTCCTGCAAGGATAATTCCGTGAACTCCTGCTTTAATCTGGGCTTCTGTATTGATAGCAAACATTTCAAAGTCTATCCCACCTTCTTTTGTAAAAGGAGTTAATACAGCGGGATAAATACCTTCCCAGTTTAGTTTTGTACTCATATCAAATAATATTTATCCAAAACTAGCAGAATTTCAAAACGGTAAATGTTAATATTTTAATAGGTTCTAACCGTATTTTAACATGTTGTTTTTTTATTGCTCTATGGTAGCCTCTTTATAATGCTTCAGGTATTCTTTAGGAGAATATTTCATAATGGATTTGAACACCCTGTTAAAATTGGTAAGGCTATTGAATCCACTATTAAATGCAACAGATGAAATACTGTACATATTACTGGCAGTTAATAGTCTGCAGGCCCTTTGTACACGAAGTTCATTGAGGTATTCAATATACGTAATGCGGGTACGTTTTTTAAAAGACCGGCAAAAAGCCTGAGGTGTCATACAGGCTTCTTTGGCAATAAGATCGAGAGTCAGTTTACTTTGTGTAAAATTTTTCTTGATAAAAGTCTGCGCATCTATAATTCTTTGATCAGTATCAGAAATAGGATTAGGTAAATTCTTTTCTGAAGATAACGGAATATGCAAATGCCTGTTTTGCATAAGATGATTTAAAATCCTGATAAAATCGATAATCTGATCTACTCCTTTAGTTTTTTGCAGGGCAGCAATATCTTCTGCGATACTTTTTTTAAGCTTGGCTGCCACCTGGAAACCTACTTCGGAATGATTGATGAAATTTTTTAGTTCCTCAAATTCAGGTAAGTCGAAAAATGCAGCAATCTTTTTATGAGGATCAAAGAAAATAGAGATGGCATGAACCTTCTGTTTTTCATTTTTCTCAAAATTGCCCCTGAAAACATGGGATTGATTAGCTCCGAGATAGAAAATATCGCCCGCTTCAAAATTAAAGAGATTCTGTTCTATGGCCAGTGTGCCATGTCCTTTAAGAATCCACATGATTTGCGTTTCTGTATGACGATGGAAATAAGGATAGAAATTAGGCATTATATCTTCCTGAATGCGAATACTTTTGTTGGTATCGGCGGGAACAGAAAACTGGAGGCTCTTCATCATAATATGAATGCTTTACTGGGTTATTAGATTAACAATGTTAAAATATTGCTGAAGTTAAGCAAAATATGAACATTAAATATCATATTAAAATCCAAATTTTACATATTCTTATTTTTAATGAATAAAGTACTATAAATAGTACAAAATCGTAACTTTAAACTTTTAAAATAAAAAGTATTCATAATATATGTTTTCAGCACAAACTTATCAGGACAGAAGGTCAGTATTACAAAGAAATGTGTCTAACGGAATCTTATTATTTCTGGGAAATATAGAGAATCCTGTAAACTTTGAACACAATCCTTATTATTTCCGCCAGGATAGTACTTATTTATATTATTTTGGAATTCAGGAACCCCGAATTGCAGCCATTATTGATATTGATGAAAATAAGACCATTGTTTTCGGAGATGAACTAAATATTGATGATATTGTGTGGATGGGCAGGCAGGAAACCTTGAAAGGAAAAAGCCTGAAGTCCGGAGTACAGGAAACTTTACCTTATGCAGAGCTTTCTCAATATATTGTAAAAGCAAAAGCTTCAGGAAGAAAAGTACATTATCTTCCTCCCTATCAGTCTTCCAATAAAATTGTACTGGGGGATCTTCTTGGGATTAAAATTGCTGAATTGCAACCATCTGTGGAAATGATTAAAGCTATTGTAAAACAGCGCTCCATCAAAGAACCTCAGGAAATTGTACAGATCGAACAGGCTGTGAATGTATCCAATGAAATGCATTTACTGGCAATGCGTGCAGCAAAGCCGGGAATGAAAGAATATGAAATTGCCAACGCAATCCAGTATCTTGCGGCCAACAAAGAGTGTCAGATGTCTTATCCACCTATTGTGACGATCAACGGAGGGATTCTGCATAATCATTACCGCCTCAATACCTTAAAAGAGGGAGATCTTTTCCTCAATGATTCCGGAGCAGAAACAGCGATGGGATATGCAGGGGACCTTACGAGAACCTTTCCTGCAGGCAAAACTTTTACAACCCAACAAAAGGAAATGTATGAAGTTGTTCTGAATGCTTTCAACAATGCCCAACAGCTTCTGAAACCGGGAGTACGATTTAAAGATATTCACCTGAAAGCAGCACAACATCTGGTAGAAGGGCTTATCGATCTCGGATTGATGAAAGGAAATCCTGAAGATGCGGTAAAGAATCATGCTCATACACTATTCTTTCAGTGTGGGCTTGGGCATATGATGGGACTTGATGTACATGATATGGAAGACCTTGGAGAGCAATATATTGGCTATACTGAAGACGAACCAAAAGATACCAAAACATTCGGATTGAAATCTTTACGTTTAGGGAAAGCATTGGAGTCTGGTTTTGTTGTAACGGTTGAGCCCGGTATTTACATGATTCCGGATCTGATTGATATATGGCAGTCCGAAAACAAAAACGCAGACTTTATTAATTATGATAAAGTAAATGAATACCGGGATTTCGGAGGAATTCGTGTGGAAGATGATTTCCTGATAACAGATAATGCTTACAGACTTTTAGGCAATGGACTTATCAAAACGGTTGAAGAAATTGAAAATTACAGAGCTGAACATTTAGCTTAATTTAAATCATATTTATGAGGAACATAAAAAAAATAACATCTATTGCATTGTATTTCCTGTGTTTGTCCCCATTGGCAGCACAGAAAACTCAATGGACTCCTGATGGTAATGCGTATTATTCATTTACTAAAAAAGGGGTTGAAATTGTTGACATACTGCATCCCGGGAAAGATCAGCTTCTTTTAAATAGTAGCGAACTGGTTCCTACAGGAAGTTCTGAAGCCTTACAGGTACAGAGTTTTCAGGTATCTCCTGATGATAAAAGTTTATTACTTTTTGCCAATACAAAGAAAGTATGGAGAGATAATACCCGTGGAGATTACTGGATTTACGACAAAAATACTAAAAAGCTTACCCAATTGGGAAAAGGGTTACCCACTTCCTCACTGATGTTTGCAAAGTATTCTCCGGATGGCAAAAAAGTCGCTTATGTGTCTAAGCATAATATTTATGTTGAAGATCTTTCCAGTAATCAGCAGACTAAAATCACCACAGATGGTACAGACGGAATAATCAACGGAACTTTTGACTGGGTATATGAAGAGGAGTTCGGAACTCAGGATGGATTCAGATGGTCTCCGGATGGAAGTAAAATTGCTTACTGGAAGCTGGATGCACGTGATACGAAAAACTTCCTGATGATCAATAATACGGATAGTCTGTATTCTTTTACCGTTCCCGTAGAATATCCAAAGGTGGGAGAAAATCCTTCCGGATGCAGTATCTGGTTTTATGATCTGGCCTCCAAATCTTCAAAGAAAGCTGATATTGCAGGGGATGAAATGCAAAACTATATCCCAAGAATGGAATGGGTGCTGGATTCTAAATCCATTATTCTGCAGCAACTGAACAGAAAGCAGAATCAAAGTAAAATTATCGTAGCAGATGCCAACTCCGCACGCAGTAAGACGATTCATACAGAAACCGATGCGGCATGGATTGATATAAAATCCCGATGGAATGACAACGATCCAAAGGGTTGGGACTGGATTGATAATGGAAAAGAATTTTTATGGCTTTCTGAGAAGGACGGATGGAGACATATTTATAAAATAGATATGAATGGTAAGGAAACATTAATTACAAAAGATGCTTACGATGTCATAAAACCGGAATTCTTTGATGTTAAGAACAATCAGATTTACTTTTTAGCTTCCCCCAATAATGCCACTCAGAAATACCTGTACAAGGTAAGTATGAAAGGAGGAAAAGCCCAAAAAGTAACCCCTGAATCCTATACGGGTTCTAATACTTATACAATATCACCCAATGGAAAAATTGCCCTGTTTACGAATAACAGTATCAATGCATTTTCCGCAGATGCAGTGATATCACTTCCGGAACATAAAGAATTAGTTGCTGCCAACAGGTCTGTAAAAGCAGATCCTGCAAAATCTAAAGCTGAATTTTTCCAGATTACTACACAGGACGGTATTACATTAGATGGATGGGTAGTAAAGCCTAAAAATTTCGATCCTAATAAAAAATATCCTATCGTTTTCTACGTATATGGAGAGCCTGCTCTGCAAACAGTTACAGATGATTTTTATACCGGCTGGAATTGGTTATATGCCGGAAATATGGCTGAAGATGGTTATTTATATGTTTCTATTGAAAATCGTGGCACACCTTCTCCTAGAGGAAGCGAATGGAGAAAATCTGTCTATCGTAAAATAGGTCAGATGAATATCCGTGATCAGGCTATGGGAGCGAAAGCTTTATTTGCAAAATGGCCTTATATCGATACTTCAAGAGTTGCCGTATGGGGCTGGAGCGGTGGAGGTTCTTCTACCCTGAATCTTTTAGGACAGTATCCTGATATTTATCAAACAGGAATTGCCATTGCACCGGTTGCTAATCAGTTATTCTATGACAATATCTATCAGGAACGTTATATGGGGCTTCCACAGGAAAACAGAGAAGATTTTGTTAAGGGTTCACCATTAGCTTATGCTAAAAACTTAAAAGGAAACCTTCTGTTGGTTCATGGAACGGGTGATGATAATGTACATTATCAGAATACAGAAGTATACATCAATGAACTGGTAAAATACAACAAACAGTTTCAGCTGATGTCTTATCCTAACCGTAGCCACGCTATTAATGAAGGAGAAGGAACATCGCTGCATCTGACAACTATGTTTACAAAATATTTAAAAGAACACTGCCCCCCGGGAGCAAAATAAAAATATACAAAAACCTGCATTATTGCAGGTTTTTGTATTTAAAGAGAAATTGGTATCTTAAACTACGATTTAGTAATGATGATATAATAACTTGTGTCACCACCAGTTGGTATATTGAGTAAACATTCATTGTGAGTTAACTGATTAGGTTCTCCGCCTATATATTGAAAGAAAAGTGCTACTTTTTGATTAGGTACTGTTGTTTGTAATGTATGTGTTAAGATCTGAGCATTTGAAAATGCATAAGATACAGTTGTTGTATTTCCAAAATCATCCCTGTTTGCGTTAATAATTCCTCCTGAAGTAGTATTAGAAGTATAAGTACTGCCGGATGCTGTGGCAAAAACGGTATTTATATTGATCTGTCCGGAGAAACTATAATTTTGAGTGTTATTATATCTGTTGCAACGAATTGATCCCCAGGTTTCAAAAGAATATACACCAGGCTCAGGAATTACAATATATTTAACATTACTTACCGACTGCCCATTCACTGTTGCCGAAGCATCTGTACCAAAGGTAAATCCTGCGCTATTGCCCTTTAAGCCGGCATCATTATTAATAGGAATATTGATATATTGATTGGGGTTATATAGCGAAAATCCGCCTGTGTTGGTAGTAAATGAATAAGTGGCAGGATAGTTGGAAAGTTGCTGATAATACAAATATTTAACAGTGACTGGCATTACTACACTATTTCCAGAGGCATCCACTCCTAATTTATTGAAGGGAGGAGTATAAGCCGGTGATGAAAGTTCAAGTAAATTTTCATGCCTTATATTAAGTACTCCGGCAGAGTTTACATGTAATAAGGCTGTGGGTGTGGAAGTTCCTATATTAATTCCCACCTTTCCTGTATTGATGACTTTCATAAGTTCTGAAGAAGAAGAATTATTAATTTCCAAAGCTTTCGTCCCACTAGTATTACTTTTAGATACAACATCAAGAGTGGCAGTAGGCGTCGCTGTATTGAATCCTATATTGCTGCTTTGAGCAAATAAAAAGAAGGAAACAAATGTAAATGGTATAAAGAATATTTTGTTCATTACCTTTTTATTTGCAGTTATAACTTAGAAATAATAAATGTTGCTTTTTTTTCCAAACCAGCAGCCTCTGAAAGAGAGCATGCATTTGTGTTGAACTGATCACCTGTTCCCCAGTTAGTAAATAGAGCAAGTTTCTGATTGGCTGTTGTAGTAGCTATAATAGAAAACATACTATTTTGTGAGGGATAATCATATTGCTCTGGGCTACTTAAACTACCTGCACTGTCACGTAGAGGAAATATATTGCTGCGTATACTGGCCTGTTCATTATAAGTAGTACTTCCTGTAGCTGCCAGATAAATACTGCTAACTGCACCTATAAAATTGTTTCCTCCATTGCTTCCCGATATAGCACCAGTACAATTAATAGAATACTTTAAATTTAGTTTATATACGCCAGGATCAGGAATGGTAATGTAAATTACATTGGTTGCCGGATTACTTCCTCCGGAGGTTCTGTTAAGCGTTGCAGATGCATCAGTGCCCAATGTTACATTTAGTGAATTACTGGCAATACCGGTAGCCTGGAAAGGCAAACTGTAGAAAATACTATTATTGTAAAGAGAAAATGGAGAAGTTGTCTGAGAGTTGTCGATAGTAATGTAAGAATAAAGTACAGCAGGTACATAGGTACCTACATATCCATTAGCATCTATTGCAATAGGTGTTACACTGCCTGCTAATTGGGGAAGATTTTCGTAACGGATACTTCCTTTGGTATGCAGCTTAGCAGTTGGGATAGGTGCGTTTATTCCCACATTCCCATTATCAAGAACTGTCACCATTTCCGTTCCTGTGGAATTGTTTATTTCCAATGCCTTTGTAGTATTGGTATTGCCTTTTGAGACGATATCCAGTGCAGCAGACGGTGATGACTGATTAATGCCTACTTGGGAATGGCTTAATGCAAAAGTAAGCACAAAAGCCTGTAATAATATTTTTTTCATCCTGTGTTATTTGGTGACAAATCTGCATTAAAAATCAAAATATATCAAATAAATATATACAACATAAATACATCACGCATACAACACAAGTTTCTCATTTTAATCTAAGTTATTAATTTTCAATTATTTAATTATTCTATTATTGTATCAATATAGATTTATTTTATTTATATCTTGACAAAATGAACTGTAAAAATTACCATCAAACATATTATGCAAAGAATAACATTTTTTTTAGTATAAATATTCATAAAAAAATAATATTGAAAAATTACGGCTCTGTACATATTTATTATTTAAAAAAAGAAACTCATCTTCCCGAATTTCATTTAAGATAAATTATTATTATTTTTGAATTAATAATTCTAACATCATTCATGAAACTACCACCCTCCTATTATTCCAATCAGGATGTTCTTTTTCTGGCACAGGACCTTTTGGGAAAAGTACTTTTTACCAAAATCAATGGTGA
Source organism: Chryseobacterium metallicongregator (assembly GCF_031324065.1). Classification (NCBI taxonomy): domain Bacteria; kingdom Pseudomonadati; phylum Bacteroidota; class Flavobacteriia; order Flavobacteriales; family Weeksellaceae; genus Chryseobacterium; species Chryseobacterium metallicongregator. Next base: position 12,808 of record NZ_JAVIXS010000020.1, read on the forward strand.
AACAACAGCAGGAATTATTGTAGAAACAGAAGCCTATTTTGGCGTTAAGGATAAAGCTTCCCATGCCTATAAAGGCAGACGTACAGATCGTACAGAAACATTATACAGTCATGGCGGTGTATCTTATGTGTATCTATGCTACGGGGTTCATCATCTTTTTAATGTGGTGACTTCAGTGCAAGATGATCCTCATGCTGTTCTTGTGAGAGCTATAGAACCTTTAATTGGAACAGAAATTATGGAACTCAGAAGGAATATGTCAGCTTCTAAACCTTCTATTTCTGCAGGCCCCGGATCGGCAGCGAAAGCATTAGGAATTGACAGGACATTCAATAAAAAAGATCTGGCCGGACATGAGATCTGGATTGAAGACCATGGAATTTCATATGCTCAGGATGAAATCAGTGCAAGTCCTCGTATTGGTGTTGCCTATGCACAGGAAGATGCTCTTTTACCCTGGCGTTTTTTTGTGAAGGGAAATAAATATGTGAGTAAACCTAATAAAGTATAAATATCAGGATTCATGGACCGAATGATGGAACTCTTTATAATACATCACCAGACTATCAAGAGAAAAACCTCGGTTCAGACCGCTTGTATTGGGTAAAACCCATACTTTTGCCCCGCAAAAATCTTCTGGCTGCTCTCCCCAAAGAATTTCTTTTTTCTTAGAAAATGCTTTGTAAGCTGCTTTGCCTAGAAAAGCAACATATTTCGGTTGATATTTTGTTATTTTAAGTTTAAAATTTTCAAGAGATTCATCAAATTCTTCCTTTGAAAGTTCATCTGCACGGGAGGTTGCTCTAGCCACAGCTGTCGTTAGTCCATATCCAAAATCCAGAAGAGAAGTATCATTCACCGCTTCTATTTCATAGGGTGTAAACCCTGCCTGATGCAGTACTTTCCAAAAACGATTACTCCTCCCTGAAAAATGGTGGCCGTCATTTGAGGATTTTAAACCTGGATTAATTCCACAAAAAATAACGTTAAGATGTGTTGAAATAATGTCTGTCAGCATAATGATATTAAGTTACTTCGTGGTATAAAGGTATCACTATTTGTGTTATTCAAATTCCATTATATTATTATATTATATGAAACGTTTCATCTTCGGTAAAATACATTCTATCTCTGTTTTTTGCCGGATCACATAGTTTATAGTATTGATTATAAATTGATAGCGGTAATTTTGTATTGTAAAAGCAATGAATTTTCTTTAATAGATTTTCATTCTCAATATCATTAAAACAAAAATAGTATGAACTGGATTGCATTAATTATCGCAGGAATTTTTGAGATTGGATGGCCTTTGGGGCTTAAATTATCCCAACAACCGGAAAATAATAAATGGAGCTGGATCATGTTTTCGATCTTATGCATGACCATCAGTGGTGGATTTCTCTGGTTTGCTCAAAAAAGTATTCCTATAGGAACGGCATATGCAGTCTGGACAGGAATTGGGGCGGTAGGAACTTTATTGGTGGGCATTCTTTTTTTTCAGGATTCTGCAAGTATTTTAAGATTGCTTTCTGCTTTATTGATTGTAGTGGGAATCATTGGTCTTAAGGTATTTTAAACAAAAATTGGCTTAAGATAATTATAAGTCTTAAACCAAAACATTATTCAACATTCAAATAATAAACTATCTTCATTTATATTTGCCACCCTTTGAATCGAAGGACTTAAAATTCCCCTCCTTTGGAGGGGTGGCAAAAATTCTTTGAATTTTTGACGGGGTGGTTTTAAACATAATTTCACTTCTCAATCCTAAAGCTCTATCAATGGCTTATAAGTTCTCCCCACGGGAAGTTTTTTTCCATTGATCTGAATAATATTGACAGATTTCACCTCTATTTTTGATCGTGATATAATATAGGATTTATGAATGCGGACAAACATTTCGGGATTTAGAATTTCCTCTATTTTACTGATGGGCATTTTAAAAGTGAAAGTCTTTGTCTTTGTATGAATATGAATGTATTCTCTTAAACTTTCAATATAAAAAATATCCTGGAGAATAATTTTAACCTTCTTTTTACCACTGTTCATGAAAATAAAATCACGTTCAGAAACTTCAAGTAAAGCATCTTCTGCTTCCATCAAATACCTGAATTTTTCAATAGCAGTCAAAAAACGCTCATAAGGAATGGGTTTCATCAGATAATCCGCAATATCTAGCTCATAACCTTCTACCGCATACTGATGGTAAGCAGTTGTAACAATCACAAAAGGAGGATTTTTTACATTTCTGAGAAAATCAAAGCCCTTTATTACAGGAAGATGAAGATCAAGAAACATTAAATCTACATCATGAATACTTAAAAGACTGCTGGCATATACTGCATCGGCACATTTTCCTACGAGATTCAGTTCCGGATCTCTAGAAATGAAATTTTCCAGTATATCAGCAGCAATAGGTTCATCTTCTACAATAATACAGTTGTATCTTTTAGTGGCTGGTTGTATCATGGAAATCAATGATTAAAGTTATAATATAGCGGTTATTCTTATCTTCTACAGAAAGCGTATGATTGGGATAAAGCAATTCGAGCTGCCTGCGGATATTTTTCAGACCTATTTTTGTGGAATGCTCATGGGGTTGTTCCTGTTTGGAGTTTTCTATGAAATAAGTAAGAATTCCGTTTTTTAATCGGATATCTACTGTAATGAATGCTTCTCCCAGGGTTTCGGAAACGCCATGTTTAAAGGCATTTTCTATAAACTGTATCAATATCAGTGGTGAAATTTCCTGAGAAGCATTATCAATATTTTCTGTAAAGTTCACAGTAAGCTGACGGTAACGAATCTTCTGAATCTGGATGAAATCTTTAATATTCTCAATATCCTTGACTACAGAAATAGTTTTTTCTGCAGCTTCGTAAATATTATACCGCATTACTTTGGAAAGCTGCAGAATAACATCCGGAGTTTCATCTGCTTTTTTCAGTGCCATTCCGTAAATGTTATTAAGCGTATTGAAAAGAAAATGAGGATTGATCTGAGCCTTCAGCATAGTAAGTTCCTGATCTAGTTTTTCTGATTTTAATTGAGAGATCTGTTCTTTGAGTACATTCTTTTGTCGTGTAATTTCAACCCCAAAAATAAGACCTACCATAAAAATCAGATCCATAAAAGAATTAAAAGCCACATAGCCGTTGATAAATCCTGTAGCATGCTTTCCGTCCAATGTTTCTGTAACGCCATAGATCTCAGGATAAAAAATATAATGGGTTAAAAAACGGTGAACCAAAACAGCTGCTATTACAATGAGAATACAGAAAATATATTTAAAAACATGCTTAAGATCAAGCCTTTCGTTTACATACAGCAAAGCATACGCTAAGGGAATTTTCACAAAAAGATATCCGAGCTCCAGCATAAAGGTATTCTGAAGTCTTATCTGCCATTTAAAATCCGGAAACTGATATCTGGACCAGTAAAAGTCAAGGTAAATTTCCAGAATATAATACAATATCCAAAAAAGCAGATGAATCCGCCATTTAGATTGACTGTCTGATTTCAAGCTTATTATCATTTAAAAGTACAAAGTACTATTTGTTCTCTCAAATATAAAAAATAAGTCTATTAAATGAAGGTTACCATCTACCAACTATCAGTATTGATGATGGCTGCTAATAAAGGACTATGAAAAAACAAATGATTTTAAAATGTTACCTCTTCTTTTTATTCATAAAATTCAGGGAAACTTCGGGGTACATCAGATTAAAAAAACTGAAGATCAGCAAAACATTGAACTCAATACCATTAGTTCCGCCACCTGCCACAAACCATCCATTTTGCCAGTGGACGTAATAGATTCCAAAAATGAAAATCAAAATATTACAAACAGCCACTGGCTTGATCCATCTGTCAACCCAGATTAATGGTACCGATAAAAGATGGGTCAGTTTTACTACCCAGGCTATATAAATTCCTACAGGATTGAAACCTAATCCATTCAGATAGATCTGTCCAAAGTCATTTACATCCCCACTGAAAATAGAAATCAGACTATGCATCAGCAAGATCACTGAAAGCGCAAAACGGAGGTAGAAACTCTTTTTCATAGAAACAAAATTAGTATACAAAAACAAAGGCACAATATTCTGAATATCAACAACTGTTAAATCAATATAAACGTTTTATGTTCGTGGTAATTATAACTTTTATTGATGAACAGTATTTTAATGAGATATTAATTTTATAACATATTTCAATATAAAGTGATTTAATTAAAAGAATTTATTATCTTTACGCCCAGATACGATGATGAGTTCCCTCATAATCATTAACCCGTCTTCAACAGATATTTCAAATGATTATGGCAAGATTCTAATACACAAATACTTTTATCTTTTTCAATTAAAAAAGAGTGGTAAAATAACTTACCACTCTTTTATATTATATCCAGAAAACAATCTTTCTTAATTCTGTGTCAGACTTTTCTTAATGAAATCTTCCAGTTCTTTGCCATGAAGGTTTTTAGCTAAAATAGTTCCCTGCCCGTCAATAATGACATTAAAAGGCAGTTCATCAACTTCATAAAGCTTTGCTACAGGGCTTTTCCAGAATTTTAAATCACTGATCTGTATCCAGTTGATCTGAAATCTGTCAATTGTTTTCTGCCAGTTTTCTTTATTCTTATCCAAAGAAACACCTACTATTTCAAACTGATTATTTTTTATCTGTTCTGAGTAGGTACTATACATCGTTTTCAACTGAGGTTGTTCCTCTACACAAGGAGCACACCATGTTGCCGAGAAATCAATCAGAACCAATTTTCCTTTCAATTCGGAAAGAGAAAATGAAGTTCCATCCGCTTTGGTCATTGTAATTTCAGGCGCTTTCTTCCCTATTTCTATTTTGTTTTGAGCATTCATATAGCTTGAAAACAGTATAAAAAATAGTAGTTTAAAACCATTCTTCATATTAATCATTTGTAGGATAATCTTTATCAAGCCAGTCTGTTTTGATATTTTTCGGAAGATTTAAAAGTTTCGCATTTTTGAAGCCCATTTCTATCAGCAAAGCAAATGCAGGACGAATATTGGGGCATTTTACAAAAGGACAGCATCCGCAGTAGACCACAATTTCTCTGTTCTTTGGAATATCTTTAAGATAATTTCTCAATTTTTCCAGATTTTCAGGTTCATGTGTTGGGCCAATGTCAACAGAACCCTTGATAATAGCTTCAGGACCAACTGAAATAATCACAAGATCTTTTGTTTTATTTTTTTCAATTCTGGAAGCCAGTAATACGGGATCCATCAGCTGGCTGTCTTTCCATGGATCCTGTTTTTGCTGTGCCTGAATGAAAACTGAACAGACCAAGCAAGCAATGATAAACAAATATTTCATTCTTCTATTTTTCACAAAGATAAGTTGAAAAGTTCAGAGTTCAGGGCTGGAGTGTTTCAAGTTGACTTATTAAAATTTTTAATTTTAAAGCCTTTAACAAATAATTTTATACATTTATGTGAAGTATTGTTGAATAAAAACACTCTTAACAATGGAAGAAAGATTCCAGCCTGATGCTATCATTATCGGAACCGGACTGGCAGGGCTTACTGCTGCCATGGAAATTACCAATACCGGGAAAAAAGTACTGCTTTTAGATCAGGAAACTGAACAGAACATTGGTGGACAGGCATTCTGGTCATTTGGAGGATTATTTCTCATCAATTCACCACAGCAAAGAAGAATGGGAATCAAAGATTCTTATGAACTGGCATTACAGGACTGGAAAGGAACAGCTGGTTTTGACCGCTCGGAAGACTACTGGCCTCGTCAATGGGCTGAAGCTTACCTGAAATTTGCTGCTGATGAAAAGTACGAATATATTTCAAAACTGGGAATCAAGTTAATGTTTATGGTAGGCTGGGCGGAACGTGGTGATGGTTCCGCAACAGGTCATGGAAATTCTGTACCCCGCTTTCATGTGAGTTGGGGAACAGGAACGGGAGTTGTAAAACCTTTTGTGGAAAAAGCTTATAAAGCTCAGGAAAAAGGGCTGCTTCAGATGAAATTCAGACATCGGGTGACAGAACTTATTACCGAAAACGGAAAGATAAAAGGTCTTAAAGGGGATATTCTGGAAAATGATACCCAGGAAAGAGGTGCTGCTACCAACAAAAATGTTATCTCAACATTTGAATATACAGCTCCAAATATCATCATCGCTTCCGGAGGAATTGGTGCCAACCATGAGCTGGTAAGAAAAAACTGGCCGGAAAGATTGGGAAAAGCACCCGAAAACATGGTTTGTGGTGTTCCGGCCTATGTGGATGGTAAAATGATAGGCATTGCAGAAAATGCAGGCGCTCATATCATTAATCCGGACAGAATGTGGCATTATACAGAAGGCTTACAGAACTGGAATCCAATCTGGCCAAAACACGGAATCCGGATACTTCCGGGGCCTTCATCGCTATGGTTTGATGCAAAAGGGAAACGTCTCCCAGCCCCTTTTCTCCCTGGATTTGATACGCTGGGAACTTTACAGTATATTCAGGAAACGGGGTTTTCTTATTCGTGGTTTATTCTTACTCAGAAAATTATCAAAAAAGAATTTGCTCTTTCAGGTTCAGAGCAGAATCCTGATATCACTAATAAAGACTACTCTCTTTTTCTGAAAAGGATTTTTGGTAAAAAAGCACCAGGACCTGTAGAAGCTTTTAAAGAACACGGAAAAGACTTTATTGTATCAGATAGTCTGGAAGATCTGGTTAAAAGAATGAATGAACTGGCTGGAAATACTCTGTTGAAATATGAAAACATAAAATCTCAGATTGAAGCCAGAGACAGAGAGCTAGACAATAAGTTTTCAAAAGACATTCAGGTTAATTATATCCGGAATACCCGAAATTATTTAGGTGATAAATTGGGAAGAGTTGCTGCTCCGCATAAGATTCTAGATCCTGAAAACGGACCTTTGATTGCTGTACGCCTTAATATTTTAACCCGAAAAACGTTGGGCGGAATAAAAACCAATCTGAATGGTCAGGTATTGAGAGAGGATGACAGTATTATTGAAGGACTGTATGCTGCAGGAGAAGCTGCCGGTTTTGGCGGTGGCGGAATGCATGGCTACAGAGCTCTGGAAGGAACATTCTTAGGTGGTTGTATCTTTTCAGGAATGAAAGCCGGAAAATACATTGCCGGACTTTAAAATTAAATACTAATAAATATGAGTAATTATTTCGATCATAAAGTCATCTGGATCACAGGAGCATCCTCAGGCATTGGCGAAGCTTTGGTAAAAGAGTTAACCGAAAGTAGCAATGCCAAAATTATCCTTTCTTCCAGAAAAGAAGAACAGCTTCATTCCGTTGCTGAAAAAGCTGGTTTGAGTAAAGATCGGTATGCGGTAATTCCTTTAGATCTTCAAAATCATAAAGAAATGCCTTCCATTGCAGTAAAAGCATCAGAACAATTCGGTAAGATCGATATTTTGATTAATAATGCAGGATTGTCACAACGGTCATTAGCTATGGAAACCGATATTGAAGTAGATAAACAGCTTATCAATATTGATTATATCGGAACAGTAGCTCTTACAAAGGCTGTTTTGCCTTATATGATTAAAAATAAAGGAGGACACATTGCCGTCGTGTCCAGTTTAATGGGAATTTTCGGTGCTCCTATGCGAAGCGGATATGCCGGTGCAAAACATGCATTACATGGTTTTTTTGATGCCTTGAGGGCAGAATTATTCAGTCAGAATATTAAGATTACGATCATTTGTCCTGGTTTTAGACAAACTGATATTTCTATTAATGCAGTTACAGGAAACGGATCATTACAGGGTACTATGGATGATGCCACAAAGAATGGTATGCCTACAGATATTTTTGCAAAAAAAATGCTCCATGCCATTGAAAAACAGAAACATCAAAAAGCTATAGGCGGTAAAGAAGTTATGGCTGTGTATCTAAAGAGATTCTTTCCCAATATATTAGCCAAAATAATCCGTAAAGCTAAGGTGGTGTAAAGAAAAAAGCACCATTCAAGAAGAAATGATGCTTTTAATAAATATAATGAAGAATTTGTTTTAAAAGGTTTTTACCAAACCAATTCCCACAATTTTATTCTGATAAAATGGCATTACCATCGTGGATGAAAGCGAAGGTTTAACTTTATTTTTTCCTCGTAATAAATTATCAATTTTTGGAAACAGCCAATAAGCCAGTTCTGTAGAAAGAATTCCAAATCCGGCTCCTGCTACAACATCTCCCAGCCAGTGTTTATCATTCAACATTCTGTAAACTCCGGTGAAAATTGCAAACGGATATCCGGAGATACTGAGCCAGAAATTGGTGTCTTTATATTCCCGGAACATAAATTGTGCTGAAGAAAATGCGGTGGCAGCATGTCCTGAAGGAAAAGATAACGTATTAGATCCGTCCGGCCTTTCCTCTTTTACCAGATACTTTAATGGCATTGTAAAGGCAGCTGCAATTAACTGTGACGAAGCATAAATGATGGTGCGGTCTCTCAGATTATGTTTTCCTTTTATTCCCATTGCATTAAGCCCGTATACCATTACTGCCGGAGCATATTGGGTATAATTATCGAGCTGTATCTGTTTAGGCTGATGTTCGTTGATTTCAACCTTAGTAGATACATTAAGCTGCTTCAGATTCTTAATGGAAAGACCTGCTAATCCATAGGTAATAAATACTGCAGGAATGATCAGGCTTTTATAATTCAGTGTGTTTTTTTGAACTTCTTTCGTGCTAATGCTATCCTGTACAGACTTTTCAACCTTAATTGTATCATTGACACTCTGTGCATTGATTCTGCTTAAAATTGAACTCAAAATCATTACATACATCCATGTTTTTTGAAAGTGCTTTTTCATTCTAAATTACTTTAAAATTATCCGATTCTGTATTAAAATTTATAGCTGTATCCCAAGCGAACCACCTGGGTTTCGTAATAATCATTGCTGGTATAAGCAAATCCTTTACCCTGTACAGACTTCTTGATCACCATTGTATTGAGTAAATCTGAGGCGTTAAAAAAAAGTTCTCCCTTTCCTTTCTGAATGGTTTTTTTCACTCCTGCATCCATCGAAAATCTTGATTGTATTTTTCCCTGAGGAATAATATCCGGAGCCAGATACACCAAGGTAAACTGCATATCCAACCCTTTGGAGAAATGAAAAACATTGTTCATCTTAACATTCCCTGAGATAGCTGTTTGCTGATCTGCAGAGAATGTATTAGGCTGAGGATACAGATTTTGTACGGTAAATGCGTCAATCTGATTACGGTATATATTTCCGTTGACATTCAGGGAATAAACATCCGATACTTTTTGGTTCCAAATTGTTTCAAGTCCTGTATTATAACTCTTCCCTGCATTTTGGAAGATGGCATAAATTAAAGTGCTGCCCGGAACAATACTGGAAATTCTAGTGATCGTCCCATTGGCAAAACGATGATATAATGCAGAATATAAATATCCGCTATCCCAATTGTGTTTATATCCGAGTTCAACGGAGTTCGTAAACTGTGGACGTAAGGCAGGATTTCCTACTTTAATAATTTCAGCATCGTCATATTTAGGGAAAATTCTGATATCTACTTCATTGGGACGGTCTACCCTTCTGTTGTAGAAAACAGAGAACTTATTACGGTCATCAAGCTTATACGCCAACCTGAAATTCGGGAATGGCTGGGTGTAATTGTATCCGTCACTTTTATACGTAGGATGGTTTGGATTTACATCATACTGAATTCTCACATATTCCAGTCTAAGCCCCAATTCTGCTTCCCATTTTTCATTTTCAAAAATATAATTTCCATACACGGCAGGAATAAATTCTTTATAATCTGCCTTCCCACCTGCAGAAACATCCAGAACAGAGTTTGCCCCCGGAATAAAATTCATATTGGTAGGAATGCTTCTGTTTCTCAGCTTAATTCCTGTTTCTATTCGTCCATATTTTAAAGGTTTTACATAATCTACATTGAAATCGTAGACCTGTTCATCCGATAATAGTTTAAAAGCATCTGTTCCGGTAGAAGACGGCAGATAATTGTCATAGAAATATTTTTCATCCTCTCTATGGAACGTATAGTTGAATCCCACATTCAGTACATGTCCGGCTTCTTTGAATTTATGCTGATAAGAAGCAGTTCCCATCACTGTTGTTTTCAGTTCATCCTCCAGAAACTGCCATAAACGAATACGCTGAGACATATCTCCATTGAAAAACGGCTGATCTCCCCTGTCGATAATTTTTTCACTTCCATACATTCCTGAAATAGTGAAGGTATTCTGAGGATCAATATTCCAGTCTATTCCGGCTTTGGTCGTAAAGAAATTGGTATTTCTGTTTCTTTTCAGCTGAGAATTGATCAATGTTCCGTCATCATAACTACGGGTAACAAATTCATTTTTGTTAAGGGTTTCCGTATAAAGATTATCCGCCTGTAAAAATATATTGACTTTGTTTTTTCTGTAATTGATAGATAATGATGGATTAATTTTAGGCGTAAGAGTATACTGTGGTCTTATGGTGGGAAGATTTTCCTTTCTTACCCAAAGTGAACCTAGTCCTGTAGTGAACCCTGCTTTTCCGTTCCATCCGTTCTGTTTATTTTTTTTCATGATAATATTGATGATTCCGGCATTTCCGTTCGCATCATATTTTGAGGAAGGATTGTTGATGATCTCAATTTTATCAATCGCAGAAGCAGGGATATTATCCAGTCCGGTCTGGCTTCCAAAACCTGTAAGAGCCGTCTGTTTGCCATCAATCAGAACGGTTACTTTATCATTGCCTCTCAGCTGTACTTTACCATCCTGTACGGTAATTCCCGGAAGGTTTTGCATACTTTGTAATACGGAACCACCGCTTTGACTGATATTATCGGCCACAGAATAGGTTTTCTTATCCAAACGGCTGTCTATTTCATTCTTTTTGGAAGCTGTAATGGTAATCGCTTCTATTTTGGTTTCAGTTTCCTGCTGTGGAGTTAACTCAATGGTAGGAATTTCCAGAAACTCAGAAAGACTTCCTATAAAAACAGGTTGTATCTGTGTACGATATCCTGCGAGTGAGGTTTCCAGAAGATAGTGGTCTGGTTTTATTCCGGTAAGAGAAAATCTGCCGTCTTCATTGGTAATTGTTCCGGCTGTAAAAGTGCTGTCTTTTTCTTTTTTTAAAATAATATGAGCATAAGGCAATGCTGTTTTGTCTATACTCGTGATCCTTCCTGAAGCCGTCACAGAAGCTATCTGTGCAGAAACAAAGGAAGAAGCCACTATACAGGCTGGAAAAAATATCAGAGCTGTTTTATTCATTCTTCTAGTTTTATATTTTCTTTAAAGTCTTTTTCGTTATAACAGGTGTTGGATTATTCGTTTTGAAGGGGTAATTCCCGGTTGTATTTTCTTTGTGAAATGACAATCATCAATACCATCAGAGCAAGAGATATCAGAGAAGCATTGAGAGTTCCCAGATCCAGCCCTCCTTTCGCTAAAGGTTTGGTTAAAAGATCTCCGAAAGTAGCCCCAAATGGTCTGGTGAAAACAAAAGCAATCCAGAACAGCAACACATGATTGATCTTTGTGGCATAATGAAGTACGACAACAATAAGGATAATCAGTCCGGTAATCAAAGCTCCTGTCATGTAGCCAAGTCCTAAATTATCACTCAGAAAATCTCCAAAAGCAGTTCCCAGGCTGTTGGAAAATAAAATGGCAGTCCAGTAGTATAATTCTTTATTTCTTTCAAAAATGGGATAAACCTCAAGATTACCATACTTTTTATACCACAAAAACAAAGAAAATAAAAGACCTGAAAGTAAAATTAAACTGCCAGTCAGATAGCCGGTCTTCAGAGTTCTGTCGATGCAGTCAGAGATTTCCGTTCCTAAAGTGGTTGTTCCTATAATCACCATCCAATAGATGGCTGGTATATATTTTTTTACACCAAGCTGCACGGATAAAATGACGACAAAGAACAACAGGGTAATCAGAATACCTACTATATAGCCCAGATGAAGCGTCATAGAAATAAAATCACCTAAAGTCTCTCCTAATGTGGTGGCTACAATTTTCATCAGCCAGAATAGAAGGGTAACGGTTGCAACTTTGTTTACTGTTCTCATTTCTAAATAAAATTTATACCTCAGTATGTTTTCAATACAAAGGTGCAACCCGATTTAGAAGAAATTTAGAATTGTGGGAAAAGGGAATATTTTTAACTATAATTTAACAGAGAAAATATGGTGTTGATTCTCAAACCTGTAGTTGATAGTCCACTGATGAAGTCTGCAGATTTCTTGAATAATAGACAGCCCCAGCCCGCTTCCACTATTATCTGTTGAAAGTTTTGAAAATCTTTTGAATAAAAAATCTGTATTCAGTTTCTCAGTCCCGGAATTGGAAACTTCAAAAACAGAATCAGTAAGCTGTAGAGAAATACTCCCGCCTGCAGTAGTATGACGGATTGCATTGATAATAAGATTGTTGATCAGTATTTCTGCCAGAATATTATTTCCACTTACCTGTACCTCATTGAAAATATGTTCTGTAACTGAAATATTTTTTTGCTCAAAATGTTCTCTGAGAATATCAATGCTTTGATGAAGCAAATGATCAAAAGAAATAGTTTCTGAACTGTCGAACTGGTTATTATCAATTTTAGCAAGCAGCAAAAGGTTTTTATTGATACGGGAGCTTCTTGTAAGCGCCCTGTTCATATCTTCTGCAATGCTGTATTGTTTTTCGGTAAGATTCTGATCCTGAAGCAAAAGATCCAGTTTGTTTTTAATAATGGCAAGTGGAGTCTGCAATTCGTGGGAGGCATTTTCAGTGAACTCTTTCTGGGTTTTGTAAGCTGATACATTACGTTCAATAAGTTTGTAAAGAGACTGATTGAGTTCTTCAAATTCAGTGGTGTCAGAAGTCGGAAATTCTATAGTATTCTGACTGTTAAGATTGAAACTCTTCAACTGATCCAATGTACTTCTGAACGGTTTCCAGACAGATGAGGAAAGCCTTCTGTTAAGATATAAAAGACCAACAACAATCACCACAAAAAAGAAAATGGTAATCATGGCAATAACTGCTATGGTTTCATGAGATTCCTCAATATTGGTCTGTATGGTAAACAGATAGGGCTTATTATGAAGATAAATTACTTTTTCAAGACATCTGTAGCGTTCTTTTTTCTGTTCCGAAATAAAAGGAAGATGCCTTTCGTAAGTATAAACACTGTCCCGCTTTACCTGATGGGGAGAAATTCTTTCAATATTGGTTTCAGGCTGAATATGATTCCATAATTCAAGGCTTTTGTCCAGTGCTTCTTCAGAAAGTTGCAGCTGATTGAATTCATAAGCCGTTTTTTCTATAATAATCTGATTATGCTCATCCAACTCACTTTTCCAGATCGTATCCACCACAAAATAATACACAGGAATACTGATCATCAGTACAATAAGTACGTATATAAGAAAGGGTTTGGTGGTTTTGGTGAGTAGAGGCTTCAAAATAATGATGAATTATAAATTATAAATTTTTACTTTTTGAGGTAATGATAATGCTTCGGATTATTTTTAATATTTCTGTAGCTTCATTATTGATGCTTTCATATTCTGTGGATGATAAATAATCAGTATGAAATAAAAGCTCAATCCATTAAATAGATTCATCACATTCTTTTTGGGCAATAGCGAGTTTATGAATAAAGTCTGCTTTACTTTCTGCATTCTGTGATTTTCTTATTAAAGCTCCTACTGCAGTTCCGTTTCTTAATAATTGTTTACTCAGAACATATTCATTCTTATTAGCCGAAAGATATTTATAAAGATTAATGATCCTAATTGCAAAATTAAAACTTTTATCTTTCAGCACATTTTTCTTTTCACTCATAATTTATAATTCATCATTCATAATTACTTAAGTTTTCCCACTTATATCCCGTTCCATAGACTGTTTTCAGATAATGTCCACATCCTGCGTCATAGAGCTTCTTCTTGAGGTTTTTTACATGAGCATAGACAAAATCATGATTGTCAAGCATATCTGCGAAGTCTCCGGAAAGATGTTCTGCCAGAGTACTTTTGGAAATAACTTTATTTTTGTTACCGATAAAATAAATGAGGAGATCGAATTCTTTTTTTGTCAAAGAAATCACTTCATCATTTACAACCACAGTTTTGGCCAATAAATCGATTTGAAGTTCATTTTGTTTTACTACATTAGAACTGCTGAACTGTTTCCGCCGGATAATAGAATATACTCTGGCCATAAGCTCAGAAAGATGAAAAGGTTTGGTAAGGTAATCATCAGCGCCCAGCTTTAGCCCTTCAATTTTATCATCAAGGGCATTTTTTGCAGAAATAATAATTACTCCGTCCTGTTTCTGTTGTTTTTTTAATTCTTCCAAAATGGTAAGTCCATTTCCGTCCGGTAGCATAATGTCCAATAAAATACAATCATAGTCAAATGTTTCAATTTTATCCATGGCTTCACCGAAGGTACTGGCCGTTTCACAAAGGTAGTTTTCTCCGGAAAGATATTCGGAAATACTTTGAGCAAGTGCTGCTTCGTCTTCAATGATAAGAATTTTCATGCGATAAATCTATAACCAAATTTAGAAGAAATTTTGAATTTTAAATTAAATTATAAATTACAAAAATAGAATCTATAGAACAAGTGTAAAGGCTCAAAAGGAGGTTTTTTGTGATATATTTCATAAATTTACGGTGCTGTATCAATCTGATGATAGTATAAAATATTTCCAAGGTGAAAATTCACAACAAAAAAAAGTACCTGAGCTTCCTTAAATTTAAAAGAGATTTCCAAAAATACGGACTAGAAAAAGCACGCAGTTATGAGCTTATTCTGCATTGGCTGAACAACAGGCTAAGTAGAAATCAGTTTCTTGTTCTTTCCGGAATTCTGGTAGGCTGCACAGCTGGTCTGGCAGGAGTTATTCTGAAAACGCTGGTACACAATATTCACTATTTTATTACGAATAAAGTTCATTTTGAATATCAGATATTATTCTATATCGTCTTTCCATTTTTAGGAATTGTTTTGACTACCATGATTGTTCTGACGCTGTTCAAAGGTCAGGACCGTAAAGGGATCGGAGCTATTTTGTACGAAATTGCTCAGAATTCCAGTATTGTGGCTTCCGTTAAAATGTATTCTCAGGTAATACAGAGTGCAGTTACCGTAGGATTGGGAGGATCTGCCGGATTAGAAAGTCCTATTGCCGTTACCGGAGCTGCCATTGGTTCCAATTATGCACAGACGTACAGACTAAGTTACAAAGAACGTACTTTATTACTTGCTGCGGGAGCTACTGCCGGGATTGCATCTGCTTTCAATGCTCCTATTGCCGGGATTATGTTTGCCTTTGAAATTCTTTTAACCGGAGTTGTTTTCACAGATTTTATTCCTTTAGTCGTTGCTGCGGTCTGCGGAAGTCTTTTATCTAGGATTTTGTTGCAGGAAGATGTGCTTTTTAGGTTTTATACCAGAGATCCATTTAACTATAAAAATGTTCCGTATTATCTTATTTTAGGAATTGTTACAGGCTTGTACGCCCGTTATTTTGTGATTATTTCTCAAAAAGTAGAACATTTTATAAAAGGGCTTCAGCTTTCGAGAATGCGTAAAGCAATGTTCGGAGGAGCTGTTCTTTCTCTATTATGCGTTCTTTTTCCTCCTTTATTTGGGGAAGGTTATGAAACGGTAAAAGCTTTTACCAATGGAAATACCTACTCTATTATTGAAAACAGTTTTTTCAGATATTTTGAGATCGGAGACTGGACCATTATTATATTTTTAGTTCTGGTATTGCTTCTAAAAGCATTTGCCACTTCATTTACCATATTCAGTGGTGGAAATGGTGGTAATTTTGCGCCTTCTCTTTTTGCCGGAGGAACTTTAGGTTATTTATTTGCACTGGTTTGTCAGCATTTAGGCTTTACGGATGTTCCTGTGACCAATCTTGTTCTGGTAGGAATGGCAGGTGCCATGAGTGGTGTACTCTATGCTCCTCTTACAGCTATATTTCTGATCGCAGAATCAAGTTTCGGATATGATTTGTTTATTCCCTTGATGATAGCCTCTATCATATCTTACCTTATTGCCAAATGGTTCTCCCCAATTTCTCCGGAATTAAAATCATTAGCTGATGAAGGAAAAATTTTCACAAACAAGCATGACAAAAACCTACTTTTCGCCCTGAGAACTGAAGACTTTATTGACAAATATTCACAAACAATCAGTCAGAATGCCTCTGTTACAGAATTGTTTGAAATGGTAAAGAATGGAGATAAAAATATTTTCGCTGTGGTAGATGAGAACAGAAAACTTAAAGGAGTTCTTACTTTGGATGATATAAGGCCTTATCTATTCAACAAAGAAATGGAAACCTCTCAGACAGTTACTCAGATCATGAAAGCACCACCAGCTGTTCTTCATAGGGAAAATAGACCACTGGATATTCTCCAGACCTTTGATGATACAGGAGTGTGGAATCTGCCGGTAGTGAGTGATGCTAATGATTTCATAGGCTTTATTTCAAAATCTTCAATATTAATGAGCTACAGACAGCTTCTGAAGGAATATTCCGATTAATAGTAATAACAGAATATAACAACCGAAAACCTAAATTCCCCTCCTCCGGAGGGGTGGCGAAAATTCAAAGAATTTTTGACGGGGTGGTTAACATCGTCGAATAACAAAAAAATCCGTTCATTTCTGAACGGATTTAATTTTAGTCTATAATGAAATTTGAAAAAATTAGTTGCTTGCATTATTCAGCAGGTCAATATCTTCCTGATCCAGAATAAGCTTAGGCGCATTGAATACGGTCTCCAGCTGTGAAGCACTGGTGGCACTTACGATAGGTGCTGTGATCAAAGGATTGGATAGCAGCCATGCCAGAGAAACCGTTCCCTGAGTGGTATTGTGTTTTGCACTCACCTGATCCAGCGCTTTTAAAACTTCAAGCCCTTTTGGATTCAAATATTTTCTTACCCCTTCCCCTCTCGCGCTTTTTGCAAGATCTGCTTCATCACGATATTTACCGGTCAGGAAACCTGCTGCCAGTGACCAATACGGAAATACACTTAAGTCAAACTGGTCTGCCAGAGGAGCATAATTTTGTTCAAAACCTTCTCTTTCCATCAGATTGTAATGAGGTTGTAACGCAACATATTTAGGAAGATTATTCTTTTCCGCGGCTTCAAATGATGCTTTCAGGCGTTCCGGAGATAAGTTGGAAGCCGCAATATAACGTACTTTTCCAGCCTTAATGATCTCATCATAAGCAGAAAGCGTTTCTTCTACCGGAGTGGTGTTATCATCAAAATGGGTATAATAGAGATCAATATGATCCGTCTGAAGTCTTTGCAGAGACTCATCTACAGATTTAAGAATATGTTTTTTACTGATATCATAACCATGTTCTTTTGTCTCTGAGCCAACTTTCGTTGCTAAAACGATGTCGTTGCGGTTTGATCTGCTTTTCATCCACTTTCCGATGATCTCTTCAGACTGTCCGCCTTTTCCGTTCACCCACCATGAATAGGTGTCTGCAGTATCTATAAAATTGAATCCGGCTTCAGTAAAGCGGTCCAGTATATCAAAAGACTGTTTTTCGTCCAGTGTCCATCCAAAAACATTTCCTCCGAAATTGATTGGGGCAATCGCTAAATCGGTGTTTTTGATTTTTCTTTTTTCCATAAAAATAATTTTACTAAGTGAGCTCTAAGGTAAGGAATATTAAGTCCGGAGAATATTCAAAATGACCATTCTCTTTATAGTTATTATAAATGAAAATGCTGATCTTTCCTCAGTTTTTTTGATTATTATTTTGTTAGAAAATCGCAAAGACGCAAATAAATTAAACACCAGCTGCTTTAAGGTGCAAAGATTTTATCTCTGATTTGCTATTTTCAAACAAAAAAGCTAAAAAAAATAAAAACAGCCCGTTTGAAAAGCTGTTTTTATTATCTATCAATTAAAAATACGGTTATTTTTCAACCTGTGGAATATCAATAGCAATAAGCTGAAGTTTGTATTCCTGTAATTGAAGATTGATGGCTGATAAACCGTTGCTGAAGAATGATGATGCTGTAAAAAGCTCATGATAATATGCGATCCCTTCAAGAACATTTTTCCTGAAAGCATTCCATTTTTTTGTCTGCGAATGAGTAATCTGTACAGTGGATTCGGTGATTTCCTTTCTCAGATAATCCACATACATTTTCAGTTCATTAATAAACATATTCGGACGTTGATTATCAGAAAGAATATTGGTGTTTCCGTAGATATGTTTTACCATTTCTGAAAGAGAAACTTCCTTATCAAAAAAGGCAATATTCGGTCCGGGACATATTACAACGCCTTGCTTTTCTCCTTTAATTTCAAGGTTCTGTTCCATGTATGCTGCATTCACAAGTCCTACACATAAGCAGGCTTTATCGGTAATTTCGGATTTTCTTTTATTGAATTCCTTTTCCGTCAAGGTTTGTTTGTTTTCGAACAGCTCTTTCAGTTTGATCTCCTGATATTTTCTGGAAGCAGTACATGTTCCTTCCTGAGAAAATTCTTTGCTTAGTGCGAGAAGCTTTTTGGGACACGAACTTCCATATTTCCCTTTTGCTTCTTTCTCATACTTCAAGACTTCATTGGATGTCCCTTTTACCGTATTAAAAGGCACTCCCAATGGCGAAATATTACTTAGATAGAAATCCTTCTCTTTTGACTGTAAAAGCAGATTTCGGGTTTCTGTATCTACCGATGTTGCTTCTGGTACAAGTAAAAATGGTGAACCCCATCCAACACTGTCTACACTATAATTAGCCAGTAAAAATTCATGCTCTTCAGAAGTTCCTACTCCACCCTGAACGGTAATCTTCATTTCTAAAGGTTCGGAAACTATATGTTTTCCTTTTTGTTCTAAAGCAGCCGTCATTAAGGTGTGAGCTGATTGTATCAGATCGCTTTTTTTCTGCTTAAATTCTTCCATGATAGGTCCAAGAAGCATTCCTTCAGTGGCAAAAGCATGACCACCGCAATTCAGTCCGGATTCTATTCTGTATTCTGAAACCCATAATCCTTTTTTAGCCAGAAAATTTCCCTGAATCATAGCAGAACGGAAATCGCTTACTTTAAGGATAATTTTCTTTTTGATGTTGCCGTTTTCATCCGGAAAAAAATCATCAAACTCTTCCATATAGCTATACAAACGGGGGTTCATCCCTGCAGAAAGAACCATTGATGATGATAGTTTACTTTTGGCAAATCCACGCAGAGAGGCATGCGCATCGTTGTACATCACAGGAAGCTGTTCATTATTCTGATAATTGTCTTTATCGACTTTCGTCATGATATTGACATCAATACTTCCCGGTTTTAAATTGGATTCTATGAAATTTTTGATATTAGAACTCCAATTGTCTTTTTGATTGATAAGATTCTGAAGACTGTTTTTGAGATCTGATGTATTGGGAAGCATAGCTACGAAATCCATCAAAGCTTCTTTATTCTTGCTGATTTCTTGTTTGAAAGATTCAAATTTTTCATTCACAATATCATCCACCATATCCAGATAAGCCGTAACTCTTCTGGCTCTGTAGTCTTCTGTTTTTGCTGAAATTCCGAAATAGTTAAGATTGAACTTTTTGTTGTAAAAGTTCTTCATTTTTTCCAGAATTTCATCATCAATAATGGAAATGACGGAAGAAATTCCATACTGGGCAACACGAATCGGGCTGTCTATTGTGTAAGCCAGACCCATTACCGGAATATGGAAATTGTGCAAAGGTTTTTTTGTCATAAAGTTTTGATAAAAGTTCTTTTGTTATTCATCTAAAAATCCTTTACAACTATTCACTCCTTAAAAATATTATTTTAAAATGAATTATGCATTAAATAATATTTCATTTTGTGTAAAACATGTCAAATGTCATTTTTTTGAATCGATTTCTGTAAAATTGTTACTGAGACACCATTAATTGTATGACTACCACATCAACTATAACTTTTTTTACTATATTTATTAGTTGAACGATGACCATCCTATGAGAAAAAATAAAGGATTATTCGCCGGAATAATCGCCGCTCTAATTGCTTTTTCTTCTTCCATTATAATAATTGGAGCCCTGGTCGCAATGGAAATTGCAAAAAGTACTTCTGACGTAATAGGAGATCTTTTTACGATTGATTCCAATATTAAAGAACATCTTATAACAGATCTTCTGTTTCTTGGTATTACCGGAGTTGCGTATGTATTCTCCCTCAGAAAAATTAAAAATGATATTTTTTCATTTATTATTCTTTTGGTTTTTATGGCTTCAATATTTGTTTTTGGGAGTGATGTATTGCTCCAGTTTGAAGCAATGAAAGTAGAGAAGCTTGATGGACAATTTGGGTTTTATATTTTTGAAAAAGTAGCCTATACCAGTTTGATATATCCTGTTGTTGGTCTTATTTATGACAGATACAGAAGAAAACTTAAATGATAACAAATAAAATATACGTATTAAGCTTATTTTTAAGCTCTATCTGGACTTTTTCCCAAAATGTCAATGAAGATCTTATTCACTATTTAAAAGAGGCGGAAACGATTCTTATTACCAGTCATGAAGATCTCAGACTTGATATTGAAACACCTGGTAAGAGTAAAACAATTTACAGAGACTTACTAAAAAATGGTGTTCCCAACAATGAAATCATAATAAATAAGGTCGTACTCACTCCTGAATCAAAACAAGAATTAATAGAGATTATAAAAGGGCAGAAAAGTGTAAAAGTCTGGGATGGAGCTTTCTGTTTCGAGCCGCACAATACTTTGTTTATTTATAAGGAAAATCAGTGGAGGAATATTGAGTTATGTTTTGGATGTAAGCAATATAATCATAGTAAAGAATTACCCGTTAATAGAGAAGAATTTCTGCATAGTTATCAGGACTGGCTCAATCTTGAAGAGTTTTTTAAAAAGCAGGGAGTGCATTGGAATGAGTCTGTAAAAAAATAACAAAAAGATCAGTCAAACCAGACTGATCTTTTTACTTGTATCATGTTTCCCTAAGAGCTATTCAGCTTTGTTCTTAAGCATCATCAGAAGACTGTAAGCTCCTTTCTGTACAATTTTCTTATCTTTTAAAAAGTCTGATTTTATTATCTCTGTAAACTGATCATCAGAAATTCCGGTCACTACGGGAATTATTTTATAATTGGATTTTCCCAGATCTTCAAAAACGTAATTTTTATTTTCATAAGAAACCACTGCTTCATTGGGAAGACCTTGTGTATAACGGCTACTGATTTTAACTTCAGCATTGATATACATTCCTTTTACAAATTCAGCATTTGCCGAAGACAGCTTAGCAATTGCAGTGGCAGATCCTCCATTTTCAATACTTGGCACTACGCTGACAATTTTGGCATTGGACTTCAGCTCCGGATTCTGATTGTTATACACTAAAATTTCCTGTCCTGTTTGAATATCATTCACATCATTTTCAAATACCTTTAATTCTAAAAGTAATCCTGCAGGGTTGATCAATTCAAATAAAGTATCTGCCGGATTGATGTATTGTCCGTTATTCACAAGAATTTTGCTTACAAAACCTGTAAACGGAGCATAAATATTGATTTTACTTCTGATATTTCCGGTAGTCAGACTTTTGGCATTGATTCCGATGATTTTCAGTTTTTCTTCCAACCCCTTTAGAGTGGCATTCAAAGTAGAATAATCTGCCTGGGCAATCTGCATGGTTTTGTCACTGCTGGCTTTACTTGTATTCAAATCTTTCTGACGGTTGAAATTCAATCTTGCCGCTTCAAGCTGGGCTTTGGTGACCAGATAATCCTGTTGTAATTGTATAAACTGTGGATCTTCTACGACTGCAAGCACTTGACCTTTGCTGAAATGACTTCCATTAATGATATTGATCGATTTGATATGTCCACCCATAATACTGGAAACTAAACTAATGTGGGAAGGTGCAATTTCCGCCTTTCCATTCAATCTCACCAGCTTTTCCATATTCCTGTTCTGAATACTGGTTGTTGTTAATCCTACAGACTGAATCTGTTTTTCTGTAAGATAAACGGAGTTTTTGTCGTTCTTAGAAAATTTCGTGTTTTCATACACCGTTTTTTCCTCCTCATTTTTTCCTGAACATGAAGATAGAGTAAGGATGAAAGCTAGGCTGTATAGGGATATATTCTTGAAATGCATGATGGTATTATTTTGAAATTAAGAATTGAAGTTCGGCTCCGATCTGATTCAGTTTTTCCAGCTGATCAATATAATCTGCTTTGGTTTTTACGGCCTGATTCACCAATATTACCCAGTCCAGATAGTCTATTTCTCCTACTTCCATCTGTTTCTGGGCTGTTTTTAAAATGATTTCAGATTTTGGAAGCTGTTTTTGTTCATAATTTTCGATGATCTGCTGTTGGTTCATATAGGTAGTCAACTGTTGTTTCAATCTGTTTTTAAGCTCAATTTCTTTTCTCTGATACTGATTTTCGGAAATAACAATTTTAGTCTGTGCTGCCTTTGCTAAAGCTCTCTGTCCTTTGGTAAACAATGGAATTCCCACTCCTACCTGAACCGAATTGAACCGATTATTATTGATGTTTTTCATACTCTGATTGGTATATCCTATAAGAAGATCCGGAAGCAGCCTGCTTTTTTCAAGCTGTACTTCTGCCTCTCCTACTTTGATCTGTTGCTGCAAATATTGAAGCTCAGGATGCTGTTTTACCATTTCTTCTGAGATCTGTAAACCAATATTCATCGTGGGATGATCAGCAATGGGGTGATAAGGTGTTGTAGACTGTAGCAATAATTGAAGTTGAAGCTTTGCAATATTCAGATCATTTTCAAGGGTATTCAGTTGTACTTCTATCTGTTCTTTCTGAATTTCCGCGGTGGATTCCTCCAGAATATTGGCTTCCCCTTTTTTTAATCTTAATCCGGCTTTATCTGCAAAATTATGATATAACTGGCTGATGTATTCCAGGACTTTTTTCTTCTCCTGAAGCACCAGTATCCTGTAGAAAACATCTGTTACTTCTTTTGTAAGCTGTATTTTAGTCAGATTCTGATTGATGACACTGGCAGACCATTCGGCATCCAGCATTTGTTTTCTTTTTGAATACACTGTTGGAAAACTGAATCTTTGAGAGATTCCGAATGAATTATCCGTTTCCTCGCCCTGAATTTGACCAAATCCTCCGGTAATTTCCGTCTGGGGAATATCCAGATAACTGGCTTTCAGTTTTTCCTGATAATCTGATACTAATTTTGAATTTTTAAGAGTACCATTCTGCAGGTATGCTTTTTCCAAAGCCTGATCGTAGGTAATATTTTCCTGAGCCTGATAAGTTCCAAAGGATATTAACAACAGGAAAACAGACAATTTTTTATAGTTGAGTTTTTTTGAGTATTTCATTTTATCTTTATTAATATGTTCAAACAGGACGTATAAAATTGGAAGGACAAACAAGGTTAAAAGGGTCGCAAGCATTAATCCTCCGATCACCACCGTTGCCAAAGGTCTCTGTACTTCTGCTCCTGCACCGTTGCTGATTGCCATGGGAAGGAATCCCAGAGAAGCTACAAAAGCCGTCATTAAAACCGGACGAAGCCTGATTTTTGTTCCTATGAGTACAATTCTGCTCGTATTTACTATTCCATTCTTTTTCAATCGGTTAAATTCTGATATCAAAACAATTCCATTAAGTACGGCAACTCCAAATAATGCAATAAATCCTACCCCTGCACTGATGCTGAAAGGCATTCCTCTCAACGCCAGAAAGTACACACCTCCTATCGCAGATAAAGGAATGGCTGTATAGATCAGCAGGCTATGTTTTACAGAACCGAAAGCAAAGAATAAGAGCAGGAAAATCATCACTAACGAAATAGGAACTGCAATTCCCAGTCTGGCTTTGGCTTCATTTAAATTTTCAAAAGCTCCTCCATAAGAAACAGTGTAGCCCGGTGATAATTTCAGGCTTTTATCTGTTTTTTGCTGAAGTTCTTCCACGATACTCTGAACATCTCTTCCTCTCACATTAAAACCTACAATAATTCTCCTTTTAGTATCTTCCCTCTGAATCTGGTTCGGACTGTTTTTAAGCTCTACTTTAGCCAATTGAGACAAAGGAATCTGTTCTCCTGAAGTGGTAGGAATCAGAAGGTTTTGGATGCTTGTAATATCTTTTTTATGTTCATTATCCATTCGGACAACGATATCAAACTTTTTCTCACCTTCATACAATGCTCCTGCAGTTTGTCCGGCAAAAGCCATATTAATCACTCTGTTGATATCTGCAACTGAAATATTATATCGGGACAGTTCCGAACGGTTATAATCAATCACAACCTGTGGAGCTCCTACTACCGGCTCGATATATAGATCCTGTGCACCTTTTACAGTGTTAATAATGCTTCCAATCTTTTTGGCATACGTGGCAAGGCTGTCCAGATCTTCACCGTAAATCTTGCAGACTACATCTTGTCTTGCACCCGTCATCAGTTCATTGAAACGCATCTGTACCGGAAACTGGAAACTGGTGGTGAGGCCTGGGATAACGCTTAATGCTTTGCTCATTTTGTCAGAAAGCTCAGGAAATGTTGTTGCGGAAGTCCATTTCTTTTTAGGCTTTAAAACGACGATCATATCTCCGGAATCCATAGGCATAGGTTCTGTAGGAATTTCTGCACTCCCAATTTTCATGACTACTTTTTCTACTTCAGGAAACTGTGTTAAAAGGATATGTGCGGCCTGTGTGGTGGCTTTTTTGGTTTCATTGATATTACTTCCCTGAAGAATTCTCATTTCAACAGCAAAGTCGCCTTCCTCCAAAGAGGGTATAAATTCTCCACCCATTCTGGAAAGGGTAAAAACAGCACCTGCAAACAGGATCAATACGCCAATGATGATAGTTTTTCTGAATTTAAGAGCTTTCATCAGTAATTGCTGATGTCCGGTTTCCACTTTACCCATGACGCGGTCCGAGATGTTCTCTTTTTCTTTTTTCTTTCTGCTTAATACCAGAGAACTCATCATCGGAATATAAGTCAGGGAAAGAATAAATGCTCCAATCAGGGCAAAGGCAACGGTCTGAGCCATAGGCTTAAACATTTTCCCTTCAATTCCCTGAAGGGTAAAAATCGGAAGATATACGATTAAGATAATGATCTGCCCGAAAACCGCACTGTTAACCATTTTGGTAGCAGAGCTGGAAACCTGATCATCCATTTCTCTTTTGCTGAGCATATTGTCTTTTCCAAAATGCTTTTTATGGGCAAGTTGATGCAGCACGGATTCCACAATAATGACGGCACCGTCTACAATAAGACCAAAATCCAGCGCTCCAAGACTCATAAGATTTCCTCCTACACCGAAAATATTCATCATGATAATGGCGAAAAGCATAGCCAAAGGAATAACAGAAGCCACCAATAATCCTGCTCTGAAATTTCCTAAAAATAATACCAGAATGAAAACCACAATCAAAGCTCCTTCCATCAGGTTTGTTTTTACAGTACTGATGGTATTATTCACCATCTTAGCACGATCAAGGAAAGGCTCAATTACTACTCCTTCCGGTAAGGACTCCTGAATTTTCTCCAGTCTTTGTTTGATATTTCCAATCACTACATTGGCATTTTCACCTTTCAGCATCAGAACTATAGCTCCGGAAACCTCTCCGGTGTCATTATAAGTCATAGCGCCATACCTTGTTGCATAACCTATTTTCACAGAAGCTACATCTTTGATATGTACCGGAATGCCTTCTTTCGTTTCCGCTACCTGAATGCTTCCAATATCTTCCGTACTTCCCAGAAGCCCTTCACTGCGGATAAACAAAACAGTTTCTTTCTTTTCAATATATGCACCTCCGGTATTCTGGTTATTCTTTTCCAGCGCGGCAAAAACATCATTGATATTGATGTTGAATGCTTGTAGTTTATTAGGATTAATGGCAATTTCATATTGTTTCAGTTTTCCTCCGAAACTGCTGACATCCGCCACACCTTTAGTTCCAAGAAGTTGTCTTCTGACCACCCAATCCTGGATAGTCCTCAGTTCTGTTTCATCATATACATTTTCGTATCCTTTTTTTGCCCGTACCACATATTGGAAAATTTCTCCCAATCCTGTTGAAATAGGCCCTAATTCCGGTTTACCGATTCCGGCTGGTATATTGTCCTGAACAAGCTGCAACCGTTCCTGAACCTGTTGACGAGCCCAATACACATCCGTCTTATCATCAAAAACTACAGTCACTAATGAAAGTCCGAATCGTGAGAAACTTCTCAGCTCCGTAATTCCGCTGATATTGCTGGTGGCCTGTTCGATAGGAAATGTAACAAGGCGTTCTATATCTGCAGCACCATAAGAAGGAGCAGTAGTAATAATCTGAACCTGATTATTGGTGATGTCCGGCTGGGCATCAATGGGAAGTTTAGTGGTTTCATAGACTCCAAAAAGGATGAGAGCTACTGTAAACAGAGCAATGATGAGTTTATTCTTTACAGAAAACTCAATAATTTTATTTAACATGGAAAAACTATTAATTGATAATCCGGAATGCTTTATAAAAGCTGAGATTCACCCAAAACTTAAAGTATCAAAACAAGTGTTTGTAACTTCTCTGGTTAAGGTTTAAGCATCAATACAATGCATTACGAATTAATTGATATGTAACAAGAATTCACTGCTTTAGGTAAAAACATAAAGCATTAATTTTCAATGTAAAGTCAATTAAGAAAGCCGTGGTGGCTGGAAAATCTGAGAAAGGTATTGGTTGGAAAAATCTTTTTCCTTATAGATACTGCTTTTCTTTGAAACAGTAATTTCCTTAGGTTTTTTTATTTCAAATGAAAGCTCAGGAAGCTGGGCGTGTACAGTAAGTACGATAGGTGGATTGATAAACGGCAGTTTCTGATCGGTATCCCAGTCAGAATCCTGTTTGTGGTTATCATAGTGCTCCATTACAAATTCTGAAAAGCTTCCATGGTATTCCATGAAATGTTCCACAAACATAGGCACTTTCAGTACTTCCCCCGCATTGGTGGTAGCCAGCACATACATTATTGAACATAATATGGAGAACCATTTTAACATGAGTGCAAATATAGGGCTTAAATTTTTTCTGAGAAGGCTGTAATATTAATTTTTTGAGAATTTTAGCCAGTTTAAAAGCAGTTTAAATAAATAATAACTCTTCGTAAAAATGTTAGGTTTATCAAACAAGAATCAAAGCCTTGACTTCAGCCTGCTCAATGTCTCCTGCGAAATATTAAGATATGAAGCGACCAATTTATTGGAAAGCCTTCTTACCACCACCGGATTTTCATCCAAAAGCTGGCGGTATTTTTCAAGTGCATCCTGAACAAGGAAAGACATCAGTCTTTTGGTATTATTTACATAGGCAGTTTCAAGATATATTCTGTAAAACTTTTCCCATTGAGGGATAATCTCCAGAAGATGATAAAAATCTTTATGAGTAATATAATATACTTCTGAATCCTCTACGGCTTCTATGAATTCCTCAGAGGGTTCAGAAGTAATAAAACTGGTGAGTGCAGTTGCAAACTGATTTTCAAAAGCAAAATATCGGGTAGAATCCTGCCCTTCTTCATTAATAAAAAATATACGGAGACAGCCATTGACAACAAAAAATGTTCTCTGGCTGTTTTGCCCGTTGGAAAGTAATAACTCATTTTTTTTCAGGGAAATAACTTTAAAATAAGAAAGTATCGTTTCCAATTCATAATCTGTTATTGATATTCTATTTTTGATATATGACGTTAAAAGTTCCTGCATGTAAGCAAAAATAGTGATAAATGGCTTTGCTTACATCTTTTATTCTTTCCTGTTTAGAGGTTTTCTGCCTGTCCGGCTTTCCAGTATGAACAAATGTACATTCCATGTGGATCCCATTCCAGTGTTGTTTTGAAGTAAGTACGAAGTTCATGCACAGTGGAATATTCTGCAGCGATATAAACATATTCTTTTAAAACGCCAGGTGGAAACTGAACAGATTTCACTGCTTCTGCAAGCTTGCTTCCCTGTTCAGGATGAGGATTGTGCAGCCATTCAACCGAAATATCTGCCGCAGAACACAGGATCAATTCGTCCTCTTTACCTGCCACTTCCAATATTATTTTTGCTCTTACATAGGAAGGAAACTGTTCTGAAATGGCACAAATCACCGGCAGTGCCGTTGCATCTCCTGCAAGCAGATAAAAATCAGCATTCGGAACTAACGGTTTTGAACTTTCTTTCATTCCTATTTCCAATAGACCTCCTGGTTTGGTCTTCAATGCCCATGCAGAAGCTGGTCCGTTGTCACCATGAGCTACAAAATCAACACTCAGTTCTTTTTCTTCCAGGTCAATTTTTCTATTGGTATAGGTTCTGATCAGAGTGATGTTTTCTTCTTCAGCGGGGATAAAGATTTTATTATTAGATCCGGACTTTACATTCGCCAATAGTTCAGCCTGTTTTTCATCAATATTAAATATAACACGGATTAAATGTGGTGTAATAAAGAGTTTCTTTTTAACGGTAAATACAGAATGTATTTTCTTCGTTTCTTTTACTTGAGATGTTAGTGAATGTTCCATTTTTATTTTTTGTTAAATAGTAAAATAATCATTGCAATGATACAGCTGATGCCTCCGAACAGGTATACAGTCTGATAATCAAACCAACCGGCAATTAATCCTGCTATAGGACCTGCGAGCCCTAATGAAAGGTCAACAAATGCGACATAGGCTCCTAGTGCTGTTCCTCTCATCTGCGGTTTTACTTTTTGAATGGCAAGAACTCCCAAAGCCGGAAAAACCAATGAAAACCCAACACCCGTCAACCCACATCCGATAATGGCCAATGTTTTGGATGCAGAGGTCCAAATCAGCATTTGTCCAGCCACTTCGATAATCAGAGAGATCAAGGCTATTGTAAAGCCTCCGTATTTATCTGGAAAAGAAGCAAATAAAATTCTGGTCAGCACATAACATGCTCCGAAGATCATAAAAGCCAATGAAGCATCACCCCAATTTTTTTGAGAGAAAAATAACGCAATAAAAGAAGCAATACATCCAAAAGCCATTGATGAAAAAGCAAGGCTCAGACCCTGACCAGATATGGCACCAATTATTTTGTAGAAAGGTGTTCTTACATAATCTTTATCCACAGGAATAGAAGGAAGTTTAGCAGTGGAAAGCCAGCTTACCAGCGGAAGTAAGGCAATAAAAAGAAAAGCAGGCAGAATATTGTATTCTTTACTTAACCATATACTGATGGGAGCTCCGATTGCAATTCCCGCATACATGGCAATACCATTCCAGGTCATTACTTTTCCCGAGCTGGAATGTCCTACAAGCCCTATTCCCCACGTTAACGCTCCGGTAACCAGAAAACTTTCACCAACCCCATGAATAATTCTTGCCAATAAGAGAGAAGCAAGTGCCAGAATAGGATTAGCTTGGAATAATACTGCCAGTACATAAATAATCCCAGCAATAACAGCCAATATTACACCTGACATTTTACTTTTCTTAGCACCTCTGGTGTCTGTCATCTTTCCGGAATAGGCACGGGTTAAAAGTGTTGATAATGATTGCAGACCAATCACAAGTCCTACAATAATGCTGTCAAAGCCTAATGTGTTCTGAACAAACCTGGGAAGTACTCCTAAAGCAATTCCTATGGTAAGGTAGACCGCAAATACCGAAATGATAATAGGAGCAGTTGCCTGATAGAAATTAATAGTCTGTCCTTTTTCTAATGTTGTACTCATAAATTTTGTTTAAAATATTCGGGTGCAAAGGTCCCGGTACAACAGATAAAAAACTTTGACTTAGATCAAAAAAGGAAGAACAGCCTTAATCAAGATTCAAAAAACCGTCTGTAAGACCTTTCCATTGTATTTTAGCAATCCCCATCATTCCACCTATAGCAGTGGCAAGATTTCTAAAAACATCCAGGAGTTGAGCATTCAAGTTGGGTCTTTCATTTCGTCCGTATACAGCTGCTTTTAAATAAGCTATATTTCTGGATATCATAAAGGTTGAGCTTGCTGCAGAACTGTAAAAATGAGCAATATGACGGCTTTTTTTATTTTGAGGATCTATTGATGGTCTGCATGTGATTGATATACTTTCGGAAAAACTGTCCTGATAGAAACAGATATCTGTTATTTCTACCCAATCGTATCCTTTAGCTTCAGGTTCTCCCGGACCAGGAATATCAATCCTGATAAAATCTCCTTTTTGAGGTTCTCGGTCTGCGGGATTCCCATCAAAATCATACAATTTAAATGTAGCAAATGCTTTTCCACTATAACTTCCCCAATTATTAACTGAAAAAAATCTTTCTTTTAATATGGTAAACTTTTCCGGAATCAAACCCTGTTCAAATACTTTTCTGCTTTCTGTATCATGGAAGCCTCCGAATTTTTGTGAAGGAACTCCCTTAAATATCTTTGGACTCATATGACAGGTTTTTAAGCAAAATAGAACAAAAAAACTATAAAATTTTATGAGCAGGGTCACAAAAGAGTTAAACAATTGTTTGAATACAGACTCATCAAAGCCATATTTTGATAATAATTCACTTTTTACGACATTTTTATTTTGGATAAAAAACAGGCATACAATTCTTCAGGTGGCGAATTATATTTAAATAGATATATTTTTCCGTTAGTAATTTCGGAATCCCAAAGAAAACCAACAACATTTAAGGAATAATTGTTTTTACTTAAAATAAATTTTTTTTAAAAAAAATAAGCTTATGATGTTTTGCATACCATGATTTTTGCTTATATTTGTGAATCGAAATAATTTTTTTTCATCATTTGTGTTTTTTTAAGGTCTTCACTCGTGGAGACCTTTTTATTTTCAATAATCTCATAATTGAATATTGGCTATTGAAGTGAAAAAATGAACGAAATGTGAAATATTATCTTTTTCAATATCCCCAATCGCTTTTACACAAAGGAATATATAAAGTTTTGAGATGTTAATAACTCTTCTTTTTAATAAATCCCGACCCGCTTTGTACGTGTTTTAAAGCTTATTGAATGGTTTTAATAAAATCAGTTGGCCTGAACTGCATCACAGACTGAAAACTTCTGGTATAAGCCTGAACACTCTTATATCCTACTTCATAAGCTGTTTCTGAAATGGTAAGATTTCCTGAACTCAAATATTCCAGACTCTTGAGGATACGAAGCATTTGTTGATATTTGCTTAAGGTAAGGCCGGTTTCTTTTTTGAAAATACGTTCCAGGGTACGGAAAGATAAAAGTGCTGTATCACTGAGGTCTTCCATTTTGATCTCATTCCGGTAATGATTGTGGAGATGTTCTATAACTTTTGTAAGACGTTTATCTTTGGGAAGACTGATATGAAGAGTAAGAGAATGTTCTACAAACCGTGGAAGTTCGTTGAATAATGCTTTCAGAAATAGGCTCTCATGATGATCCGGAGTCATCAGCTTAGACCATTTCTCTGCATATTTTATCATTTCCTTCAAAACAGGAGGAACAGAAAATACATTCACTTCATGATAAAAAGGTTCCTGGGTGCTGATCTCCGCAAACATGATCATCAGCTTGATCTTTTCAGAATGGGAATTGGTTTTATGGATAGCATTTGGCGGGATCCATACCGCATGATTCTGAGGAAGGAGATAGATTTTTTCTTCAATAGTAATATACTGAAAACCACTCTCCACATACACGAGCTGACCTTTTTGATGGTAATGGAGCACATCATCATGTATCCAGTTTTCTTCAAACCATACAAAATAAGGCTTTTTCAGTTCATCTATTTTTATGCTGTCGTTAGCGTTCATGTCGTTTTAGGTTAAAACTTTGGCAAAATTAAACAAAATTACTGTATTAATTTTGTGCAAAAGTTTTTATTATGATGAAGAATGAAGTAAAAAAGAATGCTTCTTATGTTTTATTAATCATTAATGTTCTGGTAGTTATATTAATTTCCAGTAACCTCCGTTCACCTATTGTAGCGGTTGCCCCTGTACTGGGAGAAGTAAGAGATGCATTGAAACTGGATAATTTTCAGGTAAGTCTGCTTACGTCTATTCCACTGTTCATGTTTGCCGCCTGTTCTGTTCTTGTGAGTAGATTTTCTAATAAGTTCGGGATCAGTAAACTTCTAATATACTCTCTGATTATTTTAAGCTTCGGGTTATTTTTACGAATCAGTGGATCTCTATGGCTTTTGTTTTTAGGTTCTCTATTCATTGGTTTAGGAATATGCATCGGAAATGTGGTTACTCCGGGATATGTTAAGAATAATTTTCCGAAGCAGATAGGTCTTATGACAGGAATTTTTGCTGTATCTATGAATCTCACTGCAGCTTTAGCTTCTGGGTTCAGTGTAAAAATAGGAGAATTGACAGGTTTTGGATGGAAAGGATCTCTGGGAATATGGCTGGTGATTGCCGCACTCGGCTTTCTGGTTTTATCATTGGAATTCATATTTAACAAAAGAAATCCGGTTCAGCCTAAAACAGCGCTCAGTACTTCAGATTTTAATATGTTTAAATCTGCCCAGGCATGGAATATCAGTATTTTTATGGGTCTGCAGTCTTTATTTTATTATTGTCTGGTGGCCTGGCTGCCTTCATTTCTTGCGGATTTTAATATGCAGGGAGAAAGCTCGGGATGGGTTTTCTTTGTGATTCAGATTACGATGATTCCTGTGACGTTCTGCTGCCCGATTATTGCCAGTAAGATGAAAGATCAGAGACTGATGATTTTTTTTATATGTGCTCTGATGTTCGGAAGTACGATGATGTTTGTGTTCCTGAAATCTCAGTGGATTTATGTGAATGCTGTGATCATAGGAATTTCCAACGGTTTGTCTTTCAGTTTATCTATCCTGTTTTTTTCAACGAGAACGAAAAGCAGTATCAATGCGGTTAAAATATCTGGTATGGCACAGTCTGTGGGATATCTGATTGCCGCATTCGGACCTCCGTTATTTGGAAAACTGCATGATTGGGATATTTCCTGGAACAGTTCATTCTATTTATTAAGTTGTGCCGTACTGCTGATGCTGTATTTCGGATTGAAAGCAGCGAGAAATAAATATGTTGAGGATTAAGATGGCCAAAGGTTATGTGACACGTCTTTTATTGCTGGATGCTACCCATTCTTCTTTTTGGCATTTTGGGCAGCGTCCGGCATTACCCGCTTTTTTATGTTCAGTATACCCACAGAATATACAAGAGTAATGTCTTTCCTCATGAATATATTGTAACGGATTATGTAATGAGCCTGGCATAATAGGAAGTCCATATTTTACAGATTCATCTTCTAAAAAGAATACACTGATCTCTCCTGATATCTCTTCTATAGCCATTTCAATCTGCCCAAGTTGCGAAATTCCTTTTAGCCTCAACTCAGCAAAGAATTCATCACTCCCAAGGTTTTCTTTTTGAAAGTTTTTAATTGAAAATTCGCCATTTTCTACCAGGCAGATAGATTTTCCTTCCACCAGATTTTCAAAACTTTTACTTTTTCCGATAAAATGGGTCACAATAGAATATAGAAGGATAATAACAATAAAAACAATAAGGGATGAAATAATTCCGACATCCTTATTAAACATAGGATCTCCTGCTGCTGATCCTAGGCCAATAATGACTACCAACTCAAAGATTGAGAGTTGTTTTACCCCTCTTTTTCCTAAAATTCTAAGTCCGATGATAATAGCAAGGAACATAATCATGGTACGAAGAATGATCTCCAAAAGAAAAGACCATTCTTCGTGTCCCAGTAATAATTCTTTCCAATCAAGATTTAAGAGAAAAACTGACAGCATACAAATTATTTATCAGGAAATATTCAAAAAATAAGCCATAACTCCTGTTATTTATTTCATATCTGTTTCAGGCTTACCTCTTCTCCGTCTTTCAGTATGAAACATTGGTTTTCGAGTCCTTTTTCTGTTATTTTTCCCTGAATAAATTTTCTGTCTTCTCTGCAATGGCTTACCGCTTCCAGATGGGTTACCCAAACGGTAGATTCCGGTGTGTATTCACAGAGTTTTATAATATCTTCAGCAGTCATAATAATAGGATCTCCCACAGAGAAAGTGGCAGCTCCTCCTGCAACAATAATGTGCTGTGGCTGGTGTTTGTCGATTTCTGCGGCAATTTCATCATACCAAATCGTGTCTCCTGCTATGTAAACGGATTTATTTTCTTTTTTAAAAACAAAACCATTTACGATTCCCATTTTTTCTCCGATTTCTCCGGTTCCATGCTCGCCTTTCGTGGTAGATATCCCAATATTTTTCCACTGAATCTTATTATTCACAGCAATAATATTGGTAAAGCCCTGTGCTGCGATTTGGTCTGAAATAACATCCGGACAGATGATCGGAATATTTTTATCAAGAAGTCTGGCGGCTTCAGAATCCCAATGATCAGGGTGAAGATGGGTGACCGCAACTGCGTCTATCTCTTCCAATCTTTTATTTAATTCTTCTTTATTAAAAGGCAGATCTGTGAGAGGGTTCAGTAATTCACTTTCTGTCATCGGCATTTTTCCCATAGAGCCTTTTTCGCCCAGCATAGGATCTACTAGGATGGAAATCCCATCAATATTCAATAGCAATGTAGCATTGCGCCATAATTGTAATTTCATTTTGAGTATGTTTGTAGAACAAAGTTATTGCCCGATAAGGATAAAACAATCGAAGGTTACCAAAAGGTTAACCATAAATTTTCAACTGAGCTATGAATTTTGAAGAATTTAAAAACTGTGGATTAAGACGAAGCCTGAATATTCTTTCAGGGAAATGGAAACCTTTGATCCTGCACAACCTTTTTGAAGAAGACCAGGTCCGTTTTGTAGAACTTTGGCGGAATATGCCCCGGGTTTCCAAGAAAGTATTGGCAGAACAGCTGAAGCAGTTGGAAGAAGACCTTATTATTGAACGGATTGAAGTTTATAATTTCCCACCGGAAGTCTATTATAAACTAACAAAGAAAGGACAAAAACTGGGACCTATTCTTTCCGAACTTCATTCTTGGGGAAATGAATTGGGATAAACTATTTTTAAAATTTTATATATTGTTGAAAATTACACTGTAATTTAAATGATATAAAAACTAATAACAATTTTTACAGATGAAAAGAATTATTATTTTGATTTCCTGTGCAATAGGCGCATGGGTAACTGCACAGATAGCTCCACCGCCAACGATTCAAAGATCTAACACCACATCCCGCGGACTTACTGTCAATTCTAGAAAAGGGACATTAATTGAAAAGAAAATTACCAATCTGGGCAAGTTCAAAAACCTGAATATTCAAAAAATTGTAACGAAAGATGTTTCCGACAATTCTTCAGATACTCTTCTGGGAATCATGTACGAATACGAAACGTTTGATGAAATATCAAAAAAAACACTTACCGTTGATAAAAATGAACTGGGAAAACTGATCCAGTCTCTTCAGATTGTGGAACAGAAAGAAAACGAAAAGGCTGGCCAGGAAACCAAATATAAGTTTGTAACGATGAGTAATATTGAATTTGGAAGTGTTTATCGTGAAAAGCTTTCTTCGTGGGTGAATTATATAAAAATTCCAGGCAATCATTTTAATCATAATTTACTGGAATTCAATAAAGATGAATTAAAAGAATTGATTACTATTTTAAAGAAAGCAGAACAGGAGATTTAAAAAATACAGGCACTGGCATTCAACATAAAAACCTTATAGGTCTTGGAAACCTATAAGGTATATTAAAAAAATTAAAAATAATTATTACCGGAACAGATCGTTTATTCTCTAAACTGATCCAGAACCTCTGTAATATTCTGATAGACAAAATCTAATTCTTCTGATGTAATACAATAAGGAGGAACCAGATAGATTACATTTCCCAACGGCCTCATGATAATCCCTCTCTGTAAGAATTCATTGTAAAGCGTCTTTCCTATTTCATTGAAATAAGAAGTGTCATTCCCGGTTTTAAAATCGAAAGCTAAAATAGTTCCGATCTGCCTAACCTTTTCTACATGAGGATGCAATGCAAGTACTTTTACAAACTCTGAATGTTGATGAGTGATGCGGTTGATATTCATTTGAGTTTCGTTTGTAAGTAATAATTCCATACTGGCAAGAGCCGCTGTACAGGCTAAAGGATTAGCTGTAAACGAATGCCCGTGAAATAATGTTTTATAACGGTCTTCAGAAAGGAAAGCCTCATAAATTTCATTGGAGCAGGTCGTAATTCCCATTGGCATGGTTCCTCCTGTCAATCCTTTTGAAAAACACATAATATCCGGCTTTTCCGTAAGATAATCTGCTGCGAAAAGTTTACCTGTTCTTCCAAACCCTGTAAAAACTTCATCCTGAATCATAAGAACCCCTTCTTCTCTGCAGAATTTCATCAGCTGGCTAAGGTCTTCAGCTTTATACATCAACATTCCGGCAGCCCCCTGAACTAATGGCTCATAGATAAAGCAGGCTACTTCATCAGCAAGTTCTTTAATCTGTTTCTGCAGGCTTTCCAAGTTTTCTGCATTGGGTGTATCTATAAAAACAACTTCAAACAACATGCTTTCAAAAGGCCTTGTCCAGAAACTCTTTCCACTTACAGACATCGCCCCGAAAGTATCTCCGTGATACGCATTTTTAAAAGCTAAAATCTTTGTCTTCTTTTTCTCTTGATTATATGCATATTGAATACACATTTTCAAAGCAACTTCTACTGAGGTAGAACCATTATCCGAATAAAAGACCTTTTCCTGACCAGCCGGAAGAAGTTTCAGCAAATTTTCTGAAAGCTGTACAGCAGGTTCATGGGTAAATCCGGCGAAAATCACCTGTTCCAGTGTATTTAACTGTTCAAAAACACGTTGTGCAATATAAGGATGTGAATGTCCGTGTAGTGTTACCCACCATGATGAAACAACATCCAGATATTTTTTTCCTTCGGTATCATACAGGTAAATTCCTTTTCCTTTTACAATAGGAATGGCATCATCAGCTGTTTTCATCTGCGTGTACGGATGCCAGTTGACCGCTTTATCTCTCTCCTGCAGGCTGATTTCTTTTATTATTGTATTCATATTTTGATGTAAAAAGTAGAAATAAGTGATGGAGTTGGATTTAACAATAATTTAGTTGAATATGTTGTCGTAAATGTTGAAGTAATCGCAAAGGCGCAAAGTTTTTGTCATAGATTGCGAGTATTTTAAGGCGCAAGAAAATCAAAGATTTTCAGCAAGTGAAGTGTTATAAATTTCCTTGCAGATTTAGGGAATTTAGTAGATTTTCTAAATTTCATCTGCTTACTTTGTATAATCTGCGAGAGACTAAAATTTGCAATATCCAATTTTATTGGAGATAAAATTCTTGCGCCTTAAAATATTATTTACCTTAAAAATCTTCGCGTCTTTGCGTTTTCCAACTCATATCCGTTTAAAGCAGTTTATAAAAATTCAAAACCAATTTTATAATAAGCGCTATAATACCAATAATCCAGCTCATCACTCATAATTTATCATTTATAATTCATAATTATCTAGCAGCATGTTTCTTTTTTCATCATAGGTTTCAGTCCCAATGTCTGAAGCATCTGCATATCTTCAGAAACTCCCGGATTAGGCGTTACCAATAGCGTTTCTCTTTCTCCTGTAAAAATGGAATTAGCTCCTGCCATAAAGCACCATGCCTGCTCTGTTTCAGTCATTTCTATACGTCCTGCACTTAATCTTACCATAGAAGAAGGCATTACGATTCTTGCAGTAGCGATCATTCTTACCATTTCCCAGGTATCAACTTTTTCATTGTCTTCTAACGGAGTTCCTACTACTCTTGCTAAAGCATTGATAGGAACAGATTCGGGATGTTTTGGCATTGTTGCCAAGGTCAGAAGCATTGAAATTCTGTCTCTGTGGGTCTCTCCAAGTCCGATAATTCCTCCGGAACATACTGTAATTCCTGCTTTTCTTACGTTGTTGATCGTATTGATTCTATTGTCAAACGTTCTGGTAGAAATGATCTCTTCATAATATTGTTCTGAGGTATCAAGATTGTGATTATAGGCATATAATCCGGCTTCCTGCAATCTTAAAGCCTGCTCTTCGGTAAGCATTCCCAGTGTACAGCAAACTTCCAGACCAAGGTCATTTACTCCTTTCACCATGTCAATCACTCTGTCAAAATCACGGTTATTACGAACTTCACGCCATGCTGCTGCCATACAGAACCTTGAAGATCCTGAATCTTTTGCTTTTTGTGCATGGGCAATTACAGTTTCTGTAGGTAATAAAGCCTGTACTTTGATATCCGTATGATAACGGGCTGCCTGTCCACAATATGAACAGTCTTCAGGGCATCCGCCTGTTTTGATGGATAATAATGTGGAGATCTGTACTTCAGAAGGATCATGCCATTCGCGATGTACGGAGGCTGCTTTATAGATCAGCTCCA
This sequence comes from Chryseobacterium metallicongregator, assembly GCF_031324065.1. Taxonomy (NCBI): domain Bacteria; kingdom Pseudomonadati; phylum Bacteroidota; class Flavobacteriia; order Flavobacteriales; family Weeksellaceae; genus Chryseobacterium; species Chryseobacterium metallicongregator. Next base: position 51,310 of record NZ_JAVIXS010000020.1, read on the forward strand.
TCAGGGGAAGGTGATAAATTTCCTCAATTTCTTCTTTCGTCCAGTTGTTTCTCAATGTTGTTTTTGTATCCATTATCCTATTTTTGTTATTGTTAATTGCTTTGCAGCATGTTGTATAGATTCTTTATCCGTACTGTTGATTTCGGGAATCTTTATAATTTTTGTTTCTTTTTCGATAAAACTGCAGATTACCCTTTCTGTATCTTCCGGAAAATCTCCGTTAAGAATTAAATATTCTAACTGAATTCCCCTCTGTTGTAAAGCCAGGATTGAGAGCAGGCTATGATTAATGCAGCCTAAATAATTTCTGACTACCAATGCTGTCGGAAGGTTTAATTCTTCAATCAGATCTATCATGAAAGTAGTGTCTGATATAGGTACCATAAGCCCTCCTGCTCCTTCTACAATCAGTGGATTTTCTGTTTCAGGGAGTTGAAAATCATTCAGATTGATGGCAATATTTTCTTCTCTTGCGGACTGGTGTGGTGATGCAGCCAGCTGTAAACGATAGGTTTCCGGATGGCATACCTTCGTATCAGTCCATTCCTCAATTTTATGACTGTCTGTGTAGTGAAGATCTCCGGACTGTATGGGTTTCCAGTATTCTGTTTTAAAATGCTGAACCAAAACGGCTGAGCAGACTGTTTTTCCTATTTCGGTTCCTATTCCTGTTATAAATAATTTCATGTTTTCGGGATTCGTGGTTCGTGTTCCGGGTTTTGAATCTTTTTGCTTTAAATAAATTCTTTAATAATTCCCGTCAGTTTCATAATTTCTTCTTCTGTATTAAAGCTGTGAAGGCAAATCCGCAGTCGTTCACTTCCTTCTTTTACCGTAGGACTGTATATGGCATAGGTTAAAAAACCTTCTTCAGATAAAGTATCCTGTAATTGTTTTAGTTTTTGATTATCCGGAATTACGATAGCCTGAATGGGGCTTATTTCCATTGATGGAGACTGTAGATTTTGACTTCGGAAAATTTTAATATTGTCCTGAAGTTTTATCGCCAGGTCATGATTTTGATCTAAAAATTCATATCCTGTCTTGATACTCATCCACTGAAAATCCTGTGCGGATGTTGTATAAATGAACGGACTTGCAAAATTGATCAGGTAAGATTTCACCGTTTCATTACAGAGAATTGCAGCTCCATGGGCTCCGAGAGCTTTTCCGTAGGTCACAACTGCCGCTGAAACCTGATGTTGTAACTGATACTTTTCAATCAATCCATATCCGAAAACTCCAAATGCGTGGGCTTCGTCAACAATCAGAGAGGCTTTGTATTGATGGGCAAGCTCAGCAATTTCCTGAATAGGGGCAAAATCTCCTTCCATTGAGTACAAACTTTCTATGGCGATATAAGAATGACCTTTCTGTCTTTTTAAAACATTCTCAAGACCTTCAATATCATTGTGTTTGAATTTCAGTTTTTTTGCATTTGATAATCTGCAGGCATCATGCACCGACCGATGAATCTGTTCGTCTACAATCACAGTATCATGACGGTTTGGAAGTGTAGAAAACAAAGCCAGATTCGCATTATATCCGGATGGAAAAAGCAATGCAGACTCAAACTGATGTTTTTGAGCGATATTCTTTTCCACAGAAACTGCCATATCACTGTTTCCGCTAATCAATCTTGAACCTGTACTTCCGGAAAGCAGCTGAGGGTTATCTGTAATGTTTTGCAGCAGTAATTGTTGAAGCTCTTTACTTTTTGCCAATCCCAGATAATCATTGGAATAAAAATCTATTCCATCGGATTGAAGAAGCAAACGCCTTAATATTCCCTCTTCTGTTCTTTTGTCAAGAGATTCCTGAAAACGAGAGGTATTGCTAAGCATAATTCAACTGAGCAACTTCCTGGGTAATGGCATTGATCCACTCTTCATGCAGTTCTTTTTCTATCGTCAGAATATGATCCGCGTGATGTTTCCAATCTGGCGAAAACTCATTAAGCTGGTTGATCATTTCTTCCAGATGTCCTTCTTCTTCAATAATAATTGATTTTACCATAATTTTAGAAGAAGCTTCAGTAAGTGCTTGTTGATACACAGGATAAAGTTCATCAGCACGAACTTCAATAGCGTAGGTTACAAAAAGATAAGCGGCATATTTAATATCTGTTTTATCAAGATTGAATGCTTTCTGAAGATATCGACAGGCTTTAATATCCAATGAGTGAAGATATTGGCTTGTTGCAATAGGGGCCAGAAGTTCTGTGCTTTCGTAAGTTTTGCAGAGTTCAGGATTTATTTTCCCTATTTGTTTTTTTAAATAATAAGCATGGCGATGCTCTTCAGCAGCGTGTTTCAGCTGGATCTGAGAAACCAGGGTTGGATGTTCACATTTTGATATTTTTCTTGCACCGGCATTTTCCATGAATGAAAGAGTGTTCAGCCATTTGGCGTGGGTACTTCCTTCCTGTACAATTTTTTTTAACAGATGATGAAATTCCATAGATTTTTATTTTGATGTCAAAAGTAGTATATTGCCGGATGGTTATATTATGCCAGTTTTGATATTATGGATAGTCCGGTTAAGATTCCTTATGAAAGTTTTATAAAAATTGATAGAAAATCAGAGACTTCTATCTATCTACAGATTGCCAATCAGCTGATCAATGCCATTCAGAGAGGTTTTTTGCCTTTTGGAACGAAGCTGCCTGGAACAAGAACGTTTAGTGAAATGCTGGAAATCCATAGAAATACAGCAGTTGCGGTATATGATGAACTCTCTGCACAAGGGTGGACAGAGAGTTTTCCAAACAAAGGAACTTTTGTCATTGGAAAAGATCAGGAAAAACCTGTTAAATTGAACGATTTTGAACAAAATAACCTTCAAAACTACCCTGCTTCTACTGGTTTTTCATTCAAAACATCCAATATTCTCGATAATCCTTTTGAACATTCGGACTGTGAGTATGTCTTTAATGATGGTGTACCGGATATCCGTTTGACTCAGATCGGACAGCATTCCCGATTTTACAGTTCTATTCTGAAACGCAAATCTAATCAGAAAGCTTTGGGACATTATAATCATGATGGAAGTGAATTTTTTAAAGAACATTTATCCCAATATCTGAATCTTTCCCGTGGACTTCCTATTTCTAAGAACAACCTGCTCATCACCCGAAGCACGGAAATGAGTATTTATATTGTTTCAGAAATTCTTCTCTCTGCCGGTGACACTGTATTGGTGGGAGCTTTGAGCTATTTCTCCGTCAATATGATCTTTATGAAAGCTGGGGTTGACATTGTTTCTATTCCCATAGATGAAGAAGGAATTATTGTGGAAAGCGTTCGTGAAGCCTGTAAAAAGCAGAAAATACGGATGCTTTATCTTACTCCGCACCACCACTATCCTACTACGGTTGCGTTAAGTGCCCAGAGAAGATTTGAACTGCTGGAACTGGCCAATGAATATGGATTTATTATTCTCGAAGATGATTACGATTACGAATTTCATTATGATAAAAGCCCCATTCTTCCTTTAGCCAGTGCCGATACCAACGGAATGGTAATTTATATTGGTTCATTCGGGAAATCTTTGGCTCCGGGATTCAGGACAGGATTTATTGTTGCTCCGGAAAATCTGATGACCGAAATGCGTAAATATTTGGGAATTATTGACCGTCAGGGAGATATTCTAATGGAAAGAGCCCTTGGAGAAATGATTGCAGAAGGGGAAATCAACCGTTATCTGAAGAAGTCTTTAAAAGTATATCAGGAAAGGCGTGATCATTTTACTTTGTTGCTGGAAGAAAATCTGGGTGATTTGATTACTTTTCAAAAACCTTCCGGAGGGCTCGCTATATGGCTGGAATGGAATATTCCACTGAATCTGATGCAACTAAGCCGAAGCTGTGCTAAGGATAACCTTTTCATTCCCAAAACATTGTTATATCAGAATAAAGGTCTTACCGCCATGCGTTTGGGATTTGGTGATCTTAATTTTGAAGAGATGAACAAAGGGATTGAGGTTTTTACTAAAAATGTGAAGGGATTGATTGGTTGATTAAAATAGATAATTGTACCGTTTTATGGATCTGCAGGAAAATTATGAGGTATCACTTGCTGAAAATCTTTGATTTTCTTGCGCCTTAAAAAGTTATAAGATTAAAAAACTTTGTGCCTTTGCGATCACCAAAAAATACTTTATCAAAAGAATATTTTAGTTTTGAACGCAAAGGCGCAATTGAAATCAAAAATAACTTGTTTTGAAGGCGCAAGGATTTTATCTGCAATAAAATTGATACTGGATATTTAAAAATAAGAAGTTATCTAACTTTTAGATTGATTGATTTTAACCACAAAAGACACAAAAGTTTTGAATATTTAAGTTTTAAGAGTCTGATTTACGCTTAATAAGTACACATGAGTTTTTAGAAAATCTTTGATTTTCATCTTAGTGAACTTTTTTGCAGTATCATTTTAAGCTTATTTAAACAGTTAAAATTTTTAAAGTAAAATCTTTTGTGACTTTTGTGGTTTTAAAAAAAAATAAAAGCCTCTTTCCAGAGGCTTTTTATTAATGATGAGAAGGAAAAACTACTTTGTTTTTCTTATGTTTTGGTTTCTTCTTTTTCTTATTCAAATAGATAATAAAACCGGTAATCGGGAGTGACAGAGCAATAATGGCTGCCAGAAAATAAATAATTCTGGTGGTCATTCCAAAGATGCTTCCGGTGTGAAGATCATAATTTCTTTCTCTCAATGCGGTTCCATATCCGATATTTTTGTTTTTATAAGATTGAGATTTTAAAATATCTCCTGAATATTGATCCAAATTAAAATGTTCGTTTCTATACTGTCTACCGTCATAGGTCAGTTCAGCATAATATGTTCCCTCTTCCGATCTTGGAAAATTGATAAGTGCTGATTTTTTATCTTTCAATCCTTTTTCCATAGTGTTTCCAATCAAATCCAGGATGTTATTCCGGTTTGAAAATTCTTCGGAAGGAATTGTACTTTTGGCTTTTTTTTCTGTTGGAATATTTCCGTTCAGTGTGTTCTTTACCCATTTATCTACATCTTCGAAGCTCCATATCAATGCGGAATAAGAGATTAAGAGTAAAGGAATCACAGCGTAGAACCCCAACACATTATGAACATCATAATTGATTCTCTTCCAATTGGCGGACGTTTTAATGAAGAACATTCCTTTCAGCATGGCTTTACTCATTTTTCGGGGATACCATATCACAAGCCCCGATAAAAGGATAATAGCAAAAATCAATGTGGAATAACCGGTAATTGTTTTTCCGATTTTTTCTCCCAGCAGAAGTCTTCTGTGAAGATCCAGCACAATTTCAAAGAAATCTTTTTTGGCATCTTCTACTTCCTGTACTTTTCCCGTGTAAGGATCTACATAAATCCGGTAATAATAAAGATAAGTTCCCCAATACGTCCATGCTTCCTTATCCATTTTCAGTGTGCGGAAGACATAGGTTCGTGAGGGATCGGAAGGCATTACCACTCTTTTGACTTTCAAACCTTCAGGAAGTGCTTTTTCTGCTTTTTCCGTAAGTTCTGATAATGAAAGTTTTTTTCTTCCAATGTTTTCAACATAATATCTGTTGGGATGAACAATATGTTTTAATTCTTCTTCGAAAGCCAGAATACAACCTGTAGCGGCTATGATAACAACTATAAGCCCGGACGTTAGTCCGAGCCATAGATGTAACTGATATGCAATTTTTCTAAACTTCAGCTTCATTCTTAAAATTTAAAGCTAACCTCAGCAACAAAATTACGAGGCATTTGAGCTACTACCACTCCCTGTCCTGCAAAATATTGTACATTGCCCAGGTTATTCATTTTAAATCCTAATCTGTATCTTTCTTTTTCAAGTGAAATAGAAGCATTGATTAAGGTGTAGGCAGGAAATATAAACTGTCCGGTTCTCACTTTATTTCCGGTAATCTGTTTTCCTACACGGTTTACCCCAAAACCTACTCCAAGTCCCTGAAGTCCTTTGATCGGAAGAATATAACTGATCCAGGAATTAAATACATTCGCAGGACCTGCAGATTCCGGACGACGTCCTTCTACATCTGCATCTGCTTTTTCAAATCTGCTGTGGTTATAGGAATATCCGGCCATAATGTTTAATCCCTGAACAGGATTCATGATGGTTTCAATTTCAATCCCTTTACTTCTCTGTGTTCCATCCTGAACAACAATATTGTATTCTTTTCCGTCACGGATTACGCCACTTCCTCTCTGGATGTTATCTACAAGAATATCGTAGTATCCAACGGTGAAATTAATTTTATTTCTCCAAAGATTTCCTTTTAATCCTACTTCCCACTGATTGGCCATCTGAGGTTTCATTTCTCCGCTATAATCTGGCAACTGCTGTGTAACAGGTGCTATATAGCTAAAGCCATTCATATAGTTTCCATAAGCAGATAACTGGTCTTTAAGAATCTGGTATACGATTCCCACTTTTGGAGACCATGCAGTCTGCTTAAAATCACCAACACGTTTGTTATCACTCATATTAAGCTGTCCTTTACTTTCGTAATGATCCATACGTAAGCTTAAAAGGGTAATCAAACGGTCTGTAATATAAGTTACATTAGATATATAGGCTCCATAAAGGTTTGATGAAGAAGTATTTCGCACCAAAGATGCTGGAGAAGCTTGAATCTTTTTTAATGCCAAATCTTTGGAAATATTACCATATACCCCTGTTACCGGCAGTACTACTGGTCCTGTAGGATTTGTCCCATCAATGTAATCATACACTACAATCGGAGAATGATTATTGTTGATAGATTGATTTAAATAATCTAATCCGATTAACACTTTATTTTTAATTTTTCCGATATTAAATTCTCCGTTGAAGTTCTGCTGAACACTTGTAGAAGAAGCTTCCGAGTTCTGCCACTGTACGTTACGTTCCAGCAGAGCATCGCTGGTTGTTCCTCTGATAAACTGATATTGATATAATCCTTCCGTTTTTCTGAAGTTTCTTGAAAGCAACGTTTGCGAAGTCCATTTATCCGATATTTTGTAATTGGCCTCTGCTTTTACATTGATAGACGGAGCTTTTAAGGTCATATCATTGTTGGAGTAAGACCTTTTCCAGTCGAATCCAAGTTCATCTGGTGTATGAGCAACATAGGGTCTTGTTCTGGCCAGAAAAATAATTGGAGTGTTTGTTCCTTCATAATTATAAATCTGAGCTCCTAAGTTAAATTTCAATCTTTCATTAACCTGATAACTTACTGTAGGTGCTACAAAGAATGACTTTCTGAATTCAGAATCTCTAAATCCGTTCTGATATTGATAAGCGGCATTCAAACGGAATAACATATTTCTGGATTCTGTAATCGGACCATAAACATCAGCGGTTACACGGTTCAGGTTATAGCTTCCCATCAGATAAGAAGCTTCTCCCCCGAAATAATCTTTCGGTTTTTTGGTGACCGCATTAATCAAACCTCCAAAAGAAGTTACAGCCCCACCATACAATGTTCCTGAAGGTCCTTTGATCACTTCAAGACGCTCAAGATCGGCAGGATCTATCTCTCCGTTCGTAGTTGCAGGAACGCCGTCTACCATAGATACTTTGGTAGGAAATCCTCTAAGGCTGTAGTAGAAACTTCCGTCTCCTGAACCTCTTCCCGGACTTCCCTGCATTTTTACCATACCCGGAACGTTTTTCAATACTTCCGAAATATCGTAAGTAAGCTGTTCTTTCATGATCTGCTGGTTGATGCTTGTGTAAGCCTGTGGATTTTCAAGAACTTTCAAAGGCATTTTAGCCACTGAAGTACTGTCTTTATCCAAAAATTTATTTCTGCTCACTGCGTATACTGTAATTCCCTCAATCACATTATTGTGTAAAGGGGCATAGATCGCAGGGATTTCATAGACATCTTTCTGAATGTGGATGGGTTCCCTCATCAGTTCGATATCATTTAAAACCACCTGAAGCGTATATTCTCCAGGTGGTACATTTTCAAAGTAATATTCTCCTAAATTATTGGTTTTTGCCTGATAAGACGTGTTGACAAGTCTTAAAATAGCATTTTTTACTGGTGCTTTTTCAGACAGCATGATTTTGCCATGAATTCTGTCGCCCTGTTGTGCAGAAAGCGAGTTTGAAGATAAAGCAAGACCAAGAAGTAATATAAGGGTTTTAGATGTTTTCATGCTGTAAGTTTTGTAACAGGGGATAGTTTATTTTACCGTTTTGTGATAATGGGAATGATTCTATAAGTTCTGTGCGTACATATTGGGGATTGATACGCAGTTTATTTTTAATGGTTTCGGTGATGATCTGAGGATCTATTTCCGGATTGTCATACAATACCACGATTTTTTTATCATTGGCATTCAGACATACGAAAGTATTGCCCTGCATTTCATTTTTAAGGATAAATTCTACCTCATCCAGATTAAGGCGTATTCCGAAAAGCTTCATGATACGCTTTATTCTTCCTGTGATATAATAAATTCCGTTCTCCCCTTTTCTTGCTGTATCTCCGGTATGTAGTACGGAAGGTTGCTCATAAGTAGCAAGATCCTCCAGTTTATTAGCATAACCTCCAAAAATACTGACATGTGAAAAAAGAAGTTCATCTGTGTCAGGATCAATCTTGAAGTTTCCTCTCTCTACAACAGTTCCAATAGAGGTTTCTTCTTCAAGGAGTCCTTCCGTCGTAAGGTAAGCCATTCTTCCTCCAGCTTCTGTTTGTCCGTACTGCGCAAAGAATTCTTTTTTAAATTCATGACAATAAGAGAATAGAGTTTTCCTCAGTTCAGCGTTGATCACCCCTCCGGTATGGGTAAAATACCTCAGACTTGGAGAGTCTTTTCTGAAGAATCCTATTCTGTTCAGGTTCTCATAAAGAAAAGGAACTCCGCCTAAAGTACTGTAGCCATACTCCTCCATTTCGTCCCAGAATGCTTTCTGCATAATGTCTTTATCAGTACATACAATTCTTCCTGCGCGCATACAGTTCGTAGTGAAAATAGAGAACCCGTATACGAAGTTGATAGGAACGTTTAAAGGAACTACATCCGTTCCCTGAATCGGCATATACTGAAGGATACTCAATGCGTTCTGATAAAGACTTTCATCAGATAATTTAACAAGCTTTGGAACGCCTGTTGTCCCTGAAGTACTCAAAAGGATTTTGATATCAGGATGAATCGTAATTTCACTCTTATAATCATTCTTCGCGAAGATGCTGATGTTGTCTGAGAATACTTTCAGACTGTATCCGGCAATTTCCTCTCTTTGCGGATCAAAGATGTATTTAGGACGGTATTCCGCTTCAATACGTTCTTTAAATTCCTCATGCAGTTTCTGTCCCAGTACCGCAATGGTGTGCGCTGTACCATAAAAATTGAGCAGCACTTCAATACTTGACAGCTGGTTGTCATTGTATAAAAAGAGCAGCCCTTTTTCTACGGGGTTTAAGCCTAAAGACCGGTACAGTGTTCCCACCGGTATTGTTGTACCGGTGGAAGCATCTGTAAACCCCAAGTTCTTATTGGCAATTACATTTTCTAAAATTTTCATATGCTTAGTTTTCTACGAATACATCGTATTTTTTCATTTTTTCGCGAATCTTTCCGACGGTTCCCATCTCCAGAATATCATTAAAATCAAATTTGATCTGATAAAACTGTTCAAGTGCTTCTACGATAAGAAGATGAGACATAGAATCCCATTCCGGGATTTCCTGATACGTTAGTTTTTCATCTACCAATTCTTTCTTGATTGCAATGGCAGAGGCAATAATTTCATAAAATTCTTCTGTAGTGTTCATTTTAAATTTTTATAGTTTTCCATTTTCCATTTTTAAAAATCATTAGGAATAGTACAGCCAAAACAATTTCCGAAGAAACGATTGCGGTAAATATTCCTCTCAGTTCCCACTGAAATCTTACTCCCAAGAGATAAGCCAGAGGAAGCTGAATCACATAAAACATGACGAGGTACAACAACGTTACCTGTAATATGTTTCCGGCCGCATTCAGAGCACGGCTGATCACCATGGTAAACCCTAACAGCAGATAAGCCATAGATACCACATGGATGTATTGAACCGCATATCTTGCAACTTCCGGTTCTGTAGTGAAAAATTTCACCACATATTCCGCTGCAATCTGCCAGAATAAAGCTACGAGTACCAGATAAGTCATGTTGATGGTTCCGGCTCTCCAGACTGTTTTTTCAGCACGTTCCGGTTCTCCGGCACCAAGATTTTGGCCAGTAAGAACTCCGGCCGCATTTCCTATTCCCCAGGCGGGCATCGTAGCCACTGAAGCTATACGCTGGGCAATAATATATCCTGCAAGCGCTGTAGTTCCGAAAGTGGAGATAATCTTCACCATAATCAGCCAGCTGGATGTTGGGATGATATACTGAACCAGCCCTCCAAAAGCTATTTTCAGAATCTTCTGCAGCAATGGAATATCAAGCTGGAAAGGAACTCTGATGCTTATACTGGTTTTTCCTGTGGCAAATACAAAAGCCTGGTATAAAACACCTAAAAGCCTCGACAAAACTGTAGCATAAGCCAATCCCATCAATCCAAAAGCAGGAATAAATCCTAATCCGAAAACAAGGATTACTGCGAAAATGATATTGGAAATATGGCAGATCCAAAGTGATTTCATGGCAATATCGGCATCACCAGCCCCTCTGAAGAGTCCATTCACAGAAAGACGGAGAATCACAAGCCCGATACTTAGGAAGACCAGCCTTGAGAAAGAAACGCCTTCGGTTACCGTACCGGCATTAACTCCCAGGAAATCCACAATTTCTGTGGCAAAATAGCTGGAAACTCCCCCAATAAGCACCGCAAAAAGTAAAGCAAGAAGAATGATATACTGAGCTGTTCTGCCCATTCCTTCCTGATCTTTTTCACCTGCTCTTCTGGCTGTGAGAGTAGCTGCAGCAATTCCCAGACCTACTGCGATGGCATAAGCAAAATTGATGTAGTTATCTGTAATTCCTACAAGACCCAGAACTTTGTCTCCTAATTTTGCAATAATCAATAGATTGACACTCACAAAAACAGATTCCATGACAAGTTCCATTACCATGGGAATGGCAAGGCTAAAGATGGAACGGTTGATACTTCCGGAAGTCAGTTCAACTTTTTTCCCGGCTATGGCTCCATACGTAAAAACCGCTCCTTCTTTTAGTATATGCAGGAATTTCCTCATACTGCTGCTACTGAATTTTTATTGGCAATCTGATACAACGGATTAGGCAATGCTCCATCTTTTCTTGGAATAGCAAATGCTTTATTTTCGCTGTAACCGTTATTTTTCAGACGCAGACTGTTGATATAGAATCTTTTGAATGCCGGCACGTACAGGTCATACTTTTCGTATCTTTCCTGAAGGTGGGTATTCTCAGCTTTATAATTTTCTACACAGTTGTGAACTAGTTCCCAGAATGTCTCTTCATTAAAGTTGGAATAGGTATGCAGCGCATTCGACAGATATCTGAAGAAAGCATCAAAAACTCCCAACAAAATAAACAACGGGATATTTTCTTTATTGGAAGACTGAATCAAACCATCTGCAAGGTGTGCAGGAAGCTTTTCTCTGGCTTCTGTAGTAAGTACAATATCATCCACAAAATCTTTGATTACGATTCTCTTCGGAACTCCGTTCTTCAGAACCACCATAATGTTTTCTCCGTGTGGCGTTACACATAATGAATGCGTGTAATAGATATGTAGCAAAGGCGTAAGATAGGCATCAAGATAGCTTTCAATCCATTCTTTAATGCTCACTCCTGCTTTTTCAGCAAATGCCTGAACCAATGGAACTCCGCTCTCATCTACATATAGTAAAGAAGCCATGGTTACCATTTGCTCATCTTCTTTCAGATAATTTTCAGCACTTTCTCTCCATAATGCTCCAAGGAATTCATTATATTGATAAGGTACGCTCGCAATAGCTCCATATTGTGGATGCAGATATGTGATGGCAGCCTCTTCACCTAAGAAAATAGTCTCTTTGTTTTCAAGGTAAGCATCATCTTTAATCAAGCCTTTTACCCAGTCTGTAATAGCCGGAGCAATTTTCATCTGCTTAGGAGATAATCCTCTGATATTTCCAGTACTTAGAATAGAAACAGCTGTTTTCAGATATCGTTTTTTAGGATGGTCTACATTGAATAAAGTACGGATACTCTGCTGCGGACTGTAGGTATCACTACCCTCTCCTAATTGGATTAAAAGCCCGGAAGCAATATCTCCTGCGAAATGAATCTGAAGTTTATGTTCCCATTGCCATGGATGTACAGGAATGAAATGATAGTCTTCAACATTTTTACCTTCACTGATCAGTTTTTGTTGAAAATTATTATATAAATCTTCTCCTATTTCAGAACGGTAAAATTCTTCTCTGTTGATATGTTCCAAAGACTGAAATGATGATCTGCTTTTATGAGAAGCCAGCCAGATTACTTTTAAATTTTCATCTGCTTCAGGAGCAAATGTTTTCAGATCTCTTGGAGAAAAACCTAATCGGCTTTTGTTCACAATGACCCACGGATGTCCGGTCATATTATGTTCTACAGTTTGATAATCTGCATCAGCAAGATCTTTTGAAGACATTACACCTTTAGATAAAATCAAAGCATCACAATACAACGTATGCAGTAATTCTTCTGTATATCTTGCAATCGTATAAGGATCTAAGTCAAAAACAGTCTGCATTTCCAGAAAGAAAGCTGCTACATCTACTGAAGACAGCTCTTCACCGTTTTCTGTTTTTGTAATGCTGTCTTTATCAATATGCCAGTAATCCATCATTCTTTCCTGTCCGCGGAAGCTGTAGACAATATTTTCAACTCCGGTTTCAAGGGTAAAAACAGTATATCCGTCTTTATCTTCAAAAGTTACCACAGGTTTTAGAAGCTCTTCGTGCATCAGTTCTGCGATGGTTTTGGCCATTAGGTTTCTGTTGGCCTGATTCCAGTTTTCCTGGCTTACTGTATTTTTTAAGTTGGTGTTCATTTTATGATTAAATTTTGGCAGTTGGTAAATCAGCATATTTTTCTACATCGAAATCCTGGAAAGCAATTTTCTTTTCAATTTTATAATGCTCTCTTCCCAGAATATTATTGATGATGTAGGAATTACGGTAAGCCGCCATTCCTAAGTCGGTAGAAATATAGCTGTGGGTATGTACTTCAGCATGGAGAACATAAATTTCGCCTCCGTTATGGTCTATTGAGTAATTCCTATTCACATCAAATAATCCGCTGGAATCTCTTTTAATTCTGGATTGAATATTCTTTAAGAAGGCAGGTTCATGATAACGGTATCCGGTTCCAAGAATCAAATAATCAGCTTCCTGATCATAAGGCACTTCCTGTTCCAGTTGTGTAAACTCAAGATTGATGAAGTCCGGGTTGCTGTTATCTACTCTATTCAGCTGGCTGTTAGGAATAATTTTAAGATTAGGATCAGCATTGTCGATATTCAGATCATAAATAAAATCATAGATATCATTGATCAGATCGTAATTAATCCCTTTAAACTGAGCTTGCTGCTTGCTTAAAATGGTTTTCCTTGCAGATTCGCTTCTGTTGTAGAAATATTCAACATAATCCGGAGAAGTAAGTTCCAGTGTCAGTTTAGAATATTCCATAGGGAAAAATCTGTCCGGACGGGAATACCATCCCAGTTGCGTTTCTTCATTTCTGTTTTGAAGAAGGTCATAAAATACTTCTGCAGAACTCTGCCCCGAACCGATAATGGCAATTTTCTTTCCTTGAGACAGCAATTCCTCTTTTCTATACAGATAAGAGCTGGTATGAATAACACGGGAATCATCTTTGGGAATAAAAGAAGGAATATGAGGTTGTGTTCCTGTTCCTAAAATCAGTCTTTCCGTTTTGAAAACTGTAGTTTCTTTTGTTTTGGTGTGAACTGTCGTTACATGATATAATCCATCTTCATAAATAATATCAACTACCTGCGTTGAAAAGCGACACTGAGGAAGCTGTTCAATCACCCATTGGCAGTAACGGTTGTATTCTTTTCTCGGAATGAAAAAATCTTCTCTGATAAAAAACTTATACAGTCTTCCTGTTTCCTTTAGATAATTCAAAAGACTCAAGGGATTGGTAGGATCAGCCATGGATACGCAGTCGCATAAAAATGGAGTCTGCAGGGTTACATGGTCAATCATCAATCCCGGGTGCCAGTCGAAACCATCTCTCTGGTCCAGAAAAAGGGTCTTCAGTTCCGAAATCGGATTAGATAATGCGGCAAGTCCCAGATTAAAAGGACCTATACCTATGCCTATTACATTGTATACGGCTTCGTTAGTCATTTTTTGTGATGTTTGTGGTGATTTGTACCTCTTTATTTTGCGGGAATTTTTCCCAATACCATTCTCTGTAACAGAAGTTCAGATTGGCTTTTTTATGAGGCATTTCTATTACTTTGTCTACTTTGAAGCCTACATGAGCTTTGTTCATCATAGATGCAAGAGAGTCTACAGATCCTTCTCCTACCATTTTTCCTACCTGTGGCTGTGCAAAAACATAATCAACCATAGATTGAGTGGATGGAGATACAAATTTCTTTTTAGGATCAATAGGTGCAATAAACTGGTGTGTACCGTAATCTGTTGGCAGCACTTCGTAATAATCGCCTACAATATCTCTGCAAGCCCAATACACCTCAATATTACATGATGGTTCATCGTTACCTGCTATGATATAACTGTGTGCTTCATCACTTGGAAGCATCAGTCTGTAATACGTTTCCAGCTCGTCAATGGGCCAGTTCATCTGCCATATTTTTACGGCATGTTCACGGTTGAACCATTCATGAAGCATTTCAAGGTCATTTTCAAGATCTATAGGACGCATACTCATCGTTACGTCCTCTTTCTGGAAATACCTTTTAAAGAAAACTTCTGTTCCCTGCGGATTGATTAACTGATCCGAGAAGAAATGTTTGTGAAGAAGGTTCGGAACTTTAGCATAAGAAATTGAAGAAGCGTTCACGCCTCCGTCTACATCAGCAACCGCCGACTGAAGGTTTGATTTTACTGCCCAATATCTTTGATTCAAGGCATAATCCGTTAATGAGGAAGGTTCAGTTTCATGAAGATTTTCAAACTCCCTGTACAGAATATGAATCAGTCTTCTTTCCTTAACCAGACCTGTTTTGCCTATTGAAGCAATCAGTGCGCTCAGGTTACTTACCAGAAGGTGGTGTGAAATAATGTCCAGAAGGCGCTCATCCCTAATGAAA
Source organism: Chryseobacterium metallicongregator (assembly GCF_031324065.1). Lineage (NCBI taxonomy): Bacteria > Pseudomonadati > Bacteroidota > Flavobacteriia > Flavobacteriales > Weeksellaceae > Chryseobacterium > Chryseobacterium metallicongregator. The sequence continues at coordinate 66,569 of NZ_JAVIXS010000020.1, forward strand.
AGATCTTCAACTTCAGGATAATCTTTAATCAGAGATTCATATTTTCCTTTAAAGCTTTCTTTGATTAAATACCCCTGTCCGTCTCTCACATAAATAGATTCAGGAAGAAGTTGATTATCCAATTGAACAAGTAAGTTTTGCTGATGAACTTCAGGAGCCATGCCTAATTGATCATACAACCTGTTTAAAGGAGAAAGCAATAAGTTTACATACTTTTCAAACCAAATAATAGCTGCTTTTTCTGCATCTACACCCAATTGATTGGCTACATTTTTAAAGAAGTGCGTCGTAAAATTAAACCCGTCTGTAGATTCATCCTGGCAAAGTCTTGCTAATAGAATCACCTTGTCTTCATTTGAAAAAGGATTTTCACGGAGCAGTATATTCAGACTGTCCATATTCTTCCCTTCATAATGAACGCTTAACGTGGAAGGTTCCAGCAATAATTTAAAATTCGGGAAATCTTGTTCAAATGAAGCCTTTACATTTTGCCACCATATTGCGGAAGCATACCCTCTGTTGAGATCTTTTAAGCTGTTTGTTCTTACAGAGCCTGTCATTAAAACATGCAAAGAGAACTTTAACATCCAGCTAAAGTCCGGATTATATACTGTTCTTATAGAAGAAGTTGCATAAAAATCCTCCCCCAAAGGTCCTATGTGAATAATTTTTCCGGAACCAAGCATTTCAGGATATTCTTCGGTTGATAAAAGATATTGTGCTTCCCATGGATGGCATGGAACTATATAAAAATCATTTGTGTTTTCAAAATCGTAGCTTTCCGGTAAAGAAGTCCATTTTTCGAAGATTTCCTTTGCAGAAATTCCCGGAAGGGATTTTTCTGTGATACAGTCTTTATGAATCAGGAAATAATCCAGCTGAAATCCTTTTCCGAATTCGGGACCGTATAACAACTGTTCTTCCTCAGAGAATCCCATTCTTGATTTGGTGAAAGGGTGTAGATTGTGTCCGGCAGGAAGCATCTGTTCAGATTCAAGGAAAGAATAGGTTAAAAGCTGATCATCCTGAAGACAAGCTTCTGTTGTCAATTCCAAATTTCTTAAGCTGCTTTGAATTCTTTCCACAAAATTTCTGAAACCTGTTTCGTTTGTAGTCTCAGAAAGTTCTCTGTAAACCAGTTCAGTAAGCTTTTGATCATTCACTTCAAAAACTTCCTGATTTTGGTGATCTACCGCCCACAAAACAGGTCCGTATTCATGAAAAAGAGTTTCGGAACGATAAGAAACCGGAGCAAATAAAAACAGTCCGCTTTTCTTCATTTCAAACCTCATAAACAATGAATAATCACTATTTTGAAGAGCTTTTGCTGTAAGAAGATCATATTTCGGAACGCCCTGATAGAATTTTCCGTTTCCCAGTTCTCTCAGCATTCCGTTCAACAGAATTCTGAAGGTAATTTCCCGGGCTTTTTCTCCTGTTCTATTTTTCTGAATTAAAGTCTTTTCCATGATTTTTGATTGTGGTGAGAATTTGATGAATGTCTTCTGTAGTCGTAATCGGGTTCAGGAATGTAAACTTCAGATAGAAGTTCCCATCTACTTTTGTACTGGCTACAAGAATTTCTCCGCTGTAGAACAGTTTCATCTTGATGTATTGATTCAAGGCATTCAAATCACTGATTTCCGGATTTATATACCTGAAAACAAGAACACTTAAGTCAGAATCTGAAAGAAGCTCAAAATCTGCATCTTCCGTAATCATTGCAGCAACATCTTTGGTAAGATCAATCACTGTATCTGTATATTCTGCCAACTGTTCTTTCCCCATCATTCTTATGGTAAACCAAAGTTTTAAAGCATCAAATCTTCTCGTACTCTGGGTAATGGATTTATTGATCTGTGCCGGAATTTCTTCTTCGTCCATTTCTTTCGGATTCAGATAATCGGCATGATGTTTAAGAATCAGGAGTTCTTTTTTATTCTTAACAATAAAAGCACTGCTGCTGATAGGCTGGAAGAATGATTTGTGGTAATCAATCGTTACAGAATCTGCTCTTTCAATACCATTAATCAGATTACGGTATTTTTCACTTAATAGTAAAGCACAACCGTAAGCGGCATCTACGTGCATCCATATATTATACTGTTCTGCAATATTGGCGATATCTTCCAGTGGATCAATATTTCCAAAGTCTGTAGTTCCGGCTGTAGCCACAATCCCAATTGGGATATTTCCTAATTGTTCTTCTCTCTTAATGTATTTTTTCAAAAGAGAAATGTCCATACGGAAGCGGTCATCGGTAGGAACTTTAACAATACTTTTCTCACCCAGTCCCATAATGGAAGCGTTTTTCAGATTACTGAAGTGAGATTTATCTGAAACAAATATTCTGAAACGGCTTGCCTCCGCTGGCAGACCATCCATTTTAATGTTGTGATTATATCTTTTCTGAGAAAAACAGTCACGCATCATGACCAGTCCCATTAAATTACTCTGTGAGCCCCCTGCGGTGAAAACACCGTCACTTTCATTCGTATTATATCCGATCTGACCGGCAGTCCAGTCGATCAGTTTTCTCTCCATGAAGGTTCCTCCGGCACTCTGATCATAAGTATCCTGTGAAGAATTGATGGCACTTACAAGAATTTCTCCTGCCAATGCCGGGATTACCACAGGACAGTTAAGGTGAGCTACATATTGTGGTAAGTGAAAAGCTGTGGCATGCTTTACATAAATATCATCTACTTCTGCCAGAAGCTCATTATAATTGGAAAGTTTTTGATTAAGGTCTATCTGTTGTACCATTCCTTTCATTGTTTGGGCTTCTATACCACTGAAAGGTTTGTTGTTTCTGTGAAGAAATTCCTGAACCAGGTCTAAAGTACTATTGACAGCATTACGATAATGATCATAATTGTCAGGATGAAAAATATTCCCAAAATTCCCCGAAATGTGAGGTGAAGTGGTGCTTGCGAGCTCTTCTAGGGATATTAAATTGTTGTTCATAAAAGTTTTGTAATGTGATTTTTTAAATCTGTGAGTTGTTGTGGTTTTTTCGATATACGATTATATATATCTGATAGTCAGGTTTTTAAATTTTACATTTTTTATTATATTTTATTTGGTGATTACGTAATTATTACTAAATTTGAACCAGCTATTGTTATTTAGAATAATTAAAAACAAAGATAAAAATTATTACTTAACACCAAATTTTTTTTAATGAATTCTACAGAAATTTTAGATAAAGACTGTTTAACAGCGGTAAAACTGCTTCCTACGGTCATAGAAGTCACCTCTCAGGAAAGAAGAATGATAAAAGATGCGGCATTGCATCTTCAGAAAAAGTATGACAATTATGAAAACCGTGATTTTATAAAGCATGTACATCAGCTGGCGTCTTATTTCTTACCGGAGAGAATTTTAAACATAGCGGCTGATTTTGCGAGTGACTTTTCAAAAAATCAGTATGGTGCACTGATCTTTACAGGATTAATGGATATAGATCAGGAGGATATAGGATCTACCCCTCCGAATTGGCAGGCGGCAGATTATTCAAAATTTAATTTATATGGTTTTGCGTGTGCACTTATTCATGGGGCACTTCCTTCAAAACCTGTACAATATTATTCACAGCGTAAAGGCGGCGGATTGATCCACGCTATTATTCCTGACGAAAAAATGAAGGAAACACAAACCGGATCAGGATCTTCAACAGATTTATATGTACACACAGAAGATGCTTTTCTGAAACATCAGGCAGATTATTTAAGCTTTATGTATGTAAGAAATGAGGAACAGGTTCCTTCTACGCTTTACTCTATCCGTTCTCATGAATCTATCGGGGATAATTACAGACCTCTTTTTGAGCGTATTTATAAAATCCCGAAAGATGCTAACCTGGAAACGGCGGAAAATGAAGAAGAGACGTTAGATTCTGTACTGTATGGTAATTATAGTCTTCCGTTTATGAGATTTGATGCTGCGGAACAGCTTTTCAACTCGAGTATAAGACAATCTGAGGAGGCTCAAAGTACGCTGCATGAGTTCTGGGAAGAAGCCAGACATTTGATTTACTCCGGGTTTACTCCTCAGGCAGGAGATGTTATTCTGGTTAATAATCATTTATGCGCTCATGGGAGGTCGGCATTCCGTGCGGGCGTAAGAAATATTGATGGTATAGAACAGCCGTGCGAGAGAAGAATTATGCTTCGTATGATGAGTAAAGTGAGTCTTATTGATATGAGAGCACACACGCTTACAGAAGATCCGTTCTTTGTAATAGAAGAGCATTTGGGTAAAAACTTTCAACAATTTTAATATGCTGGTTAGTTAGCATTTTGAACATCAATCAATCGTAAATCCTTTTTAAGCAATGCTTAAAAAGGATTTTTTATTAGACCTATATTTTCCTATTTAAATTTAAAAATCATTTTAAATTTCTTTTATCTGGCTAATAACTTAAATAGATTTTAATAAAAATGAATAAATTATTCATTTTCATGAAACATATGCTGTTACTGTACGACAGATATTAATGGAAATTAACAAATAAATATTTTCTTTAAAAACTATTCATCATGATACAATCAACAACATTATTTACAAAAAAAATAATCAGTCTTCCGCTGGTATTATTTGCCATGGGAACTTATGCCCAGAATGAAGCGAAAACACTGGATAGTCTCTTTACAGCTCTTCATAGCCAGAATAAATTCAACGGAAATGTCCTGGTTGCTGAAAAAGGTAAACCTATTTTTGAGAAAAGCTATGGACTGGCAGATGAAGGAAATAAACGTAAACTTGATGTACAGAGCACTTTTGAATTAGCATCTGTATCCAAACAGTTTACAGCAATGGGAATTGTTCTTTTACAGAAAGCAGGAAAGCTGAACTATGATGACAAAATATCCAAATACCTTCCTGAACTCTCCTTTTATGATAAAATTACAGTGAGAAATCTTTTAAATCACACCAGTGGACTTCCTGATTATATGGAGTTATTCGAAAAGAACTGGAACAAAAGTAAATTTGCAGTAAACGATGATATCATTAAAGAATTTGCAAAGTATAAACCTACTTTGGAATTTGAACCTAATCAACAGTTTGAATATAGTAATACGGGATATGCTTTTTTAGCGAGCATTATTGAAAGGGTTTCCAAAAAACCTTTTGGGGAATTTTTAAGCCAGAATATTTTCAAACCACTGGATATGAAACATACATTGGTATACAGGAGTCGCTATCAGCCACAGTCAGTTTCCAATTATGCTTTAGGATATGAAACTGATGAGTCCGGAAAAAAAGTTCTGCTGGACAGTCATGGGAAAGAATATTACACCTATTATCTTGACGGAATTGTAGGTGATGGGATGGTAAATTCTACTTTGGAAGATCTTCTTAAATGGGACAGAGCCCTTTATACAAACAAGCTGGTGAATGAAGATGATAAGAAACTGATATTTAATGATGTTACTACAGCCAATGGGAAAGCAAGTAATTATGGATTCGGATGGTTTGTTAAAAAGACTTCCAAATATGGAAAAATAGCCAATCATTCCGGAGGCTGGGCAGGGTATGCCACCTTCATAGAAAGGCATCTGGATAATGATAAAACTTTTATTTTACTTCAAAATAACAGAACTCCACTCACTAAAATTCCATCAGATGATATTCGGAAAATACTTTATCATGAAAAACTTGGATCTGAAAATCTGAAAAAAGCCAGCCTTTCTGCAGATCAGCTTCAAGTATATTCTGGAGTATATGCTGCTCCCAATTTCCCGATGAAAATAAAAATATTTGTTCAGATCGGAGCTCTTTACGGACAGGCGGAAGGGCAGCAAGCGTTTGAACTGACAGCTTATGAAAATCATATTTTTAAGTTTGACAGTGCAGATATAAGAATGGTCTTTGATCCGGCAAAAAACACAATGGATTTCACGCAGGGAGGTTCACCTAAGTTTACATTTTCAAAAGAAAAGTAATAAGAATAATAGGTTTTGGCTAAAGCCAATATTATCATCAATAATAGAGAAAGCGGGCTAAAGCCCGTTTAATAATTAAATATAAATTTCCATGGCTCTAGCCAAAACTTAAAAGTTTATAATTTTACTGTTTAAAGAACCTGTCAAACAAAGACAATTGCTCAGATAATGATCTGCTCCAATATTCGGGAACATGTCCTCCCAAAGATTCAGTATAGAGATGCTGGATTTTCATTTCTGTCAGTTTTTTATGAAAATTCCTGTTCATATTGATCATCTGGGTGTCTTCTGTACCACAGTCGAAGATATATTGCTGTCCTGCTCCGGCCATCAGCTTTATTTTACTATCGGTAAGAAAATTGGGATTAATTGATTCCAATGGCCCAAGAACTTTATTCACCATATATTTCTGATAGCCTTCTCCGAAAGAATTGAAATCCAACGCTCCACAAGAACTCCCTACGATACCAAATGTCTTATTATAAGTCACTCCGATATTGGTTGCCCCATAGCCACCCATACTCCATCCCAGAATTCCACGGAATTTTTTCTCTGTTTTCACAGGATAATTTTTATCAATAAATTCTACCAATTCCTTTCCAATAAAGGTTTGGTATTGTGAGTCTTTAACGATTGGGCTGTCCACATACCATGAACTGTAATTCCCATCCGGAAGCACATAGATTGTTTTCAATTCCTGTGCTTTTTTTACCAGATCCGGTAGGTCCTGCTTAATGATTCTGTCAGGATTTCCACTGAAACCATGAAGGATATAAACAGACGGATAGGTTGTATTAGGCTGAAGATTGGGAGTGATGATTACTGTTTTGATTTTCTTATTCATTTTCGGACTGAAAATTTCCTGATGAATAATTTTTTGTGCTGATAACTGAATACATGCAGTCAGGACAAATACAATGTTGATAAGCTTCTTCATATTGAAAAATGTTTAATGAATGATAATCACGGATTTCTAATTATAGAACATATAATGTACCAATGATCTTTTTGATACAGCAAAATTGCCACTGAAAAAAAACAAAAGCCTCAACATATGTTGAAGCTTTTATTAATTTATTTTCTACTTATATTAAAAATGTCAATCAATTTCTTTTTTTATCCGGCTTAGCTGTGTAGGGGTAATTCCCAGATAAGAAGCGATATGATGCTGTTTGAGTCGATTATAAAGGGAGGCATTTTCAAGCAATTGCAGATATCTCTTTTTTGCAGTTTCGTATTTCAGGGAAACTTCTAAAGGTTCTTTATTTACCACCCAGTTTTTTTCCAGGTAATACATGTGAAAAAGTGCAAGATCATGATGTTTCTCCAATAATTCACGATACGCTTTTGCGGGATATTGTATCACTGAGCAGTCTTCCAGTGCAATGATATTGAAATCGCTGGGTTCATTTTTAATAATGGCGGCCGTAGAAGCAACAAAGCTGCTTTCTTCAAAAAAGATTTTATAAATATTGTTTCCCTTTTCATCTATGGTATAATATCCTATGAGTCCGGATTTGATGAAATAATAATATCTCGCCATGGATCCGGATTCCAAGAGAAGATCATTTTTGCGGTAATATTCTTCCGTACAGATATCCAATACATCTTTAACCGTTTCTTCGGATAAAGGATAATACTGATTAATATGTTTTACAAACTCTGAATGGTTCATTTGGGAATATTTTACTCAAATGCAATTGCCTTACTTTCTGTCTTTGAATCACAAAATTTCTGATAAAAGATTAAAATCCGATTTTTCTCAAATTTTAAAATATAATCATCTGTGAAAATCTGCGTCATCTGTGGTTAAAAAAGTTTAATCCAGTATTTTTTTCATCATCAGATCCGTTTGTTCTTCTTCTCCCAATCTGAAAATATGTTTGTCAAACTCGACAAATCCGTTTTTTCTGTAAAATTGTAAAGCTCTCAGATTTTCCTCCCAGACTCCCAGCCATAGATAGGATTTCTTGAGTTGTTGAGCCGTTTCCAAAGCCTGATCATACAGTAGCTGTCCTACTTTTTTACCATGATGGCTTTTCTTCACGTAGATTCTCTCAATTTCCAGGCTGCTATCATCCTGAAGTTCTGTCTGAGCATTTCCTGTATTTACCTTCAGATATCCTACCGGATTGTCTTCTTCCCAGGCAATATAGAAATGAGAATCAGGATTATTAAGTTCAGATTTTATTTTTTCAGTATTGAAGCTTTCCTCCAGATACTTTTTCATGGCTTCCTCTGTATTATCTTCTGCAAAAGTTTCAGAAAATGTCTGTATTCCCAAACTTTGTACAATTTCTATGTCTTCAGCCAAGGCTTTGTTAATGATAATTGAACTCATGATAGTAAGAATATATGTTATGAAAAAAGAATTTTCTTAAAAGCTTCAGAAGCCAGGTGAACCTGTACACTCCAGTCGTCTGCAGCATCGCTTCCGGCATCATCAGAGATATATTTCAGGCATAGAAACGGAATGTTTTCCTTTTGGGCAATTAATGCCAACGGATAGGCTTCCATGTCTACGATATTATATACGGTTTCAGAGTGGTTCATTTCAAAACTGTCACCACTGCCGCAAACGCCTTCTTTCAGGGTTTCCATTTTAAGACCGTATTCCAATACAGGTGGTACTCCGGATAACGGTGTTTCATACAATTGAAATCCTAATCCTCTTACATCCATATCTCTCTGGATGAATTTTGTACAGCATACTACTTCTCCTTTGTGAAATCCTTTACTTCCCGCAGAACCTAAATTTACAATCAGTTTAGGTTTTCTTGTATGAATTTCTTTGGTTAATTCGATCGCTGCATTTACTTTTCCGATGCCGGTAATTAATTTGTTTTTATCATCAAAAACGGTTCCTGCTTCGGAATCTAATGCAAAAACAAAAAGGGTATCATCTATTGAATAATGACTTTCGTTGTTAATTTTTATCATTGAGAGATCAGATTTATACAGCGATTGGTGCTGTATGACAAAGATACGAGACTCTATTTAATTAAAAACCCCAAAATAGTTTTATTTTGGGGTTTTCATATCTTAGATACTACATCCATCCGCATTACAGGAAGCTCCGTTTTCACCGGAAAGATCCTTAAACGGGCTCACCGTTTCTTTATATGTCTGCTGAAGTGCATTTTCAAATACTTCTGCAGGCTGCGCTCCGGAAACGGCATATTTTCCATTCAAAACGAAGAAAGGAACTCCGGAAATACCATTGTTTCTTGCCTCCTGAATATCCTGGTTGACTTCATAATCAAGTTGATCTGTTGTAACAGCCTGTCTTGCTTGTTCTTTATCAATTCCTAAGCTTTCGGCCAAAGCAACGAGAACTTCTGTATCTCCCACATTTTTACCGTCAATAAAATGAGCGATAAATAATGCTTCTTCCATTTCATTAGACTTATTATGTTTCTTAGCTAAATGAAGCAATTTATGGGCACTGAAGGTATTGGTGATCAAAGTTTTCCCAAAATTAAAATCAATTCCGGCTCCTTTACCCATTTGCGTTACCTGACCAAGCATTTGTGTAGCCTGAGCTTCTGCAACCCCCTTTTTTTCTCTAAAATACTGAATGGTGTCCTGCGTTTCCTTCGGATCTAAAGTAGGATCCAACTGAAAACTCTTCCACTCCACTTCTACTTCATCTTTAAAAGGAAGCTTATTCAAAGCCTGTTCAAAATTATTTTTTCCGATATAACAAAACGGACACATCACGTCCGACCAGATTTCTATTTTCATTGTATTTAATTTTAAATCAAGAAACTATTTAAACTTATTAAAACCATTAAGGAGAATTTAAGAAATAAAGTATAGTTAAGATGAATCATTCTGATTTTTAAGCCTAAAGCGAATCTTTTCTTAATATTCTCAACATCTTAAACCATTCTTAATGTTTCAAAAATAAAAGCTTAAACAAGTTTCAAATTAATAGTGCAAAGATACTGTATTTTATTTAATGTAACAAAAATTATTACAGTTTAATTCTGACAGGTGGAGAGTACCTGACTGCGCTTCTCCATTATCCCTTTTAGAATCATCATTGCAAAGGCAAGAAGTCCAAAAACAAGACCTATCCAAGGAATGTACTCTACTCCTTTTGTTACGATAACCCATCCTCCAATTGTAGTTCCCAGCGTCACCCCAAGATTTCCAAATGATGTGGCAAGACTGTTGGCAAACTCCAATGAGTCTGGTGCTGAAGAGATCATATAGGTGGATGCATTCAAAAAGCTAGGTGAATAAAGAAATCCCCAGATTCCTATAACTACAATTGTTGCCCATATATTTCCGTCAGAAAAATAGAGAAGAACAGGTACTACAATAGTTCCGGAAAGAAAAATAGCTGTTGTAGCTGCCACATTTTTATTGAGCATTTTTCCGGCTACTCCATTGGCAAATACTCCGATAATTCCAAATAACAAGAGCATATAGCTTACCATTGAAGTATCCATTCCTTTGGCTTTGTTCAGATAATCTGCGAAATAACTGTAAGTAGAAAACCAAGCCGTAATCATGAAAAAATTAGTCAGTGTACTGAGTACAAATGGAGGCTGCTTCAATATTCTGACCTGATTTCCATAAGATTTTTTCTCCTTTACAGGCATTGGAGGAAGAAGGAAATAAATGACAACCAGAGCAATCAAACTGACTATAGTTTGTATCATAAATGAATATTCCCAGGACCACAGACCTGCAATCCATGTTGCAAAAGGAACTGTAGTAACCATGGCAACGGCTACTCCATTAAAAACAATCCCCATGAGTTCATTCTTCTTACGGTCATCTGCCTGAGAAACAGCCACAGATAATGCGGTCGCAATATATACCGGCTGAAGGAATGCAGGCAAAATTCTCACCAACATCAGCAGCCAGAAAGGAGGTGAAAAAGAAGATACAAATCCTGTAATCAGAAACATAAAAATAGCAGTGAGCATTATTTTCTTACGGTCAAAACCTGAGGTAAGCAAGGTCATAAAAGGTCCTGTAAGAGCAATGATTAAAGCAAAAGCACTCAGGAGATACCCAGCTTTGTCTATACTGATTTTATAATGCTCAGCAATTTGCGGTAGAATTCCGATGACACCAAATTCTGTTGTAATAACGGCTATAAATCCAAGACATCCAATGTATGCATATTTCTTCATAGTCCTTTTTATTCGTCAGATTTTAAGTTTTGATGGGCAAAATCAGCCATTTCATTCACTGCAGCCTGTACTTCTTCCAATAGTTCTCCCATGTGCATAAATCCGTGAACCATATCTTTGTAAAGACTTGCTTTAAGCTCAACTCCTGCGTTTTTCATATTTTCAGAAAGCTGTTTTCCATCATCCAGTAAAGGATCATGCTCTGCCAGAATGATTAAGGTAGGTGGCGTTTCTTTAAAATCTTTAATTAAAACAGGAATCGCGAGCGGATTTTCATTTTCTTTTTCCGGAAGATAGCCAGCCCAGGCTTCTATACCGCCTTGTTTGTTAAGAACCGGACCGTTTTCATAGATTTCCCAGGTCTTTGAGTTCAATTGATTGTCTACAGCAGGGTAAATCAAGGCCTGAAATTTCAATTGTTTTCCGAGCTGAGTAGAAACTGCCGTTGATAAAGCTGCTCCGGCACTGTCACCAATGATTCCAACCTTATCAGGATCGATTCCTAAAAATTCTGCATTTTCAAATACCCATTTTACACCACCAATACAATCATTTAAACCAGCTGGAAAAGGATATTCGGGAGCAAGGCGGTAATCTATAAAAATAATAACAGATCCTGTTTTATTAGCCAGTTTACGGACTACAGCATCGTGTGTTTCATAACCACCAGCAATAAACCATCCTCCATGAATATAAATAATAGCCGACGATTGTTGAACATCTCTTCCTTTAGGACGGTAAATCCGGATAGGAATCTGATGATTTTCCTGTGGAATATGCAGTTCTTCAATCATAGCTACTGATTCTTTCTTCCCGCTAAGCTGAAGAGACATGGTTTCAAGAAATTTGCGTGCTCCGTCTAAAGAATCCTGTGGATTGAAGGGTTGTATGGTTTCTAAATGATTTAAAATTTGTGTTATTTTAGGAGTTAATTGCATTTTTATTTTGATTTAAGTTGTTGCTGCTGCGGAAAACATGAGCGCTATTGTCTTTCCTATTGCAGTTATTTTCTGTTTTGATGAACAAAATTAAATCTCAAACCTTACATTTGCATTGTATACAGCTAAATGTATGGTACTAACAAATTTGTAAGTAATGGGCAAAATAAAAGAAAACTCAACGAATAATATCAATAAAAAGTATATCCAGGGATGTGATCTGAGCTATGCAGTATGCAAAATCGGAGGGCGTTGGAAGCTGATCATTTTAAACAAGTTAAAAGACGGAAAATTACGCTTCAGTGAGCTTAGAAACTCTATTTCAGGAATAACGGAAAGAATGCTAACCCTTCAGCTGAGAGAACTTGAAAAAGAAAGCCTGGTAAAAAGAACTGTCCACGCTGAAGTTCCGCCAAGAGTAGACTATGAACTTACGGATATTGCCAGAGAGCTGATCCCCATTTGGAAACAGCTTGATGAATGGGGAGGAAAACACAGAGAAATGATGCAGGCACAGGAAAATATAGAAGAAGTATCATAAAAAAGCTTCGGAGGATTTTATCGCAGATAAAATCCTCCGAAGCAATACATAGGTTTAGGATAAAAAATACTTTTCTTTTTATGCTTTATTTACTTTTTTACAAAACAGGATGTGCGCTATCAGAGCCAGAACTCCAAAGGCCGTTCCTACGAAGCATACACCGGTCCATTGAGCCTTTTGCCAGGCAATAGAAGCCAGCCAGGTTCCCAGTGATCCTCCGATAAAATAAGACACCATATAAACGGTATTCAGTCTATTAACAGCATTTGATTTGATAAGGAAATAATTGGTCTGGTTCATAATGTGACTTGACTGTACTCCCAGATCTACAAGAATTACTCCGACAATCAGCCCCCAATAGGTTTCTCCGGCAAAATAAGTAAACCCCCAGCTTGCTATTACAATCAATAAAGAGTACAATATTATCCGGTTAATATCCAGATACTTTTGAAGCTTTCCCACTTTGGCTGCGGCTAAAGCTCCTACAGCACCTGCTAATCCAAAGCTCCCAACTACAGAAGATCCTGCATTAAAAGGTGGCTTTTCCATATGAAAAACTAATGTGGTAAACAAAGCACACATTGATCCAAATGCCATTGCTCCACGGAAGGATGCCAGCTGAAGAATCGGTTGTGTTTTGGCAAGTTGGGCTACAGAACGCATCAGCTCTTTATAAGTTCCTTTAAAATTGGGAGACAGCTCTGGAAGCATTTTATAAACAGCTAACCAAACAAGGATCATCAGTCCTGCTGCAATTCCAAACATGGCTCTCCATCCCCAGACTTCCCCTACTATTCCCCCTATAAAACGGGAAAGAAGGATTCCCAACAATAATCCGGACATAACCAGCCCAATATTGGCTGATTTCTCTTTATCAGATGAAAGCTCAGCTGCAATCGGGACAAATAATTGCGGAATAACCGATGTAGCTCCAATCAGTAAACTGGCTGCATACAGCATCCACAACTGAGTAGCAAAAGTCATCCATAAAAGTGAACCGAAAACCAGACACAAATCAATTAAAATTAATTTCTTGCGGAAAAACTTATCTCCCAAAGGAACAATCAGCAGCAATCCTAATGCATAGCCAATCTGTGTAAGGACAGAAATTTTACTTGCAGCACTTTCGGAAACCTGAAGTTCTTCAGAGATGAGTGCCAATAAAGGCTGATTATAATAATTGTTGGCGACTACAAGCCCGGAAATAACGGCCATAAGCCAGATGACCGTCCGGGAAATACCATGGGAAGAACTCTCCTGCATTACGTATAAAGTTTTTATTTGAATTGAAAGTCATCTGACAGCAGATCGTCAGATTTTTAAGAGATCAAATATAATCATTAAAAAAAGAAAATTTCCGGTCTTATCTTTTACATCCTTATGAATAATCAGTAATGCTGCGATAAGTAGAATGATTTCAGTATTCTGCCTCTATGATTGTTTTTATTGATCATATATATCGATGAAAAACCTTTTAAATATTAGAAATATTAAGGAAATTTGCAGCATGAAAATTATTCCACTTAAAGAAGGCAATTTTTCTGCAAGCAAAACCAAAGACTTTACGCTTTTAACAGAAGAAAATTTTGATACAATCGGAGGAATCAAAATGTCTGTTCAGCCATTTCTTATCATTACTGAAAATGATTTTATCCTTTTAGATGCTGGGATTGGCTGGAAAAATGAATCCAGAAATACAATGGTTTCAGAAATTCTTAAAAAGGAAAATATTCGTCCTGAACAGATCACAAAGTTATTGCTTTCCCATCTTCATAAAGATCATATTGAAGGAGCTGTAAAGCTTACAGAAAATGGTTTTGAGGCTGCTTTTCCCAATGCTCAGATTTATATTCAGAAACGTGAACTGGATTTTGCAATGGAAAAGAAAGGAAATCCTTCTTTTGATTTTGATGTGCTGGAAAAACTAATTCAGCTTCCTAATATCATATGGATGAATGAAGATCAGGGACAGATCACAGACGAAATTTCATATGAAGTAGTTGGCGGACATACTCCTTTTATGCAGGTGTTCTGGATCAGGGAAAATGGGGAAACTGTTTTTTATGGAGCTGATGATCTTCCGCAGGCTTCTTATTTAAAATATCATTTAGCCTATAAAAGTGATTTCGATGGCAGAAAAGCAATGGAATTAAGACTTACATGGGAAAAGGAAGCAAGAGAGAACAACTGGAAAATTCTTTTGTATCATGATCTGGAGAAATCTGTAGTAGAAGTTTAAATATAAAAAATGGTTTAAATTTCATTAAACCATTTATAGATATCAAATTCAGAAGGAATATTGAGTTTTTTTCTGATCCTGTTTTTCCTGTTTTGTATTGCTTTTGGGGTAACAAAAATACAGGTTGCAATTTCCTTGGTAGTCATATTGAGCTTAAGGTAAATACAAAAGATCAGTTCAGAATTTTTAAGGGAAGGCTGTATATCAGATAACTTTTTAAAAAAATCGGGATAAACCAGTCGGAATTTATTTAAGAGACGAGGGGAATTGCTTTTGGCTAATGCCATTATTTCGTCTTGTACAAGAATCTTTTGGGTTAAATCCTCTAAGTTAGTTTCAGGTTTTCTATTTTTCATAATACTTTTTCATCTCTTATTTCAGATGCCACATCTCTTGTGAATCTGTACAAAGTCTTTTTTTCACTGTTCAATTTGTGTTTTACCGAATCAACATTGGGAACAAAATAATTTTTATGTATTCAAAATTCTATAGCTTTTAATCAATATTACGCAACGATTGATGATGTATAGCCCGCATTTATTGAATGATTATGTTAAAAAAATTACACATATGAATTTCTTTCCATTTTTATACAGGCAAAGAAAGAGAAAATGATTAAAATTTTATTAAATACGTGTACCACATAGATACCACGTTATATATTGAGTCAAAATATCATAATTGCTTTTATCAACTTGTTTCCCATTATTTGCGTTTCTGTTTTGATAGGAAGTAAATGTAATGTGTTATTCCGTTAACTTTTTATGATCTCGATCAATGTTTTCAACCTATTTATCGGAAAAAACTAAATATATGTGGTATATGAATGGTACCACATCATAGGAGAAATAAATAAAATGGGTGTTCCTTTATTACTATAAAATTTTGAAGCATCAGGCAATCTCTCAAAGAGATATTTAAAATTTTAGCTGAAAATAAATAACAACTATGATCCCTGAAAATTTACTCATCTCGTTTGGAGCAGAAATTAAAGACTATAAAGCAGAAGATATTATTTTCCGTGAAGAAGAGTCACCAATATATTATTACCAGATTCAAAAAGGTAAAATTAAACTCAATAATTATACAGAAAACGGGAAAGAGTTTATCCAAAATATATTCTCAGATGGTCATAGCTTTGGAGAATCCTTACTTTTTGTCAACAGACCTTATCCTATGAACGCTGTTGCAATGGTAGATTCAAGTATTTTTATAATGCCGGGACAGAACTTTATGGAGCTGCTCCGGAATAACCCTGAAATTTCATTAAATGTTTATCAATGTCTCGCTGAAAGAATGTATTATAAATATATCATGCTTTATAATCTTTCATTCCAAAACCCTGTTTCCAAACTAAAACTCCTGATGGATTATCTGAAAAGCTACCATGACGATAAAACCCCTTATTCTTTCCAGATTCCCCTTACCCGCCAACAGCTTGCTTCACTTACCGGATTATGTGTAGAAACAGTTATACGAACCATAAAACATATGGAAAAGGATCAAATTTTGAAAATAGAACGCGGGAAGATTTATTATTAAAAGGCAAAAGCCGGGCTGAGTCCGGCTTTTTTTATTATTGCTCTTTATTCTTTATTATTTTCAAGTCCTGAAGATAATTCTTACAGCCTTCAAAATCGAAATATTTTTCTTTTAATAATTTCACCTGATAAGATATAGGAAGATATTTCCCCCACTTAGAAAAATCAATAATTTCAGGTCTGTTTTCTAATAAATCATTCAGTATTTTATTAATATTTTGCTCTATATCAGAACTAATGAAGACTGTTTGTAGTTCTTCTGTGGTATAGTTTTCTATTTCAAAAGCACTTTTTTGAGGATCCAATGCATTCTCTATATTCAGACTATTCAATAACAATTCTATAGTACGGTTAATTCTTGAACTTGTAAAAGAATAAAAAGTAAGCTTTTCATTATGCTCCAACAAAGGTCTTTCCTTTTTGAAATCACTGATGGTAAAAGAAGAAAATTCACTTCGTAAAAGAATAATGATTTGTTGAGCAACATCATCCAGAAATTCATATTGTTCTTTAGAAATAAGTATTTCAAACATTTTTTCTCTGATCTGATGAGCTGTATCCGCAGCATCTCCGAAAAATTTAGGTTTCTTACCATCTCGGGCAGGGATTACCTCTATTTTTTTTGTCTGATAATCAATATCTTTTATGCTCCATATTTTAGCCGAAAGATAAATATTTTCATCTATTCTTATTTGTGGAGTTAAAGGTAATTCTCCAATTTTCACTCCGTTACTGGCTACTTTAAAAAACACAGGGGTACTAAAAAGACTGTAGAACTCTTTCGTGTTTACCACTTCTTCTCCATCTATACCAATGATCAATTCATTTCCTAGTTTTTCAAAAAAATCAATAGCAATAAGATGGCTGATGATTTCTTCTGTTTCTTCTATACTAATTTCTGTAAAGGCAGAATTTCCTTTCATTTCTTCTACAAGTTTAGATAAAGAAACTCCGGAAGAGCTTTTAACAATAGATAAAAGCTGATGAACCATTACATCATATGGCTTTTTGTTGATATAAACAGGCTCTATATAATGTTCCTGATAGAGCATCCAACATGCCAGAGACTGTAATAAGCTCCATGTTTCTGTTGCATACAGGAATAAATTACTGGCTTTACCTTCTCTTCTACCACTTCTTCCTACACGCTGAATAAGTGAAGCAATACTATGGGTAGCATCAATCTGTACCACTTCATCTACATTACCAATATCTATTCCTAATTCCAATGTTGAAGTACAGGAAATACAAAAATTCTGTAACGTTGAATTTTTAGCAAAAAACTCAACATATTCACGAACTTCTTTATCTACAGAAGAATGATGTGAAAAATAATTTTTGTGTCCCCCTACTTTTTCTGAAATTTGTTTCAACTTCACCGCAACTTCTTCTACTCTTCCGCGGGCATTGGGAAATATTAAAACTTTACTTTCTCTGGTTCGGATGTAAAGGTCTTTTAATAATGGCAAAGGCAGTTCCTCAACAGAGCCTGGGAAATATTTAAATACCACATTAATTGGTTTTGGAGTAGTATCTCTAATAACTTTTGTATGCTCACTATCCCCAAAAAATTCTTTCAGCTCAATATACTGATTTGCATCACTTACCGTTGCAGAAAGCCCGACAACACTGAACTTTTTACCATTTACTTTTTGAAGTCGATTCAATAAAGATTGTAAATGAGTTCCTCTGTCTGAACCTAGAAAAGAATGAATTTCGTCAATAACCACATAATTCAGGGCAGAGAACAGATGGCGTATATTATAAGGTTTATTGACAAACATTGCTTCCAGAGATTCCGGAGTGATAAGAACAATGCCCTCCGGATTCTTCAAAAGTCTGTCTTTAGCTCCTTTAGAAGCTTCACCATGCCATTTTGTGACAGGAACATCCAGATATTCGCAGAGACTTTCTACCCTGAGAAACTGATCGTTAATCAAGGCAATAAGTGGTGAAATATAAAGTACTTTTACACCTTGTTCTTTAAAATTCACCTTAGAAAGAATAGGTAGAAAAGCAGCCTCAGTTTTCCCTGAAGCTGTTCTTGATATTAAAATATAATTATTGTCCGTAGAAATGATTTTTTGAATGGATGCCTCCTGAATAGGTCTAAGACTTTCCCATTTTTTATCCCGGATATATTTCCTGATTGGTTCTGAAAGTAAATTGAAAGCCGTCATAATTCTTCAATACTGTCTAACAGAATAAGATCACTTGGTCTTTCATCTGTGATTTCAATTTCTCCAAAAAGTCTTTTTTTATCAACTTCCGGGTTTTGTCTGATAATATTAAGGATATTCAAAAAGTCCCTGATCACCTCTCTTGGTGTAAGGAATTCTGCTGCCCCTGGTTTGTTGAAAATTTCTTCCATAAAAGTGGAAATCTCCTCATCTGTAATATTCAGTTCTATTTTATAGTTAAAATCAAAAATAAGTTTCAGTTTTTTTAACAGAACAAATATTTCATTATGGTTCAAAGGCATCAGCTTAATCACAGGCTGTGCAAAATCACGGAATTCAGAAGTTTCAAATTTATTGGCTTCCAGTCTTGATTTCAGAGCCTTATAACTAAACAAACCTCTTCTTTCGTTTTCCAGAAATTCTTTTGTTCCGGCAAAATTGATGAAAAGATTAGCTACTTTCCCTTGAAAGCAATCATTATATATAGATAAAATTTTCTCATAGTTTTTCTCACGCGAAGCCATAGTAGAAATTTTATAGAGGTTGATGGCTTCGTCCAAATTGATCATAAAACCACTGTAACCCATGCTTACAAAAAGTTTACAAAAGTTTTTAAGCATGTCATAATAATTGGAATCATTGATGATTTCTCTGACTCCTAAATCCTGTCTTGCTTCTGTCTTAGTGCTATACTCTCCTTTCAACCATTTCAGGGCATTTCTGCGCAATAATTCATCTCCTTTGATATAACCTTCATAGTATTTAACAATAGCAGAACCAAAGTCAAAACCGCCCACTTCTGTAATTTCGTTGACTGTTTTCATAATAGAATTCTGAATTAGCCCCAGGTACTGATCATTTCGGATCTCTAACAAGGATAAATGGTTTTCTTCTGCTGTTTTTGCAATCACCTGCTCAATCCACTTTTCAAGTAAAGTCTGCAAAGCACCGCCTTCTGGTTTCGTTTGGATGGCAATATTGTCCATAATCGCAGAATATAGGATTACACTTTTTCCATCATTAGAGTAAAGTCTGTTATCCGGTGTGAAATCAGCATTGGCTACCACGAATTTTTGTTTTAAAGCCACTGTATTCAGAAGATGAAGCATAAAAGATTTTCCACTTCCGAAATCTCCGATCCAGAATTTTACCAGACTGAGACCGTTTTTAACATCATCCAGAGAACTTATAAAAGCATTAATTTCTTCAGATCTCCCAACGGTAATATGTTGTACTCCTATTTTAGGTACTACACCGCTTACCAGAGAGTTGATAATAGAAGTAGCTTCTTTTGGTTTAATATTGTCAATCATTGTTTAAAAGTTTTTTATAATAATTTGTGTTTATAATAAAGTATCCGTCTTCTTCTTCAATCAGAATATCATCAAGAAGTTCAAAGCAGCATTCATTAACGGAATCTATGGTAGAACCCATAAAGAGGCCTTTTATTTTAATAAAATCCTGAAGTTCTTCCTGTGGGATATTGAAACTATGCTTTTCAAATAAGTC
The DNA here is from genome assembly GCF_031324065.1 of Chryseobacterium metallicongregator. Classification (NCBI taxonomy): domain Bacteria; kingdom Pseudomonadati; phylum Bacteroidota; class Flavobacteriia; order Flavobacteriales; family Weeksellaceae; genus Chryseobacterium; species Chryseobacterium metallicongregator. The sequence goes on from NZ_JAVIXS010000020.1 coordinate 86,615, forward strand.
AAGAAGATCTTTTTGTAAATCGGTTAAATGAAGATCATTCCTGTATTTGCAAACCTCAATTTCTGATATCTGTGGAGTAATGGTTATTATTAATTCTTCTTCATCAACAGATTCTGTTTGCTGTACGAAAAGTATTTCTTCTTCGCTGTCATCATTGAGAATCTGGCCTAATATATCCGCTGTTTCAGAATGTTGCGCCTGAATATTTTTAATTGCATCATGATCAATCTTAATTCTCTTTCTTTTAGGAAGATAGAACTGACTGATTTTCTCAAGGGCTGCATTCATATTTCTGTCAGCTATAAAATCATTCAGGATCTTTTCAAAGTCAGAAAGTAATTCTTTAGTAAAAAACAGGTTTTTCTGAATGTTTTTCGGAAATTCCCTTTTATCAAATTTAGGAGAATTCAGATCCTTTTCTAAATAATGAATATAAAGTCTCAATGCACAATTTTTGTCATGCTCTGCCACAAATTTTGAAGATTCAAAAAAGATTGCATCTACAGATGGATTTTTGATATTAACATCTGTCAGTCTGAAAATTTCTCTCTCAAAGGCTAATGGATTAGAATAATCATCCCGAATCAGTTCAAATTTTGACTTCCAGCGGTTGGTATTATTTTCATTAAGAATAATATTGGTTTTGTAATCCGCATCAAGAATCTGAAATTGATTTTCGATCAGGAAATTTTCAAGCTTTAAAACGATTTTTTTATTGTACTGATAAAGAATATCCTGATCAGTATAATTGAAATCAGTATTTATTTTCCTTTTGATACCATACACTTCACGGACATTATTTTCACATAGTTTTAAAATATGATTGAAAATTTCTGTCTGTACAGAACTGTAAATATAACTGTAGTTCAGGCTGTCTTTTTTATAGTTATAACGCAGACAGACGATGATTTCCGACAATTCATCAATGACAGTTGCATATGATTTATTGACCGGAATACAGTTGGCATAAAGGTAGTCTATTGATCTTAAGAACTGCTTTATAATTTGTATTCTGCAAAATTCAATCTCGTTGAACACATTATTAGAAAAAGACAAAGGATCGAGTATGGCAGTCTGATTCTCATTAAGATTAAGTTTTCGGCTGTATTTCTTACCAATTTTCCATAAGTCTGTATCATAAGACCGATGTTGATCCTCAGGATTCACAGCAATAAAATTTTCATTTCCAAAATCAATGGGAATTTCAGAATTTCCGGAAACATCGATAATAAAAGGATCTGTAGGTGATGAAACTTTATCGTTCGACATAGTGTATTTGTGGGGTTATCATTATAAACTATTCTGAAGAGCTTTTTCAAATAGAATCAAAAATATCAAACTCATGAACTAAAATAATGGTGTGCCCAGATTTTCTGAGATCTAAAGCTTTTTCCACTTTTCTTCCATAGCACGAATAACTCCAGCAGGCATTGTTCGTATCCCCGATAATCAGATAATCTGTCTTTTTGGAGATGCTATTCACAGAAATCCCACCTTTATTGGTAATAGCCTTCTGCAGCTCACTTCTGTTGCCTCTGCTTAGAATTCCGGTAATACAGAAGGTTTTATTTTCAAAAATAATTTCAGGATCTACAGCACAAATTCCAGAAATAGAAACACCTTCGGTATCTTTTTCTACTTTTTCAGCAATGTCTGTATTTTTCAACTCAACAAACTGTTTAATAAAAGCTGTAAGAACAGCTCTTTCTTCTTCTTCTATTTTCTTGTCTGCAACGATGGATAAAACAAGGCTCCTGATTTCATCATAAGGGTAATATGAATTCAAATGTTCATTTTCAGACAACCATTCGTGGAGCTTAAAAATTTCCTCATCATTGAGGATACCATCAGCCAGTATGCCATGAAAGATCCCCTGCAAAAGCTGTAAATCTGATGTAATTCCATTATAGTATATACTGTCATGTTCATATTTCTGACAAAGCCAGTAGAGATCTTCAACAGCTTCCTTAGCAGGAATTTCGTTGGATACAGTATTTTCAATTAACAGCATAAATTCGCGGAATGGATTTCTGTTAATCAGATCATAATGCTCTTTGGCCCATAATCTGAGTTCATCCATTTCTTTGCCATCAATAATATTATCGGAAAGAATGCCTAATAAAAGTCCTTTTAAAGAATTAATGGCTTTGTCTGCTCTTGCTTTGGAAGTAAGAACCTGTAAATCAAGGTTTTCAAAATCGCTCATCTTAATACAATTGTGTTTATTAGTTAATTAGTTTTTTGATTATCAATCAATTTTCTAATATAAGTAATATAATGACTCAAATGTATTGAAGATCTGGAAATATTTTTTACGGTTTTCCACAATGAAATAAGAGAAATGGTGAAAATAGAACTGCAACTATCTTTATTTCATCAATCTTAAAATGTTATAGGCTGCAGTTATTGATCCAACTCTTTCTGAAACTCTTCCAGATATCGGGAAAGGTGAATTCCATCTGCCAATCCGTGATGTGCTTCAATTGACACCGGAAGATATTTTCTTCCTTCTCGAATGTTGAATCTTCCAAAAGCAATTTTAGGAATCGATTCTGTTGTGTTAAAATCAGTAGGATGCAATATCGCACTAAATGAGTTCCATGGAATGGTGGTGTGCCTGATGTGGTCTTTCCCCAACCTTTCATTGCTAAGTCTCAACCCTGTACTTTCATGTACTCCTTTTATCTCCTCCTGCAGAGCTGCATTGAATGTTTCGAAATCTTCTGAGAAAGGAGTGAATGAAAAACCGAAAGTACCATCCGGTCTTCCAATCGTACTACCAGCATGAACGGTATCAAACTGTATCACCTGCCCATCAATAATTCTCAGCTTTAGCTCATCTACTCTATTGATCGCCACCATAGATTTGTGAAAATAATAGGCAAAAAATGAATACCCTTTTTCTCTTGCTGTACTGTAGGCGTGTGTACAGTCTACCTCTGTTGTAAATCCAAAATAAGGGCTTGCCATGTTAGAAAAAAATTCAAAATGTTCTTTTCTGTTCCAGTTCTCTATATCTACGATCCTCATTGATTCTTATTTGTTGCAAATTTCTGAAAGTTTATCCGGTTTTAAAAGTTTATGCTTAAAAATATAATTAAAACTTAATTTTGTAAAATACCTATTTGGTCGATATTTTGCTGCAAAACAATGGTATTTTATACTTTCATTGATTTACTTTTTCAACTAACTCCTTTTCATCCAGGAGATTGAAAATATACAAACTTAATTAATAACAAAATAAAAGATAGGATAATGGAAAAAGTAGGATTTATCGGATTAGGAAATATGGGCCACCCTATGGCAAAAAATATTGAAAAAGCGGAATTTCCACTTTCAGTTTATAACAGATCATCAGAAAAAGCCAAAGATTTTGAAGAAAAATCTACAGTCTACACCCAAATTAAAGACCTTGTACAAAATAGTGATATTATTTTCACAATGTTAACCAATGACCATGCTGTAAAAGCAGTATATAAAGAAATTCTTCCTTTAAACATTCAGGGAAAACTCTTTGTGGATATGAGTACTATTTCTCCGGAAACGTCCACAGAAACCGCTGCCACTCTCAAAATAAAAGAAGCTTCGTTTATTGATGCTCCCGTAGCAGGAAGTACTTTACCGGCAAAAGAAGGAACACTGATCATTATGGCAGGAGGCGAAGAAAAAGACATTCAGCGCGCCATGCCTTATCTTTTGAAAATGGGAAAATCTGTAAAACATTTGGGTGAAAACGGAAAAGGAATCGCAGGAAAACTGTCTATCAATTATTTTCTGTCCACTATTTATCAGGGACTGGCGGAAACTGTTTTATTAGCCGGAAAATTAGGAATTGAACGATCAGACATGCTGGAAATCATCAACGAAAGTGCCAGTGGAAGCGGTGCTACCAAAGTAAAAACACCGATGCTAATTACTGACCAGTACGCTCCGGCATTTGCCCTTGATCTGATGCTGAAAGACATTCTTCTTGCAAAAGATGCAGGAGCAGATTATCCTCTGTCCGAAGCTTTGATTCAAACGTATCAAAATGCACACAACAAAGGTTTTGGTGAAGATGATGTGATTGGAATCATCAATTATTTGAAAACAATAGGATAAATACAGAGATTATGAATTACAAAGGAAACCGTTGGTCTGCCAGAAAAGTAAATCAGATTTACATCGTTAGTCTTGATAATCATTCCAATATTGTAGAAGGTTTAACGGACTTTATTCAAAACCAAAACATCCAGGCAGGAGAAGTAACCGGTATAGGAGCTGTGAGTGAAGCTACTCTCCGATTCTTTAATCCAACCACCAAAAAATATGTAGATAAGACTTTCAAAGAACAGATGGAAGTCACTAATATTTCCGGAAATGTTTCTGAAATAGAAGGAAAACTGACTCTTCATCTTCATATTACACTCGGAAGAGAAGATTACACCGCTTTGGCAGGACATCTTCTGGAAGCAAAAATTCAGGGAGCTGCGGAATTTATTTTCTATCCATTGAATACAAGAACTGTAAAAATTAAAAATGAGGAAATAGGAATCAATCTCTATGATTTTGAAAAATAATGTTTTGATGCGTTTGAAAATAGTAATTTTGATGAAATATTTATTTGATGTTTGAAGTTCTGCTTTCCCATATCGAAAATAAGGTTGATATCACGGAAGAACAAAAGAATCAGGTTCAGTCTTTTTTTACCCTTAAAAAACTTCGCAGAAAACAATATCTTCTTCAGGAAGGAGATATCTGCAAATCGTTGTCTTTTGTAAGCAAAGGACTGCTGAAGTCTTATTTTCTGGATGAAAAAGGAAATGAGCACATCAATATGTTCGCCTTTGAAGGCTGGTGGATTTCAGATTTCAACAGCTTTATCAATCAGGAAAAATCGGTACTCAATATTGATGCGATTGAAGAAACTGAAGTACTGATGATCACCTTGGAAGACTATGAAAAAATGATGCTGGAAATTCCTGTAATGGATCGCTATTTCAGAATTTTATACCAAAACAGCCTCGTAACGAAAGATTACAGACTCATTGTGTCCAATAGCTATACTGCTGAAGAAAAATATCTTCAACTGGCACAAAAGAATCCGGAAATGATCAAAAGAGTGCCACACAACCTTATTGCCTCTTACCTTGGTCTTGCACCGGAAACCGTAAGCAGAATCCGTAAAAAGAATTCTTTAAATAATACTTGATCCAAATCAATCCAAATGCATGATCCACATCAAGCGTAAGAGCCTGCTGTCAACCATAATTTTGTACAAGAAATTTTACAATACTTATGGAAAATATTGCATTGGTAGTAGGTGCTACCGGAATTACAGGAAGTAATCTTGCAGAAGAATTAATTGCACAAGGCTGGACAACATACGGATTATCCAGAAACCCGAACACCAATATGGATGGGCTTCGTCCCATTAAAGCAGACCTTCTGAATGAGCAGAACCTTGCAGAAGCACTGGAAGGAATCTCTCCCACTCATATTTACTTTACCACATGGATGCGCAACGACACTGAAGAAGAAAACATCCGTGTCAACAGCCTATTGGTGAGAAATCTGCTAAACATTTTATCTCTTAAAAAATCGGTTCAGCATGTGGCATTGGTTACAGGGCTTAAACACTATTTAGGTCCATTTGAAGCTTATGCTAAAGAAGGAGTTTTACCGGAAACACCCGTCAGAGAAGAACATCCAAGACTTCCACTTCCCAACTTTTATTATGCACAGGAAGACGAAGTTTATAAAGCTTCTGAAAGAGATGGTTTTACATGGAGTATTCACAGGCCTCACACCGTAGTTGGATATGCCGTAGGAAATCTTATGAATATCGGAACTACATTGGCTGCATATGCCAGCATCTGTAAAGAAACCGGAAGAAAATTCATCTGGCCGGGTTCAGAGGCACAGTGGAATGGTGTTTCAGATGTAACTGATGCAAGAATACTAGCCAAACAATTGGTGTGGGCTTCATCTACAGAATCTGCAAAAAACCAGGCTTTTAATATTGCTAACGGAGATGTTTTCCGATGGAAATGGCTTTGGAAAAGACTGGCAGACTGGTTCGGTGTAGAAGCTGAAGGTTTCGATGGTACCATAAGACCTCTTGAAAAAGAAGTTGAAAATGATCACGAAATATGGAAAACCATTGCAGAGAAATATAATCTCAAAGAAAGTAACCTTAACCATCTGTCATCTGCGTGGCACACTGATCTTGATCTGGGAAGACCACTGGAAGTGATGTGTAATATGTCTAAAAGCAGAAAATTGGGCTTTACAACTTATATAAGTACAGTAGATTCTTTTACAGAAGTATTTGAAAGATTGAGATCAGAAAATATGATCCCTTAATAATATGTAGGAAAACGCAAAGACATAGGAAAATCATAAATGATTGACAGATTCTCGCAGATTTTATGATTAATCAACAGACAATAAAATAATATTTTGAAATATTCAGAATTAAATTTTATCGGAACTAAAATCTTTGCGCTTTAGAACTGTCACATTGTAAAACCTTTCTTACGTCTTTGCGTTTTTCCAACAGTTAAATTATAGTATAATTGTGTTTTTTTTAATGGTTAAAAGTTAGATCTCAGTAGTTGTCACCCCGAATTTCTTTTTGAAAGAAGAATAAAAGTGAGATAAATTCTCAAAACCCAGATCAAGATAAATATCTGCAGGTTTCTTATCTCTGTTTTTAATCAAATAATAGGCTTCCTTTAATCTTTTTTCTTTCAGCCACTGTTTCGGTGTCATTTCAAAGGTCTTGTTGAAATCTCTTTTAAACCCCGAAAGACTACGCCCTGTGAGCCTTGCAAAAGCATCTACAGAAACATTGAACATAAAGTTTTTATTCATAAAATCCTTAAGATCAATTTTATGAGGTTCAGAAAAATCAAAAAGAAGATTTTTAAAATCCGGATTGCTCAGCAAAAGTAATTCTAAGGCTTCCTTCACCTTTAATGCGGCTAACTTTGGAGGAATTTCCTTTGTTTTATTAATATAAGGAATAAGAGAAGCGAAATAGCTTTTAAAAAAATCATCAGGCTCAAAAAATAACCGTTCATTACTAAGAAATTTGGCACTTACATTGATTTTGTTTTCAGTAGCATACTGTCTCAGCGTTTCATCATCCAATGTCATAGAAACAAACTGATACTTTTCGTGAGCCGAAGGATATTTTATCGTTCTGATCAGTTGATTTTTTCTCACCAGAACCACTGTATTCTCTTTGATTACTGTTTTACCATGTTCATGAAAAGCATGAGTTTCTCCTGAGATCTGAAATCCAAGAAAATGATCCGGAATAAATTCCTCATGGCCTCTGTAAGATTCAAAGGCACACGAATAAACAAGTTGATCAAATATGATTTCAGAAGTATTTTCCATTATACAAATATCTGAAATTTAAGCAATAGCATAAGCTCCTGCCTCCGCAATTTCTTTATCCTGTTCAGGACTTCCCCCTGAAGATCCGATGGCGCCCATAATATTTCCTGCTGTATCTTTTATGACAACACCACCAGGAATAGTCAGAAGCCCTTCATTTGAATTCAGCATTCCATACCCATGAAAACCGGTTTCAGAAATAATGCTTCCCATCACCTCACTGTTTACTCCAAACATCACTGCTGTTTTTGCCTTTTTAACAGCAAAATCAATTACTCCATAAACGCTATCTAGTCTGGCCAATGCAATAATGTGTCCGCCCATATCTACCACAGCAATAGTCACAGGAATATTCATTGATAAGGCTTTTTCTTTGGCTGCATGTAAAGCTTTCTCTGCCGTTTTATAATTCAACTCCATAATATTAGCTTTTTGTGGTCCATGCATCTGCCTGAAGCTGTTTTACAAACTCTTCAGTGTCCTTTGGATGTACATTTCTAAAATTACTGTTGTCATCTAAAGCAACATTTACAATAACATCCGCCATAGACTTAGGATCAAGCTGGTGTGCTAAAGATTCTGCTGCTCCATCAAACGCTGATTCCGGAGTAAAGTTGATTTTCGGATCATACCAATGGAAAATAGAATCTACTCCTCTATCATTGAAACCTGTTCCAAATACGCCGGGATTACACGTTGCAATTTTGATATTGAATGGAGCTAATTCAGTTCTCAGTCCTTCTGCAATAGATTCCAACGCATGTTTGGAAGCACAGTAAGCAGCTACATAAGGAACGGTCCATAAACCTCCCATTGAAGATGTGAAAACAATCTTACCATTCTTCTTTTCAACAAACTTTTTGATATAGCCCTGTGCAAGATTTAAAGCACCAAATACATTTACTTCAAACATAGAGCGGATAATATCTACGGGCTGCTCTGCAATCGGACCACCTTCCATAATTCCGGCATTGCTGATGAGAACATCAATATCATTATATTTCTTTAAAATATAATCTACATCTCTCTGGCTCGTTACATCCAGTTTGTCCACTGTAAGATTCACATCCTGTTCTTTGGCTTCACGGATTAAATCACTCATCTGAGGATAGACCTGTGTAGTGGCGATTACTTTGTGTCCTTTTTTAGCAAGATCAAAAGCCGCTATCTTTCCAAATCCGCTTGCTGCACCTGTAATTAAAATTGTTTTACTCATTGTATTCTTTTTTAATGATGGTACAAATTTCAAAGATTTTAAAAAGGTCAATATTGCCTGGAAGTTCATTTTTATATTGCTGAAAAGTTCAGAAAGTATATCAGAAAAGAATGTTTTCTCAAATAACTCTCCTTTTTACATCATAAAAAAATAGAATTATCGTTAGATTGGTAACCTGTACAATACAACTAATAACGAACATATGCTTAAAATTAAAACACTCTTTTTAATTCTTCTCACCTCCTCTTCTTTTAGCTTAGCTCAAAACTGCACTTGTGAAAGTAATTATCTGTGGGTGAAAAAGACCTTCGAGGAAAATGATGCCGGATATCAGTATATTATTGATAAAAAGGGCGTTTTAGCTTATCAGGCTCATAACAATGACTTTCTGCACAGAATCAAAAATATAAAATCAGATACGGAATGTACCCAGACGATCTATGAATGGCTTAAGTTCTTCAGATCCGGGCATTTTTCAATTTCAAAAATTGGAAATAAAATCCAGGAAACTCAGCCAGTGGTTGTGAATGAAAATACCAAAACAGAACTGATAAAAGTAGATATAGAAAAGTTCAAAAAAGAAGTGTTAAATAAAAAAGAATCAGACATTGAAGGAATTTGGGAAACTGAGCCTTACACTATAGGAATTAAAAAGTTGGGAGAAGTCTACAAAGGCTTTATCATCATATCCGGAGCTGAAAACTGGAAACCAAACGAGTTAAAACTAATTTTCAATGTTGACAAAACCAAAGGAACTTACTATTTAAGAAACAAATCGAGTCAGGAAATAAATAACATACGGTTAGTAGGAAAAAATTATCTTGAAATCAATGACTTTACCCTGAAAAGAGTTTCTCCAAAATTTGAAAAAGAAGAAGGTATTGAAACATATTATCAAGCGATCACAGCCCAAAAACCTTTTCTGAAGGAACTCAACAAAACGACTCTACTTTTGAGAATTCCTTCATTCAACGGTGCTTTGAGAAAAGATATAGATAGCGTCATTACAGCCAATCAATCTAAAATTGAAAGCACAGAAAATCTTATTATTGATATCAGAAATAATGGCGGTGGCAGCGATAACAGCTTTGCCAAAATTATTCCTTATCTCTATACAAACCCTATCAGAAGTGTCAGAACACAATTTTATTCTACAAAACTGAATAATCAAAGGATGCTGGATCTTTATGAGAATTATCAGAAATATGGAATACCTGCAGAGGAAAGAGAATATCTAAAGAAAGCTTATGATAAGCTCAGCCAAAACCCGGGCAGGTTTGTAAGCCTGCAGGACGATGGGAATTTGGTAGGAATTAATAAAATGGATAAAATTTCACCTTACCCAAAAAATGTAGGGATCATCATCAATAAAGGAAACGGAAGTACAGCAGAAGAGTTTTTACTGGCCGCTAAACAAAGCAAAAAAGTAAAGCTTTTTGGAACCACTACAGCAGGTGTTTTGGATATTTCCAATATGTATTTTGTAAATTCTCCATGTAATGAATTTAAATTCGGATATGCACTCTCCAAAAGCTTCCGTATACCTGATATGGCTATTGATGAAAAAGGTATTCAGCCAGACTATTTCATTGATAAAACTATCCCCGATTATCAATGGATTGACTTTGTAAGCGATATGTTGAATGAAAAATAAACTATCCAAGCTGTTTCAAATAGAAACAGCTTTTTTATGCTTTAAAATCCTATTATAATCCTTCCTTTCATTATTTAACACTAAAGATATGAATAGAAACGGGCTTCAGCCCATTTATTCTTTAACACATTCCATTGGAGCCAAAACCTATTATGAATAATCATTCCTACAATATGGAATGATTCATAAGATCTCATACCACAATAATAAAAAAATAAACACTTTATTGTAAATTGGTTAACTTTTTGAAGCTTATTTTCTAAACCAGTCACACCATTGAAATTAATCACATTTACCAAAAAAGGCATTTACTGTCCACAGGGAAAATTTTATATAGATCCCTGGAGACCTGTAGACATGGCAGTTATTACCCATGGCCACGCCGATCATGCCCGCTGGGGAATGAAAAAATACCTTTGTCACCATTTTACCAAACCTATTCTGCATCAGAGAATCGGAACCGATATCGAATGCCAGAGCGTAGAATATGGAGAAGTGATTACCATCAATGGAGTAAAACTTTCACTTCACCCTGCCGGACATATCATTGGTTCTGCTCAGATAAAGCTTGAATATAAAGGATATGTGACAGTAATCTCAGGAGATTATAAAGTTCAGGATGACGGATTGAGCACACCTTTTGAGCTGGTAAGATGTAATGAATTTGTCACAGAAAGTACCTTTGGACTGCCTATTTACAACTGGCTGGAAGTTCCGGATTTAAATAAAAAACTCCAGAACTGGGTGCTGAAAAATAAAGAAAATAATAAAACTTCTGTATTCATCGGGTATTCTTTAGGGAAAGCCCAACGCATTATGAAAGCAGTGGAAGAATTAGGGAAAATATACGTTCATTATTCCATCGGAAAGCTTAATGAAGCCTTTGAAACAGTAGGAATTGAACTTCCAGAATATACCATTGCAGATTTCAGAGAACGCCCAAAAGAGATGGAACACGAAATTGTGATTGTACCACCTGCTTTGCTCGACAGTAATATCATTAAGAAAATTCCAGATCCGGCTACAGCGATATGTTCCGGATGGATGCAGGTGCGTGGCGCCAGAAGATGGCGAAGTGCAGATGCAGGATTTGCGATGAGTGACCATGCAGACTGGAAAGGATTGTTACAAACAGTAAAAGCAACTGAAGCAGAGCTGGTTCATGTTACTCACGGACAGACGGAAGTTTTTTCCAAATATCTGAATGAAACAGGAATTAAAGCAGATGTTGTAGAAACACTTTACGGTGAGGATGAAGAAGAATCTGAAAAAGAAATCTCACAAAATCCGGAATCATGAGACATTTTGCAGACCTTATCAACGCATTGGAAACAACCAATAAAACCAATGCTAAAATTGATGCCATCATTGATTATCTCGAGCGCGCTCCTGATGAAGATAAAGTATGGTTTATCGCTTTATTTACCGGCAAAAGACCTAAGAGAAATGTCAATACCAATTACATGAAAGAATGGGCGCTGGAAATCACAAAACTTCCTTATTGGCTGTTTCAGGAATCTTATTCTGCAGTAGGCGATCTTGGAGAAACGTTATCATTAATTCTCCCGCCTCCACAGGAAAAAATAGAACGTTCATTATCAGAATGGATGAATGATATTGTTAATCTGAAGGGCCAAACAGATACAGAAAAGAAAGAATTTGTACTGCAATCATGGAATGGTCTGGATTATACCGAGCGTTTGATTTTCAATAAATTAATTGGCGGAAGCTTCCGGATTGGAGTATCAGATAAAACATTAATCAATGCACTGACAAAATTTTCCGAGCAGGAATCTAGTGCGCTCATGCACAGTTTAATGGGAAAATGGTTACCGGATGAAGTCACTTTCAAAGAGCTTATTGATGCGGAAAATATAAATCCTGACAACTCAAAACCTTATCCTTTCTGCCTTGCCTATCCTTTGGAAAAAGAAACTGAAGAACTGGGAAATCCTGATGAATGGCTGGTAGAATACAAATGGGACGGAATACGTGGGCAGATCATCAGAAGAAACGATGAAGTGTTCATCTGGTCAAGAGGTGAAGAACTCGTTACAGAACAATTTCCGGAAATTACAGATGCCATAAAAGCAATGAAAGGCAACTTTGTACTGGATGGAGAAATACTTGCAGTAAACGATAGTAAGGTTTTAAATTTTAATGAGTTACAAAAGAGATTAAACAGGAAAACTTTAACTAAAAAAATGCTCTCAGAAATCCCCATAGAAGTCTTTGTCTACGACTTGCTGGAACTGGAAGGCAACGACCTGAGAGAAAAACCAATCTCCGCAAGAAGAGCTTTACTTGAAGAATTATTATTGAATGAGAATCCCGAACGCATCAGTATTTCCCAAAGTCTGCATTTTGAAAAATGGGAAGAGCTGAATTCGCTTCGTGAAAATTCAAGAGAAGTAAACAGCGAAGGATTGATGTTAAAACAAAAAAATTCACCTTATCATTCCGGAAGGAAAAAAGGCGACTGGTGGAAGTGGAAAATCAATCCTTTTACCATTGATGCAGTTTTGATCTACGCCCAAAAAGGCAGCGGTAGACGAAGTGCTTATTACACAGATTATAGTTTTGCAGTGAAGAACGGAGATAGCTTGGTGACCATTGCCAAAGCCTACTCAGGATTAACGGATAAAGAAATCATGGAGGTGAGCCGGTTTGTTACCAAAAATGCCATTGAAAAATTTGGTCCTGTAAGAACGGTAAAAGCGGAACTGATTTTCGAAATTGCTTTTGAAGGCATAGGTTTCAGCAACCGTCATAAAAGCGGTGTAGCCCTACGATTTCCTAGAATTGTAAGATGGAGGAAAGATAAAACTGTAGACGAAATTGATGATTTGGAAGAGATTAAAAAATTAATACAGTAATTATTGTAACGCAATGGCGCAATGACTTTTTGCTTAAGCGTAATATTTTTTGTTCGCAAAGGCACTATGTTCATGAATAGTAAGATATTGTCTTCGCTGAGTGAAACGCCCTTGCGAACGAAAAACAAATAATATCCTATAAAATCTTAGCGTCTTAGCGTTAAAAATTAAATAAAAATAGAATTGGCAACTTTCGAACATACCAATGGATTAAAGATCATTCAACAATGGATGACCGATAAAGGTATTGCCCCTTTCAAATTTCAGCTGGAAACCTGGAAGAAATTTGGAAACGGATACAGCGGAATGGTCGTTGCTCCTACAGGTTTTGGAAAAACATTTTCTGTTTTTTTAGCCTTAATTTCAGATTTCCTGAATCATCCCGAACAATATAAAAAAGGATTAAAAATGATCTGGATAACGCCGCTCCGGTCTCTATCCAAAGATATTGCAAAAGCGATGCAGGAAGCTATTGATGAAATTGGACTTGATTGGGCTGTAGGCGTAAGAAACGGAGATACGGATCCGAAAGTAAGGCAGCAGCAGGTAAAAAAGATGCCTGAAATTCTTGTTGTAACTCCTGAAAGCCTTCACCTGCTTCTTGCACAGAAAAATAATGAAACATTTTTCAAGGATATGAAATGTGTAGCAGTGGATGAATGGCACGAATTACTAGGTTCAAAGCGTGGAGTTATGGTAGAACTCGGGATTTCGCAGCTTAGAAAATATGTTCCGAAGATCAAAATCTGGGGCATCACCGCAACCATTGGAAATCTGGATGAAGCCATGGAAGTGCTTATTCCGTATGATGTTAAAAAGACAAAAATTACAGCCAAAGAGCAGAAAAAGATAGATATTCTCCCTGTTTTTCCGGATGAAATTGAGATATTGCCCTGGGCAGGACATCTTGGGAACAAACTTGCAGATAAAGTGGTTCCCATTATTCTGGAATCAAAATCCACCATTGTATTTACGAATACCAGAAGTCAGAGCGAAATGTGGTATCAGCTTTTATTGGATGCTTGTCCTGATTTTGCAGGGCAGATTGCCATCCATCATAGCTCTATTGATGCTCATTTAAGAATCTGGATTGAGGAAAATTTGAGTTCCGGAAAATTAAAAGCCGTAGTTTCTACATCATCTCTCGATCTTGGAATTGATTTTAAACCTGTAGATACGGTTATTCAAATTGGTTCTGCCAAGGGAGTTGCACGTTTTCTTCAAAGAGCCGGACGTAGCGGCCACTCTCCTTTTGAAACCTCCAAAATCTATTGTGTTCCCACCCATTCTTTGGAACTGATTGAAGTTTCAGCTCTAAAAGAAGCCGTAAAACAAAAAGTTGTTGAGCCCAGAGAGCCACAGGTTTTATGTTTTGATGTGCTGGTTCAGTTTATGATGACATTGGCGGTTGGAGACGGCTTTTACCCTGATGAGTTGTATCAGAGAACTAAAAAAGTATATGCATTTCAGGAAATGCTTGAAGAAGAATGGAAAAGTATTCTGGAATTTCTTACCATTGGCGGCAGTGTGTTGAAAAGCTATGAAGAGTTCCATAAAATCGTCATTATGGAAGACGGTCTTTATAAAGTAACTTCAAGAAAAATCGCTATGCTCCATCGTATGAATATGGGCGTGATTGTAAGTGATGCCATGCTGAAAGTAAAATTTATTTCCGGTGGCTATATCGGAATGATTGAAGAATATTTTATTTCAAAATTAAAAAAAGAAGAAAAATTTATTCTGGCCGGACGTACACTGGAAGTAGTGATTATCAAAGACATGACGGTATATGTGAGGGCAGCTAAAGGAAGAGCCCTGGTTCCGAGCTATCTTGGTGGAAGACTTCCTTTGAGTTCCAATCTGGGACATTTTCTGAGAGAAAAACTTTCGCATGCCTTAAATCCGAAAGCTTCGGAAAAAGAGCTTAAATTTTTACACCCGCTTTTAATTAATCAGGAAAAAAACTCCCATATTCCCAAAGAAGATGAATTTTTGGTGGAATTGATTAAAAACCGTGAAGGATATCACTTGTTTATGTATCCTTTTGAAGGACGTCTCGTCCACGAAGTAATGGCTGCTCTGATTGCCTATCGGATCTCAAAACTTGCCCCAATCTCCTTTTCTATGGCGATGAATGATTATGGATTTGAACTCTTCAGCGATAAAGAAATTCCTTTAAATGAAGACAATCTTCAACAGATTTTAAGCAGAGAGAATCTGATGAATGATGTGATCGCAAGTATCAATTCTGCGGAAATGGCAAGGAGAAAATTTCGTGATATTGCGGTGATTTCTGGAATGGTGATTCAAAATTATGCAGGGCAACAACGTTCTAACAAATCATTACAAAGTTCTGCCGGATTGATTTTTAAAGTATTGGAAGACCATGATCCTAATCACTTTTTAATAAAACAAGCGTATACAGAAGTTTTTAATATGCAACTTCAGGAACAGCGTCTTGTAGAAGCTTTTAAAAGAATTGAAAAATCTGAAATTATTTTAAAACATTCCCGATCATTTACTCCGTTGAGTTTTCCAATTAAAGTGGACAGTTTACGACAAACGCTTTCAAGTGAAGGTCTGGATGCGAGAATTAAAAGAATGCTAAAAATGTCTGATATAAGTGATCTTTGATAATTAATTCAATATTTTTTTCAATAAATCCCCTCTATTTTAAATCTTATTCATTACCTAATATTCTACGTTAATTTTCTTGATAAGTTTAAATAATCATCGTAACTTAGAGTATACCTTCTTAGAAGTTTAAATAAAATTTAAAAATGGAAAAATTGTTCTTAGTCCGTCACGGACAGTCACTCTGGAATCTGGAAAACAGATTTACAGGGTGGAAAGATATTGATATAACTGAAGCCGGTATTGAAGAAGCAAAAAAAGCAGGACTTGCTTTAAAAGGAGAAAGAATAGATATTGCATTCACTTCTGCATTAATCAGAGCACAACATACCCTGTCTATCATCCTGAATGAAATTGGAAATCCCAACATCCCGGTCATCAAAGACAAAGCATTAAACGAACGTTCTTACGGAAATCTGGAAGGGCTAAACAAAGCAGAAACCGCTCTGAAATATGGTGACGAACAGGTTCATACCTGGCGCAGGTCATTTGATGTAGTTCCACCAGGTGGAGAAAGCCTTAAAGATACTTACAACAGAGTGATCCCTTATTTTGAAAGCCAGATAAGACCATTATTAAAACAGGGCGAAAATGTATTAATTGTGGCCCACGGAAATAGTCTTCGTGCCTTAATTATGTATCTGGAGCATCTTTCTCCTGAAGAAATTTTAGAAAGAGAAATTGCTACCGGCTTTCCACTGACGTATGTTTTTGATGAAAAATTTCATGTAAGCCGTAAAGTTGGCTAAATATGAGCTAAATAGTTTAATTTTAGACATTCATTTTTCAATCCATCAAGTGTTTATAGCAACTAAAAATATTTCCATCCAAAACGAAACTTTTACTCTGACCAATCAGCGGGCAGTATTCTGGCAAAAAGAAAGAGCATTGATTCTTTCTGATCTGCACATCGGAAAAACGGCCCATTTTCGTAAAAATGGAATTGCACTGGCCAATCATATTATGAAAAGTGATCTGGAAAGATTATCTGCACTGATTGAATATTTCCAGCCTGAAAAATTTATTGTAGTTGGAGATTTACTTCATGCCGGAGACAATTCTGATGTAGATGAATTCTGTACCTGGAAAAGCCAATATCCTGATCTAGAGTTTTATCTTATTGAAGGAAACCATGACCGGATTTCAAAAGCACTGGAGGAAAAATTATGCTTTAACCATAAGTCTGAATTTCTTGAAACAAATGAGATTACCTTTATTCACGATTTTGATGCAACAAGATCCGAGTTTCAGATTACCGGACATATTCACCCTGGAATTGTGCTGAATTCTGCAGTGAAAAATATCAGGCTTCCCTGCTTTGCGCTCAGCAACAATCAATTGTTACTTCCTGCTTTTAGTGAATTCACAGGATTGGATACCAAAAATCTACCTAAGAAAAGTACATTTTTTGTATTTACAGATGCAGAGATTTATGAGATTTAATACCTAAGGTCAATCGGTCAATCTTGCTATACAAAATAAAGGCAGATAAAAACCTGCCTTATAAAACCACCATCTTCATGATCAATGTATTGATTCCCTCTTCATTTACATGCCTCTAACATCCTTGTTTGTATTATGCTTATCAGTCTGATAAAAACGATTCGTGAAATCTTAATTTTTCTTACTTAAGCGGATGCTGTATGCTGTAATCAAAACTGTTACCAGCAGGAACAAAGCTCCGATCCAGGGTGTACTTTCCAGCCCTAGAGAAGAAGTCACAATCATTCCTCCTGCATAAGATCCGATTGCAATCCCCATATTAAAGGCTGCAATATTGATCCCTGAAGCAACGTCTTCGGTTCCCGGAAGTTCTTTTTCAGCAATTTGTACCACCAATAGCTGAAGTCCCGGAACAGAAGCAAATGATAAAGCTCCTAAAAGAAAAAGGGTAATGATGCTTAAAACCGGACTGCTTACCGTGAAATAAAACGCTAGCAATACCAATCCCTGTGCGGCAAACATCCATAGAAGGGCTTTCAGAGGATTTTTATTCGCTACTTTCCCACCAATCAGGTTTCCTAAAGCAATGGCAATTCCATAAACCAAAAGGATAAAAGTGACCGTAGATTCCTGAAATCCTGTAATTTTCTGTAAAATAGGTGACAGATAAGTAAACACGACAAACGTCCCTCCATACCCCATCGCAGTCATTAAAAAGGCAAAAATCAGACGTTTATTTCCCAATACCTTAAACTGGCTTTTTAATGAAGCTGTTTTCCCATTTTTTAGCGTATTGGGAACCAATAATAAACTGGCTACTAACCCAATGATTCCAAGGATTGAAACCCCTATGAAAGTTGCTCTCCATCCGAAATGCTGTCCTATAAATGTTCCCAGAGGAACTCCTGTTACAATCGCAAGAGTAAGTCCGGCAAACATAATAGAAATGGCTGTGGCTCTCTTCTCTTCAGGGACTAGCGAAGCTGCAATGGTAGAACCTATGGAAAAATAAATTCCATGGGCCAATCCCGTAAGTATTCTTGCCAGAATTAATGTTATAAAGCTGGGAGCTATAGACGCCAGTCCGTTTCCAATAACAAATAGCATCATAATGGAAACCAAAAGTATTTTACGTGGTACTTTCCCTGTTAATGCCGTTAATATCGGTGCTCCGATAGCTACTCCTATCGCATAAAGACTTACCAATAATCCCGCTGACGGAATGGTAATCCCGAGATCAGATGCTACGGTGGGCAGCAGTCCTACAATTACAAATTCAGTAGTTCCTATTCCGAAGGCACTTATTGTTAATGCCCATAAAGCTGCAGGAAGACCTTTTTTAACCATCTGCGTTGCAGTATTGATTTCTATTTCTTTTTGAAAATTCATTGTCTTATAATTTGTTGATATTGATAAGGCAAATTTCCGACGAATATTTGTATTATAAAAATTATTTAAATTGTATCAAAGTATCAGAATAATGATAGTTTTATTTTAAGTTTAAAATTTGTTCCTTTGTACAATAATCAGCAGTTTTAATGAAGAAATCAGAAGCAACCCGACTTACTATTCTCCAGAAAGCGTTCGAATTAATCTATGTAAAAGGTTTCCAGACAACAAGCATTGATGAAATTATCGCAACGACTCAGGTGACGAAAGGAGCTTTTTACTATCATTTTAAAACTAAAGATGAGATGGGACTGGCTATTATCAACGAACTGATGAAGCCCAACTTCAGACGCAACTTTATTGAATCCCTCCAAAACAACAGAAATCCTCTGGACAATATTTACGAGATCATCCATAATCTCCTGATGGAAAATGATTTTCTAAAAGTTGAGTACGGCTGCCCTACTTCGAATTTTGTGCAGCAAATGGCACCATGGCACACTGCCTTTACCCAGGCTTTACATGAGCTTTCGAAAGAGTGGGAAGAAGCTTTTACTAAAAGTATTGAAAAAGGTAAAAAGGAAGGAATCATTAAAAAGGAAGTCAGCGCAAGAGAAGTCAGTGTTTTTGTCATTTCCGGGTATTGGGGAGTAAGAAATTTGGGTAAAGTTGAAAATTCAAAAGAAGTATATCTTGTTTATTTAAAGGGACTTAAGTCTTATTTAAACACGCTTCAATAATTTTTTTATTCAAAAACATACTAATTAGTATGTTTTTATTATACCTTTGTCCTGTTCTAAAAAAATAACCCATGTACCAAACCCTTACTTTTTTACATTCACTCACCAGATGGCTGGTCTTAATAAGCCTGACTTATGCAGTATACCGCTCTTTCAAAGGATATTATTCTGACAGAGAATTTACAGGAAGAGATAATGCAGTAAGACACTGGACCGCTACCATAGCCCACATCCAACTGGTTATTGGAATGGTGTTTTATATTAAAAGCCCGGTAATCAAATACTTTTGGAAAAATTTTAAGGAAGCTAAAGACTCTTTTGAACATCTGTTTTTCGGAATGATTCATATTTCACTGATGATTATAGCCATTATTATCATTACAATAGGCTCTGCTTTAGCCAAAAGAAGATCTTCAGATAATGAAAAATTCAAGACTGTGGGGATCTGGTTTTCAATAGCACTGATCATTATTTTCATTGCCATTCCGTGGCCTTTTTCTCCTTTTGTAAACAGACCTTATTTCAGATAATTATGATAGATTTATTTAAAACAAAAATCGGACGGCTGAGAATTCTGGCTATTTTAGAAGGGATCTCATTACTGACGCTGATAGGCATTGCCGTTCCTATGAAGTATTGGATGGGAAATCCTTTATTGGTAAGACTCATCGGCCCTGTACACGGAACATTATTCCTCTTGTTCCTGTTCAACACACTGAGCGTTGGTGTAGAACAGAAATGGAAGTTTAAAGAAATAACCTGGAAAGTAATTTTGGCCTGCTTTATTCCGTTCGGCACTTTTTATGTTGATAAAAAAATTCTGAGCAAGCTATGAAAAGTATTCTTATATTCTGTGGAATAGCTCTTATCCTGTATGTAGTCTACAAGGTTTACCGATTCCAGACCTTAGATAATGGTTTACCGGAACTCCTCAAAAAAGGAGCTGTCATTTTGGATGTAAGAACGGAAAAGGAATATGAAACAGGGCATATAGAAGGTTCTGTGAATATTTCTTTAGGAACAATCAGAGAAAGGTATGTAGAATTAGATCCGAAAAGAACATACATCATAGTGTGTTCTCACGGACTCAGAAGCGTAAAAGCCGAAAATATCCTAAAAGAAAGAGGCTTTAAACATATCTATAACGGAGGTGCCTGGACCGACCTGCAGGCAACTATCCATCCATAAAAGCAATGAATCTCTCCTGCTATTATTACAGAAGAGATTCAATTTTTTAATGAGTATTATTGTTAAGCCAAACTACTTTTTGCTCTGATGAATGTTCCTGCCCAATGATATTCCTGTATAATTCAGGTCTTCTGGCTTTAATATAGCGAGACCCTCCTGCCTGAGTTAGTTTTTCAGAGGTAATGACAGCCGATTCAAAGCTATCTTCCCACGAGTGGCATTCTGCAATCACATCTCCAAAGGGATCTATAATCATGGAACACCCGTTTTTAAGCTGGTCATCATCCATACCAATTGGATTTGAAAAAACAATATACGCTCCGTTATCATAAGCTCTGGACGGAAGCCACTTCATCAGCCAGTCCCGCCCTTTCATTCCATTAAATTCCAGACGTAAAGATGTAGGATCTGCTAGCCTCTTGTCCCAAAGCTGAGGATCCACAAACCCAGCTCCCGGCCTTGTGGAAGGCGTACACATCGTAACATGGGGCATGAAAATGATTTCTGCACCCAAAAGTCTTGTAGCTCTTACATTTTCAATAACATTATTATCATAGCAGATGAGAATTCCACATTTCCAGCCCATAATATCAAAAACACAATACTCATTGCCTGGTGTAAGATGCGGATTGATGAAAGGATGCAGTTTTCTGTACTTTGCTTTTAATCCAGTTTTGTCTACACAAACATAAGCCTTGAAGATGTTATCATGTTCATCTTTCTCAAACAATCCGGCCAGTATGGTGATATTATGCTTTGTAGAAATCTCTTGTAGTCTTTTAATACTCTCACCATCCGGAATAAGTTCTGAAATATCAATAAGTTGCTCTCTGGAAAGTTTTCGGGCAAAAGTATAGCCTGTAATGGAACATTCATGGAAAACAATTACATGAGAACCTTTGGATGCTGCCTCTCCAGCTAATTTTTCTATAACGGATAGGTTATAAACTTTATCACCACTTTTGTTTTCAAATTGTGCCGTCGAAATTTTAATATTCATACTTTTTTTTAAGCAAAACTAGGCTGTGTCGCTTCTTAAAAATTGTATAAAACCGCCATATCAATTTACAGCTCAATAAAATTAACCGCCATTTTATTTTCTGTATGTAAATATTGTTTAGGAGTAAGCCCAATATTATTTTTAAATTCCCTGATAAGATGAGACTGATCAGAATATCCCGCTTCGTAAGAAAGTGTGGTCATTTTTTTATCATCAATCCCATTATTCATAAGGCTTAAAAAGTAATGAAGACGGATAATATTTCCATATTTTTTGGGAGATATTCCCATATGATATTCAAACTTCCTTTCCAGATGCCGTTCAGAATATCCGGTAAAATGCTGCAAATCTTTGGAGGACACAGAGCCTTTATTTTGAAGAAGATATTGTTGTGTAGTTGTTATTAAATGATAATCTGTACTCATTTTTTCGGATAAAAAATGGGTGAAAAAGATATTCAGATCATTGATTATGGCTAAAGAATTCTCTTTATTAAACAATTTTTCCTGAAACACTTCCAGCTTATTTTTCAAAACATCTTCCACGGAGATAATCTGATTGCGAATTTCTTTGGCTGAAGTTTTCAAAAGAATATTCAAAAAATAAGGTTGAAATACGATGGCCATAAGAGAAAACTTACCTTTTGAAAAGAAATCCCTGTAACCGTTTAAAGTACCGTAGAAAAAGGAAAGTGGCATCCGGTCCTCAGAAATACAGGAATACAGATTCATGTCTCCGGATAGTATCAATCCGGAACTACCATCCGTAAAGAGCCTTAAACTTTTTATATCATCTTGGGAATTTTCCAAAAAGATATAATGTCTGATATAAGGAGCCAGATGTTTGGGAGGCGAAATCTGCATCCATCAAATTTACAGAAAACTTATTGACAGAAAAAGACAATCTCTAAATTTAAGACATGCAAAATCAGTTATTTAATTCTATCGCAGATTTTGCCAATTACGATATATACACAATCATCTGCGAAATCTGTGCGATCTGCAAGAGATAAAAATTAATAAAATTCTTGCACCTTATGTAGTATTAAAAATTATTCTGCTTCTTCGTGATTTCTAACAAAACTAAAAGAAATCCATGTAAGATACCACACTTTATTCCCTTTTGGTCAGGTATTTGAATCTTATACTACTTACCAATCACTTAAAATAGTATAGTATGTCAACACAAAATCTTACCCACCTCGAAGCGATCAAAAAGATCAAAGAGTTGTCAGAAAAAGCAAGAATATGTATGTTTTGTACAGAATTGGAAACTACTCCCATCAATTCAAGACCCATGACCCTGCAGGAAACAGACGACAACGGAAATCTATGGTTTATCAGTAGTGGTACCAGCAACAAAAATTTTGAGATAAAAGAAGACCGCAGAGTACAACTGTTTTTTATGAACAACAGCGATTCCCAATATCTTTCAATTTACGGAAAAGCTTCTGTTTATAAAGATAAAGCGACGATAGAAGATAAATGGTCTCCTCTGGCTAAAGCCTGGTTTGACGGAAAAGATGATCCCAATGTTACCATTATCCGTGTAGAACCTAAAGAAACCTATTATTGGGATACCAAAGCAGGGAAACTGGTCAGCCTTTTCAGTTTTGTAGCTTCTGCAATCACAGGAAATAAAACTAATAATGCTGATGGTGTAGAAGGAAATGCAATAATTTAGGAAGTTCGTAAAAGCAATAAATTCTCTCGCAGATATTGCAAATTAAGCAGATTTGCATCCAATTATCACGTAATCTGTGGGATCTGCAAGAGATAAAAAACGGCTCAAGAAATTGAGCCGTTTATATTAAGATTAATGATTCTCTAATTTTTCACATCTTCCATAGACGCTCCAAAATTAATATGAAGAACATTCCCATTGGGTGTTACTAACGCAGGTACAGATTTTACACCTGCCTTTTCAGCATCTTCAATTTTGTTTTTGTCATTACCTAAATGGATAATCTCAACATTTTCCAAACCTATAAGGTTGACGATATCATGTTCTGCGCTGATACATACAGGGCATCCTGCATGATAAAAAATGGATTTTTTCATATGATTGTACTAATTAATAAGGGTTTTAATAATATTTTTTAATTCTTCGGTTTCTTTTTCATGTAAAGGTTTTAAAGGGCTTCGTAAATTACCGCCATCTTCTCCCAGAATATTGAGACCGGATTTCACGGCTCTTGGTAATCCTTTGTTCACAATAAATTTTAAAAGATCAAACTGCTGATAGAAAATTGTTTTTGCTTTCTCAAGATCTCCTTCCTCCACTGCATTATAAAGACCGATATTCAGTTCGGGAATGAGATTGGGAGCTGCAGTACACCAACCTCTCGCTCCCGCAGAAAATGCAGCCAGAGCCAAAGGATTGGAACCATTATAGAATGCAACCTCTTCACCAAGTTCTCTCCTTAGATAATGCATTCTCTGGATGTCTCCCGTACTTTCTTTAATCATCGTTACATTGGGAATTTCAAGCAGCCTTTTCAGCAAAGCCGGAGACATATCTACTCCACTTGTTGCCGGATTATTGTACGCCATAATCGGAATGGAAATCTTACGCGCTACGGCATCATAGTGCGCTACAATTTCATCATCGGTCAACTTCCAGTAACTCATCGGAATAATCATTACCGCATCTGCCCCGGCTTTTTCTGCGAACTGAGCATGACGAATTGTTTTTTCTGTTGTAAGGTTGGAAACTCCTACCAACGTCGGAATTCTGCCTTTTACCTGCTGTAAAGTAGCTTCAGTAACTTCTTCTTTTTCTTCGTCAGATAGATAAGGCATTACTCCTGTACTCCCTAATGGAGCGATACCATGGCTTCCGGAAGTGATCAACCTCTCTACCAAATGTTTGAAAAGCGGAATATCTACTTTTTCATTTTTATCAAAAGGAGTTATGGGATAAGCTATAATTCCTTTGAATGGCACATTTTTCATGTTTTTTTGTTTAAAAGTTTAAGATTATTTTTAAACCATTAGGAGAGAATAAGCTTTTAAGAATAGTAAGACTAGCTTCGCTTAAAAAAATCATATCCGATATCAAAAATAGCAGAATAACGGTTTCCCTTAATGGTTTAAAATATTCATATTAGAGATCTCTTCCTTCTTCCTCTCTCAAAGCAACTCCTAAGTTCTGCAACTGAGGGGCATTTTCACAGGCGATATATTTGGCAGGTTCCGTATCACTTAAATTTTGGTGTTTATGCCATGCCCAGGAAGGGATATATACAGCATCACCAGCTTCCCAATGTACTCTTTCATCTTCTACTTCTGTCCAGCCTTTTCCTTCAATTACAAATAATACAGTTTCATAAGTATGGCGGTGTCTGTTGGTCTGCTGTCCGGGAGTTAAGCCTCCTATCGTCATACTCACATTCTTACTCGGAAGATCTACAAAGAAAACGGGATGCTTTCTTTCTGTTGAAAACTGGTTGTGCTCTCCTGCATTTTCTACATTTTTATGGATCAAATGGCTTGGCTTTACATACTTTGGTCTTGCAAAAGTTTCGTGGAAATCTTTAGAACTGAATTGTTTCTTGTCCATGATTTTAAAATTATTATGGTTTTGTGCTTTATTGCATGACAAAATTATTTTATATTTGGACTGTTTAAATGATTCAGTTTTTACATAAATAGATAGTCCAGATGTTAAGACCTTGGAAATTGGAATTAGAAATTGATAAAAAGCTTGATAAAGCAGTTTATCTACAGATTGCGGATACTATTATCACTGATATCCGCTCAGGAAGATTAAAAGCAGGTGATGCACTTCCCGGAAGCCGAAATCTTGCACAGACTTTGAAAATTAACAGAAATACAGTTGTAGAAGCGTATCAGGTGCTGATTAATGAAGAATGGGTAATTTCAAGAGAAAGAAAAGGCATTTTCGTATCGGAAAAGCTCCCTGCCTTGCATGAAAAAAATGCAGATGCACTACATGATTCTAAAAATCAGCAGGTACTACCTAACGGAATTTTAATTAATTTCGATGATGGCCATCCCGACAGTAAAATTGCACCTGTAACAGAACTGGCAAGAGCCTATAGACAAATTTTCAGCATCAAAGCCAAGTGGCAGATGATGGGTTATGGAGATGAACATGGAGATTTGGAATTCAGAAAAATGATCTCTCAGATGCTTAATCATCAGCGTGGAATGCATATTCATGAAAACGAAATTTCTATCACCCGAGGCAGTCAGATGGGCATGTTCCTTACTGCTCAGAGTCTTTTAAGTGCTGGTGATCTTGTTATTGTAGAAGATCCTGGCTATCAGCCTGCATGGCAAGCCTTTCAATATGCAGGAGCACAGCTTTTGTCCGTGCCTGTAGATCATGAAGGAATCGATATTGAGGCTGTTGAAAAGCTTTTAAAACAACATCAGAATATAAAAGCATTATATAGTACTCCTCATAGACAATATCCTACAACAGTTACCCTAAGCCTTTCAAGAAGATTAAAACTGATTGAGTTGTCAAATAAGTACAATATGACCATCATTGAAGATGATTATGATAATGAGTTTCACTTCGGATATCGTCCTATTCTCCCGATTTCAAGTTTTCCCGAACTGCACAATTATGTGTATATCGGAACTTTAAGTAAGGTGGTTGCGCCTGCTTTGAGGATTGGTTATCTGACCACTAAAAATCAGGAACTGCTGAAAAGAATTGGTGATCTGAGAAAGATTATTGATGTGCATGGAGATGTCATCATGGAACAGGCAGTTCTTCAGCTCATTAAAGAAGGTGCCATAAAAAAGCATATCAGAAAAGCAACCGTTCATTATAAGAACAAAAGAGATTTTGTTTTTGAATTGCTAAAGAAACATATGAAAGATATTGCAGATTTTACATTACCCGAAGGTGGTCTGGCTTTTTGGATTGTTCCTAAAGTACAATTGAATTGGAATGTGGTAACAACTTTATTACTGGAAAAAAACATTAAGATTATTCATCCTAAGCAATACAGTCAAAATAATGTAAATGGATTCAGATTAAGCTATGGAGCACTTTCCGAAGAACAGCTGGAACAAAGTATTCCTTTGATTGCTGAGATTTTTTCAAGGTTTGTGATCAAAGATAAGGTTGAATTATAATGGGAAATAATTATACCGGATGTTTTTATCCCTCGCAGATTTTACAGATTACACAGATTTGTATGCTTTGTGTAATCTGTCAGATCTGGAAGATTTTTATGTAAAAAAAAATTATTAATTTGGATAAGGCAGAAACTATTAAATGAGTATGGAACACTACTCTACTTCAAAGACAGCCTGAATCTCTACGGAAGAACCCACAGGAATGGAAGAAGCCCCCAAAGTAGCTCTGGCATGTTTTCCTTTTTCCCCGAAGACTTCAACAGCAAGATCAGAAGCAACATTCATCAGATCTGCATGTTTTGTATAATCATCTTTGGTATTAAAGATTCCTGTAAGCTGAACACATTGTTTTACTTTACTCAAATCTCCACCCACCGCTTCATTCAGTACGGAAATAACGTTCAGCATAGTTACTTTTGTAGCATCTTTTACTTGTTGCTCATTTACTTCTACGCCTAATTTCCCCGGATTGAAAATTTTACCATCCTTTAAAGCAACCTGATTGATAAATACCAGATTTCCCGAACGGACAAACGGCTGATAATTTCCTGCCGGTTTTGGAACCTGTGGAAGTGTAATATTTTTTTGCTTAAGAATTTCACTGAAATTCAGGTGATTTGTAGCAGCAACTACCGTTTTCTTAGGATGAGTATTCTTTAACGCCAATGCTATTTTCGCGAAATTTCTTCCCTGAAGTTCAGCAATATTTCGTTCTCCTTTGGTGGGTCTTTCCACATCTTTCAGAGAAGCCATGCTGGTAATTCCTAAAACAGTATTTCCCTGTGGAATAGCTTTGTTCAGCTCTTCTGTCCCACGAATTCCATTAGACACCAATACCATCCCATGCACAGCAAGGCTGTTCCAGAAGGCCTGAAGAGCAAGCTCCTTTCCTGCTCCACTTCCCGCTGACATGAAAACAGTGGCAGGAACGCCTTCCAAAGCATGATTGGTCCATAACTGAACGGTTTTAGATAAAAATTCACTCATTCCCGTACTGATATTCCCGAAATAAACCGGTGAACCAAAAGCAATTCCATCATAAGAGGTTAGTTCATCTACTGTTGCGACAGGAAGATTTTTCAGAGTTGGATTTTGTGAAGCTTTAACTAATTTGATATAAGGGACTGCATTATTTTCGCTTTCCACTCCTTTGGCTATTTCTTTAGCCAGTTCGTAAGTTCCCCCATTGTCTGAATGGATAAGAACCAATATTTTAGCTTTATTTTGTGCCATGATTTGGGTGTTATTAGATAATAAAATTAAAACAAAAAAAAGACATAGTTTTTTCATTCTGAATAAGATATAGATTATATTTTGAATTAAATCATGTAGTTATTACATTGATAATACAAAATTACTACTGTCGTTTTTATTAAATTTGCCAAAATATACATATAAAACGACAACATGAAATGTGGACTGATTGAAAAAACAGAAAGCCAGTTTGTAGATTCTATAGAAAAAGAAGCTTATGTATGGTGCGAAAAAAACTGGAAACATGATGATTATGAACACAGGCATAACCGTGCTCAGCTTACATTTGTGGAAGAAGGGTATCAGTATTTTCATATTGACAGGAAAATTTATCTTGTCCCGCAACATCATGTCATCTGGATTCCCTCAGAAAAAGCACACAAAATTACTTCAGAGGCACAAACCGTTAATCTGATGGTATTTCTTTTCAAATCTGTTTTTGAAGATGAATTTTATCAGAATGTTCAGGTATTTGCCGTTCCCCCTGTTTTGAAAGAAATGCTTTTGTATGCTTCAAAATGGAACCAATCCCTGGATGAAAATGAAGAACAGGATATCTTCTTTAAGGCTATTTTAAAGAGTCTTCCTAATTTCTGCAGGGAAAGTAGCGGCCTGGAAATTCCTGTACCTACTGATACCAGGCTGATTCCTGTATGCAATGATATCAACTCTAATTTTAAATATAATCTGGATATTGATTCTTTAGCCGAAAAAGCACAAATGTCTGTGAGAAGTCTCCAGAGAATTTTCAAAAATGAAACAGGAATTACCTTACAAAAATACCTGCAGCTGACCAGGATTTTAAAGAGTATCGAATTGATAGATACCAAACAATATACCTTGAGTGAAGTAGCTTATAAAGTAGGATATCAAAGTCTTTCAGCATTCACATCATCTTATTTTGCGATTATGCAGACCAAGCCAAAGGTGAATAAAAATTAAAATTTTTGGATAGAACTTATCATTTAATTCCAATACTTATTTTAGAATTAACACCCTATTAAGTTCACTTTTAAAACATCCCAGAATAAATTCTGTATAATATAACTGAGCATTTAAAGCTTGAGTTTTAGGATGTAGTTCCAGCTTCTTTGTAAGAATAATTTCTCCTTTATAAGAAAATGAAAAATAAGCGAAAACCTTGTAACCTGAATTAATAATTGGAGTACAATAACCGGTTGTAGAAATGGACCAGTCTGATTCAAAAAGCTTTGCCACATTGAGAGCCATAGCCTGAGAAATAGCTTCTGCAGCTCCGTCATAATCATCAGGTCCAGGTCTGCTGACCTTAAGAAGTCTTACTTTTTCCGGCAGTGTATAAGTTGTCATACCGCCTTTGTAGAATAAAGGAGCATCCGGCATCTGTGAAAAAGCAAGCTGCAGACAACCGGAAGTAACACTTTCAGCGATTGAAACAGATTCATCAGCAGCTACAAGAAACTGACTTATATAATTGAGAAGATTCTGTTGAAATTCCATAATATTTTATTTTGTGAGGTTCATTTAAAACGGTCATAAAAGAGACCAAAAAGCTGCTGAACAAATGAATACAGCAGCTTTCATGATTAAGTATTGTAAATGGTGTGAAAGGTGTTTTTATAAATTATTAAAATGTAAAGACATTTTCAACAAGGCTGTCTAAAACCTAATCTGTTTTACTGTTCTCAAGAATATCAAGAAACCTATTGATATATTCTTCTTCTTTCAAAACCTTATAATAAGCTGTCTTTGCATATAAACTGAAAGAAAGTGATTCAAACCTTACTTCTGTTTCCCTCCCCGCAGTAACAGATGTATTTTGGGAATGAAATTCACGGATATGAAGAATATACTCTTCGATGCATGTATTTATTGTTCCTTTAAGGACATCACATGTTGCATTCTTTTTGATCTTCTCCAAAGACTTGATCAGAAAAGCCGTCACTCCGTATGAATTAATTATAGGCGGAAACAGAGACTCATTCTCTATCATATTATTCTTATCATTCAACCCGGAATGCCGTAAGGTGTCGTTCTCAAATATCATATTCAAAAAATGGTATTAGTTATGGGAAGCTTTTAAATATTGCTCGAAATAATGAAGGTCATTTTTATCTTTAATAGACAAGTAAAACATGATTTGTTCCGGTTCTTTCAGTCCGATGCTGCCGAAGCAGTCAAAATGAGCAATGAGCGCCTGTATGTTTTCAATATCAATATCTTTCAGGATGATAAACAAAAGAAAGATATTTTCTTTAATTTCTTTAGCATAAACCGCTGCTCCATCTTCAAAGCAATCTCCTTGATGAATTACTTTTATAAATTCTTTGTGCTTCAGGGTATTTATTATTTTCTGACAGTTCATACATTTTGATTTCATGGTTAAAATAAGCCTGTTATCAGCAAGCTATAAAGTATACTGTACCCTTTTAATCTCCCTGCTTTTCATTAAAATTAACAGATGTTTCGGTATTATCTGTGAGTTCCCAGTCTTCATTTTCAGTACTATAAATATTGTTGATTGCACTTACAAAAAATGGGTGAAGCAGAGCTTTTTCTATGTCATTTTCCAATATAAGTCCTTCATTCTCATCCGGTTTTCTTATAGCGGGGTTGGTATTGTGGGATTCTGTAGTTTTATTGGCCATAATATGAATATAGTTTGGTTATTATAGCCCGTAACTGGCACTAAACAGCAATTTCAAAAATGAATACTTTTATATTCATTTTAGCTAAGATCTTAAGAATGGTATTGAAAACTGCTCTATCAAATGTACATAAGAATAACTCACTTTTTTATGATCTGAGTCATTAAAATCATATTTAATATAAAATTTTACGATCTTTTAAAGACAGTATGCCATCTTTTTCCATTTTTTTTAAGTTTCTGATTACTGTTTCTACACGCAAGCCCGTAAGATTAGCAATCTGTTGACGTGTAAATGCAATATGGAAACAATGATGACAGTCTTCATCATGATAGCTTTTAAGATAATCCATTAAGCCTTTCAGTCTCTGCATAGGATTTAGTGAAGCAAGACTCTGCATCATTTTCAATTTATAATAAATTTCCTGTGAAAAACAGGCATTCATTTCAAGAGAAAGATGAGGATGTTTATCGATCATTTCCAGAAAATTATTTTTGGGAAGTCTTATAATTCTGGATGTTTCAAGACAAACTGCATTCACAGGATAATCCTGACTAAGAAAAAGCATTGCTTCCCCAAAGCTTTGGTTTTTACCTAAAATATTATGAATAAACTCTTTTCCTTCTTCACTATAATTATTAAGCTTCACCTTTCCGCTACCAATCTGAAAATAATAAAGCGCATGATCTTCTTCTTTAAAAACAACTTCCTTTTTTTTATATATCTTGTCTTCTGCGCCATAGGAGTACAAAAGATTTTCATCAATATTCATGCAACTTATTGTTTTCATAATTTCAATGGATTTTTTTAATGAAAAACAAATAATATGCCTGAAATAAGGTTAATATAGAATTTTACGATTTTCAATTCTCACAATTTTATCTCTTTCCATGTGTTTAATCGTTCTTATCGCGGTTTCCACACAAAGCCCTGTAAGACTCGCCATTTGCTGTCTCGTTAAGGGAACCAAAAAAGAATAAGGGCTCAGATCTTTTTGAGAACTTTTAAGATAATCCATTAGTCCTCTAAGCCGTATAGAAGGATTTTGAGATGAAAGGCTCTGCATCATAATGAATTTATAATAAAGACGTTCTGAAAGAAAACTGTTTACCTCCATATATAATTCCGGAGATTGATTCAGCAGATTGAAAAAAGCAGATTTATGAAGTCTCAGAATACTACATTCTGTAATAGCTTCTGCATTTACTGGATAAGGTTTTTCTATAAAAAGGATAGATTCTCCACAGCTTTCCCCGTCTGATAAAATATTTTGAATAAACTCTTTGCCTTCTTCATTATAATTGTTGAGCTTTACTTCTCCTTTAACAATCTGATAATAATAATTAGGAATGTCCCCTTCAAAGAATATTACTTCTGAAGGGGTATAATGTCTCGTTTCTGCTCCCGCTGAAATCAAAATGTTTTCGTCGATAACCATAATAGCTTTTTTTGGAATTGTTTTCTTCTTCCTATCTCCCTAGTCTTAGTAAAAATATTAATTGGTAATCGATTCTAAGATGCATGCAAAAACCGCACCTTAATTATTATTGTTAAAGTTAAAAAATGTTAAAAATTTCAACAACTTTAAATCTTTTTGCATTTATTAATTAAATATCATTACTAAAAACACAATTAAATTGCTTTTTTGATATCTTATTTTAAAAATTTTAATTTCAACAATATGTAAAAACACCAAACAATAAACCCCGCTTTATTTGATTAAAACGGGATTTTCGAAGTAGCAACAGGAAAATCTGTTATTTTTTTGATATTTTATTGTTATGGGTTTTTGTGATATATACAAGTTTTTTTGAAAAAACCGCACACCCTATATTGTACCGGAAGGGATTGGATTTATTTTGGAAATAAAATTCGTCCTTATTTTTGTAGTGATGAGGCAAAAGGAAATTTATGATGAACCTATTTTTCTTATAACTGAAGTCAGGAATGTTTTATATTTGATTATTTTGCAAATTTCTTAGTTCCTGCAACACATAATATCACTCCTACTGTTACGCCAAGCATACCCATACTCACCTGTTCATGAAGAAGCCAGGCAGCCAGGGCCAGGCCAAAGAAAGGTTGAAGTAACTGTAGCTGGCCAACAGTTGCAATTCCTCCCTGTGCCAATCCTTTATACCAAAAGATAAAACCAATAAACATACTGAAAAGAGAAATATAAGCCATTCCAAACCATCCCTGAAAGCTGACATTCTGAATATCAGCCGGAAAATAAATGAAAAATAAAGGAATCATTACTGGCAGTGCCAATACCAAAGCCCAGGAAATTACCTGCCATCCTCCTAATGTTTTGGATAATTTAGCTCCTTCAGCATAACCCATCCCACATAAAATAACAGCAAGCAGCATCAGAATATCGCCAATAGGTGATGCTGATATTCCTTGTGAAACAGCATAGCCAATCACTAAGAGGCTTCCCACAATCGAGAAAAACCAAAATATAGGATGAGGTCTTTCTCCGCCACGCATCACACCAAATACGGCAGTTGCCAAAGGGAGCATTCCCAGAAATACAATAGAATGCGCTGAAGTAAGATATTGAAGCGCCAACGCAGAAAGAAGGGGAAACCCAACCACACACCCAAGAGAAACCAACAATAATGGAATCAGATCTTTTTTGACAGGACGTTTTTCTTTCCCCAGCCATAATACGATAAGCGCCAAAAGGCCTGCAAACGCTGCACGAACTATGGTTACAAAAGTAGGACTCATTTCCATTACGGCTAATTTAGTAGCCGGCAAACCGCCACTAAATAAGACTACTCCTATAAATCCATTGATCCAACCACTTATATTTTCATCTTTTGATAGTTGTTTTGTCATCATTTTATTTAAGCTTTTAATTGATATTCAAAATTAGAAAGGATAATTAGATAAACACAGTATCAGTTTTGTATATTTGCATGAGCACAGTTTAAAATTATGAGTAAAGAATTTTTATATACAGAAATTGCAGACGGCATTGCAGGACAGATCAGAAGTGGTATTCTAAAGACAGGAGACAAGCTTCCTTCTGTGAGAATGCTATGCCAGGAGCATCAGGTGAGTATGAATACAGCCAAACGTGTTTTTCTGGAACTGGAATCCCAGTCTTTGGTAGAATCTAAGCCACAATCTGGTTATTTTGTAAGCCAGCTGCTCTCTGCCAAACTTCCTTTGCCCGAAGTAAGCCGCCCATCATTGATCGCCAATAATGATGAACCGGATGAACTGATCAGTAAGGTATATGAAAATATGGGTAAAAAAGATCTTACTTTTTTCTCTATCGGGATCCCATCAGGAGATCTCTTACCTCAGGCTAAACTGAAGAAAGAAATTGTAAACGCCACTAGAGAATTAAAAGACGGCGGCACCGAATATGAAGAACTCCAGGGAAACCTGAAATTAAGGAGAATGATTGCTGTACGTTCCTTACAATGGGGAGGAAATTTGAGCGAAAATGACCTGATTACCACCAATGGTGGAATGAACGCTCTTTCTTTTTGCTTAATGGCTTTAGGAAAACCAGGAGACACCGTTGCTATCGAAAGTCCTTGTTACCCAGGAATTCTTCAGCTTGCCAATGGTTTAGGATTAAAAGTTCTGGAACTTCCTACCCACCCTACTACCGGAATAGAAATTGAGGCTTTAAAAAAATTAATTCCTAAAATAGATCTGTGCCTTTTGATTCCCAATTTCAATTCACCTTTGGGAAGCTGTATGCCCGATGAAAACAAAAAAGAAATTGTAAAAATACTTTCTGAAAATAATATTCCGTTGATAGAAGATGATGTCTATGGAGACCTTTATTTTGGTTCCAGTCGTCCGAAATGCTGTAAATCTTTCGATAAAGACGGAAATGTACTGTATTGCAGCTCTATTTCAAAAACATTAGCTCCAGGCTATCGTGTAGGCTGGATTGCTCCGGGGAAATATAAAGACAAAATCATGAAACTTAAACTTCTACATTCTACGTCTTCTATTTCCATTGTAAATGAAGCTGTTGCCAACTTTCTGAAATCCGGAAAATATGAAAAACATCTTCAGCAGCTTCGCAGAACATTACAGTTCAATTATCAGAACTATGTACAGACCATTGCAGAATTCTTTCCTGAAGGTACAAAAACCAGCCGTCCGCAGGGAGGTTTGTCTTTATGGGTAGAATTTGATCAAAAGGTTCGAACAACAGAATTATACGATCTGGCCATCAAACAGAATATCAGCATCGCTCCCGGAAGAATGTTTACCTTTCAGGAACAGTTTGAAAACTGTATGAGGCTCTGCATAGGGCTTCCATGGTCGGAAGATACACAGGCAAAACTCAGACAGGTTGGACAGCTTGCCAAAAAGATTTATTTAAAGTAAGAAGGATGGAGGATGGAAGATTGAAGTTAAAATAGTTTTAAAAATAACTTTTCTCAATCCTTATTGATAATGTAAAGGCTATCTTATAACTCTTGAAGTTCTTTTATATTCACCAGAACTTCAAGCCTCCTTTCTTCCATCTTCCAGCTTTTCCTATTTGTTATCCGGGATGAAATTTTTTCTCGCCAGCTCCTTTCTTACACGGCTCAGGCTCTCAGGGGTAATTCCAAGGTAAGAAGCAATCATCCATTGCGGAACTCTCAGGAGTAAATCCGGATACATTTTGATGAATTTCATATACCTTTCTTCTGCAGTCTCTCCCAATAAAGAGTTGATCCTGTTTTGAAGACTTCTGATATGTTTCTGAAGAAGAAAATCACTTCTTTCGATGCTGTTCGGAAATTGTTCTACCAGTTTGTTGAAGAAATCAGGGTGAAGAAACAAAACTTCAGAATCTTCCACTGCTTCTATATAATAAATAGATTTCTCATTGAAATAAAGACTGCTTCGGTCAGAAATCAACCAACTTTCCGGAGCAAACTGTATAATATGTTCCTTTCCGTTTTTATCAATAGAATACATCTTTATCAATCCTTTTTCTACAAAGAATATATGACGGCAGATTTCACCATACTGAAGAAGAAACTGATTTTTAGGAATTTTCTTTACTTCATAGTGCAGGCTACACGTATTCACATTCTGAAGCGGAACATTTAAAACTTTGGCTAAATAATTATTTATATTCTTCATGATACAATCTGGCTTAAAGAAATATCCTGGTGTGAAGCATTGTTAACAGGCTTTCCGTTCTCTATGACAATCAGTTGCGGACTTTCGTGTCTGATTTCAAAATCTGCTGCTATTTTGTTAGAAACAGGTCTGTGTGCCAATAAATCCAGATAGTATACATTCACCGGCTGGTCTGAATTCTCTATTTCTTTTTCAAAGTTTTTCAAAACTGTCCTGCTTATGAAACAGCTTGTAGAATGTTTGAATATCGCTATTTTATTCTGAAAAGAGTCTTCTATTGCTTTGGCAAGGTCTTCTTCAGATTCTATCTTTTTCCAGAATGTTTTTTGGTCAGGGGTTTCGTTTTTACCACCGAATATTTTATCAAAAAAACTCATACATTAAATTGTTTTAGATGATGATCAAGATGTTTGTACTCTAAAAATGTCCAGTCTTTTTCAGTCATTATACCGAATAATCTGTGGCGGTCCGGCAGGTTGTTTTTTTCACAAACTTCCCGGAATTCTTCCAGCGTTTTCAGCAGATTGGTTTTTGATACATCAAAATCACACTCAAAATTAACGATTAGTTTTTGAAAAGTAGGCATGTTTCTGGGAATTCCATTATTGAAAATATGCATTTCTATTTTA
Source organism: Chryseobacterium metallicongregator (assembly GCF_031324065.1). Taxonomy (NCBI): domain Bacteria; kingdom Pseudomonadati; phylum Bacteroidota; class Flavobacteriia; order Flavobacteriales; family Weeksellaceae; genus Chryseobacterium; species Chryseobacterium metallicongregator. The sequence continues at coordinate 122,883 of NZ_JAVIXS010000020.1, forward strand.
GTAAAAATCCCTACTGCCTCAAACATGACATTAATACGGGGAAGTTCGAGCTTTCCCAAAGCCACCTGAAGAACTAAATCACAATGCTTTAGCATTTGACATACATTCATCTTTCCCCATTTCCCATGAGAATTTTCAGATAACAGAGAAATTCTGTCTTTAATTTCCTGATAGTATATTGGATTATTGAGACTCTTCCTTACCAACCTTTTTCTATCTTCAGATTTTCAATATGAGCAAAATGATGATTACAGTGCCACACGTATAAAGCAAGGCTTTCTCTTAAATTATAATTCTTTTGATGCTCAGGATGATGAAAAGTTCTTTCAAACTGTTTATTGGTAAGGCTTTTAAGAAGTGTCACCCATCTTTGGTGTGTTCCCTTCAACATTCTCATGGCCGGTTTTACAGGCATATGAAAACTGTCCTGAAGTTCCGCCCATTTCGCTTCGTCATAAGGCTTTATGGTAGGGTTTTCTTCTGTCAGCGCCAGTTTAAAACGGATAAAACTGTTCATATGACTGTCAGAAAGATGATTCACAAGCTGCCTTACTGTCCAGCCTCCTTCTCTGTAAGGGGTATCCAATTGATCGTCTGTGAAGTGTTCAATGAGATTCTTTAGCCGGCCGGGAAAGTCTTTGATTACTTTGATATAAGTATCCAATGTGATATCACAAATGTTTTCAGGCACTTCAAACGGGCCTATTGGAAACTTTTTTTTCTCTAAATCAATCATTATTCAGGTTTTAATTTTTTAATTATTGCCGATTGGTATTATTCTTATTTGTTATAATAATTGACGAATATCAGCTTGCGCGAATTTATCAAAAATTCAAGAATATAAAGTGAATAAAGCATTAATTATACCGATAATGATTTTTGTGGTATCGATTTTTCATTAAAAAAGGCTTCAATTGTATAAACTGAAGCCTTTCGTAATTATAATAAAGTATTAATATCCATGTAAATCAATACCTTCTGTTCTTTGCAGAGTTACTTTTCTACCCATTTTCTTTTGAATGACTCTGAAATGCTGTAATTCATCATCCGTCAGAATACTGATTGCAGTTCCTTTTTCGTTGGCACGTCCTGTTCTACCAATACGGTGAATATAATCCAGCGGCGAACGCGGCAATTCATAATTGATAACACATGGCAGAGATTCAATATGGATTCCTCGCCCAATTAAGTCTGTAGCCACCAAAATCTGAGCTCCGTTTACTTTAAATTCTTCCAGATTATTTCTTCTCGCTCCCTGAGATTTCTGGCTGTGAATAGCCACTGCTTTTATTTTATTCTTTTTAAGTTTCTCTACCAGATTATCTGCAGATCTTGTAGATGAAACAAAAATCAAAGCCTTTTCTACTTTCTTTTCTTTGATCAGATATCTTAAAAAAGGACCTTTATTTTCCGGAGCAACATGATAGGCTAATTGTTCAATATTATCAATTTCTACTTCTTCTTTTTTAATCTCAATAATCGTAGGATTAATGGAAAGACGTTCTTTCATTTCAGCAACTTTATCATTTAATGTTGCCGAAAATAAAGTAGTTTGTTTCGCTACAGGCATCATAGCAAAAAGTTTATTCATCTCTTCACCAAATCCTAGCTGAAACATTTTATCAGCTTCATCAATCACCAAATGTTTAATTCCTGAAATACTCAATGCATTATGGTCAATTAAATCCAGCAAACGCCCCGGAGTTGCAATCAAAACTTCCACTCCAAACATTCCCTTCATCTGTGGATTGATAGAAACACCTCCATACACGGCCATCGTACGCACTTCCCTCTTTAGATTTTCTGTGAATGCTCTGCAAACTTCATCGATCTGAATAGCCAGTTCACGGGTTGGAACCAATATCAAAACCTGAACATTACGGTCCTTTTTAACTTCCGCATTCTGTAATTTTTCCAGAATCGGCATCACAAAACACGCTGTTTTACCGGAACCTGTCTGGGCAATTCCCATAAGATCTTTCCCTTGTAAAATGACAGGAACAGCCTGCTCCTGTATTGGGAACGGTTTTAAATACCCTAATTTTTTGACAGAACGAATAATATTGTGTGATAATCCTAACGATTCAAATGACATAAAAAATACTTATTTCCTGCAAAGATACGCTATTGATATTTGGTGTAAGCCTCAAAATACAATAGGCTGCAGATAAACTTCAATTATTTTAATTTTCATGCCCTTCATTGATAAGCATTTAAAATTTATGTTGTCGATTTGTCCGATAATTCAGGTTTGGACAAATTTTTGAAGATTAGTTTTGTAAATTTATCAAAAATTCGAGAAATCAAAATATGAAAAAAGCGTTAATAATAGTCGATGTACAGAATGATTTTTGTGAAGGCGGAGCACTTGCAGTCCCTGGAGCCAGCGAAATTATTCCATACATCAATCTCCTGATGGAGGAAAATGAATATGATCAGGTGGTTCTTACACAAGACTGGCATCCTGCAGGTCATAAAAGTTTTGCAAGCAGCAATGGAAGAAAGGTAGGAGAAAGTATTATTTTAAATGGAGTTCCACAATTTATGTGGCCGGATCACTGTATTCAGGGAACTTTTGGAGCAGAATTCCATAAAGATCTGAACAGAGATAAAGTAACCCATATTGTACAGAAAGGTAAAAACATTGAAATTGACAGCTACAGCGGTTTCCAGGATAACAACCACTTTATGAAAACCGGTTTGGATGACTTCTTGAAATATCACGATATACAGCTGGTAGAAATCGTAGGCCTGGCATTAGACTATTGTGTTAAATTTACAGCACAGGATGCAGTAGCCAACGGATATGTAACTTGTCTTCATTTCAATGGAACACGTGCCGTCAATGTAAAACCTGACAACGGTAGAGATGCCATCTATGAAATGATTGAAAAAGGAGTAACTGTATTAGGGTAATTCTTTTTAATGATGAGTTATGAATTTTAAAATTTATGACCTAATATAATAAAAAAAGCGCAGAAATTAATTCTGCGCTTTTTGTTTTTTATCCTAAAGATACTTTTTGAAAGAGTGAAGTAAGTTAAAAATCTGAATCTGTCATTCATCATTTATAACTTATCATTCATTATTATTTTAAAGCATTTTAAGGTTGTTCACTTCCAGTTCTGTAAGGATTCTCCAGTGTCCTCTCTTGATATTCTTCTTCGTTAATCCTGCAAACATTACTCTGTCTAAAGATTCTACTTCGTATCCTAATCTTTGGAAAATTCTTCTGATAACACGGTTCCATCCGATGTGGATCTCAATTCCAATTTCATTCTTAGGTTTCCCTTCAATATATGAAATCTGATCAACAACAGCTACTCCTTCATCAAGACGGATACCTTCTGCAATAAGACGTAAATCTTCACCAGTAAGCTTCTTATCCAATGTTACATGATAAATCTTCTTAGCATCAAAAGATGGATGCGTCAATTTCTTAGTCATGTGTCCGTCATTGGTCAATAAAATAACTCCTGTTGTAGAACGGTCCAGTCTGCCCACCGGGAAAAGTCTGTAAGGAGAAGCATTCGCTACAAGATCCATTACAGTTTTTCTTGCTTTATCGTCCTTTGTAGTAGAAATATAACCTTTTGGCTTATTCAAAAGTACATATACAGGTTTTTCAGGGGTAATGCTTTGTCCATCAAAAACTACTCTGTCTGTTTTTTGTACCTGATATCCCATTTCAGTTACCACCTTTCCGTTGACTTCTACCAACCCCTGAGTAATCAGCTCATCAGCTTCTCTTCTGCTGCAGATTCCTGAATTAGCGATATACTTGTTAAGACGGATGCTGTCTTTATGAACATCTTTTTCAATTTTATTCAGTCTTCTTTTCTGTACAAAAGATCTTGTTTTGTCATCATTTCTGTCCTCTCCATTAGATGGTCTTCTTCCGTATTTCAGGCTGCCTCTTTCGTACTTATCTCTTGTATCGAAATTCTTTCCTCCTCTCTTCGGTTTTCCAAAAGATTTCTTCTCATAGCTCTCACTTTTGTTCGTGATATAAGGTTTTCTTTCAGATTTTGATCCTGAATCGTCGTTGGAATTTTCGAAACTGTCGGTATTTCTTTTAAAAGGTTTCTTTTCAAATCTTGAGTTGGATCCTTTATGTTCCGGGCCTTTTTTTCCTCCATCTTTAGAGAAAGGCTTTTTAAAAGGTTTTGATCCTGAAGAATTTCCAGATCTGGAAGCACGAGAATCATCAGAACTTTTCTTGGTTGAAATTCTTGGTCTCTTTGGTCTGTCTGAATTATTATTATCTCTGCTCATTCTAAAAATTTCTGCAAAGATAGTAATTTAGTTACGAGTTAAAAATTAAGAATCATAACTTTGCACTATAGTTTACATTTTAACTTTACATAAAATAGAAGATGATAACAATATTAAACGATAATTTTTCACAGCTCAACGAGTTTCTTCACGAAAAAACTTTCAGTAAAATTTTCATTCTTGTAGATGAAAACACCCATGAATACTGCCTTCCTGTTCTTTTAGGAAATATGGAAACGGATCTTGGCTTTGAAATTTTAGAGATTGAAGCGGGAGAGGAAATGAAAAATATCCAGACAGCCAATCAGCTTTGGGAAATTCTTACAGAAATGAAGGCAGACAGAAAAGCACTGGTAATCAACCTTGGTGGCGGTGTAATTACGGATATGGGCGGATTTGTAGCATCTACTTATAAAAGAGGAATACAGTTTATTAACATCCCTACTACCCTTTTATCAATGTGTGATGCTTCTATAGGCGGAAAGACGGGAATAGATTTGATGCACTATAAAAATATGGTGGGAACTTTTGCTTTCCCTGAGCAAATCTTTATTTTCCCGAAATTCTTAGAAACATTGCCTTTTAAAGAATTAAGAAGCGGATTTGCTGAAATGCTGAAACATGGGTTAATTGCTGATAAAAATCATTGGGATCAGCTGACACAGATCCGTAAACTGGAAGTGGAAACGGTAATTCCACATATTCAAACGTCTATGAATATTAAGCAGAACGTTGTAGATCAGGATTTTCATGAGCAGAACATTAGAAAAACACTTAATTTCGGGCATACAATAGGACACGCAGTAGAAAGCTTATGTCTGCAGCAGGAAAATCCAATCCTTCACGGTGAAGCTGTGGCTATGGGAATGATTGCTGAAGCTCATCTTGCTTATCTTGAAAATCTTATTTCTGAAGAAGATTCAAAAATAATCATTGAAAACATTCAGAGATATTATCCATACCTTGATATCAGCGATTTTAAAGATGAAGATATTACTGCATTATTACTAAACGATAAAAAGAATACAGACAGTAAAATCAATTTCTCTCTGCTTTCGGGAATAGGTTCTTGCATCTATGACCATCAATGTAGCCAGGAAAATATCCTTGAATCTTTATCTTTTTATAGAAAATTGAACGATGCTTAACGTTTTTTTCGAAAAATAAATTCATTTTAAAACCTATTTTTGACAAAATTGTCAATTTAGACCACGTCTAAACAAACATTTATTTAAAATTGCAATTCATTAATAATCAATAATATATTTAAAAAATCACTTAAACACTAAGTGATTTTTTTATTGATTTTACTCATAAAAAATATTTTTGGCAAGCAATTTGAAAGATACTCTGCGTTCAACTGAAAAGCTGAACAAGTAGTAAAATTTAAAATTAAGAAAGAGTAAAATTAAAAAAATTAAAGTTATGAAAAAGTTAATTTTAGGATTAGCGTTAACTGCAGGAACATTCGCATTCGCTCAACAAACAGGAAACACATCTTCTAATCCGGTAACATTTGGGGTAAAAGGAGGTATGAACGTTTCTTCACTTTCAAAAGATAGCGGTCTTGATGATCAGAAATCTAAAATAGGATTCAACGCAGGTGTATTTGCCAACATTCCATTAGCAGCTTCATTCAGCGTTCAGCCAGAGGTTCAGTATTCACAATATGGTAATAAATCAAATTATACTTTAGGAAACACTAAGTTTTCTGCTTCTACCAAATTAGATTATATTACAGTACCGGTAATGTTCCAGTACAACCTGATTCCAAATCTTTATGTGGAAGCAGGACCGGAATTTGGTTTTATGGTAAGTGCTAAAAACAAGTTCAAAAATGAATCAAACGGAGATTCTAACACTACCGATAACTACAAAGACAATCTAAATACATTTAACTTTGGTATTGGTCTTGGAGCTGGATATTATTTCACTCCGAACTTAGGACTTACCGCAAGATATGTTGCAGGTTTAACAGATGTAGCGAAAAACAGACCTAGTGGATCTGATGCTACAAGAAACAACCTATTCCAGGTAGGATTAGCTTATAAATTTAAATAAGCTACACATTCACTAACAAATTTTATATTCAATAGAAAAGAACAGATTAATTTTTTAATCTGTTCTTTTTTTATGTTAAAATAACAAAGTGTTAATAAAACAACAAAAATACATCCCAATTCGATGACTTATCAATTTGTTAAAAACCCATAAAGTCTTTATACAAGGGGGTTCCCGGCATATTGTTTGTTGCTTCTCCGACGTTAAACAACGTAAAATTTAAACTAATCTATGAAAAAGATTTTTCTAGGCCTGGCACTTATCGCAGGCACTTTTGCTTTTGCTCAAAGCACTTCCACTTCTACTGAAGCTACAACTCCATCCACATCTTCTTCTAAAATCAAATTCGGTTTGAAAGCGGGACTTAATGTTTCCAATCTTTCTAATATGAATATGAATTCAAAAGCAGGATTCTATGGTGGTGTTTTTGTGAATATTCCTGTCGCTAAGGATTTCTCTATTCAGCCGGAAGTATTATATAGTGCTGTGGGGGCTAAAGAAAAAGGAGGCAGTAATGCAAAACTTAATTTAGAATATCTTTCTGTTCCGGTAATGTTCCAATATAAGGCACTTCCAAATTTCTATGTAGAAGCAGGGCCTCAATTTAATTTTTTAATTGATGCAAGGTTAAAGAAAAGTGAATCTACGAGCCTTCTTAAAAATGGAACTCAATCTTTCGATTTTGGAATCGGATTGGGAGCAGGCTACTATATTACCAAAAACATTGGGATAAATGTAAGATACACTGCCGGATTATCTGATATTGTAAAAACAAAATATCACTACGGATACGACAGAGAAGGTTCTGTGAGAAATGGGGTATTCCAGGTAGGAGTAAACTACAAATTCTAAAGCTTTATTAAGCTTTTTTCATTAAGTTTTTATAATTAAAGTGGAGCCGGATTAATTTTAATCCGGCTTTTTTAATACAATAGAAAAATTATTCTTCAAAAAACATGGTAAATAGTAGATTTACAGCACATTTAAACTTTGGCACACCGTTTGTTTCTTAATGAAATGTTAAATAAAACTTAATAACTATTAAAATATAAAACTTATGAAAAAGATTTTTTTAGGCCTTGCCCTAGTAGCAGGTACTTTTGCATTCTCTCAGAAGACTTCAACTTCTACTGCTTCAACTTCACCAGTTAGATTTGGTGTAAAAGCAGGTCTTAATATCTCCACTCTTTCTAATAGTGAATTCAACTCTAAGGCTGGATTTTATGGTGGCGTTTTTGCAAACATTCCAGTAGCACAAGACTTCTCTGTACAACCAGAAGTATTATATAGTGGTATGGGTGGTAAAGCTAAGACTAACAGTGATATAAAACTGAATATGGATTATATCGCAGTACCAGTGATGTTACAGTACAACCTGATTCCTAATCTATATGTAGAAGCAGGTCCTCAATTCGGGTTTCTTATCAGTGCTAAAGGAAAAGGTAACGGTGCCTCTGTAGACGTTAAAGACAATTTGAAAACTTTTGATTTCGGACTAGGTCTTGGAGCAGGATATTATTTCACACAAAATATCGGAGTGAATCTAAGATATACTGCAGGATTATCTGATGTTCCTAAAAACAATAACGGTGATGCTGCTAGAAACGGAGTATTCCAGTTTGGTTTAGCTTATAAATTCTAAAAACAAACTTTCTATTCAATACAAAGCCGGGTTTACTATAATCCGGCTTTTTTATTGTTTGAATATTTTTTGGCAAGAAATTTGCGTATTGAATAGTTGATTGTACTCTATTCCGGAAATTTCCAACTTACGGTCTTGTTTTTTACAATGAGTATGCTTTGATTCAGTTGATATTCAATTGAATATCAAAATTAAAATCTAACTATTACCATTAACTTTTAACGAGAACTGTATCAGGTAGGCTGAACATTAGAGTACACAACAGAATATTGAATATATTTTGTTTCATGATTAAAATACATTTTGATTTCAATAGAAAAAGTCAGGTTTATTAGTTTAAGCCTGACTTTTTCGCATACCGTATGATTTTTATCACTTCTTATCTTTATGGCAGATAATTTGCCATAATCAGAAAATAAAACTTAAATCATGAAAAAAATTTTTCTAGGACTTACATTTGTCAGCTCTTTTTTAATGAATGCACAGGAAAAAGAACAGTCTTCCACCACACCATCTTCAGTAAAATTCGGGATTAAAGCCGGTTTCAATGGTTCTGCTTTCAGCAGAGGTGAAAGAAATGAAGTTGATAATAGCGAAAAAATAAAAGCAGGTTCACATATCGGAATATTTGCCAATATTTCTCTTGCTGAAAAATTCAGTATACAACCCGAGCTTCTTTTCAGCCAACTAGGCTCAAAAACGGAAGACCTCTTTATTCATGATTCGGGAGATTATTTTACGAAACAGGAATATGATTACAAAACTAATTTAAACTACCTTACTCTTCCTATTATGGTTCAGTACAATATTCTTCCTCAATTGTATGTGGAGGCAGGACCTGAATTTGGTTTACTTCTGGGAGGAAAAATAGAAGGAGACGGAAGAAACGAAATGAGATACGATGGTACAACTGTTGTTAGTACTGAGAATTTCTCCAATAAAATTCCGATGAAAATATATAATAAGTTCAATTTCGGAATTGGAATTGGTGCAGGATATTATTTTACTCAAAATTTTGGAGTGACCGCCAGATTTACGGCAGGTATAACAGGAATCTTCAAGAATGATTACGGTAGTAAAGTCAGAAATAATGCGCTTCAGCTTGGAGTGGCTTATCGCTTTAAATAGAGATATTTATTATTTTCAAAACTGATACCGGGCTTTAAGAGTCCGGTATTTTTATTTCTATTCTTAAAAATAACCCAGAATACTTTGTTAATTCTTGAAAAGGCTAATTCCAGTTTAAATTTTTTCATCATTTCAATTATCAACAATAAAGCCCATCAGACGTTCAAGTATTTTCACAAAACATTCAGTTTGCAACAAATTTATTCATCAAAAAGGGATAAATTATTAAAAAAAAACTTCCTGAAAACAGCCTGAAAACACCTATAAACAGGCATTTTTTAATTTTGGCAAGCAATTTGCAAAATAATACGAGTCAGATTGAGAGATCATACGACACACAAATAGTAAAATTAAAAAATAAAATTATGAAGAAGTTATTTTTAGGATTAGCATTAACTGCTGGTACGCTAGCTTTTGCCCAGGAGACAGAAACAAAGACAGAAACGAAAACAGTAAATGCATCACCACTAAAAAAAGATGTTCAGCCTATTAGATTCGGGATTAAAGCAGGGGGAAACTCAGCTTATTTCAGTCAGCAGAAGTTTGGTATCAACAGCCAACAACTAGGTTTCCACGCTGGTGTATTCGTTAACATTCCAATTTCAAAACAATTCAGCTTCCAACCAGAGGTATTATACAACCAAATGGGTGCAAAGGATGTAATGTATTCTACAGAAACAGACAATGGCGTAACGAACGTAAAAACCAAGGTACAGAGCAGAGTAAAAATGGATTACATTTCAGTTCCGCTAATGGTTCAGATGAGACCTACAGATAAGTTTTATATTGAAGCAGGACCTGAATTCAGTTATTTCATCAGTGGAAAGAATAAAGGAGAATCTACTGTAGCAAGTACTACAGGAGGGGTTACAACCACTACTGCAAGTTCTCACTCTACAGATATTGACAAAGACATGATCAACAGATTCAATTTCGGATTAGGTCTTGGTTTAGGATATGATATCACTTCCAATATCGGGATCAATGCAAGATATGTAAACAGCTTAACAAAGATTGATAAGAGCATGTCTGCCGCTGAAAATAACAACAGAGTATTTCAGTTAGGTCTGAATTATAAATTCTAATCAAAGAACCAATTTTTTAACCCTAAGTGCAGAGTAATCTGTACGCATAAAATAGCCGGAAGTGTATCTTCCGGCTATTTATATTGAAGTAGAATCGTAATAGTTTTATTCGAATATTCTCGGATCATCACTGATGACACCGTCTATTCCCATTTCTTTTAATTCTTTTAATCTTTCTTTGGTATTCACAGTCCATGGGATTACTTTCATGCCTAATGAGTGGCATTCCTGTACTAATTGTGGGGTCACAAGACTATGTTCAGGGCTGTAGATAGTAGGAGTAAAACTCAGGAACTTCATATCTCCGGCTACTCCACTCAGGTGATTGGGGTACATTTTGAACTTTTCTACAGGGATGTTTTTAAAATAAGCCTGCTGCTGAGCCAGCTTTTTATCATCTACCTTTTCCACCAGTAAAGCAGTCATGATTTTAGGATATTCTTTATGAAGGATTTCCAGGGTTCTGGGATCAAAAGACTGAATGATCACTCTGTTCTGAATCTTTTTTTCTACAATAATCTTCATCATCAGATCTACAAATTCCTTCGGTTCAGGATGAAAAATATTATCAGAAAAAGGGCGTGTTTTCGTTTCTATATTGTAAAAAGGCAGCGATCTTTTCAATTCTCGGGCATAAGCTTCAGATGCATCAATGACGTCTGAAAAGAGAGGTTTCTGAACTTTTATTTTCTTTTGATCCGGATAATTATTCAATTTTTTTAATCCTACGTCAAATGTTTTGATCTTTGCGTAAGGCATTTCATATATTTTGTAATAAAAACCTGAATCTTTGGGAATGTAAGTTCCATCCGGCTTTGTAGCCAGTTCCGGTGAAAGAAAAGCATCATGGGAAAGAATTACCTTTTTATCCTTGGTGATGGCCAGATCCATTTCCAGAGTTGTCACATTCATTTTTAGGGCATTCTTCATTGCCGGAATAGTATTTTCAGGGTAAAGAGATTTCCCTCCGCGGTGTGCCTGATTATCAAAAGACTGTGAAGAGTAAAGCTGGCCCAATACCAGAAAAATACCTGTAAAAAGTACGTTTTTCATATCCTGAAGTTTTAATCTGACAAAATTAAAACTCCTTTATATATTGTATAATACAGGAATATTAAGCTTTTACTACATTTAAGCAACAAAAGAGCCAGGTTGAAAAACCCAGCTCTTCTATTTTTATATTTTTCAGATAAAGAGATTAATTAAATAAATCTACCTCTTCTCCTTTTCCAACAGGATATTCTTCTGTAAAGCATCCGAAACAGTGATTCGCTGATCCTAAAATATCTTTCAGGTTATCTATGCTTAAAAACTCTAAGGAATCTACACCCAGATAATTTTTAAGTTCTTCCGTAGTCATATTCGCTGAGATAAGATCATCTTTGGACGGAGTATCAATTCCCAGATAACATGGTGCAATGATGGGTGGGGAAACACTTCTGAAGTGAATCTCTTTTACGCCTGCATCTTTTAGAATTTTAACCAATCTTTTAGAGGTTGTTCCACGAACAATAGAATCGTCAATAATGACTACTCTCTTATCTTTCATCTCAGAGATGATCGGGTTCAGTTTAAGGTTCACTACCCTTTCTCTCATTTCCTGTGTAGGCACGATGAAACTTCTTCCGATATATCTGTTTTTGATCAAAACCGGACGGAAAGGTATTCCTGAAGCTTTAGAGAAGCCAATAGCAGCCGGAACTCCGGAATCCGGAACTCCAATCACCAAATCAGCTTCTACAGGAGCCTGTTCCCAGATTTTCTCTCCGGATTTTTCTCTGATCTCGTATACATTGATGTTTTCTAAAGTAGAGTCTGGTCTTGCGAAATAAATATATTCGAAAGAACAGATTCTCTGCTTACCTTTCGCTTCATCCATCATATAAGAATGAAGTTTTCCAGGCTCGTTTTCATTGGTATAAATGATCTCACCAGGAAGAATATCACGTACATACTGAGCTCCTACAGCATCCAATGCTACAGATTCAGAAGCCACTACATAAGATTTCTCATCAATAGCTCCCAATACTAACGGACGGATACCGTTGAAGTCTCTGAATGCAAAGAATTTGTTTCTGGTCATCCCTACTACAGAATAAGCTCCTTCGATCTTTTCCATTGTAGCTTTAATAGCTCCACGAAGACCTAAATCAAGGTTTTTCTGGATCAGTCTCAGGATTACTTCAGAATCGGAAGTCGCTCTGAAAACAACGCCTTCAGCCTCTAATTCTGCTTTTAATTCTTTGGCATTGGTAAGGTTACCGTTATGTGCTATAGAAAGTATAATCTGGTCATATTCGTTTTTCGCGAAAAATGGCTGGAAATTATATTTCTTCTTATCTCCTGCAGTGGTATAACGGGTATGCCCAATTGCAGAATTTCCCATAAAAGTTTCAGGTTCCTGAATTTCTTTATAAACATCCAAAACCAACCCTTCGTCTTTCATGTTTGTGATTCTTCCATCCTTTAAAACGGAAATACCACAAGCTTCCTGACCTCTATGCTGTAATGCAAAAAGACCAAACTGTGAAAGAGAGAAAGTATCCAGATCATTATCTGAATACATTCCGAAGATCCCACACTCTTCATTAGGAGCATCCAGTCTTTCCTCTTCCTGAGTTCTGAAAAGATTCCTTCCGTAAGTCTGGGTTTCAAACTGTTTTAAATATTCACTTTTATGAATGTCTAAACTTTTCATTTCTATTTTTTCTAAATTAAAAGATTAAAAAATTTAATGATTAAAAGATTACTGACAGTTTAATTTTTAAATGATTCAATCTTTAAATAAATTAAATCTTATTTCTGTAAAAGATTTTTAAGACGGTTGTAGATTTCAACATAAGCCTCAGTAACTTCTCCTAAGTCTCTTCTGAATCTGTCTTTGTCTAATTTCTTCATGGTATCTTTATCCCAAAGTCTGCAAGTATCAGGAGAGATTTCGTCTGCTAAGATGATTTCACCGTCTGAAGTTTTACCTAATTCGATTTTAAAATCTACCAGGATGATATTGATTTTGTCAAACAGGTCGATAAGGATATCATTGATATCTGAAGATAACTCATACATCTCGTCAAGCTCTTCATAAGTAGCTGCTCCTAAGAAAACGGCATGGTGATCATTGATAAGCGGATCTCCCAACTCATCTTTTTTATAGCAGATATCGAAGATCGTTACCGGAGATTTAATTCCTTCTTCCACTCCTAATCTTTGTGCCATACTTCCTGCAGAGTAGTTTCTTACTACCATTTCCAAAGGAATGATAGAAACTTTTCTTACCAGCTGCTCTCTTTCGTCTAATTTTTGGATGAAATGAGTTTTGATCCCTTTTTCATTTAAATATTCAAAAATAAGAGTTGTGATTGCGTTGTTCATTTCTCCTTTAAGGTCTACCTGACCTCTTTTTTGAGCATTAAATGCTGTAGCATCGTCTTTGAAACGTACTACTACTTCATCAGGATTATCGGTTGCAAATACTTGTTTTGCTTTCCCCTCGTACAACATTTCTTTCTTTTGACTCATAATTTTACTTTCTAAATTGTAGTTAGATTTATTGATTTATTTTATTATTATTCCTGTTAAGACAGCCAGTCCAAAACTCAGCAGTGTACCAATTAATACATATTCTGTAAGCTTTCTCTGTTTTGCCTGTGCAAGGTCGCTGAATCTGAAAACAGATTTGGCAGCCACCATGAAACCTACGCCTTCCCAGTGATTCACCATAATAAAAGTGAAAACCAGCAGACGTTCTAAAATTCCGATATATTTTCCGGCACTTGATAAAGATTCGGTTTGAATAGTGTTAGGGCCATCCGGAGCTGGTGTCCATGACGACAATAAGATTTTGATAAAAATAGAAGCTGGTGTCGTTAAGAAAAGTCCTGCCATAATTATCTTTAAAAATTCCTGATTCTGTAAAAATCCGAAGCTGAATTCCTGGAAATAAAAAGAAACTCCACCAATCACCAGAACATGCAGCATCTGATCAATGAAAAACCATCTTTTCTTAGTCTTTACATTCTGGAAACTAAGCTTGGCTGCATCAATAATAAAGTGAGTAATTCCCACCAAAACAGCTACCCACCAAAGTTGAAGATCCCATAGAAAAATAAGACTTAAAATAGTGTGAATCAGAACATGAATATATAAAAATTTACTTTTTAGTTTATAGTTTTCCTTATCTGCAACCCATGAATTTGGCTGAAGTATAAAATCTCCGAGTAGATGTGCCAATATGAGTTTGATAAAGATCATGCCTATAGTTCTGAGATTTTCTTTCTGAAATACTGATTGGTTTCCACGATGAGCTCATAGTTGGCTCGTTTCAGTCTCTGGCTTACCGAAGACTGTGAAATAGCAAATCTCTTAGCAAGATCTTCCTGAGTGATATCCTGATTCATAATCATTTCATGAATAATCTCTGCCGTAGCCATTGTCCAGTTATCAAAATCCTTGGATGACCATTTCAACAGGATATTAAGATCTCTGTCCACCGGATCACTGGATGTTTTGATAGCAACGGTATGACCGTCACTTTTAAGATCATTAAGCAATCTTCCTGAATTCACATAAGCTGTACCGTTAGATTCAGTGATTTTCTCAGAAGAGAAACTTTCCTCACCAATACCTATGGCCATTCTTACATCGAGATTTTCAACACTTTTAATAAGAGATTTTATGGCTAGAAAACGCCAGAAAACGTCATCAATTTTGCACTTGAACTGAAACTCATCTCCTCTGTAGATTTCCCATGTGTGAGGAGCGCTTCCCCATTTTTCGAGAAGATGTTTAAGTCTGGTAATCCAAACTTCAGTGTCCGCATGCTGTGAATTTATAATATCACCGGTAATGACCGCTATCATACTGCAAATATAAGCATAATTACTTATATATAAAAAATATAAGCAGAAACACTTATAGATATTCATTATTAGCGAATCAGCTTATATCAATGATGCAGTAAACATAAGGCTTTTAAGGCTTTAACAAAAAAATGAAAAATTACAGAAATGAAAAAAATATTAGATCTTTTGTTATGTTACCTACTTTAACTCTACTTTTTTATACTTTTTTGGATGGTAAGAAGCTGTTCCTGCTATCCGCTCATTACTCCTCGCTCCTGCCAATTCCAGCTCCTTAACCCTCCAACTCTCCCACTTCTACTGCGGGGTAACCGCTACTATCAGGGCTAGGACAGTCATTGCGGGCAAAGCGAAGCAATCTCTTGAATTATTTCTACACCATATAAAAATAAACCTAACAGGTTTTTAAAACCTGTTAGGTTTGGCTGATAGTATTTAAATCCTTAGATTACTTACTTTTTAATAAACTGATGGGCCTTTTCATCAAGCTTTAAGAAATACATTCCTGCAGGAATTCCCGTCACCGGAATACTTTTCTTATATCTGAAAGGATCCTTCTCCGTATAAATTACTTTCCCGGAAAGATCTATAAGCTGAGCTGTTTTTATATTGGTAACTTCTCCGTTCACATAGAGATTATCGTAAACAGGATTCGGATATATTGTAAACTCATTATTGACAGTAATCAAATCTGCTGTAGATAATGTACCACCCAGGTTCTGACAGTAGTTGGACGGATAAGAATCCCATTCACTGATAGCAAAAGTGTTGTTAGGTTGATTGATCATATTCTTTCTATACAAAGATACATTTCCGTTGTTATTGGTTGTATATTTTACTCCGATAGCATCTACTGTCACCGTTTTATTATAAGCTAGCTCAACATAATTCTCACCTGCAAACATCATAGGATCAGAAGCCGTGACAAATCTCGCCTGGCCAGTGGTATAACATGACAGAGTGCCTTTTGGATTCAGAATAACAAAAGTTTCGTTATTCCCTACTTTACCTTCCAGTTCATAAGTATCTCCACTGTAAATAGCTCCCGAAGAATTATTTTTAAACTGAATATTAATCCTGTAATTATTTAAATTAACTTCATGTCCTGTTTTATTAACAATTTCCAGAGCATTATTCTTTATAAATTCCGTATTTGTTCCCGAGATATACTTCGTAATCATAAGATCCGGAGCATATGAATCCGAAGCAATCGTTGAAGCTGTCAATGTATTGCTAAACGGAGATTCCAGATATGCTTTATCAAAAGCTTTCACTGTAAAGGTATAAGTAGTTGACGGGGTCAAATGATCTATACTGATGGAAGTCCCTTTGGTAACTGCAACAGGTGTCGTAGAACCATTCATATAGACCCTGTATCCTAAAACATCAGTATCGGGAGACGCCGTCCAGTTCAAATTCACAAAATAGGCATTCTGCTGGGTTGAAACCAGTGATCCCGGAGCTGCAGGAGCAATATTGTCGGGGGTTTCAGACCATATCATATCAATCCATTCAGGGTGGTCTATAAATGGATTTCTGTTTTTTTGTATCGTATAAATGGTGTTGTTCCTGTCAATTTCTCTTTGAGAAACCGGATCTGCAGCACTCCATTGTTTCAGCATGGCAATATAGGCAAGATCAACAGCTCTTTCTTCCGTTCCATCCAATGGACATTGATCCGTAGCAGGAGTAAGATTAGCGGAGGTTGTATAAGCCGTATTGAATGAGCCTAATTTCCCTTCATATCGTACTGCAAAATACAGCAATGACCTTGCAATATCCCCTTTGAATTCATTAATAGGTTCATATACCCTTCCGGTGTAAGGATAATTCGGAATAGCTGCATTCGAGATCCTCGACGTATTGGAAAAGATATAATGATTCGTATTATTTCCCATTCCATAAGGATAATTACTCCTGCGCTGATTGATCCATCCATCAACAGGAATTATAAAATTCAGATCCGAATACATAGGATAATCACTGATGGATGAGCTTGTACTGAACGTACTTTGCGGCATCATATGCTCCCTGTTATATCCCTGACCTTCCATGCTCACTCCTGCTACCATCTGATCCACTGTATACTCATAAGCATCCGGTCCCGAAGGAATTTCAGAATAGATATCCAGCAGATATTGAGTATTCGATGCATCGTGATCATAATATTTATCAAGATCAGTCTGCCCATATAACATTTTAAGATCGTCATAATGCCAGTTGACCATCTTTTCTGAAATAATATCGTGGAGTTTTGATTTCAGGGCATATCCCGTCAATCCGGTAGTTCCATCGTAATATCCGGCAGGAGCTTGCGCAGAAATATAAGTGGAAATTAAAATGATAGGAAGTAGAATTTTTTTCATGCCTTAAAAATTGGGGAACTAAAATAGTGAAATAAAAAACGGAAAAGACTGAATATTTTATTAAGAAAGTATTAATTCTCAAAATATAAAAATTTGAAAATTAAAGGGATTGCCCTTTAGATATTACGATTGAAATAATTTATTTTAGCATTCCATCAATTTGGTTATCTTTGGGAACTAACTATTATTATATGAATACAGAGACTATTGACAACATCAAAATGATAGCGGAAACCGCTAGAGAATTCGCAGAAAAGAACATCAGACCGAATATTATGGAATGGGATGAAAGCCAAACGTTTCCAAAAGACTTATTCCACCAATTGGGTGAGATGGGTTTTATGGGAATTGTAGTTCCTGAACAATATGGAGGTTCCGGCTTAGGTTATCATGAGTATGTTACTATTCTGGACGAAATTTCTCAGGTTGACCCATCTATTGGTCTTTCTGTAGCAGCACACAACTCACTTTGCACCAATCATATTTATGAATTTGGAAATGAAGAACAAAGACACAAATGGCTTCCTCAGCTGGCTTCCGGAAAAGTAATCGGAGCTTGGGGACTTACAGAGCACAACACAGGTTCTGATTCAGGAGGCATGTCCACTACTGCTGTAAAAGATGGTGATGAATGGATCATCAACGGAGCTAAAAACTTTATCACTCACGCTATTTCAGGAGATATTGCCGTAGTAATGACAAGAACAGGAGAAATAGGTGCTAAAAATAACTCTACAGCTTTTGTTTTAGAAAAAGGAATGCCTGGTTTTACTTCCGGAAAAAAAGAGAATAAATTAGGAATGCGTGCTTCTGAAACAGCAGAATTAATTTTTGATAACGTACGTGTACCGGATTCTCACCGTTTAGGAGAAGTAGGCGAAGGTTTCAAACAGGCTATGAAAGTTTTAGATGGTGGTAGAATCTCTATTGCTGCATTAAGTTTAGGTACTGCAAGAGGAGCTTACAAAGCTGCTTTGAAATATGCAAAAGAAAGACATCAGTTCGGAAAACCTATTGCAGATTTCCAGGCAATCAACTTCATGTTAGCAGATATGGCTACAGAAATTGATGCTGCTGAACTTCTTATCCAAAGAGCATCTACGCTTAAAAATGCAAAACAAAAAATGACAAAAGAAGGAGCTATGGCAAAACTATATGCTTCTGAGGCTTGTGTAAGAATCTCGAACAATGCTGTTCAGATCTTCGGAGGATACGGTTATACAAAAGATTTCCCAGCTGAAAAGTTCTATAGAGACTCTAAGCTTTGTACGATTGGAGAAGGAACTTCTGAGATCCAGAGACTGGTTATTGGAAGAGATATTACAAAATAACCTTAATTTTAAAAACATATACAAATGATTAAACAGGCACTTTTAGGTGAGTTTCTGCATGAAGCTGAAAACACCAGAAAAATTTTACAGGCAATCCCTGACAGCGCATTAGACTGGAAACCCTCTGAAAAAAACTGGACAACCGGTCAGCTGGCCTCACACATTGCTGAAGTATACAATTGGTACGAATCCACTTTCAATCAGGATACTTTTGATATGGGAGCGTATAAGTATGATAAAGGAGATATTTCCAAAGCGGAAAATATCCTCGCAAAATTTGAAGAAAATGTTGCCAACGCACAGAAAGTTCTTGAAAACTCGGATGAAAACACTTATTTTAATGAGTGGAAAATGGAAATGAACGGAAATGTACTTTTCCCACCATCTCCAAGAATCCAGGTGGTAAGAGGCTTTCTTTATAATCATTTGTACCATCACAGAGGTGAGCTGGTGGTTTACCTAAGATCAACCGGAAATAAAGTTCCCGGACTTTATGGCCCTACTGCTGATGATAAGATGTAAGTAAGAATTATATAAATATAGGAAGCTGTTTCAAAATGAAACAGCTTTTTTTGTAGGCAGGATGTAGAGCATTTTTGCAACAATTATCAAAACTCAACTTACTAATATTATTTACACATAATTAAATAATTAGTAAATTTCATTGTCTCATTTTAATAAATTAATAAAAAATTACACATATTTTGTTTTTTTTGAGATTAAAATTCATTTCTTCACTTTCACTTTTCTTTTATTAATAAGCTTTTTCAATTATACTCAATGTATTGCATAACATTTTAAGGTGATATTCCAAATTTCTCTTAAAAAATTTTGTTTTTGATAATATATTTTTCATTAGCTTTGATATTCCACAATCAAATTTAATATTTAATATGAAAAAACAATTAACGCTGATTGGAATGCTCCTTATTTCGGGTATTTCTTTCGCACAGACTGACCGTCTTTGGTCTGAAGGTTCAAAAAGAACTTCATCAGAGATCTTTGAAAACAAAACCAGCATCAGCAATCCCAAGGTATACAACCTGGATATCAACGGATTGAAAAACATTCTGGCAAAAGCTCCCAAAAGACTGGCTGCAGGCGAAAAATCAGAACTCATCATCTCTTTTCCAAATTCTGAAGGCAGAATGGAAAATTTTAAAGTGAGGGAGAATTCCAATTTTGCCCCTGAGTTGGCAGCAAAATATCCGGATATCAAATCCTATGTAGGACAAGGTCTGGATGATCCTAATTCCACAGTCTATTTCAGTGTTTCTCCACTAGGACTGTCATCTATGGAAATTTACGGTGATAAATCTGCAGTATTTATCGAGCCTTACACTAAAGATCTTTCTTCTTATGTAGTGTACAGAAAATCTGACAAAAAAGATGATCTTAACAAATTTGAATGTACAGTAGTAGATGCTGCACAGAAAGGAGTTTCCAATTCTGCTCTTGCGGCAAGACCTAACGCTGATGATGCGAAACTAAGAACATTCAGACTGGCACTGTCATGTACCGGAGAATACACTACTTATTTCGGAGGTACAAAAGCTCAGGCTTTAGCAGCAATGAATACCACAATGACCCGTGTAAACGGTGTTTTTGAAAAAGATTTCGCTGCAAGAATGGTTCTGATTGCTAACAACGACGCGGTTATTTACACCAATGCTTCTACAGACCCTTATTCTGCAGCTTCAGGAATGAGCAGCTGGAATTCTCAGTTACAAAGTACTTTAACCTCTGTAATTGGTGAAGCCAACTATGATATCGGACACTTGTTCGGAGCTTCAGGAGGCGGTGGAAATGCTGGATGTATCGGCTGTATCTGTACAAACGGATCTAAAGGAAGTGGTTATACTTCTCCGGCAGATGCCATTCCTTCAGGAGATAATTTCGATATCGACTATGTGGCTCACGAAATGGGACATCAGTTTGGTGGAAACCATACTTTCTCTATGAGCAATGAAGGAACAGGCGTCAATATGGAACCGGGATCTGGATCAACAATTATGGGATATGCCGGAATTACCAGCCAGGATATCCAACCTCATTCTGATGCCTTTTTCCATGCCGTAAGCATTCAGCAGATCACAAATAATATTAAAGCTAAAACTTGCTCTGTTAATACCAATACAGGAAATTCCATTCCTACTGCCAGCGCAGGCTTAGATTATACAATTCCAAAAGGAACTCCATTTGTTCTTACAGGAACAGGAACGGATGCCGACGGAGATTCTTTAACATACATCTGGGAACAAATGGACAATGCTTCTTCTTCACAAACAGGAGCAAGCTCAGCTGCCAGTGCAACAAAAACTACTGGTCCTAACTTCAGATCATGGACTCCAACAACTTCACCTGCAAGATACTTCCCAAGAATGGCTTCTGTTTTAACAGGTGCAACCACTACTGCAGGTTCTGAAATCACTGTAGAAGCTCTTTCTTCTGTTGCCAGAACATTAAATTTCAGATTTACCGTTCGTGACAATAAAGCAGGAGGTTCAGGAAACAATTCTGACGATGCGGTAATCACAGTGAATGGAACTGCAGGACCGTTCAATATCACTTCCCAAAATTCAGCAACAACTTACGCTGGAGGAAGTTCTCAAACCATTACATGGAACGTAGCAGGAACTACAGCTAATGGTGTTAATGCAGCCAATGTAGATATCCTTTGGTCAACAGACAGCGGAAATACCTGGACTACCCTATTAGCAGGAACTCCAAATGATGGTTCACAGGCTGTAACAATTCCTAATGCTACGACAACTACAGGAAGAATTATGGTAAAAGGATCTAATCACATTTTCTTTGATGTCAACAATGCCAACATCTCTGTAAATGCAGGTTCAGGAACTCCTGATACGGTTGCTCCTACAGCTCCTACTCTTGCGGCTTCAGGAACTACAGCTACAACCACTAATCTTTCATGGTCTGGAGCTACAGATAATGTTGGAGTGACAGGATATGACGTATACCAGGGAGCTTCATTAATTGGTTCTACAGCGTCTACTACATATACTGTAACAGGACTTTCACCAGCAACTACGTATTCTTTCTCTGTGAAAGCAAAAGATGCAGCTGGAAATGCTTCGGTGTCAAGTAATACAGTAAGTGTTACGACTCTTTCTGGGGGAACTGTTACTTACTGTTCTTCTTCGGCCTCAAATACAGCAGATGAAAGAATTGGAAATGTAACATTCGGGTCTATTAATAATACTTCTACAGGAACTGCAGGATATGAAAATTTCACTTCGGTTTCTACAAATGTTACAAGAGGAAGTGCTTATACGATTTCCATTACTCCGGTTTGGACTTCTACAAAATACAGCGAAGCATATGCTGTTTATATTGATTACAATGGTGATGGAGACTTCACAGACAGCGGAGAATTAGCTTGGACAAAAGCAGGTTCTACAACAAGTCCGGTTACAGGGTCTATTACAATCCCGGCTACTGCTACTGTTGGATCTACAAGAATGAGAGTAATGATGAAGTATAGTTCAATCCCTACCTCTTCATGTGAAGCCTTCACTTATGGACAAGTAGAAGACTATACCCTTAATATTGTTTCTTCCGGAAAAGGAGATCTTCATAGTACGAAAGATCTGATCACCGATGTGAAGCTTTATCCAAACCCTGCAAGAGATATACTTTATATTTCCAATACAACTTCTGAAGATTACAAAATCTTCGATATGGGTGGAAAACTAATCGACTCTGGAAAACTACAAAGAGGATCCGTGAACGTAAGCAACCTTATCAAAGGTGCTTATATGATTCAGATTGGAGAATCTTCTAAGAGATTTGTTAAAAACTAATCCCTTTAAAATTAAACGATGTGAAAAAACTGCTCCTTATGGGGCAGTTTTATTTTTTTCAATGTAAAATATCATCACAATAAATAATTACAAATGAAATTAATCACATAAAAACATTTTATTTAAAACAAAATAACTATAATTTGAGTTTTTTAATTTAAATTTATCACATAA
This sequence comes from Chryseobacterium metallicongregator, assembly GCF_031324065.1. Lineage (NCBI taxonomy): Bacteria > Pseudomonadati > Bacteroidota > Flavobacteriia > Flavobacteriales > Weeksellaceae > Chryseobacterium > Chryseobacterium metallicongregator. The sequence continues at coordinate 145,628 of NZ_JAVIXS010000020.1, forward strand.
CAATATTTTATTGTACCGTTGACCCAGATTGTATTTAAGGGAGCTCCAAGCCGTTTTTTAAGGTCGGATGCCGTTACTTCTTTTGACTCTATTTTGGTGTGAATTGGTATTTTAATAATTTACCCGCCAGAAAAGTGTATTATTAAATCAATTTCAGTTTTGAAACCCCTGTTAGAGACTGAACATTAATAATATTCATCTCAGTATTTCCATTGAAGATTTCTGTAAAAATAATGTTTCAAAAAGGTACTCCCTCCAATCCCTCAATATTTTAAAATAATTTAAAATTTTTTATATGAAACATTTATTTAAGTACATTTTTTTTTTAGCAATCACTTCTTTCTCGGTTGCCTGTAGTTCGGACAATGATGATGTAATAGATACCAATCCTGACGTTACTTCTGTCTTCTACAAAAATGCAGATGAGCTGGCAGTCACTTATGACCCCAGTAATTCGGCAAGTCAAGCAATCAGAAATCAAGCTTATGACCTATATAAAAGAGGTAAATGGAGTGAACTGGAATCACTTTTTAAGGCTAATAATTTAAATGGCGGTTGGCCGCCTGCCAACGGAGGTTACAATATCGTTGATGATGTTCCTTTACAGGTTGGACAGAAATTCGACAGATACAGCGGAGCGGTTGGCAACTATACCGGCACCGGAGTTCCTACGTTAGGAGGAAGTTTTACAAGCCCTATTATCAATGGTTATACTTATACTTTTACCCAAAGAGCATTAAATCAACCGGAAGACAAGTACGATTTTTACTATGAAATTGATGTTTTGAATAGTTCCATGCAGTTCAAGACCCAAACCGCAGATATTATTCCTTGGTTCAGCCAGGCAGGAAAAGGAAAACAAACCATGTGGAAAATCCCTATCGACATCAACACGGGTTATCAGAAAACATGGAATAAGCTTGCAGAAGAAGGTTATATAAAGGTTACCATTAAGAAAACCCCTAGCGGAAAATATCCTAACTTAGTAGGCACAGTTATTCAGCCATAAATCTACCCAGATGTATTCAATATCAGAAAAAATAAACATTACCGAAAAAGCTTCTGTTGAAAAAAGTAACTTTATCAATGATGAAGCTCTTCCATCAGCCATAATAACTTACAGCTGCTGCTATTGCGGCCACAAAAATACAGTTGAAATCGTTCCCTATGAATCAGGATTTCCTATCTTTCAAGTATATAATGAAAATAAAGTACTTTCCAGAGAAGAATTATTAAAACACGGAATAGTAAACAAAACCTCTCAGAGAATGCTTCACTTTGGAGAATTGACAGTCAATGACCAACCAACATTATATTTTGGGACAGACTGTACTTCCTGCCATTCAAAATACATCTGTGTATTCAGCTATGGAGAAAAACAGCCGGGATTGATGATATTAAATATATCCGGCGTTTGGAAATATGAATAACTGAAATCATTTCTACCCATACAATAAAAGTCTACAGCCTGAAAGTTGTAGACTTTTATTAATTTAGCAGACAAACTAATTTAATCCGTGAAGCACATCTACCTATGAAAAAAATAACACTGTTTCTTTTTACCCTATACTTTGGATCAGCATTTTCACAAAAAACACTGGCTCAATATCCGGACGGCCAGTTTCCATACCAAGGAGGTTCCATCCAATTATTCTCAGACATGCAGAACTATTTCCTGAAAAGCGGCTCAAAACCATGTGATCAAAATGAGATGTATTTTGTAAGCCTAAAGATTGATGAGAATGGTAAACCTGCTTTAGTAAAGAAAAAGAGCGATGATCCTATTATAGAAAAGAACAAATGCGCTTTTACTCTTGTTGTCAAATCTTTAGGAAGCTTAAAAAACTGGCAGCCTGCAGAACAAAACGGACAGAAAGTTGCCGCTTATTTCGATTTTATGTTTCAGCCCAAAGATTTTTTTGAAAATTACAAACCCGATTACGATATTGTTAAATCATATCAGTCTGCTGCCATGCCCGGAGGGATGAAAGCATTTAGAAAAGATGTTCTTGAAAGCTTAAATAATTATTTGGATTGGGAAACTTACAACCTAAAAGGAACATTTCTTATATCCTTTTCAATAGATGAAAATGGAGACATCACCAATGTAGATCTTGAGCCCAAAGTAGAAAACAATAAAATTCTTCTTGAGGATGTAAAATTTGCTCTGAAAAAAATAAAAGGGAAGTGGAGTCCAGCAAAAAAGAATGGAACACAAGTAAAATCATGGTTTAGAATGCCTATTAACTTTAATTCGCAGGAATAAAATAAAAACAATAGACAGCCTGCGCTTTTGAGTCTCATATTTCACTCGTGTACATTTCACATTTTACAAATCCTTTTCTATCTTTGTGGGAAATAAAAAAATTCATGGATAAAATTGATAGTCTGAACCAAGTAGCAGAATTCCATACTACTTTCAAAGCCCCTATTTTAGATACCCCACAAATTCCTTCTCCGGAAAGATGCAATCTTAGAGTGGAGCTTTTACAGGAAGAATTAAACGAACTGAAACAAGCCATTGCAGATAATAATATTGTAGAAATTGCAGATGCATTGTGTGATCTTCAGTATGTTTTGAGTGGAGCTGTACTGGAATTCGGACTTGGCAACAAATTTGTAGAGCTATTCAACGAAGTTCAGCGCTCCAATATGTCGAAAGCATGTGATAATGAAGAACAGGCAAAGGAAACTGTTGAATTTTATAAAGAGAAGGAAGTAGAATCTTTTTATGAAAAGTCCGGAGAAAAATTCAATGTTTACAGACAGGCAGATCATAAAGTATTAAAAAACAAATATTACTCTCCTGCTGATTTAAAATCAATTATTGAAAAATAACATATGAAAAAATTTATTACCAATATTGTTGCCTTTTCAAGTTTATTTTTAGCTGCACAACAGTTTAGTGCTCAAAAAGTAGTAGTAAACCGTGAAGTTGAAACTCAGAAAGATGGCAAAATGCTTTTAGGAAACCAACTGAAAGAGCAATTTTTAAAAGCTCCTTATGCAGATTGGTATGTAAAAGAACATGATGAGTATGTTCTTGACCAAAAAGCCGTCAGTGAATTAAAAAAAGAGAAAATCGGGACTTATGATATTATTGTATTCATGGGAACCTGGTGTGAAGACAGCCACAGAGATTTTCCAAGACTGATGAAAATATTGGAAGCCGTAAGCTATCCGGAAAGTAAATTGAATATCATAGCAGTAAACCGTAAAAAAGAATCTCCTACCGGAGATGAAAGTCTTTACAATCTTCAAAAAGTTCCTACCATTATTCTGAAAAGATATGGAAAAGAAGTGGGAAGAATTATAGAAATGCCTACTACAGGATATATCGAGAGGGATTTAGTTGAAATTCTTAAAAAGAATGATTCGTCTGTCATCAAAGAAATTTTTAAATAGATTTGAGAAATTATAGAACAATATTATCCTTTGCAGCCGGTGCCGGTGCCATGGTCCTTCTGTTTTTTGGACTGAAGTCCTGCCTGAACCTTGGAAATAAAACTGAAAAATCGGATTATTATATCCTGACCAATCAGATTTCCAAGATGAATAAAATGGTAGTCATGGAGCAGAATACTTCCAGCATGCAGAAGACCAAAATGGGTTATGAAGTTTTTGGAAAAGAGATCTCCAGCAACAGCATTATAACTTATACAAAGACCAATGCACAGGTTTCTTATGACCTTAACAAAATGAAGATCGAAGTAGATTCTATCAATAAAAAATTGATTATCACTGAGCTTCCTGATGCAGACATAAGAATTACGCCAAGCGTTGAAATTCAGTCTTTGGATGATTCTTTTATTAACAGAATTTCAGAAAAAGATATTAAAAATGTTACCCAGAAAGCTAAAGAAACAGCCGAAAAATCAATTGATCAGAATCAGCTGAGAAGTGAAGGCCGCAAACAGCTGATGGAAAATCTTAATAATATCTTTGTTTTGGCTAAGGCTTTAAATTATGAAATAGAAGATAAAACAGGAAAAATTGGTATTTTAGGACTTTAAGGTTAAATATTTCCGTTTGGCAAACCCTTTGAATGATACTATCATATTGTTGAAATTTAAAATTCAAAGTCATGGATACAAAAGGAAACACCAAAAAGAAAGAATCTGCCAATACCGCAGAAACCCAAAAGCAAAACCAGGATTTCCCCAATATTCCTGCGGCATCACAAAAGACCAATCCGCCTGATATTGATAAAGAAGATGTTCAAAAGTCTTCAAAAAATAAATCAGGAAAAACGGATAATACCAAAAAATAAGAATAATATCCCTCACAGGTTTAAAAAATTGAAAAGTTCCGTCTCATATGAGGCGGAACTTTTCTTTCTAACTATCTAACTGAACTTTTTGTTTCTATACAATGGTAGATTTTCCGATCTTGATATTTTCAAAATTGTAATATGATTTCTCAGAATATCTGATATGGTCAGCGATAAAGCTTCCCACTTCACTCGTAGAGTAATATTGTTTGGTATTAAGATCAATGGTGACATACTTATTTTCAATAGCATGTTCTACAGATTGTCTCAATTTATCTGCTGCAGCCTTTACATTAAGATGATCCAGCATCATCGCCACACTTAAAATAGAAGCAATAGGATTGGCAATTCCTTTTCCTTTTGCCTGTGGATAAGATCCATGGATAGGCTCAAACAGGGCATTCTTCTCTCCTACCGAAGCAGATGGCAGCAGCCCGATAGAACCTCCGATCACACTTGCTTCATCCGAAATAATATCTCCAAACATATTTTCAGTCAGGATAACATCAAAATGTTTAGGATTAAGAATCAACTGCATGGCTGCATTATCTACAAACATATAATCAAGCTGTACATCCGGATATTCAGGGGCAATTTCCTGACAGATTTTTCTCCATAATCTTGAAGTATCCAGAACATTGGCTTTATCAATAAGGGTAAGTTTTTTCTTTCTTTTCTGAGCTTCCTGAAAGGCCATATGGGCGATAGGAATAATATCTTCACGGCTGTATTTGCAGATATCATAAGCATATGTTCCTTCCGGGTCTGTAAATTTTTCACCAAAATAAATTCCACTTACCAGCTCTCTGAAAATCTGGATATCCGCACCTTCGATAATTTCTCTTTTAAGCGGACTTTTATCAATTAATGATGCATATGTTTTCAAGGGGCGGATATTGGCAAACAACCCTAGTTCTTTACGTAGTTTCAATAATCCTTGTTCCGGTCTCACTTTCGCTTCCGGATTGTTATCAAAAACCGGATCCCCGATAGCTCCGAAAAGTACGGCATCAGATTCTTTACATATTTTCAACGTCTCCTCAGGCAAAGGATTTCCTGTCTTAAAAATAGCTTCTGCCCCGATCAATCCATAGTCAAAATGGAATTTACATTGAAAAGCTTCCGCAATAACATCTAATATTTTAATGCTTTCACTGATGATTTCCGGGCCAATCCCATCTCCGGGAAGAACCGCAATTTTAAAATAATTGTCGCTCATTTGCTTTTTGTGTTTTTAATTCAAATTCTGTGATCGCCTGTTTTCTGCTGATTAAAAAATCAATATCGTCATAGCCGTTTAACAGGCATATTTTTTTGTAAGAATCAATTTCGAAAGTTTCAGTGGTATCTTTAAAGCTTACAGACTGTAATTCCACATCAATGGCAATTTCATTGTCTGGATTTTCATTGATTCCTTCCAGGATTTCTTTTAAAAATTCTTCGGAAACCTTTACAGGAAGAAGCCCGTTATTTAAGGCATTTCCTTTAAAAATATCCGCAAAATAGCTGGAAATAATTACTTTGAAACCATAATCAGTTAATGACCACGCTGCATGTTCGCGGCTGCTTCCACATCCGAAATTGTTTCCTGCCACTAAAATTTCTCCACTGAATTTAGGGTTATTCAAAACAAAATCAGGATTCGGTTCTCCTGTATGAATATTGAACCTCCAGTCTCTGAACAGATTTTCTCCGAACCCTTTTCTGTCTATACTTTTCAGGAATCTTGCCGGAATAATCTGGTCTGTATCTATATTTTCTGCCGGCAACGGAACTGCGCGGGATTTTAAAACAACTAATTTTTGCATGTATTCTACATTGTTAGACTTTGAACCACAAAAGTTTTTTTCACTTCAGTTTACTTAAGAAAGAATAAAAAGAACCCATATAAGAAATTCGCATAAGAATGAAAATCAAAGATTTTCAAAAAGCTTAATTGCTCTTGTTATGCAAGCCAATGATAACTTCTTCTTACGTAAGCGTTACAACCTTTTGTGTCTTTGTGGTTTAAACATAATTTAAAATTACTTTTAGTTTACACTTTCAAAAGCTGAAATTTTACCTTCTATGGCTGCTTTTGCTGCGGTAAGCGGACTTGCAAGAATCGTTCTTGAACCTTGTCCCTGCCTGCCTTCAAAGTTTCTGTTGGAAGTGGAAACACAATATTCTCCTTCCGGAATTTTATCATCGTTCATTGCCAGACATGCTGAACATCCCGGCTGACGGATCTGAAACCCCGCCTCATTGAATATTTTATCCAACCCTTCCTCATAAATCTGTTTAACAACCTGTTGAGATCCGGGAACAATCAGTGCTTTTACAGCCTCAGATTTACTTTTTCCTTTAATATACTGAGCTGCAGAACGGAAATCTTCTATTCTTGCATTGGTACAGCTTCCTATGAAAACATAATTAACCTTGATGGTGTTAACGGCCTGTCCGGCTTCCAGTCCCATATATTTTAATGCCTTCTCTTCCGATTCATTTTGCGGTGCCGGAATCACTTCACGGATTGAAATTCCCATCCCCGGGTTGGTTCCGTAAGTAATCATTGGATAAATATCTGAAGCATCAAAGCTAAGTTCCTCATCAAATGCAGCTCCTTCATCTGTTTTCAGAGTGCTCCAATAGGCTACTTTCTCATTCCAGTCTTCTCCTTTGGGAGCAAATTTTCTCCCTTTTACATATTCAAAAGTAGTTTCATCAGGAGCAATCATTCCTCCTCTGGCTCCCATTTCAATACTCATATTACAGACAGTCATCCTTCCTTCCATCGACATTTCTTCGAACACATTTCCTGCATATTCACAGAAATATCCTGTTCCACCATCAGTTCCTATTTTTGAAATGATATAAAGAATAACATCTTTAGGCTGAACATTTTCATTCAGTGTACCATTAACGGTTATTCTCATGGATTTTGGTTTGTTAAGCAACAAACACTGGCTGGCAAACACCTGAGCCACTTGGCTGGTTCCAATCCCAAAAGCAATAGATCCAAATGCACCATGGGTAGAGGTATGGCTGTCTCCGCAAACAATACTCATTCCCGGCTGGGTAATCCCTAATTCCGGAGCGATGATGTGAACAATTCCCTGATATTGGTGTCCTAATCCGAAAAGTTCAATATTGTTTTTCTTACAGTTTTCCGTAAGCTGCTCTACCTGATTTCTTGAAAGTTCATCTTTAATAGGCTGTTCCTGGTGCAATGTAGGTACATTGTGATCCGCAGTGGCTACAATCTGTTCCGGCCTGAATATTTCCAGATTTCTGGATTCAAGTTCCGCAAAAGCCTGAGGGCTGGTTACCTCATGAATAAGATGTTTGTCTATATAAATGATCTGAGGTCCATCAGGAATGGTTTCTACCACGTGAGCGTCCCAAACTTTATCAAAAAGTGTCTTTTTACTATTGTTCATTTTTACTTTATCTTGATTTAAATCAAACCTATCCTATTTTTCTACTGAAAGAATCCATCATCAGGTTCAGATCATCATTTCCTATTTCTTTTTTAAGGTCAGCAATTTTCAAAAACTCCTGATACAGATAATCCAATTCATTTTTGGTAACCTCATATCCGATATGTTTGAAACGGTAAGCCAATGCTGAACGTCCGCTTCTTGCTGTAAGAATAATGGAAGAGGCATTCACACCTACTTCCGCAGGATCAATGATTTCATAAGTTTCTCTGTTTTTAATCACACCATCCTGATGAATTCCTGAGCTGTGAGCAAAAGCATTAGCTCCTACGATGGCTTTGTTTGGCTGTACAGACATTCCCATCAGATCAGATACCATTACACTCATTTCATTTAACATCCTTGAATTCACATCCGTATGCAGATTCAAGTCTTTATGCTGTTTTAAAATCATGACGACTTCTTCCAACGCTGTATTCCCTGCTCGTTCTCCCAATCCGTTGATGGTACATTCAATCTGACGTGCCCCATTGATGGCTCCGGCAATAGAATTGGCAGTCGCCAGCCCAAGATCATTGTGACAATGGCATGAAAGCACCGCTTTTTCAATTCCTTTTACGTTTTCTCTCAGATATTTTATTTTCTGACCATACTCTTCCGGTAAGCAATATCCTGTGGTATCAGGAATATTAAGAACAGTTGCTCCTGCTTTGATCACCGCTTCACAAACTCTTGCCAGATACTCATTATCTGTTCTTCCGGCATCTTCAGCATAAAATTCAACGTCCTCCACATATGTTTTCGCATATCTTACTGCATCAGCAGCCCTTTCAATAATATCTTCTCTTGTGGAGTTGAATTTGTATTTAATATGGGAATCAGAGGTTCCGATTCCTGTATGGATTCTTGGTTTCTTTGCCAACTTCAGCGCTTCTGCTGCTACATCAATATCTTTTTTGTTCGCTCTTGTGAGTCCGCATACCTTCGCATTTTTCACCAGTTTTGAAATTTCTGAAACCGATTCAAAATCTCCGGGACTGGAAATTGGAAATCCTGCCTCGATAATATCAATCCCTAATTCATCAAGCCTTTCAGCAATAATCAGTTTTTGTTCCGTATTCAGTTTGCATCCCGGAACCTGTTCCCCATCTCTCAGTGTCGTATCAAAAATTTCGATTTTTTCGGAATTCATAAGTGAAGTTTTTTACTTAATTTTGGCTCAAAACTACAGCTTGCGATATTTTTTTATTTTCACTTTTTTTGAAAATTACAATATTCAACAGCTTAAAAAACAATTGTATTTATTTATTAATCAATAATTTAATTCTCAAAAATTTACAATGGCAGAATTGCAGAAAGATTTTTTGTTTGTATTGGTAAAGTCATTGACCACCTCTGAAAAAAGACAGTTTAAGTTATACGTAAACCGTCTCGGAATTAATGTAGATGCTAAATTTCTTCTGCTGTTTTCTGAAATGGACAAGATGAAAGAATATGATGAAAGCATTATCATTGAAAAAAAAATTTCCACCAAGCAGCAGCTTTCCAACCTTAAAGCCCACCTTTATAAACAGATTCTGGTAAGTCTTCGTATGAACCCAAGTCACCAGAATTACAGAATCCAGCTTCGTGAGCAATTGGATTTTGCAAACATTCTGTATCAGAAAGGTCTTTATAAGCAGGCTTTAAAGATATTGGACAAGACCAAGCAGACAGCATTGGAACTGGATGAGAAAAGTATCGCGTCGGAAATTATAGACCTTGAAAAAGTAATTGAATCACAATTTATTACACGAAGTATTGAAGGCCGTGCCGAAGAGCTTATCAAGCAGTCTCAGGAGATCAGTAAACAAAACCGTTATACAACTAAATTATCCAATCTTTCCCTGAAATTATACAGTGAGATGCTTACTCATGGTTATGTAAAAAATGATGCAGACCGACAGGAAGTGCTGGACGTTTTTAACTCCGAAATTAAAAATATCAACCCTGAGAAACTGAATTTCACGGAAAAACTATGGTATTACAAAGCCCATGTCTGGAAAAACCAGCTTTTACAGGACTACAAATACACACTGAAATATGCCTATCAATGGGTAGATCTTTTTCATAAAAAGCCTGAGATGATCTACAGCCATCCTGTATGGTATATTAAAGGGAATACGTATCTGCTGAAAATCTTGTTTTTATATGGAAATATTGATATTCTGGAAGAACATTTTCAGAATTTCAATAAAATGGTACACGCGGAGAATTTTGTTCAGAATGAGAACCTTCAGTCTCTTATTTTTCTTACGCATTACAATACACTGATGAATATTCACTTTGTAAAAGGAGAATTCTTCACAGGAACCAAGCTTATTCCTGAAGTGGAATTAAAAATGGAAAAACTCAGAGAAAGGATTGATGAGCACCATTTTATGATTCTGTACCTTAAAATGGCAGCCATGTTTTTTGGAAGTAAAATGTTTGAAAAATCCATTGAATATTCTATGAGAGTTATAGAATCCAAAGGAAATGTACAGGAAGATCTTTTGTTTCATACCAGAATTCTGATTTTAATGGCCAAATATGAGTCGGGAAATGATGAAGACTATGATGAATTTATTGCCTCTACTTTAAAGTTTGCCAGGAAAATGAAAAAACCGGAAGAGTTCCATTTTGAAAGCATTCAGTTTTTTAAGAACCTTAATAATCAGGTACTGGATCAAAGACAGAAAGCATTTGAAAGCTTTGATAAAAAGCTGGAAGAATTTTCTAATAATGAATATTATCGTCGTTCATTATTCTATATTGATATCCATGGATGGATTAAATCTAAAGTGCAAAATGTTGACGTGATTGAGATTATCAAGCAGAAAGTAAAGTACAAAAGAAAACATTAAATAAAATTACATAAAATACTATTTTAAAATACTTTATCATATTTTATTTAATGTAAAATTGAATACTAAAAAACAGATAATTTCTTTTAAATATAATCTCCCGCAGATTTAGCTGATTTCACCAATTACATAAGAAACCGGATTAATTTGCTAAATCTGAGAGAGCATAAAATCATCTTATATTCTGTTTTATTTATACAGATGCTCTATAAAATTTAAAGCATTTTTATGGCTGATCTTTTCTACCAATTCGGAAGAAAAGCGCTTTTCAATTTCTTTGTTGATGGAATTAAAAGCAGATGCATCATCATATCCTTCAAAAAAGAAAGGATGACGGGATTTGTCCGGATGGTTTTTGCAAAAGAAAAAATCAGCACCATAGGCAATAAAATCTTCTCCTCCTAAATCAAGGCCATGCTGAATATGTTCATATAGTACCTCAGGATTTTTCTCATCAATACAATTGCGGATAAAATTGAGTCCTATTAATCCTTTTCTTTTAATAACTTCTTTTGCCAGTTCATCAGGAAGGTTTCTTTTTTTGTCATGTACAGATCTATAGTTAGAATGACTTGCCATAACAGGGATTTTATAATTTTTTTGGTCTATATAATTAAGAATTCCATAGGCAAGCTGATCACTGGTATGAGCCAGATCAATGGCAATATTTTTTTCTGAAAAGTAATCAAGCAGAACTTTTCCATCCTCTTTCAGTCCAACATCAGAATTGTTTCCTCCTCCAAAGCGGTTTTCAGTATGATGGGTTATTCCGAGATAAAGAATTCGCTGTGTTTTTTCAATGATCGCTTCCAGATTTTTAAAGCCAGATTCTAAGGTTTCATCTTCACTACAAAAGCCAGATGCGTTTTCAATAGAAGCAATAACCCCTACTTTGCCTGTATTATCGGTATTTTTATAGTTTTCCCCTTCAAATAAGAAAAAGTTTTCATTTTGCAGGAGACTTGAAAATATTTCGCTCTGTTTAGCACCGTAAACAGTACTATTTTCACCTGTTGCTGAGTATATAGCCATCACCTGAAGCTTCACATTTCCTTCTTTTAAATAAGGAAGTGAACAACCAAGTTCTTTATCATCAATTAATGAGCCCGGCTCAAGTAAATAACATAATAAGTCGCAGTGCAAATCTACATTTATCGTATTCATATTGAATTGTAATTTGTTTGTTTTTAGATATTTTCGAAAAGAAAATGAGCTTTACTACTAAGAAAATAAATACCCGGAAATTCTGAAGTATTTTTCTGGGATAAAGTGAATATGAGCCAAAAACCACCCTCGTCTTTTTCATTTTTAATATTAATTCTCATTCTAAATATATGCTAATATAGTATTTTATCTAAAAATTCCGTATTTTTGCCTCTTAAAATTTCTTAGTAAACAATGATAAAAATTACACTTCCAGACAATAGTGTCAAAGAATTCGAAGGAGCAGTGACTCCTCTAGATGTGGCAAAATCTATAAGCGAGGGATTGGCTAGAAACACCATTTCCGCAATTGTTAATGACAAACAAGTAGAAACGACCACACCTATAACCACGGATTCTACGGTGCAGCTTTTGACCTGGAATGATGATCTTGGAAAGAAGGCTTTCTGGCACTCTTCTGCCCACCTTTTGGCGCAGGCAATCCTTGAGTTTTATCCTAATGCTAAGTTGACGATCGGTCCTGCCATTGAAAGCGGATTCTACTATGACGTGGATTTCGGGGATGAAAGCTTATCTGAAAAAGATTTTGAAAAGATTGAGAAAAAGATCTTAGAAAATGCGAAGAAAGGTTCTACTTTCTCTCTATACCCGGTTTCTAAAGAAGATGCTTTAAAAACGTATGCAGACAATCCGTATAAAGTTGAATTGATCTCTAATCTTAATGATGGAGAAATCACTTTTGTAACGCACGATAACTTCACAGATTTATGTCGTGGTGGTCATATCCCGAATACAGGAATCGTAAAAGCGGTTAAAATATTAAATGCAGCAGGAGCTTATTGGAGAGGTAATGAAAAGAACCCTCAATTAACAAGAGTATACGGTATTTCTTTCCCTAAACAGAAAGATCTTACAGAATATCTTGAAAGATTGGAAGAAGCTAAAAGAAGAGACCACAGAAAATTAGGTAAAGAACTTGGAATTTTCGCATTCTCTGAAAAAGTAGGTGCCGGTTTACCACTTTGGTTGCCAAAAGGTACTGCTTTAAGAAGAAAACTGGAAAATTTCCTTTCTGATGCTCAGAAAAAAGGAGGTTATGAATTCGTAATGTCTCCACACATCGGAGCTAAAGAATTATATGTCACTTCAGGACACTGGGATAAGTATGGGGAAGATAGCTTCCAGCCGATTAAAACGCCTAATGAAGGAGAAGAATTCTTACTGAAGCCAATGAACTGTCCTCACCACTGTGAAATCTACAAGACATCACAATGGAGCTACAGAGATTTACCAAAAAGATATGCAGAATTCGGTACTGTTTACAGATATGAGCAAAGTGGAGAGCTTCACGGATTAACAAGAGTTCGTGGATTTACTCAGGATGACGCTCACCTTTTCTGTACTCCGGATCAGCTTTCTGAAGAATTTGAAAAAGTAATTGATTTAACGCTTTATGTGTTCAAATCTTTAGGTTTTGAAGATTTTGTAACTCAGGTTTCATTAAGAGATCCTGAAAACAAACAAAAATATATCGGTTCTGATGAAAACTGGGAGAAAGCAGAAAGTGCGATCATCAATGCAGCTCAGAAGAAAGGTTTAAAAACAGTAGTAGAATACGGAGAAGCGGCATTCTACGGTCCTAAACTTGACTTCATGGTGAAAGATGCTTTAGGAAGAAAATGGCAGCTGGGAACTATCCAGGTGGATTATAACTTACCGGAAAGATTTGATCTTCATTATATTGGAAATGATAATGAAAAACACAGACCGGTAATGATTCACAGAGCTCCTTTCGGTTCTATGGAACGTTTTATTGCTATTTTGCTGGAAAATACTGCAGGTGATTTCCCATTATGGCTAAGCCCGGATCAGTTTATTATTCTACCAATCAGTGAAAAATATGTAGATTATTCAAAAAAAGTTTCACAATTTTTGGAAAATCACGATATTAGCGGTCAGATTGATGACAGAAACGAGAAGACAGGTAAAAAGATCCGTGATGCTGAATTGAATAAAATTCCTTTCATGCTTGTAGTAGGAGAAAATGAAGAAAATGAAGGCACGATTTCTGTAAGAAGACGTGGAGAAGGAGATCTTGGAGTAATGAAGATGGAGGATTTCGTTGCTTACTTTAAAAAAGAAGCAGCCATATAAATTTAAAATTAAAAGATTGAAGGATTTAAAAATTAACAAAATCCTTCAATTTTAAATATTTAAATCAATTAAATTAAGTAATTAACCAATAAAATTATAATACAATAGCACAAAGATTTAACAACAGGGGCCCACAGAGACGTCCGGTACAAGAGGACTTACACTTGATCAACGATAAAATTCGTGTGAGAGAGCTTCGTTTAGTGGGCGATAACGTAGAGCCAGGAATTTACCCAATTGACAAAGCAAGACAAATTGCTGCGGAACAAGAATTGGATTTAGTAGTAATTTCTGACAAGGCAGAACCATTTATTGCAAGAGTATTGGAATATAAGAAATTCTTATACGAGCAAAAGAAAAAACAGAAGGAACTTAAAGCTAAGCAGGTAAAAGTGGTAGTAAAAGAGATCCGTTTCGGACCTCAGACTGACGATCACGATTACGAATTCAAAAAGAAGCATGCTGAAAAATTCCTTGAAGAAGGTTCTAAATTAAAAACCTACGTATTTTTTAAAGGACGTTCGATTATCTTTAAGGATCAGGGAGAAATTTTGCTTTTAAAACTTGCTCAGGAATTGGAGCACGTGGGTAAAGTAGACCAGCTTCCTAAACTTGAAGGAAAAAGGATGATTATGATGATGAGTCCAAAAAAACCAGCAAAATAATTAAGTCATTATTTTATATAAAGAAACCTCAAAGTAATTTGAGGTTTTTTTATGCTTATATTTCAAAACAAAACTGTCCCGGACTACTCTATTGTTTACCCTTCAAAATCTCCACAATCATGTTCTGTGAAAAGAGGCAAAGCTTTTTTGGTAGTAAAATATTTTGATATTCTTTTGTTCTTTAACTCCAGTTTTTTGCCTTCTATCATGAGTTCGTAAACGGGTGCTTTATCTATTTGAGTTAAAATATAGGTTCTCTCCGGTGTTGCAAAAATAGTTTTACTTCCTTCATTAGAGAATGAAAAATCACTAATTTCAAAAGTGTCTTTTTCATCACAAACATTGGTCCATCTGATCTGATTCTTTGCTATAGAAAGACTTGCCAAATCGCATGAATAGCAGTTTCCCGAAAACTCTATGCCAAATTTTTCATACACATCTGTACTCTTACTATTCAATACATCAATAGGAACCAATGTTGAATAATCAGTTGGTATTTCTACTGGTTCCGGATCATTCTTCACTGGTTTCGATTTAGATGCTACAACGTCTTTTTTGGTGCCCGGAGAAATATTTGTTTCTACTTTTTTGTCTGTAGCGGGTGAACAGGATGCTAATAAAGCAGTCACAACTGAAAGGCTGATTATTAAGTTTTTCATTTTTTATAAAGTGAATTACAATATTGGTTTTATCGTTTTGTAAAATTCTCCAAAATCCATCGTTCAATATATCCCTGTTTTCAGCCATTTATTCCCTATATCAGAAGGTTTTGTTGGCTACAGACCTGAATACAGATACATTTGCGGAAAAATATAAAATGAAAATCTTTCCAATCTTTATATCATCCGTGATAGTTCTTGCAGGATGTAATCAACAGAATAAAACATCGGACGCAGATAAAACAACAACTGAAATTAAGCAAAAAAAAATAACACTGGCTGATTTCAAAAAAATAAAAGGAGTTGATAATGTTCTGGATGTACCCTTTCAATTATTCACCAAGCTGGATTCTATACAGTTTTTTGTCACTCCAAGTAAAGAGGCAGCCCATTTGAAAATGGCCTATAATAAACTCGATAATTACTATGGATTTGAAGAGTTTGAGGACTTTTATTCTATTCACTACAGTATTAATAACAATATTTCGAATAGCATTGAAGCTTTTGTCCTGAAATCAGAATTTACACCAGCATTTGAACTTACTTTAAATGGTGTGGATCTTTATGAGATCAGAAGCAGCACATATAAGGAATCTGGTGATTTTAAGAACAAATCTTTTAAGAAATTCGGTACCATTGCTGAGATTTCAGAACAGGAATTTAAAGCCAGCTCAAAAAACAGAATCGATGAAACCTTGGTAAAGAATCCGAATATAACGCTGCAGAATGACAACTGGGTATACAAAGAAAATGGCAGAGATGAAGTGATTACCCAACATGAAAATATATCTACAGAAACCGGACCGCTTGCGAATGAATATGTAGGGCGATCTCCTTACTTAAACCTGGAGGTTTTCAAAGAAAATTCTGACGAAGCTGCAGATTCTTTTTACTCTTTCTACCAAATAAAAAATGCCGTTATGTTTGAACTGGGTACAGATGGTTATCCCCAAATTCTCCCTACGAAAGGCTGGGTTACCTTTGTCTCCTCCAATAATGATGTGGGAAGTGATTTTCTTATTTCTCAATATTTTCCACAAACGAAAAAACAGGATAATCTTTTATATGTGAATTTCACCAACTTCAAAATAGCAGACGAAAAAAAGGCATTCTGGACAGCTAATGATACCTTTTATGCGGAAGTTTATCCCCTTAATTCCGCTTCATCCAATGGTAAAAATCAAAAAACGGCTTATATAAAAATACAGTTGAAGGCTGATCTGTTTTAGAAAATATTTTTTGAAGAGCAAGAATGTAACTGAAATTTGGAATAAGATCAAAAACCCCTGAAATCAGCCAGTGCGTATGGGTATAAAGTCCAATATCTTTGCTGCAATTATTTAAAGAGATACAATGAAAAAATTAAGTTTGACCCTCCTTTTTAGTTTATTAAGTTTTATGACTTTCGCACAATCGTTAAAAGTTGTGATTAAACAGGATGGAAAAGTAATTCAGCCTGTCAATGATGTTTATGAACTGAAAAAATCCCCTTTTCTATTTGAGATTACCTCTAACAATCTGGAAGGCTTTTTAGTGGGAGCCACCACAAATAAAGATATTTATGCCGGAGCACTGGGACTTTTGAACACTGAGGTTCCGTGGTTTCAGAATACAGGCATGGCGGAGGAATTGTATAACAAGGACAAAGAAATGTTTTTAATGGATTCTGCACCTTCTTACTGGTATTATACAGATGCAAAAGACCATAGATTTGATAAAAACCCTAAAGGCAACGCAAAACAATGGACAGCTACACGTACTATTACAAGGTTTTATGATATTATGATGGATCAGCCTATCAATCTGAAGGATTTTGACGGCAGGGTTTTCCTATTAATGTATCAACCCGAATATAATGATGAGTATGATTTAATAGGAAAGAAAAACCTGTTCCAGGCTGCACTCAAATTCAAAGATTAATAATTACACCTAATTTTAAATTTATATAAAAAAGGTCTGCTTTGCGATGTAAGCAGACCTTTTTGCTGGTTGAATATTTATTCGATAATTAAGCCGTATTCTATGGCTAATTTTATGGCTGAACTCAGATTAGAAGTCTGAAATTTTTCAATAAGATTCTTTCTGTGGCTTTCTACGGTATGTGGACTGATGAAAAGCTTTTCCGCCATTTGATTGGTTGTTAACCCCTTTGAGGCTTCAGCCAGAATTTCTTTTTCTCTTCGCGTTAATTTCGGAACATGGTTTAATCCATCCGTTGATTTTTTCTCCAAAACAGACTTCGTTTGAGAGCATAAAAACCTGTTCCCGGCATATACAGCAGTAATTCCTTCCAGGATTTCGGAAACTGAGGCATTCTTTTGAATATATCCCAAAGCCCCTTCAGCCAGGGTACTGTTAATTACGGGCAGTTCATTGTGAACACTCAGTATAATAATCTGGAGGCTGCCGTATTTTTTCTTTAAGGGTTTAATCAGTTCAATGCTGTTGGTATCTACCAGATTGATGTCCAGCAATAAAATGTCGACCTCTTGTTTTGCAAGACCGGTATTCATCTCAGAAACGTTTCTGAAGCAATCTACTACATCTATCGTATCACTATTTCCTAAAATATTCTTCAACCCTTCTAATAGAAGTGGATGATCATCTGTTATGGCTACTTTTATCATGTTTAATAAATAGGGATTTGAAGTTCTATACTGGTGCCAATATTCAATTCAGAAGTGATATTCATGGTTCCTTTTAGAAATTGGACTCTTAGTTCTATATTATGAAAACCCGCTGTTTTTCTGGCATTTAATCCTGCGGGATCAAAACCTTTACCATTGTCTTCTACGGTAAGGTTTAATAGATTTTCTTCTTCGCTTATCTGAATAATAATTTCAGATGTATTGGCATGTTTTATCGCATTGTTGACCAATTCCTGAATGATCCTGTAAATAATCAATTGCTTTTCCTTCGAAATGGAATTACTGTAATTGATAAACTCAGTGTGAATGTCTAATGCATTATTGGATATACGGGAGGCAAATTCCTTAATCGCAACTTCCAGACCATATTTTGTTAATAAATCCGGCATTAAATTATGCGCTACCCTTCTTAGTTCTTCCATAGCGCCATCAATCTGCTCAATTGATTTTGAAATTCCCTCCTCTATATTTTCGGACTGATAAGGATTTAAATAAGACAATTGATGTTTCGTTCCTGAAAGCAGGCCTCCTAATCCGTCATGAAGATCACGGGCAAGACGACCACGCTCCTGTTCCTGCCCTTCAAGCAATGCGGTAAGCGTAGATATTTTTGAGTTTTGTTTCTCTTGTTCCATAGCCAAAGCATGCAGTTCATCTCTTCTCTTAATAGACTTTGCCCGTTGTTGATAAGCATACAGCAATAAGAGGATTAAAATAATAAAGAAGATGATAAAGAAGATATAATAAGTATTGATCTTCTCTTTGAATGCCAGTAACTTTTTAAAGGTATTAATATCGTTGTTCTTCTGTTGGGTTTCCAGTTTTGCCAACCGAAGCTGCTGTTCTTTTTTCTCGGATTCAAGTTCTGAAAACTTCAGTCGTTCACGTTGGTTTTCTTCTACCAGTTTTAAGTTGTTATATACCTGCTCGCGCTGTGCCCGAAGGATGTTGATCAACTTAATTTCCTGTGCTTTTTTGTCGCTTTCCAGCTGTAACTTGATATATTTCTGTTCCTGGCGTTCTTTATCAAACTGGGATTCTAATCTTTTGGTAATATCCAGTTTTTCCTGGTCATAAACACTTTTGTATTTATCTACATAACTTTTATAATAAGTGATTGCTTCCTGGTAATTCCCCTGTTCTTCGCTAATTCTGGATAACGATTCAAGAATAGATAATTCAATATTATGATCTCGCACCGGACTTTTCCCAATTTCCATAGAGGCTTTTAGAAAATAAGACTTCGCTAAATCATAATTTTTATCCTGTAAGGCTAATTCTGCCAGAATTCCAAATGATGAAGCAATATGAATAGGATCGCCTATTTCCAGACTCACATTGTTGGCTAAGCTGGCATACTGTATTGCTTTATCTCTATCAAATTCAGTATACAAATTGGCTAAATTAATCGCTGCATAGGAAAGACTGCTCCTGTTAAGCATCCTGTCTTTATTTTTATTAAAAGTTGTTATAGCCTGCAGATAATATTGCTCTGTTTTATCTCTCAGCTCCGTATTGGATGGGGTTTGCGTATATTTTTGTTCATACACATACCCCATTCTCATATAGGCATCGAAGATCAGATTTGGGTCATTTTGTTTGGATGCCAGCAACAAAAACTGCTTACTATACTTCTCTTCCAGCTGGTATTCATTGAGGTTAGAATAAATCGTGGACAGTTCTTTGGCTGTATTTCCAAATCTCCCATACAATGTAGAGGTTGTTGGCGAATTTTCATAATATTCAATCGCTTTTAAATACGCAGTAACGGCATCAGTTGTTTTATTATTGCGGATCAGAATCCAGCCTTTTGCGTAATTAAAATAGCCTTTAGCCTCATTATTATTCGTTTTTAAACTATATGCCTTTGCCATGTCAAGACTTTTTGAAGACTCAGCTGTTTTATTATCCAGCCGATAATTCATGGCTTGCACCGCGTATAATATGGTGGCATATTTTCCATCTGTTTGCTTTGCAGCAAGAGAAATGTTGGTGGCTAAAATCTGGTAAGACTTAGGTTTGAGGTTATGAAAAAATAAGGCGGTCGCATATTTGGGAGCCAGATTAAGCTGTTCATTCGTATTGTTTGAGGCATGGCTGTATTCCCTTTCTAATCTGCTCAAAACATCCTGTGCCTGAGTAAAAAACGGACAAACCAACAAAGTAAATATAAATAATAACCTGTACATCAAACCCTTATCTTTATTAAGTTGCATTATAGTAAAGAACATAAATATAAGTAAATACCTGCTAATCGATTTAGCTTGTATTCTTACCACGAAAAATACTTTATATCTGTGTTGATGTTAGATTCATATTTTTGTTGCTAAATAGCTTTCGCATTATACTTTTACAGCTTCTCCTTCACTCAATTCTAGTTTGTTATTGTTTTTACCCATGTTTTTTAATGTTGTGTTATTTCGAAATAAGAATTGATCATTGAATCGGGTGTGAAAAAGGAAGCTATAAAAGTTATAAATGAAAGATTTTAACCGTTTTATCTTTGGTAATTTTTGAGTCAAAGATAAAAATAGAAGCAGTACAAAAACATCCCTGATAACAGGGGTTTTTACACCTTTGCATCTTCTGAGAAAACCTTTTAAAATATCTAACCTGCAAAAGACACTACAGCAACATCGTATAGAAATAAAATGCAACTAAAGCGACTCCAACAGCTCCGGAAATGAGAAATAAGAGCAAATAATACCCTCCACTTTTATTTTTCTTCTGTACAGAATTCATTATAAAAATAATAAGGGTGCACAAAAATCCAGCTCCGAAAAATAGAATCAGCACAGCAAAGAATATGGCTCTTTCAATCTGTAAATCTGCGGATGAAAGCATAATGATATAGGTTTATAATTTAAATATGAATTCAGAAGACCATCAAGTATATCTGAATTTGATTCTCAATAGTAGAAATAATCAAAAAATAAGACAATCCCGATTATCAGCTATATTTGATAGCCGCCAGACTTTTTCTGAGATCATTTAAAACTAATTTTGAGTTTTTTTCACCTGCAGACATTTATAATATAAAAAATTCCAACCCATTCTAGTTTTAAAGAATATTATCTATATATTATTATTGTTTATAAATTTTTAATGAATTATTATCTTAGATCAAGATATTATAAAGGTTTTCTATCTACATTTGTGATTATAAAAAAGTCAAATACACTATTTATTAATTATTAAAAAAGAAACAATGAGCACACTTACATTAAAAGACGGAACAGAAATTTATTACAAAGATTGGGGAAAAGGACAACCGGTTTTCTTTCACCACGGATGGCCATTATCCAGTGATGACTGGGATGCACAAATGTTCTTCTTTTTAGAACAGGGCTACAGAGTAATTGCTCATGACAGAAGAGGACACGGAAGATCTGAACAGACTCCTTACGGACATGATATGGATACTTATGCTTCCGATGTAGCAGAAATTGTTGCAGCTTTAGATTTAAAAGATGTGATCCATGTAGGTCATTCCACAGGCGGTGGTGAAGTAATCCGATATGTAGCAAAACACGGTAACGGAAGAGTGGCAAAAGCCGTTCTGGTAAGTGCAGTGACACCTATTATGGTTCAGAATGAGAATAACCCTAATGGGGTTCCTATTTCTGTTTTTGATGATATCCGAAACAATACAGCGAAACACAGGCAACAGTTTTTCATTGATATTACCTTTCCTTTTTACGGATACAACAGAGAAGGAGCAAATGTTTCTGAAGGAATCCAGAGAAACTGGTGGAGACAGGGAATGAGCGGTTCTATCAAAGCACATTATGACTGTGTAAAAGCGTTCTCTGAAACAGATTTCACTGAAGATCTTAGAAGTGTAGAGGTACCGGTACTTGTAATGCATGGCGAAGATGATCAGATTGTTCCTTTTGAAACAACTGGTAAAGTAGCTGCTACCCTGCTTAAAAATGGTAAACTAATCTCTTATCCTGGTTTTCCTCATGGAATGCCGACAACGGAGGCTGAAACAATCAACAAAGACCTTTTGGAGTTTTTCAAATCTTAGGTTTCTATAGAGACTGGATTAAGTTTACAGTAAAGAGCTTATCTATAAAAAGGCAGACTTGTTTTTAATACAGGTCTGTCTTTCCAATTTGAGGATCATTTTCTTCCTGTTCATCCCTATTAAAAAATACTTTCATGTCTCATTTTTTTTTCGTAATTTTGCAAACTATTATTCCTAATGTCTTTAGGAGTAGCCAAAACAGATATTGATAACAAAAACAATAAAAAAGCAAAACAATGCCAAAATTAAAAACGAAATCAGGTGCTAAGAAACGTTTTGCTCTTACTGGAACAGGTAAGATCAAAAGAAAAAACGCTTACAAAAGCCACATCTTAACTAAGAAAGAAACTAAGCAGAAGAGAAATCTTACGTCTACTTCTTACGTAGCTAAAGTGGATGAGAAAAGCGTTCAACGTCAATTAGCAATTAAGTAGTTTTTATAAATCTATATTCGGTTTATAAGAATTCAAACAAATTCACAATTTTAACCCTGAAACGGTGCCAATAAGAGCAATAACATTGCCGCCCTTTTCAAAAAAACAATTTAAATTATGCCAAGATCAGTAAATGCCGTAGCTTCAAGAGCTCGCAGAAAGAAAATTTTTAAGCACGCTAAAGGTTATTTCGGAAGAAGAAAGAACGTTTGGACTGTAGCTAAAAACGCGGTAGAAAAAGCAATGCAATATGCTTACCGTGGTAGAAAAGAGAAAAAGAGAAATTTCAGAGCACTTTGGATCACTCGTATCAACGCGGGAACTAGAGAGCACGGAATGTCTTACTCTCAATTTATGGGAGCTCTTAAAAAGAACAACATCGAACTTAACAGAAAAGTTTTAGCAGATTTAGCAATGAATCACCCTGAAGCTTTCAAAGCTGTTGTAGATCAAGTAAAATAATGTAGAATAGATTTTGTTATCAATATAAGGTCCCGGGATTTCCCGGGATTTTTTTGTTATATACTTTTATTACTGTTAAAAATCCAGCTGATACTCTTATCAATCCTATTATAATTTCCATATCAACAGTAAACCTTATTAGATAGAATTAATAAAACATGAATTTATCATTGAATACACTTAATAATAAAGAAAAATTTACCTAAATTTTATTCATTTAATGAATTTTAAACTAGCGTAACGATAAATTTAACAAAAAGACATATTATTAATAATAAATTAAGCAAACAAGCACTATTCTATTTAAAAACCAACAATAAATAATGATTTATTGCTATATTAGCAATCTCTAAAGAAAGTATCAAAAATGAAAAAAGTTGCAGCTTTTTTGCTCACTTCCATTGCACTGCAAAATATGAGTGCACAAAGTTTTATTCAAGCTTATAAGGACAGAGCAGACATGGTTACCCAAACCAATATTAGTACAAACCTTCAGGAATTTGCAGGGTTTGGAGTAAAAAAAACAGGTACAACAGCTAATAATAATGCTCTGGACTGGCTTAAAAACAAATATCTGTCTTACGGATATACAGCAACTAATATGTCTGAAGATTCTTTTACCTACGGAAGCAACACTTCAAAAAATCTAATTATTACCAAAACAGGAACAGTATACCCTAACAAATACATCATTATTTGCGGACATTATGACACAATTGTAGGTCCTGGAGTAAGTGACAACGGAAGTGGAACTTCCATTATTCTGGAAGCAGCGAGAATATTGAAAAATGTTCCTACAGAATACTCTATCAAGTTTATTCATTTTTCCGGGGAAGAACAAGGGCTTGTGGGAAGTAACCATTATGTAAACAATGTAGCTTATCAGAATGGTAATAAGGTTCTGGATATAAAATTGGTTTTAAATATTGATCAGGTAGGAGGTCTTATAGGAAATAATAATACTACCATCAACTGTGAAAGAGATGAAGGCGGAGTATCTTCCAATAATGCAATATCCAATACTCTAACTCAGGAATTGATGACCTGTACTACCCTATATTCCCCTCTTCAGACGAATCTATCTCATGCTTACAGCTCAGATTACATGCCTTTTGAAGCGAAAGGATACACTATTACCGGATTCTATGAAACCATCCAAAGTAATAATGAGCATACTGTAAGTGACACTTTTGCCAATCTGGATCCTGTGTATGTTTTTAATGTAGGAAAAGCAGCTGTGGGAGCTTTACAGCACTTTGCCGTTGCCTCTACTTCCAACAATCTTTTAAGCACTAAAGATACAGCACAACACTCAACAGAAGCCATAAGGGTTTATCCTAATCCAGCTAAAGATCTTGTGACTGTTGAATTTCAGGAAAAGGTAAAACAATTCAAAGTTGAAGTCAATGACATGTCTGGAAATACTGTATTAATTCTTGAAAACCAGGAAAAAATAAATACTTCAGGATTAACAAATGGAGTCTATACTTTTACCATTAAAACCGATAAAGGAAATACTACAAAAAAAATAATCATTAATAAATAATGTCAGGTGGAATATTCTGAAGCTGTTTTACATTCAGGAATATTCAGCATTACTCTCATAAAATGAAAAAAATCGCTACTTTTTTATTGGCTTCTATCGCTATTCAAAATACTGGAGCCCAGAGTTTTATTCAGGCTTATCAGGACAGGGCAGATATGGTAAATCAAACCAATATTACAACTTACCTTCAGGAATTTGCTAATCTAGGGGTAAAAACTACAGGGTCAACCGCTAATGCCAACGCCCTGACATGGCTCAAAAACAAGTACCTTTCTTACGGATATACAGCCAGCCAGATAGCAGAAGACCCTTTCACTGCAGGAAGCTATAATTCTAAAAACCTGGTCATTACCAAAACGGGCACACTGTATCCTAATAAATATGTAATCATCTGTGGACATTTCGACAGTATTACCGGTTTAGGAATCAATGATAATGGAAGCGGAACTTCTATTATTCTTGAAGCAGCAAGAATTCTGAAAGATGTTCCGACTGAATACTCTATAAAATTCATCCATTTTTCCGGAGAAGAACAAGGACTTCTGGGAAGTAAACATTATGTAAACAATGTAGCATACCAGAGTGGTGTTCGTGTTCTGGATATTAAACTTGTTTTCAATCTGGATCAGGTTGGCGGTGTAATGGGAAATAACAACAATACTGTTTATTGCGATGAAGATCAGGGTGGACTTTCTTCCAATAATGCCGCTTCGGCTGCTGTGACCCAGGAACTGAGAAACTGTACAGCGCTCTACTCTCCTCTTCTGACTGCCGTAGATCCTGCTGCTGATACGGATTACATTCCTTTTGAGCAAAAAGGCGAAGTAATCACAGGTTTCTTTGAAAGAATAAGAAGTACCTATCCGCATACAGTGAATGATACTTTTGCCAATACAGATCCTGTCTATATTTACAAGATAGGAAAAGCATCCGTGGGAGCATTACAGCATTTCGCTGTTGCTACCGGCACATTGGGAACGCATGAAATTGCTGTAAAAAATACTTTGGAAACAGTAAAAATCTATCCAAATCCCGCTAAAGACATCATCAATATCGAACTTCCGGATTCCGGAATTAAAAACTTTACTTTCGAAGTCACTGATTTCCAGGGACGATCTATTTTCAAAAGAAACAATGAAACAAGAATTAATGTTTCATCACTGGAAAACGGAGCTTATATCGGAATTTTAAAAACCGGAGACCAAAAGGTTGTAAGAAAAGTGGTGATCGAAAAATAATTTGTATTACTATACAACCATATGAATACAAAAACCTTTGAAGCAATTCAAAGGTTTTTTATTTTTTCACACCAGATTCGCATTACGGCATTTATAACACATACACGAAGATTGATGTGATATTCATAATAAATATTCTTTTATTTTAAAATATTAAACACTTCTTTGTGATTTATTTACTACATTCGTGTTACCAAAATAATATTATTTATATGAAAAAATTCACAACACTTTTATGCTCTGCATTGATGATACAGAGTATTGCGGCTCAAACTTTTATTCAGGCTTACAAAGACAGAGCGGATTTGGTTACCCAAACCAATATCACCACCAATCTTCAGGAGTTTAGTAATTTAGGCGTAAAAACTACAGGCTCGGTAGCTAATACCAACACGTTGAACTGGATCAAAAATAAGTATCTTTCTTACGGCTATACTGCCAGCCAGATCGAAGAAAGTCCTTTTACCTTTGGAAGCACCAGTTCGAAAAATTTAATTATTACCAAAACCGGAACACTTTACCCCAACAAATATGTCATTATCTGTGGGCATTTCGACACCATTTATGGCCCGGGAGTAAATGATAACGGCAGCGGAACATCTATCATTCTTGAAGCAGCAAGGATTCTGAAAAATGTTCCTACTGAATATTCTATAAAGTTTATCCATTTTTCAGGTGAAGAACAGGGGTTAAAAGGAAGCAGCCATTATGTGAATAATGTGGTATATCAGGGAGGTGTCCGCAAATTGGATATCAAACTGGTCTTCAATCTGGATCAGGTAGGCGGAGTGAAAGGAAACAACAATACAACGGTATATTGTGATGAAGATCAGGGAGGTGTTTCCAGTAATAATGCCGCTTCTGCAGCTGTCACTCAACAGCTAAGAAATTGTACAGCACTCTACTCTCCTCTTCTGACTGCTGTAGATCCGGCAGCTGATACAGATTATATTCCTTTTGAGCAGAAAGGTGAAGTGATTACCGGTTTTTTTGAAAGGATAAGAAGTACTTACCCTCACAGCTCTAAGGATACTTTCACTAATATGGATCCTGTTTATGTATACAAGATCGGGAAAGCTACTGTGGGAGCATTACAGCACTTTGCAACAGCTTCTACTACAATGAGCAAGGCAGCCTCTAAAAATTCACTGGAAGCTGTAAAAATCTATCCTAACCCAGCCAATAATGTTCTGAATATTGAATTACCTGATTCTAAAGAAATGAATTTCAGTTTTGAAATCAGTAATTCTATGGGAAGATCACTTTTGAAAGTGAATAATGAAAGAAAGATTAATGTATCTGCTCTTCAAAATGGAGTATATATTGGAGTTTTGAAAGTGGGTGAAGAGACTGTTGTTAAGAATATTATGATTGAAAGATAAAAATTCAATCCATTGACAAAAAACAAAACAGTAGGATTATTCCTGCTGTTTTGTTTTAAATGAGCCTGCCTGTTTAAAATTTTTTCACTTTAAACAATTATTTTTGAATGCCAACTCTTTGATTTTAGAAACTATATCTTCTTCATTAATAAATCCATCTTTGATATCTGTCAATAATTCCTCCAGAGTTACTTTATAAAGATCCGCCTCATTACATGATAAAAAACGGATCATTTCTTTTAAAGCATTATTAAAATCTTTCATTTCACAATAGGACAGATATTTTAACTGAGATGCTAATTCATTATGCTTGTCTCTTTGTAATACATAACCAGCAATATCTATAGTCCATTGATATTCTCCTAGTTTATACCAACAGTTTGACATGAATAATAGTCTGTAGTTTTCAGATTTGGGAGACAATCCATTTAAATTTTGCAATATTGTAATGGCGGGTATATATTGTTCATCATCCATCAGGTTCTTTGCTTCATGTAATTGATTAATCATTTTGATTACAATATTTGATTCCTTTTATTATTGAAAAATTCATTAAGACTCCAACCATAAAGATTAAAAAGATATTCTTTAAATCAACCACGCTAATACCTTTAACAGATTTATCCTGAAATAAAAAAATGAATACCGGGATAAGGCAAATTGCTGACCAGATTACTAAAGCATATTTCATTTCCTAAAATAAACATTTTTCCAAGAATATTATGAATGAATGTCACTTAATGAACGAGCCCTTTTCGTCAATAGAAAAGGGCTCGTTTTTATAAAAAGGATTCAAATTAATAATTAAAATTAAGAGAAACCGTGTAATATCTTCCGTTTCCGCGTACATATTCTGCATCACGAGCTGTATACATCGAAGTTGGCGTGAAATAAGAAGTGTTGAATACATTCTCTATTCCAAGTCCTATTGTCATAAGTTGATTAAGTTTATAGCTTCCCTGAACATTGAACAGGTTAAAGCTTTTCACAGGACCTTCTCCTTCATCATACTTTCCTGATGCGGCAGGTTCAAACTTATCTCTCTTAAACGAATACATGTGATAAACACCCAGTTGTAATTTCTGAGCCTTATCATTCCATTTAACAAAAGAATTCAATCTTGCGGGTGCAATTCTTAAACCGCTTAAATATTTTTCGTAGCTGTTGTCATTTTTCACATCCACTTTTCCTTCCTGATAAGTATAATTGGTTCCAATGGTTAATCCCTGTGTCGGATAGATATTCACCGCTAATTCTACTCCGTTAATATACTGAGGAGCACGAAGCGGAGTCCAGAAACCATTTACAGAAACAAGATCAGCTCCCAACTTGGAGTAATTATAAAAATAACTGGCTGAAAAATCTACATACTGACCGATCTTACTGTTGAAACCAATTTCATAGTTGTCAATAACCACAGGATCTGTATTGATTTCACTCAGAACATTGCTTTTTGCATCTCTCAGTACACGCCCCAGATCATAAATATTAAATCCTCTGGAATAAGAAGTGAATGGCTGGAAGAAATCAAATGCCACATAACTCACTCCTACATTGTAAGACAGGTTTGAATAGTTTAATCTTCCTCCTTCTACATTGAAGGGAACATCTTTGTTTGAAGGTAAAGTAGTATAATCAGGAACTTTTACGGACATTTTATCCCATCGAACTCCTGCTTTTACCGTCAGATCATCAGTAAGAAAAAGTTTTCCCTGTACGAAAGGCGCTGCAGCCAGCATATTCATTTCCGGAACCCACATTCTTCCATCTACCAACGGCTGACTTGTTTTTTCATTTAAAAGATCCAGACCATAAGTTAATGAACCTTTTAATCCTTTCTCTTTTCCAAATTCTGTATTAAAATCAGCTCTGAAACCATATTTTTTTTCTAAAATAGCCGATTGTCCTCCTGTTTTCCATCTCGGAGCATTTCTGTAATCATAAATGGTATAAAAATCCTGGAAATATAAAGTAGTGTTAAGGGTCGTGTTACGGAAAATATTCTTATTGATATACTTAAGATATCCATTGTGGTTATATCTTGTGCCTTCTTTCACTCCTTCTCTGTCTCCTAATTTCCCGGTAGAAGGTTTCTCTCCATATTTCCCGAGATCTAAAATATATTTGGAATCCTGCAGACTCGAATAGTAGTTATACATCACTTCCAGTCTATTGTTATCATTCAAATCATATCCTATTTTTGCAAAAATATTGTTGACAGCAGTTTCTCCTAATCCGTATCTAGGATTCTGAACCAATCCTTCGCCATCTATTTTTACACCGCTTTGAGTAAGAGTTCCATTCACCAGATAATCGAATTTTCCTACTTTTCCGAAGAAACTTTGTGAAACTCTGTATCCTGCGCCACCCTCTGATTTGAACATTTTGTTATTAAACAGATCATGACTGGTAAATCCTAATACCGTTCTACCTGAAAAAATTTTACCAGAAGTACTTTTTTGAGTAATATAATTAATGATTCCTCCTTCTGCACCATTCCCATAAATGGAAGTCGCTCCTTTTACCACTTCAATTCGTTCTAAGACCGAAGGATCAATACTTCTGATTTCTCTGTCGTTGTTACGTAACGGACTGGATTGTGGAATTCCGTCGATCATAATCAAAACATTTCTTCCTCTTAATGTTTGTCCTCTGTTACTTACCAGATTATTCCCAAATGCTAATCCTGGTACTTTATAGGCCAGAATATTACTGAGATCAGCAGAAATCAATGACTGCTCTGTAATTTCTTTTTTATTGATAATGTTGACGGTAGAAGCTGTTTTCTTTACAATTTCCGGAGATCTTGATGCGGTAACAATCACTTCATCAAGCCTGTTATGTTCTAATGAATCTTTTTTCTGGGCAGCGACTTGAGCAAATGCCACGAGGCTTCCGATTAAGAAAATAGATTTATTCATACTTAAGTGTTATTTAGAATAATTAAAAACAAAAGTACAATTTTTAACAATCTTTGAATTTTAAGTCTTTTAATAATCCTTCTCTTGAAATAGTTTAAAATTTATACACAAAACACATTTAAATAAAATAATTAATCCATATAATCATTATAGTTTATTTTATTAATACCAACTGATAATGGTCATATATAAAAAACCTTTGAATTAATTCAAAGGTTTATTGATCTCTACTTTTAAGAATTTCTTCAATCTCTTCCAGTGAAAACCCTTTTGCTTTCAATAAGATTAAGAAGTGATACAGCAGATCTGCAGCTTCATTTTTAAAAAGATCTTCATTGTCATCTTTTGCTTCTATGACAAGCTCTACCGCTTCCTCACCTACTTTTTGAGCCATTTTATTGATTCCTCTCTGATAAAGTGAATAGGTATAAGAGTCTTCAGTTTTGGTATCTATTCGTTGTGATATTTTATCTTCCAGTTCATACAGAAATCCTTTGGCATTCTTTTCTCCAAAACAACTGAAACTTCCTGTATGGCAAACTACATTTTTCGGAACGGCTTTAATTAAAATGGTGTCCTGATCGCAGTCGATCTCAATACTTTTTACCGTTAAAAAATTACCCGATTCCTCACCTTTTGTCCAGAGTCTGTTTTTGGAACGGCTGAAAAAAGTAACAATTCCATCTTTCTTTGTTTTTTCAAAAGCCTCTTCATTCATGTAGCCCAGCATCAAAACCTGTAGTGTTCTGCTATCCTGGATGACTACCGGAACAAGCCCGTTATCTTTATTAAAATCTATTTTCATCGTACTTCTATTTTTTGAGTTTTTAACTGTTGTTTTAAATCCTGAATCCCTATTTCATTAAAATGGAAAATACTGGCTGCCAATCCTCCTGTAGCTTTTGTTTCATTGAATACTTTAACAAAGTCATCTACTTTACCAGCACCTCCTGAAGCAATCACAGGAATGCTTATATTGTCTGAAACCAATTTTGTAATGCGAAGATCAAAGCCATTTTTTGTGCCATCACCATCCATAGAAGTCAGCAAAATTTCTCCTGCGCCCAGAGACTCTGCTTCTTTTGCCCATTCTATGGTAAGAAGTTCGGTCGCTTCTCTTCCACCTTTGATATGAACCAGGTCTTTATCAGCCACCAGCCTTGTATCAATAGCCACCACAACGCATTGGCTACCGAATTCTTTAGCTAACTCAGAAATAAGTGCCGGATTTTTTACCGCTGAGGAATTAATACTGATTTTATCCGCTCCTGCTTCCAAAAGCTTTCTGACATCTTCCACTGAAGAAATTCCACCTCCTACTGTAAAGGGAATGCTGAGTTCTTTTGCAATATCTTTTACCAGCTCTACAAACGTTTTTCTATTCTCAATAGTGGCAGTAATATCCAGAAAAACAAGTTCATCAGCACCTTCCCGTTCATACTTTTTGGCAAGCTCTACGGGATCTCCTGCATTTTTAAGGTCTTCAAAATTGATTCCTTTCACCGTAGCTCCATCTTTAATATCCAGACATGGAATAATTCTTTTCTTAAGCATTTTCAATAAAATTTTGAAGTTGTTGTAAGCTTATTTTTCCTTCGTAAATTGCTTTCCCGATAATTGTCCCCGCACAACCGATATCTTTCATTTTATACACATCAGCAATTTCTGAAATCCCTCCACTCGCTACCAGCTGAACTGAGGTTTTATATAAAATCTCAATATAAAGGCCTGTTGACGGCCCTTCCAACATCCCATCTTTTGCAATATCGGTACATATTGTGGATTGTATTCCTTTTTCCTGATACTGAAGGATGAAATCAATGATGTCATTATCACTTTCTTCGAGCCATCCGGAGGTTTTGATTTTTCTGTTGTCACAATCAGCTCCAAGGATAATTTTCTCAGTGCCATATTTTTGAATCATTTCATAGCAGAATTCAGGATTTTGCACCGCAATACTTCCTAAAGTAATCTGTTTTGCCCCAGAATTAAAAGCTGCTTCAATATCTTCCTGAGTTTTTAATCCTCCTCCAAAATCAATATGCAGCGAAGTAGACTGAGCAATATTTTCAAGAACCTTCTGATTGACAATATGCTTTGATTTTGCTCCATCAAGATCCACCAGGTGCAGAAACTGAATGCCGAAACTTTCAAATTCTTTCGCCACTTCTACAGGGTCTTCATTGTATATTTTCTTTGTATTGTAATCTCCTTTTGATAAACGGACACATTTGCCGTCGATAATATCAATAGCCGGAATTATTTTCATCATTATAAATTTATAAAGTTTTTAACGATCTGATTTCCCACAATTCCTGATTTTTCAGGGTGAAACTGCACTGCATAGAAATTATCTTTCTGCAATGAAGCACTGAAAGGCAGAATATAATCACAGACAGAAGTGGTAAAGTCTGAAAGCTCACAATAATAGCTGTGTACAAAATACACATCACTGCTGTTTTCAATTCCTGAAAACAAAGGAGAAGTCTGTCCCGAAACAGTATTCCAACCCATATGCGGAACAATATCCTTTGCTGGAAATTTTCTGACATTAATATCAAAAATCCCCATTCCTTCGGTATCTCCTTCTTCATTTCCCTTACACATCAGCTGCATTCCCAGACATATTCCTAAAACTGGCTGTGTAAGGCTTGGAATCAAAAGATCAAGTTCTTTTTCTTTCAGCAGTTTCATGGTGGATGAAGCCTCTCCTACACCAGGAAAGATCACTTTATCAGCTTTTAAAATCTGCTCGGGATCATCAGTGATCACAGAATCTATTTTCAGTCTGTTGAGGGCATTCTGGACAGAGTTTACATTTCCTCCGTTGTATTTTATTATGGCAATCATTTTTATAAACTTCCTTTTGTAGAAGGTAAACTGTAATTACTATCCGATTGATTTACCGCCATTTTAACGGCTTTTGCAAATGCTTTAAAGATGGATTCTATTTTGTGGTGTTCATTATCTCCTTCTGCTTTGATATTCAGATTGGATTTTGAAGCATCAGTAAAGGATTTAAAGAAGTGAAAAAACATTTCTGTAGGCATATCTCCTATTTTTTCTCTTCTAAACGGCGCATCCCAAACCAACCATGGTCTGCCACCGAAATCTATAGCCACCTGAGAAAGGCAGTCATCCATCGGAAGTAAGAAACCATATCTTTCGATTCCTTTTTTCTTTCCTAAGGCTTTTAAAATGGCCTCTCCCAGTACAATCCCTGTATCTTCAATAGTATGGTGCTCATCTACAGCAAGATCTCCGTTTACTTTGATGGTCAAATCCATATTTCCGTGTCTCGCAATCTGGTCCAGCATGTGATCAAAAAAATGAAGTCCGGTTGAAATATCTGATTTACCATTTCCATCAAGATTGACTTCAATTTCGATATCTGTTTCATTGGTCTTGCGGGAGACTTTAGCCTTTCTCATTCCTGATTTTAAGAACTGATAAATCTCTGACCAGCTTGTAGCAGACAGCTCAGCTTCAGTATTTAAGTTTTGATTAAGATAAACAGCCTTAGAATTAAGATTTTTAGCGAGTTGAACATCCGTATTTCGATCACCAATTACATAGGAATTTTCAAGATCATAATTGCCATAGATGTATTTTGTCAGCATTCCGATTCCTGGTTTTCTGGTAGGAAGATTTTCGGATTCAAAGCTTTTATCAATTAAAATATCACTAAAAATAATCCCTTCATTTTCAAATGCCTGCAACATTTTCGCATGGGGTTTTATGAAATCTTCTTCAGGAAAACTTTCCGTTCCCAACCCGTCTTGATTGGTTACCATCACCAGCTCGTAATCCAGCTCACTGACAATTTTTGCCAGG
The DNA here is from genome assembly GCF_031324065.1 of Chryseobacterium metallicongregator. Taxonomy (NCBI): domain Bacteria; kingdom Pseudomonadati; phylum Bacteroidota; class Flavobacteriia; order Flavobacteriales; family Weeksellaceae; genus Chryseobacterium; species Chryseobacterium metallicongregator. The sequence goes on from NZ_JAVIXS010000020.1 coordinate 179,339, forward strand.
TTTTGAAAAACTCCCGGATAAAACTCAAGCTTTTCCAGAGAATCTACCTGAAAATCTGTAGGCGGTTCAATGATCAATGTGCCGTCACGGTCTATAAAAAGTACTTTTTTCATATGTTTTTTATAAAATTGTTTTTAACCATTAAGCTCTTTTAAGGGATTAAGAATTATTAAGGGCATAGCTAAAGCTATTAATTGAGCTATATTCTTCTTATTCATCTTTCTTAATGGTTTATATTTATATTTCTTTTAAAAGATTAATTAGTTTTTCATTTTCTGCACGGTTCCCAACATTAATCCTGATACATCCAGGAATAGCCGGGTCTCTTCTGCTGGTTAAAATTTCTTCACCCAACATTTTTGCATAGACATTGTCAACATTTTCCATTCTGATCAAAAAGAAATTAGCATCTGTTGAAAATACTTTCTTAATGCATGTAATTCCTTCAAACTGCAGTTTTAACCATGTTCTCTCTTCCAGAATATGAGTTACATTCTCCTGAAGCTTATTTTCTTCCTCCAATGTCTTTAAAATCAATTCCTGGCTCAAAACATTCACATTATAAGGTGCTTTTACGGTATTAATCAAGGTGATAATCTCTTCGGATGCATAAGCCATACCTACTCTTGCTCCGGCAAATCCCCATGCTTTAGAAAAAGTTTGCAGTACAATCAAGTTAGAATATTGACCCAACAGTTCCAGACTTGATTTTTTTCCGGAAAATTCAATATAAGCTTCATCTACTACTACAATTCCATTGAAATTTTGAAGATAAAATTCAATATCATCTACACTATTTCCGGTAGGATTATTAGGTGAACATAAAAAGAAAATCTTCAGTGAAGGATCTTCTGCCGCTTTTAAGAAATTGTCTTTTACGATTTCAAAGTTTTCATCCAGGTTCAGCTTTGACACTTTATTTTCATTGATTGCTGCATAGAAACCATACATTGCAAATGACGGATTCATCATCAGAATGGCATCTTTTTTAGGCTCGCAGAAAATTTTAACGATAAGGTCTATCAGCTCATCACTTCCGTTTCCTATGGCAATCTGTGAGGGTGACACCTTTTTAAGCCCTGCAAGCTTGCTTTTAAGCCTTTTCTGAGTAGAATCCGGATAGCGGTTACATTCTCCAAAAGGACTTTCATTCGCATCCAGCATTACCGGAGCGTTGAATTCATTGTGATCCCTGAAGCTGATGTAGGGCTGTAATTGTAATATATTTTCTCTTACTAAAGTTTTGATACTGTTATTTTTCATTGTTAAATTATTTCTTAATGGCTTACATTCTTTTTTTGGATAAACGCAAGGGCGCAAAGTTTTTTAATTCTGTAACACTTTTTTAAAGCGCAAGAAAATCTTAGATTTTCAGCAAGGGTATGGGCTTTGTTTTGCGTTTTTATATAAATTAATCAATTTTATCGGAGATAAAATCTTTGTGTCCTAAAAAATATATTTTACAATATTATTTTGCGTCTTTGCGTTTTCCAACATTCTTACTTTAATCTTATTGACACTGCATTTTTGTGAGCAAACAAACCTTCTGCTTCCGCCATGAGCTCTATTGTTTTTCCTAAATTCTGAAGACCTTCCTTTGAAAGGTGCTGGAATGTTATTTTCTTTACGAAACTGTCCAGTGATACTCCACTGTAATTCTTCGCATAAGCATTGGTAGGAAGGGTGTGATTGGTTCCGCTGGCGTAATCTCCTGCACTTTCACATGAATAGTTTCCAAGGAAAACTGAGCCTGCATTCTGAACCTCCGGAATATATTTTTCAAAATCATCGATGGCCAGAATAAGGTGCTCCGGAGCATAAAGATTACTGAACTCAAGAGCCTCTTCCAAAGAATTGACTAAAATAAAAGAACTGTTTTCTAATGCCTGACCCGCCAATTCATTTCTTGGTAAATCCTTGACTTGCTGCCCAACAGCCTCTATCGTCTCTTCAAATACTTTAAGGTCTGTCGTAATAAAAACAACCTGACTGTCACTCCCGTGTTCTGCCTGAGAAAGAAGATCTGCAGCGCAAAAATCAGGAACGGCTTGTTCATCTGCTATGACAAGAACTTCACTCGGTCCGGCAGGCATATCAATAGCAACTCCGAAACGTTGTGCATATTCTTTTCCTGCAACCACAAACTGATTTCCGGGGCCAAAAATTTTATTAACTGCAGGAATGCTTTCTGTTCCAAAAGTGAAAGCTGCGATAGCCTGTGCTCCACCTGTTTTAAAGATTTCCGAAACTCCGCAAAGCTTTGCCGCATAAAGAATTGCAGGATTGATATTTCCATTCTTATCGGGTGGCGTACAAAGAACTATTTCTTTACAACCGGCCAGATTTGCAGGAACAGCAAGCATCAGCACTGTGGAAAATAATGGAGCAGTTCCTCCCGGAATATAAATCCCAACTCTTTCTACAGCACGGTTTTCGCGCCAGCAAACTACTCCTTTTGTCGTCTCAATTTTTTGAATCGCTTGCTTTTGAGAGGTGTGAAATATTGAAATATTTTCTTTCGCCTGTTGAATAGCATGCTTCAATTCGTCATCAATCTGCTTTTCAGCATCTTGAAGTTCTGCATCAGATACTTTAATGCTTACGGTTTCTGCCTTATCAAATTTTTTATTGAATTCTATTAAAGCTTTATCTCCTTTTTTTTCAACTTCCTCGAATATTTCTTTTATCAAACCTGAAATCTCTTTCTGCTCAAGAACAGGGCGTTTTACTAAATCTGTCCAGGTTTCTTTTATGGGATATCTGTATATTTTCATTGTATTATTTTGAAAGTTTTTTTGAACCATCAAGATTCTTATAAGTTATTGATTTTCATAAATATATTAGCTGAATCTATTTTTTTTGATAAACGCAAAGACGCAAAGTTTTTTTATCTTTTACTTTTTTAAGGCGCAAGAAAATCTTAGATTTTCAGCAAGTGTTTGAATTATATTTTTTTTACTTAAAGCAGCATTCAATTTTATTGGAGATAAAACCTTTGCGCCTTAAAACAGTATTAATTTCACTTTCATTGCGCCTTTGCGTTAACCAACATTAATCATCTTAGTAGTCAATATTTTAAATAACCATTTTATCAATCGGAATGATTAAAATATCCTGGGCTCCATTGTCTTTCAGCTCATCAATCACTTCCCAGAAACGTTCTTCATCAATAACAGAATGAATACTGCTCCAGCCTTCTTCTGCAAGAGGAATGACTGTCGGGCTCTTCAATACAGGTAAAACTTCAGATACCTTTTGAATTTTTTCGTTGGGAACATTCATCAGAATGTATTTTGAGTTTTTTGCTTTTAAAACCGCTTTGATTCTGAATACAAATTTTTCAAGAATAGCTTCTTTTACAGTCGATAATTGAGGTGTTTGAGCTAAAACAGCTTCCGATTTTAATAAAGTAACGGTTTCTCTTAATCCGTTTTTGAATAAAGTACTTCCGGAGCTGACAATATCACAGATTCCATCTGCCAGACCAATATTAGGAGCGATTTCTACAGAACCCGAAATCACGTGAATGTCTGATACTATTCCTTCTTTTTCTAAAAAGTTTTTAAGGGTATTAGGATAAGAAGTGGCAATTTTTTTGCCCTGAAAATAAGAAAGCTCATCGGTTTCTACTTCTTTGGGAACAGCCAGTGAAACACGACATTTTGAAAAACCAAGTGTCTGGATTGTTTTGATATTTTTACCTTTTTCAATCAAAAGGTTTTCACCAACAATGGCCACATCCACCACTCCGTCTTCCAGATATTGCGGGATGTCTGAGTTCCGAAGGTACATGATTTCCATCGGAAAGTTATCTACTGAAACTTTGAGTTGGTCTTTACCGTTGTTGACAAAGATTCCGCAGTCTTTGAGAAGCTGAAGAGATTCTTCATAAAGCCGGCCGCTTTTTTGGATTGCAATTTTTAATTTACTCATTTTGCCTTTTTTGGGTCCGAGCAAATAAAAACTGATCTATTGAAATTTCTGAGGAGAATTCAGGAAACAAAAAAACCGTCTATTTACTCAGACGGTTTTATTATTTTTGATTTTAGCACATACTTATATCAATCAATTCCGCCTAACAGAGATGATGATGATAATGATGTAATGCTAAAAATATTGGTTTCATTGTTTGAATTATGATGCAAATGTAGGATTTATTTTTATAATGCAAAGTTTTTTCAGATTAATTTTTGATAAAAATTCATCAGCTCCTTTGCAATAGGTTCGTCATTAAACCTCTGAACAAACTCGAAACCCTTTTCTTCACGGCGTTTTCTCTCAGATTCATTTTCCCAGAGAAATTTGATTTTTGCCCGGATATCAAGTTCATTACCCGGATTGATGTAAACTGAGTCTTTTCCTCCTGCTTCCGGCAGACAGCTGGTGTTGCTTGTTACCACAACAGTTTTGGAAAAAAGTGCCTCAATCACAGGGATTCCAAAGCCTTCAAAGAAGCTTGGATACACAAAAATATCGGCCAGTTTATAGAGGCAAGCCAGTTCATCCATAGAAACTCCTTCGAGGAAGAGCACCTGCTTTTCCATTTTATTCTTTTTAAGAAAACTTTCTATTTTCTGGTAATATTTGGTTTTTCTTCCCACTACAACCAATGGAATTCCTGTTCCGCTGATTGCTTTTATAACATTCAAAAGATTCTTACGATCTTCGATCGTTCCTACATTCAGAACGAACCTTTCGGGAAGCTTACATTTCTCTTTGACAGCTTCCATTAATTCCGGAGACTGCTGTTCTTTAAAAGCATGATGACACCCCTGATAAATAACTTCAATCTTAGTCTCAGGAACCTTTAAATACCGGATAATATCTCTTTTGGTCTGTTCTGAAATAGCAATGATTTTGTCAGCCGAATCAGCCGCTTTTTTAAATTTCCAGAAATGAATCTTTCTGTCAAAAAAAGAATAATACTGCGGATATCTTACAAAGATCAGATCATGAATGGTTACCACCTTTTTGATAGGTTTTGGATCCCATTTTAAAGGAAGTTCGCCAGATAAGCCATGGAAAATATCTGCACTTTGTTTTTGGGCATCTTTCCCCATTTTCAATTGACGGGACAGATTTCCTTTTGAGGTTTCAATAAATTGAACATTAGGACGTTCCAGAATATCTTTTCCGCGCTCTGATTTGTTTTTATTGAGTAACAAATATTCGTTCTCCGGTTCGTATTTGGAAAGGATTCTTACAAGATCTCTCGAGTAATTTCCAAGACCGGATGTATTGTGAAAAAACCGTTTTGCATCAAAGGCAATCTTCATCGTTCTATCTGTTTTTGAAATTCCTGAAATGTTCCGAATGTATGTCCTTCTCCTTTGAGCCAGCGTACGAACGAATCAAATCTTTCTACCATATCTTTCCCTGAGTTTTTTACGGTAAATCCAGGAAGTTTAAAAGCTTCGTCTTTGATTTCTGCAAATTCCCACGGATGGAAATAAATGTTCAGATATTTGTCTTTTTTCAAACTGTCCGAAGCCAGCTTTTTATAGAAGAATAATGGAAAATTGTGAAAGCTTAACCAAAATAAAGGAATTCTGAAATTAGGAGAAACCGAGGCTGGTACCTGCGTTACATTTCCTTCTTTGAAATAGGTTCTGGATACTTTTAAATTATTATATCTTCCAGGCAAAAACGTAGGATTGATGGAGGAATTGTAAGAATATCCTGCTCTTTCCACTTCTTTTTCGTCTACAGGCATCATTCTCGGCATTCTTAATCCGGTCACTTTTGTGGAAAATAATTCTTCCAGTTTCTCTCTGGATTCCTTCAGGTGTTTAACTTCAAATTCTGAATGAAACCATGTATGAGAAGCCAGTTCATGACCTTCGTTTAATAACCTTTCAATAAGGGGTTTGCTGTTTTCTGCAAAAACTACCGTGGAAAAGAAAGTAGCTTTGGCATTATGTTTTTTAAGGATGTCAAGTATTCTCTCTAATCCTGTCTGTGAAATTGAAATCTGCTTTTCAAAGGGAATTTCACCCTTATATTCTAATGGCATATCAAATTCTTCAATATCAAAACTCAATAAAACCATTCTAAAAATTTTTGTTTTTAATAATATAATTTGGTCTGTCTTTCACCTGTTTGAATATTTTACCTAAATAAATTCCCATGATTCCGAGGATGATCAACTGAAGTCCTCCAAAGAAAACAATGGTCATAATTAAGGATGCCCAACCTGAAATCTCAGTTTTTGCAATAAATGAATGAATAACGTATGCTCCATATCCAATGACTGACAGTGCCGAGAATAAAAACCCCAGATATGCCGCCAGATAAAGAGGCTTCACGCTGAAAGCAGTGATTCCTGTAAAGGCAAAAGTAAACATCTTTTTAAGGTTGTAACTGCTTTTTCCTGAAAGCCTTTCTGCTGCTGTAAAGTCGATTCCTGTTTGTTTGAAACCCATCCAACTCGTTAATCCTCTCAGAAACAGATCGTCTTCATTAAAATTCCTCATGACTTCAACAGCGCCTGCATCCAGTAATCTGAAATCTGAACCGCCACCTTTTGTTAAGTTAACATCTGAGAGGCTTGATAAAAGCTTGTAAAATAAGTCTGATGTTTTTCTTTTAAAAAATGAAATTTCTTTTGGATATGTTCTAAAGGTAAAAACTACGTCATAGCCTTCTTCCCATTTCTGAATCATTTCTGGAATCAGCGCAGGAGGATGCTGAAGATCTCCGTCCATAGAGATGACTGCATTTCCGTGAGCATTGTCCATTCCGGCTTTTACTGCTGGCTGATGTCCAAAATTACGTGAAAATTCGATGAATTTCACTTCATCATACTGACTGGAAAGTTCTTCTAATTTTTGTTGTGTATTGTCTCTACTGCCATCATTCACAAATATGATTTCAAAGTCATAATTGTTTAAACCATCAAAAACTTCTTTAATTTTCTGATGGATCATGGCAACGTTTCCTTCTTCGTTATAAGCGGGAATTACAATTGAAATTTTCTTCATATGTATTAATTCAGGCTGTAATTTTTCTCAAAATCTTTAGTCAGAAGTTCATAAGTCACTCTCAACCAGATTACAATACAAGGTACCGCTTTTAATGAATATTTGATGATATAATTCTCTTTTACAAATTTCGGGAACAAATCCGAAGTTGAGAAACATGTGAAAATAATGACAAAAACCAACAATCCTATAACAAATGGTGTTCTTTCTTTCTGAAGGAAAAACCAGATCAAAACTCCTACTACCGCTATAATATACGTGGGAGATTCTGAACTTGAACTGAACAATACCAAGAACAGTAATGTGGAAGCCAGAATCATCAGTTGAAATGCATAATGCTTGTATTGCTTAATTCTGATGTAAGGTAAAGCAAAAAGAGGCAATCCACCTGCTAAGAACACAAGGTTAGAAATGGATGCATCTCCTAAAACTCTTCTTACAAAGCCCATTAATGAGATATCCTGCATATTTCCTAATACCTGGTTTTCATTATTCTTTTCTACAATAGACTGAAACCAGTCCGTGTAACACTGAATGACAAACTGCGGACTTGAATAGGCCATTGGAAGCACAAAAAACAATATAGCAATGCCAATTCCTGAAAGAATAAATTTAGTTTTATTTTTAATGAAGAAAAACTGTGTTAATCCTACAATTCCGTAAATTTTTACAAATATTCCTATTAAAATTGCAGTTACAGATTTCACTTCTTTTCTTTCGTAAATATAAACTGCAGACAACAACAAAAGGCCTGTTAGCGCTACATTGAACTGCAAGCTTAAAGCTGCTGTAATGTATTCCTGAAGACAAAGCAATCCGAAAATAGCTTTCTTGCTGTCTGAAAAAGGCAGTTTATAAATTCCGTAGATAAAGATGAAAGTATTGGCAATATTCCAAAGTGAGATTCCCAACCAATCCGGCATCATGGCAAACGGCGCAATCAAAGCACTGAAAAATACACCATAATGGTTCAGATCAAAATAAAGATCAGGATAATGGATAAATAAATTTTTCTGATGAATGGTATTAAAGAATACGTTTTTAAAAATCAGATAATTATTGATCGCATAATCTCCTCTCAGATATTTGGAAATTGCTGTAACAACGGATATAATAAGATAAACCCCAAATATATATTTAGGGTTTAATAGTATTTTAAGAAATTTTTCTTTCAAGATTGTGGTATTAGATTAAAATATTAATCTTAAACGGCTACATTATTATCTCTCAATGCGTCATTCAGAGATGTTTTCTTGTCTGTAGATTCCTTCCTCTGACCGATGATCAGGGCACATGGAACCTGATATTCTCCTGCAGGATACTGTTTTGTATAGCTTCCAGGGATTACTACTGAACGTGCAGGAACTCTTCCTTTGATTTCAATTGGCGTATCTCCTGTAACATCGATTATTTTTGTAGAAGCGGTCAATACTACGTTAGCACCCAGTACAGCTTCTTTTTCTACGTGAACTCCTTCTACAACGATACATCTTGAACCGATAAAGCAATCGTCTTCAATGATTACCGGAGCAGCTTGTAACGGTTCCAATACCCCACCGATACCAACACCACCACTCAGGTGAACGTTTTTACCGATCTGTGCGCAGCTTCCTACAGTCGCCCAAGTATCTACCATTGTTCCGGAATCTACATAAGCACCAATATTTACATAAGATGGCATCATAATTACTCCAGGAGCAATATAAGCACCTTCTCTCGCTACTGCATGTGGAACAACTCTCACTCCTTTTTCTGCATAACCTCTCTTCAAAGGCATTTTATCATGAAATTCAAACGGACCTACTTCAATTGTTTCCATTTTCTGGATCGGGAAATACATTACTACAGCTTTCTTTACCCATTCATTTACCTGCCATCCGTTTTCTGTAGGTTCTGCAGTACGAAGTTCCCCTTTATCAACTAAAGAAATAACTTCTCTGATCGCCTTCTGGCTGTCTTCATTCTGCAATAATTCTCTGTTGTCCCAGATATTTTCAATAGTTTGTTGTAATGACATGTTTCTTATTTAAAATTATACCGGCCAAAGATACAAAAAAGTTCAGCAAAACGGGTTTTAACATCATGCTTTTAATAAAGACTCAACATGCGCTTCACCTTCTTTTTGTAGGTCACGTAAATTTGTCCATGTTCTTTTAGGAGATACTCTTCTTCAAGCCTGATCTGGATCTGCATCAAAATGCTTCCTGTCAGGAGAAAAGCAAGCGCAATCACAGTAGGAAAAACAAGAAAAAACCCAACAAGGCTGATGGTTATTCCCAGAAATATGGGATTTCTTGAAAATCTGAATAATCCATGGATTATCAAATCTGTTTTCATTGTATTGTCAATTCCAATCCTCCATGAGTTTTTCATTTGTAACTGCGCTATAATCACCCAAATGAAAGCAACAATCATTAATATAATTCCGGTATATTGAAAAAGATCATATTCCAGCACATTGATTTTAAAAGCAGAGAAAATGTCTTTCGGAAAAAATAAAAGAAGTATTGTATAGATAAACAAAGCGAATAAAACCAGCTTAAAATACAACCCCACAAGTCCGTATGCGGAATCATCTTTGGGAAGAACATTAGGATTTTTTCCAATTTGTTTAGCCACTTTGTAGCTAATACCTACAAATGAGACCAAAAAGAAAATGATGAAGTAAAAAGGGATAAAAAATCTGATGAAATCTGCCATATGATAATAGTTTTGGGCAAATTTCCTAAGTTTCGTGATGCAATACTATTGCAATGATGAATAGCAGATAGATGGCAAACGGAAACGTAAAAATTCCCCTCCTCCGGAGAGTTGGCGAAAATTCAAAGAATTTTTGACGGGGTGATTAAATAAGAAGATTATATAAGTTTTGGCTAAAGCCGGTCGAAGTTTTTATTTTTCGATAAACGGGCTAAAGCCCGTTCTTATTGAATATTTCAACTGCTATTTACTCCAAAATAATAAACTCCATTGTTTTCGCAACATGCTTTTCCTGAATAATCCCTTGTGAATATGGAATATTATGATCACTGTTATATTTTGTCAGATAGGCCTGATTAATTTCTTCAGTAAGATCATTGATATCTTCCGGAACGAGAGCTTTTACATGATAAATGGTTTCACCACATTGAATTTCTCCTGCAGAATTTTCTAAAAAGATATTGTACCAGCTTCTTTCAGCGAGCCCCCAGGATCTTGCGAATATCCGGTTTTGGACAACAACCATCCATATTTCGAGAAATTCAGGTCTTTGATGTCCGGCTTTTATTCCGATAATCGTATGATTTTGAATATAATCTAATGCTTTTTCTTTATTCATTATCTTAATTTTATATAAAACTAAAACATGAAAACAAACAAGAAAACTTATTTATGCATACTGTCAGAAAAATGATGTAACGAGATGTTTTTCTGATGTATGATGTTTTTTAAAGCATCATTTTACCAAGAGCTGTTTGCAGGCATTCTTTATAGCTTTTGGCTACTGTAATTTTTAAATCACCACAGATTAAGTGATTGTCTTCGAAAGATTCGATATTCGTCAGATTGACAATGTATGAATTGTGGACCCGCATAAATTCGTCAGGAAGAGTCTCTATGAGGTCTTTAAGTGTTTTGTAATAAATGTATCTTTTATTGTCTGTGGTATGAACTTCCACATAATTTCCGAGTCCCTTAATAACATTAATATCTTTAAAGAAAAGCTTTATCAGCTTTTTATCTGATTTAATGAAAGCAAAAGTACGGTTCTCCATCGTTATTATTTTAATTGGAAATGTTTTTACAGCACTCTTTGAGCATGAAGGTAGGCCTTATTCCAGTATTTTTCGTTCAGGGACGAAATAATTACGCCTTTTGAGGTAGAAGCATGAATAAATTTTACTTCTCCGTCAGGACCAATATCATGAACAATTCCCACGTGAGATACTCTACTTCCTCCTGCTGTCGCAAAAAACAACAGATCACCTGGTTTTACGTCTTTTATATCAATATTCTTTCCGGCATCAGCCTGATCAGAAGATCTTCTGGGAAGATTAAAATCATTTTCTTCAAATACTTTTACAGTAAATCCAGAGCAGTCAAATCCCGAAGAAGTATTTCCTCCGAATTTATAGGGTGTTCCGATATACTTTTCTGCATCTTTCAAAACATCATTGATTGATCTTGAAACATTACCACTAAATTTTGAATCCAATTTTCTGAGATTTTCAGCTTTCGCTACGGCCTTTGTATTTGATTTTTTGCTCGCAGAAGCACTTTTAGAGGATCCGCAGGAAACTACAAAAACAGAGGCTGCCAATACCACGACCATCTGCTTTATTTTTATTTTTTGTTGAAATAATTCCGTTCCCATATTCTTCTGATTTATAATTAATTAACAAAACACATCACAAATATACATTTTATAATCTAATTATGCTACAACTATACTACAACTATATTATAAATATATGTTAAAATTTTGATTTTCATTATTTATTGGTATATTTGATTTCTATTTTGAAAATATGGCAACCTATGAAAGTGTAATCAAGATTACCGGAGCAGTGGGCGATCTGGTTTTTTATACTCTGAATGGCAAAAATGTGGTTCGGAAGAAAAGCGGGTTTAATAAAGCTGCGTTTAAGAAAAATCCGTCATATGAGAAAGTAAGACAGAACAGTTCTGAGTTCGGGCATTGTTCCAAAATGGGGAAGATGATCCGGAAAAGCCTGGAAATATATATTAAAGAAGCTGGTGATCCCCTCCTCTACCAGAAGTTTGCAAAGGTGATGACTACTATCAAAGATTTAGATACCATTTCTGAAAGAGGAAAAAGAACGGTTGAAAACGGTTTAAAGACTGAAGAAGGAAGAAAACTCCTGAGGGGATTTCAATTAGGCACGGTAAATCAAATTTCTGATTGTATAAGAATGAAAGATCATGTTTTGTATAAAAATGATCATTGTACCTCAGATCATGCAGTGATTTTAACTTTAAAATTAAATTCTGAAAAGTATAGTATGGAAAGTAGTGAAGAAATAGTGTATTGGAATCAGCAACAAAATACGTCTTTTAAAAAGTATTTTCCTGATAATGATTTCCTGCTCTATTTTATAGCATTAAAGAATGAAAATGATAAGATTACCCATATGGGATTTGTTTAAATAAAAAAGTCTGCAGTACATTCTGCAGACTTTCTTGTTTTATTTCTTCTCTCCTTTCCAGCTTCCTGATATTGCAGGGGTTGGAAGTGAGTTGGACCAGTTTCCGTTTCCTTTCTTTTCTGTCGTTAACGTTCCTTTGAAATCTCCTTGTGAAGGAAGCCCTACTCTGGCGTTAAGATCTCCTGTCTCACTTAAATTCCCGGTAATGCTGTAGTTTTCATTATTAACATCGGAATGCATTGTTCCTACCACTTTACCACTTTCATCTACCACAAAGTTCCAAACTCCTTTATCTGCTCCTTCATAAGAACCAGACCATGTTCCTACATAATCATAAATAGTATCATCATCAGAGCTGCAACCGATAAATAAAAACGCCGTTAATAAAAGTAAAAAAAATTTCTTCATAGTTTCAGTAGTTTTATAACCTAAAATCCTGTTATTCTCCTATACTTTCATTCCAAAAATCCAGTCATAGAGAATATTGCTTAATATTTATTATTTTTTGTTCCGTGCAAATCTACTAATTTTTTTTATTCAAATTATCTGAATTTTAATTAGCACCCAATATGTTTATTAAAAAACAACATATTCCGGCTAAAATACAAATATTTTTCAAACAAATAGAGCCTCTATATATTTTGAGTTATTTAAAAAAATAAACTTAAAACTTGATATTAATACGTTTAATATTCATTTACAATTAGTTTATATTAGATTTCATGCCATTTGTATTCTATTTTAAAGATATTTCTTACCTTAGTGAAAAATTTAACCTTTTCAAAAAATTACATGAAAACAAAAACATTATTTTTGGCAGCACTTGCTATTTGTGGCAGTTCAACAGCACAGGTTGGGATTAATACCGCCACTCCAAGTCATACTTTGGATGTTAATGGTCTGGTAAGAGTAAGAGGGCTTTCAAATGCTGAAAAAAAAATTGTTGCTGCGGATGCGCAAGGAGTTTTAACTCTTATTTCTCCTGAAGAAATTTTTGCGCCAAAGGCTATATTGAACACATCAACCTCTTCCAGTGAACAAAGATCTACTGTATACGAAGGAAAATGTTTCCAACCTGGTGACAATGCTTCTTCCTGTACTGTTTCTGTCAACCATTACTCCTCTTGTGCAGGGTTCAGCACTCCCGTAGACACTCAAATCATTGTAGGACAAGGAATTAATACAGGAAATGGACAGTTTTTGGGAACATGGACAGCCCGATATGTTGATAATAAAGGGTTTGCAAACGCAACTGCTGTTGCCAATCAGACAGCACCTGACTATCCCAGAATCTCTTATCCAAGTACCAATACAGTGAACTATTTAGGAAGTGGAAACTTTGCAGGTCAATGTAATACAGATTTAGTCACTACCATCAACCAGGCCACCGGAGATATAAAAGTAGAGTCTGTAAAGCGAAGCATGTACGCACACCTTGTGTACCTTATTAATATTGCCCGCTCCAGATCTTTATAATAGTTGATATTTCATTTCAAAAAGGCAGCCACAATATTTTCATTGTGGCTGTTTTTTGTAAAATGAAAAACCCTCTGAAAAGAGGGCTTTGATTTATCTTGGAAAAGGAAGCGTTACCGGATAGCAACCACAAAGGCAGTCCCACTGATCAAATTCTTCTGAACAAACACCAATGGCTTCACATCTCCATAAAGCTCCTGGAGGGCATGCCGGAACATTGGGTCCTGCTCCTTTAACTGTTTTTAATTCTTCTCTCGAGATTTTCTTTAAATTTTTCATGGTTTAAAATGTTTTAGTTCATTTCAAATATAAGAATATTCATTAAACAGCAATTTAATTTGTGAAAAAATTAATTTTACACACAAAAAGCCTCTAAAAAGAGGCTAAAAACTATTATTGAATGAATGAAAAACTTATCCCAAATGTATGAAATATTCATTTCAGCTTTTATGAGTACAGTCATATTCAGCTGTTTTCCATCATTCACTAATTGATAATTTCTCCTTTACTGTTATCCAGTTTTTCACGAAATTTTTGAAGATCTTCAGGAGTTGGTCTACTCCATTCTGTAATTTCTCCGATAATTTTCAAAGGCATTTCGGAGCGATAAGATCGGGTTGGATTTCCCGGAAATTTCTTATCTGTTACATTGGGATCATTTTCGAAATTCCCGGTGGGTTCTACAATATATACACGATCTACTCCATCGCCTTTTGCCAGTGCAGCAGCAAGTCCTGCTCCATTGGTTAAAGCAGTAAAGTAAATATGATTCATTTTGAATTCTGATTTGTAATTAGAGTTTCCGCCTGCTGTCAACAGATCTCCCATTTGTAACTCGGCTTTTGTTCCATGGTAAAAAGGGCCTTTATCAGACGGATGGTTTTGAAGTAACACTGACAATTCAGCATTCTTTTTTGATTTTTCTGAATCTCCTAAATCCTCATAGCATTTGGAAATATTCAGGTAAAGAGAAGGTAATGCACTTTTAACCGTATCATCATTTATTTTTAAAGCAAGCTCTAAGGAAGTTTCAAGCCACTTTAACCGATCAGCAATGGTTTTTTGATGACGTGCTACATAATGAGCTGCCAGAAACTTTTCATAATCGTCCGAAGCTTCTTCCCAGGCTTTTAAAAACAATTGAGCTGCTTCTTCAGGCATTCCTTTGTCTTCAAAGCCCATTCCTTGCAGACAAAACTTGATCACAGGATTAAAAGGAGAAAATTCCATATTTTATTTTTTTCAAATCTAGGGGATTTTTATGTGGAAAAGATGTGTACCCTCTTTAATCCCTCATAAAATTTTACCTGAAAAATTGATTATTGGAGGTTATGAAAAATAAACCATAAAAAATCTTTGCTATAAATATAAGAAAAGCCCTCTCAAAGAGAAGGCTTGATTTTTATGTAAACAGTTTTTATTAAGATCCGATTGGAACGCAAGAGCAAACACAATCATAAATACCCTGGTCTGGATCACAAACGTAGATCGATTCGCATTTAAGATAGTATTTTGCAGGACACGTAATTGGAGTCCCAGCTCCCTGAACATTTTTCATTTGATCTCTTGTAATTTTCTTTAGATTTTTCATAGTTATTTATTAATGTATTAGTTTTTAGTACTTATAGTACTTATTTTCAAATATAACTAAATAAAATTAATCATAAAACATTTGTAAATTTTTCTTTACAATGGTTCACTAAGAAATAGACCTTTTAGACCCAAAGTTCAAATCTTTCTTGTGTGTTAATCGTTACAATTTTTGATACTGATTAATACACTTCCAAAAAGACTGAACATGAAAAAAGTTTTTCAATAATAATTTAATCGGACTAGTATCAAAGCATTTAGAAAAGCCGAAAAACTAAAATCAAGATTACAAAATAGACCAACTGATTTTAAATACAGTGAATTAAAGACTCTACTGGAATCTTTGGGGTATTCAGAATCAAAAAAAGGCAAGACATCTGGGAGTAGAGTTCGATTTGTTAATGAAAGTTTACCATCAATTATAAACCTTCATAAGCCACATAAACCAGATACTTTAAAAGAGTATCAAATTAAAGCTGTTTTAGAAGAACTTGCAAACCACAATTTATTATAATGAGTATTTTAGAACATAGAGGAATTAAAGGAAGCGTAGAATATGATATAGAAAATCAAATTTTCTACGGAAAGTTATTGAACATTAACGGTGCGGTAATGTATGAGGCTGTTGAATCTAAAGAGTTTTTTGAAAACTTTAGAGAGGCAGTAGATGAGTATATTGAAGATTGTGAAGAGCATAATATTCCAATAAAGAAAGAGTTTAAAGGATCTTTCAATGTAAGAACATCCCCTGGAACTCATGAGAAATTATTTACAATTTCGGAACAAAAAGGTATTAAATTAAATACAGCAATAAATGAAGCTTTTGATTATTATCTTTCTAGCCTTACTAAGGACATAGAATTCCCAGTATTGCAGATTGCACCTGCATCTGATACAAGGGGGCTTGTACCCGCTTCACAAGGAGTAGTTAGATGGGAATTTGCCCCAATTGTATGTTCTGCTGCAAAAAAAGATCTTAGCGGATATGGGTTAAGTCTTTTACCAAAAATAATTCAAAAAAGTGCTCACTCCGGAACTCGTATAGATAAGAATATAATTGAAAAAAAATACCCTAGGCATCAGGATGAAACAAAAAAATAGTAATTCTCTTACCAATATAAAACCCCTGAATTAATAGGGGTTTAACTATTTATGTAATTCTAATAAATATTTATCTAATTTATTTTCATCTATTTTATTGAATTTTTCACCAACAGATCCAGGTTTGTCTGACGCTTTGGTTAAATCAAAGTACATGTTTTGTAATTGGTGTAAGTACCTTATTTTCTTTTCAATGTCACGATGATTAGCAACTGCCCCATTGTATTTTACATGCCATTTTTTAATTGAGTCATTTTTATCTTCATATTCTTTTAGGGATATCATATCTAAAACATAATATTCATTTTCAAGAATTGCATTAATATTAATTAGTAGCTTTGACGTTATTTCTACAGGAATAAAGCCGTTGTCATTTGAAATTCTTAGCACTTCTGAATCTGGAATTTCTTCGTTGTCCCAAATAATTTCCGTACTCATTTGTATACCCTGTATTTCACTAATTCTCTTACTTTCATTTTTAGTTTTGCACTGCAGAAAATTACCTTTTCTAAATTCTTCGTAAATCATATTATTAATTTTAACCTACAAATAACCCACAAATAAGTGAGGTATATAAGTGTAAAATTAAAAACTAATTGAATTTATCCAAATGTTTCTCTATAAGCCATTTGTTAAGACTACTTTTTAGTTCCATTAAAAAGTAAGCGTCATTTTTTGGGTAATATAAGTCAATAAAGTTGCAGGAGTCAATGCCATCTTTTTTACATTCATACTTGTTATATTGTAATGCAAAAATTACATCTTCTTTCATTGCTTTAGCAACTAATAAGACTTCATTGTTTTCAATAATTTCATACGTCGTACCTTCAATGGTGATGATAATTATTACATATTAAAATTATGTATAGACAGAGCTATACTATTAGATATTCATGGAACAGGTTATGTTTTCTATGATTACAAAAAAATGAACAAGAAAAAATAAGACAATATGAAAAATCACAAAATCCATTTAAAGCAAAATGACAGTCAGTTTCCTACCGATAAAGAAATTCGGGTTTTCCTCCGAAAATTAGGATTAAAAGATGTTGCTTTTTCTATATTAAAAACAGTTGAGTTTGCCGAATTATCTGAAAAAGATTTAAAAACTGTCATTACAAGCAAACCTCAAAATCCTTTGGAAAAATTATTGAAAGGCCAGCTGTTAAAATGATGTTTTGATGAATGAACTTTGGTTAAGGCTATTTTTATCATTGAATATGTCGTAAATGGGAGGTGTGGAAAACCTGCTACATAGTATCAATACATACTACAATTCTCACATTTAAATCCATCCAATCAATCCTAAGAAAAAATATTAATTCAAAGTATGGGGAAAATACCTATGTGACTTTTAAACAATTTTAAGTATACTTGCAAACATAAAAGACACAAATCCAATGATAATTTATTACACCAAATCAGGACAATCCCTTGCTGATCTCTGTAATGAAATACAGCTTGAAAATCCTGAGTATTTAAGGGAGTATCATAATCAAAATTGTTCTTTGTCTGAACGCTTTACTGGTGATATTGTTCAGGGGATGAAAATCTATATTCCATCATCAACTGAAATCCTTGAGATCAACAAAAAAATCAGAGACAATAATCAAAGCTTTTATGATTTTCCAACTAAAGGAAAATTCCCTTTTGACTTTAAACTCTGGGAAGGAAATTATCAAATTACTCAGACTACCTATTCTGATGATACAATTCTTGTAAAGTATGAAAACAAAGTAAGATTAGATCTTGAAGGTATTAAAAACGGATATTATCACTTTCTCTTTTCAGCATTTGATTTCAGAAAAAATGAGGATACTTCAGATTCCAAAGTGGAGACCCTTGCCAAAATGTGTATAGAGGTTATCTATCCAATTCGATATATTATAGATTTTGAGGGAAAATTTATTGATATATTACTGACAAAGAAAACAGAAGATATTGTTTCTGAATTAGATTCTATAAAGAACTTTTTTCCAGATCAATATTCATCTGATTATATTGAAAAGATGAAAGGTATCATTGAAAGTCCAGAAATAATTTTACGGAAGTTTAAAAATACATTATTTAACTCTTTTATGTTTGGGGCATTCTACAGAACTCAATTAGGAAACTGGACAAGTTCAGATGTTTACTATGATTTTTATCCTTGGATCTTTGATGCTCAGTCGATACGATTTGAATTTCAAAACTTATTATTATCTAAAGATATTGTAGATGATGAAAGAGTAAAGATCCAGCAAAAAGGTATCTCTATTGATAGTCGAAACCTGGAAGGATTACACTTTATAGATTCCAAGTTCGATGAGAAAACAGGTATAGAAAAGAAACCTATAGATTGTGAACATTTTGCGGAATATCTTTTTAACCGAGAAAATTTATCATTGTATAAAATGGAAGCAAGGTTTCAATATTTTGGTCATGAAAATACTAGAAGAGAAGGTTTCTTTTTAGAAAGAATTACAGATAATTATTAAATTTGAAAACCACCAAAATCACAATACGATGTCAGAAAATTCATCCCCTCACGATGGTAAATATTTCGTGATCCAAAAAGGAAAAGCCCAATGTAATCAAGGGAATCAGTTTCCACAGTTTAAAGTAACCTCACACCAGAAACATTATTGGAATAACAAAGAAGGACAAGCGGATTATTTAGCCGTTACAGAAGATGATCTACAATTTACACCATCTGGCCCTAGCTTTGGACAGTGCAAGCTGAAACCAAGTTCTGGTGGTTATTTACCTTGTGCTTTTGCCCCTGCTGGAAAATGGCAAAAACCTTATGAGAAGACAAAAGTCATGAACAAAAGTTGTATTACAGAACTTTCTGAATTGATGTGTACAACAGGAGGAAAAATTACAATAAAAGAACATGGACAAACTGCGGAGGTAACCAAACAGAATGTCAGGAATGCAGATCCAATACAGCAACAGAATATTAACCCGTTGCTTGACTACAAAGAATTTCAGGATGAACAGGAAGAAGATGTAAACATCTGCGAATAAACACACAAATATGGGAAAATTAACAATTATCGGAAATGATAAACCTGTGATAGGAAAACAGGAAATGTATTCTGTTACTACAATAAATGGCTGGCAGAATCCTTTACAACCTATTAAAAATCCATTGCAAGTTCAAAAAGCACATTGGGAAGTAATGGTACAGACCAAAACAGGTTGGAGAAAAGGTGGAAGCGATAAAGAAGGTCAAATGGTTCCTTATATTTTCGGACAGAAGAGTTTATTTCATAAGGGAATAAAGATCATTGTACGTCAGGGTGAAGACTATGGAGAACTCATTGTACATCCACAAAGGGCTAAAGAACCTAAAATAACCAGGGTGGAACTTCTGGATGCTAACTATAAACCTATTCCAAAAGGTAAAAAGCTAAGCTATAAAGATACCATTATTGCAAGGGCATATTGTGTAGAGATGTTCGAGATGAATATTGCTTTTACCCTTTGGGAAGATGATGCTCAGGGAGAAGGACACAATCCCACAATAAATGCTTTGAATAAAATAAACCCTGTCCCTGTTCTTAGCAAAGTGAATGAAAAAGGAATGGCAGAAGCTGTTTTCAGATTACCTTTTTACACAATGGCTGTACTGATTGCCAATGCACGCACTGCATCAGGTGATAAAAGCGAGGGAGCAACCCACGAATATTATGTAACGGCTGATGTAGTGAGTAAACATATACAAAAAGCAAGTCCCAACGTAAATGTAGTTAACCCTACTCATAATCCAGAACCTCCAAGAAAAAGAGAACTTCCAAAAGGAAATACCCCTTCGCCAACAAAACCTAAAACTACTCCTGCTCCAGAGAAGCCAAAACCTAAATCGGATTCTCCTAAGTTTCCCGTAACCACAGGTGGTAAAAAGGCTGATGATTCTAAAGGAAAGATTTTAAGTGCTGAATTTGTGGATAACAATGGTAACAGACTCCATTCTTCGAAAGTAGGAACTACTGTAAGAATAAAGATTGTTGCAAAGGAGATGAAAGACAAAAAAGTGAAGGTGAAAATATGGGAGGAAGATAATTTTAGTTGGACCAATGATATAATTTTTGAAAAAGATTGTGTTTTAATTGGTGACAACAATTATATCAATAATGTACAGCTCACAAAACAGATGTTTGATAAAGCCAAAGATGGTGGAAGTGACAATGCAAGACAGGATTATTTTATAGAAGTAATACACAATGATACTTCAGTAACTTCTGCTGTGATGCCTGTGAGTGCAGATGTGATTCCTACTGAAGTACCGAATGGGAATAGTGCAACGATGGTGAAAGAACCGAAGCAAGGGAAAACTCCTTCTAGTTGTATCTGTAAAGAACAATATAAAGATTTGATTTGGGGAGAAAAAGTCAGCTGTGAATTTAGAAAAAAGGTTATACAAATAGCAAAAAGACTAGAAAAAGATCCTAATTTGTTAATGGCAGGAATGGCATTGGAGACAGGGAAAACATTTTCACCAACCGCAGGAAAGAAAACAAGCTATGTCGGTCTCATACAATTTGGAGATTCCGCAGCAGAATCCGTTGGAACTACAAGGGCTGATTTATTAAAAATGACCGCAATACAGCAATTAGATTATGTTGAGAAATATTTAGCAAAAAAGAAAGATAAAATAAATACTCTTACAGATTTTTACTTATCAATATTAATGCCCGTTGATGTTGGAAGAGGAAATCAACCCAACCATGTTGTTTTTGATAATCAATACCCCTTAGCATATAAAAAAAATGGGAAATTAACAGATTTAAGCAAATCAAGACATTACGGCTACAGACAAAACCCAACTTTTCTTCATGAAGAAGGTGAAAAAAAAAGATACGAAAATGGTGGAAAAAAGGAATATGATGGAGAGGGAAAGACTTATATTTGGGAAATTGAAAAAAGTATTAGTAACTTCTATGAAGAAGGAAAGGCTCATAAGGTTAAAACTTTTGAATGTCAAAAAAGCCAAGAACAAAAAATCCAACCTACTTTGGAAAAAGGGGTATGGAACGTTATCATTACAGAAAAATATACTGGCAGTAAATGTACACATAAAGAAAAAACTCCTATTAGGAACAACTGTAGAAGAGGAAAAATGGAGGTTTACGATCACTCAGGAAAGATTGTTTTTACAATAAAAGATTGTCTACTTGAAGGGATAGCAGGAGAAGATAGAATGATAACAGATTCTGATGCTCCGTTTGGGGTATATCAAATAGCATCATCTCCATTTATAATGGGATCATCATCAGGAAAAAAAAGAACGACTTATGGTCCCAATCCAAGATTGGCATTTGAGCCAATAAAGGGTACTGGTGATGAAGCAGATAAAAGTGGTAGATCGGCCATAAGAATTCATGGTGGAAGGCAAGAAACTGAAACATTTGAGCCAAGAAAAAATCCAGAGCTACTGAGAACGAAAGGCTGTATAAGAATATGGGATTCTGAGGCTAAGCAGTTTTATGATTGGTGGGTTGAATATCATAAAAATAATCCAAACGTTAAACCTGGAAAATTAACTTTAAAGAAATAAATCATGTTAAATAGATTATTAAGCATATTTTTTTTAAGCCTTTTATTTGTGACATATAGCTGTCAAAAAAACAACAAAAAACAAGATAATCTTATGAATAATACTCAGGTCATAAATGAAACGAGGTTGATAGATGGTATTACTATTGATAATACAATTTTTCAAAAAAATGATATAGACCTCAAAAAATATCAATACAATAATCAGTATATTGAAGATATAGAAATTAAAGATTTATTAGACAAAAATTTTAGGACTGAGTTTATAAAATTTTTAAAAGAGACAAAAACTGAAGATGATGAATTTAAATCAACATTAGTCACTCAATTATTGATTATCAGAATGATTCAATTATCAGATGTAAATGCATTTTACATCTTATCCGAACTTTCCAAAGATAATGATGTAGCCTATAATGGCGTTGAATTATATGGTGAGAAACTTACAAATTTTTTTATAGAGAATCCATTATTTTTTATACAACAGGGAGCCAAATATCATGAAACGACTTTATTAAATTCAATTTTTCCACAATTAGACGAATTTTTGGTAAAAAAGTCTTTTTTTAAAGATAATTTGGGTGAAATTGATTTAAAGAATGGACAATTATTTCTCTTCCCAGATAAAGAAAAAGAATTTAGTGAGTCTTTTAAAAGAAAAATATCTAAATTTAGTACTGAAGAGTGTATTTTTTCGCCAAGCTTATACACCGCATGGCAAAACAAAACAATAAATTTCATAGATATAAGTCCTCTATTTGGGGAAGAACTATTGATAAAACTTAATGTATTTGAAAGAAATTATTTTAATCAAAATATTCAAAACACATTAAATGGATATATAATTAATTCCGAAAAAACATCTAGCCAGTCTTCAGCCATCATAATTGACCCAGATGGCTATACCAATTTAAGAAAAGATAAAAGCACATCCTCTGAGGTTCTACAAAAGGTGAAATCAGGAGAACATATTGAGGTTTTGGATAACACGGATGATTGGTTTTTAGTGAAGACTAAAGAAGGAAAAGAAGGATATATTCATAAAAGCAGGATAAAATCAAAATAATGTATCCCAAATGAACAACATCGAAAAATTACTAAACTCTTTGATGGAGCAAGCAGAATTATTTCTAAAAGAAAATGGTGTGTTTGCTCCTTTTGGTACATACATTAGAGCAAATGGCGATTTGACTTACATTGGTGCTTATTCTGAAACAACTGATTCAAACGAAATGTATGATCTACTAATAAAAGATCTAAAGGACGAAGATATCCGAGCTACAGCTATTGCCTGGAATGGTACAGTTGATGGAAAAGATGTAATTGTTAAAGAAGTGTTTCTTTCTTTAGATGGCAACTACCAAAGTATTCATCCTTATATAATTGAAAATGGGATAGTAGTTTTCGGTGATGAAATTAAACCACGTATTAACCACTAACAAATTAATTTTATAAAAAAAGAAAATGACAGAAAATATTGAGAAAATATCAAAAATTATTCCCATTTTTTCAATACTAATTTTATTTAGTAGTATAATTAGAAACTTTATTTTTTATCAATATTTTGGTATTAACATAAATGAATATATTGGACTATCAGAGTTTACATTGTTATTTATTAATGATTTAGCATTTTACTTAATATCCATTTTGTCTTTCCTAATTTATTTACCTTTCATATATGTGAAAGATTATTTTAGGAGAAAATATAGTGAAGAAATTCTTAGATTTACAAATACGAAAAAAATTGCGAAGACTGTAATGGTGTTAGCAGTAATAAACTCTATTCTAATATTTATTATTGATTTCCCTTTAGATATTCAGTTATATTTTTTACAAACGTTTATAATAGCTTTTTTTGCTTCATTATTACTCTGGCTGGATAAAAGCATTGAGTTTTCTAAAAAATATAGTTTGATATTCATTTCTTCTTTATTAATAATATTTCCAATAATAAAAGCATTTACTGATATTAATAATATTGAAAATGAAAAGCCTTATAATGAAATTATTTTTAACTATAATAACAAACAAATTCAATCAAATAAATATTTTTTATTTTTAGGTAAAACCAATGAATACTTATTTTTATATAATAAATCTACTAAGTATACCGAAGTATTTAAAATGTCAGAAATTAACAATTTGAAAATAAGAAAATTATAGGAAATGTTTTATATGTCAATTATTTGAATATTAGGGTTTTTAATCCGATTGTAGGTGCTTGTAATCCTACTGCTTGGGATTGAACTTGTAAAATACCGTTAGACATAGCTTAAAAACAGCTCCTTAATAGCAGTCTCCATGATCGAAGACAAACTAATAGGATTTTAAATCTTTAGGTTCTATCTTACTTTCCCACCCGAGCATTTTAATAAATCAACCTTCAAAATATATTTTATGAAATTTCCAATGTAAAAGGACAATGGTGAGCCTTCACCCATAAAAATACCCCTCCAATTTCTCTCGAAAAATCAAATAGTCCTTTATAGTAGAATTTGCAACAATTTAATACCAGTAAAATTATTTGGGTGTGGGGACAATACCTTCTATATCAATCCCCCCTTACTAGTCTAATAGTTTTTTTTTCTAGCCCCCTCTTAAACTGTTCTCCTCTTACAACCATATATAAAAAAATACCTAAAGTGCTAAGAACACGATAGGCAACATCAATAAGTTTTAAAATCGGTAAAAAATTATCGACATGACAAATTTACAAAATTGTCTTGATTCTTGCAGTATCTATGTAGGAACTTACAAAAAGCACAACGAAGGTTCATTATTTGGGGAATGGCTCAATCTTTCGGATTATTCAGATTATGACGAACTATTAGAAGCAATGAAAGAACTTCACCAAGACGAAGAAGACGCAGAATTCATGCTACAAGATCATGAAGACTGTTCATTCTTTGAAAAGCTAGGATTAATAGGAGAAAGTTATATATCAAAAGATATATATGAAATAGCCCATCAAATAAACGATTCTGGCTATGATTTTGAAATTTCCGAGGCCTTACCTTGATTTGTATTGGAAAAATGGATTTTCAAAGCATTTATGACGGTGTAATAAATTATTATACAGGTGAATATTCAGACGATGAAACATTTGCACAATATATTTTAGAAGAAAGTATTCCAGAAAATTTACCAAATTATATTTATATTGATTGGGAGGCTACAGCAAGAAGTTTGATGTATGATTATTTTGAAAGTGGGGGATATTATTTTAAATCTTAAAAATATTATAAAACCAACTGTTTTTGTGCAAATTTTATGCAAATAAAAAAGAGTTGCAAATTTAAAATAATGCAACTCTTTGATTATTAATGTGGAGAATACGGGATTCGAACCCGTGACCTTTTGACTGCCAGTCAAACGCGCTAGCCAACTGCGCCAATCCCCCGTTTTTATTGTAAGGCGGTACAAAAGTAAGTATTTAAATGATATTTGCAACTATTTTATAATTTTTATTGAATTAAAATTAATGGAAGTAGGCTCAGTGACCGCAAAAGACATTATTCCTCATTGAATAACATCCCAATTAATCCTATTTTTGTCTGAAATTATATTACAATCATGCTACTCTATACAGAAAGATTGGTTCTACGGGATATTAGGATTGATGACAAACAGGATATTTTCGATTACCGCTCAGATGCCGAAGCCAATAAATTTCAAGGATGGATTCCTGAAACCCTGGAAGAAGTGGAAAGTTTTATCCAAAGAAATACTAAAGAATTCAACCAACCTGAAAGCTGGTATCAGCTGTTGATTACTGATAAAGCAACAAAAGCAGTCATTGGAGATATCGGAGTTCATTTTATCGGAGATGAAAATGTACAGGTAGAATTGGGAATTACCTTAAACACCTCATTTCAGGGTAAAGGATATGCTTCTGAGGCTTTAAAAGGAGTCATTAGTTTCTTGTTTAATGATTTGCATAAACACAGAATTACAGCTTCCGTAGATCCTGACAACATTGCTTCCCTTCAGCTGATGGAAAGAATCGGATTAAGAAAAGAAGGGCACTTTGTGAAAAGTCTGTTCTGGAAAAATAAATGGGTTGATGATATTATTTATGCGGTTCTTCGTGAAGAATGGCCTACAAAATAGTTGTTCTTAAATGATCATTTATTTTGCTGCACCACACAAAATGAATTTCCTTCGGGATCCAGAAGGACAACATAGTCAGCATCCTGTTCGTAATTCCAGCCTTGCATCTTTGTTGCCCCTATACTCAAAAGCCGCTCTACTTCCTGTTGCTGATTATCAGTTATCAGATCTATATGATGTCTCTTTGGCTCTTCCGAACCGGTTAATTTTAATGATAACTGTATTCCATCGCCCTCTTTTGGGATCAGAATGGCAAAATCAGTATCTGGCTCATCTTTTATTTTGTAGTGTAAGGCTTCACTCCAAAAGGCAATTGCTCTATTCAAATCCACAACACCCCAGACGATGGATAGTATTTTTAAATTCATTGCAGCATTGTTTTTAAATAATGATAGAATTTCAGATCTTATAATGGTATTCCATAAAAAATATAATTAGAGTATACACCCATCAATGGAATAGCAGATATCTACTACAACACTGTATATTTTTCGTAAAATGGAGTGAATTTTGTTCTTACAATAGTTAAGGCAACTAAATCATTGCAAATTAAATAGGATACAATCATTGTATGGAACCACTTTTTTATCGTAACCGTAATCCAGTTATCATTTTCGATCAATGAATACATCTCTTTTTTTAAGTGTGTAATAACATGATCCTTCTTCTTTCCGTTTAATGAAAATAAGTCTTTCATAATCTTTGGTAATCTTTAATAATTTTTAGTTTAACAAGTTTTTATGTTGGCTTATTTCATGGGTTAGCTTTATTATTCCAAATATAGTGAAATACACAATGTTTACTTTATGACACAAATCATAAAACGAGTGTTAAAATATCCTAAAAAAGACGTGTTTCAGTTATCCTTTCTTAAATTTTCTATTTCCAAAGTGTATTTTCTTCGAGTACGTTCCGAAACAATCAGTCCTGGAAAATAGAAATTTATATTCCTACTCTATAGAGCAAAAGAGCCAAAATTGAATATTTCGGCTCTTTTATTTCTTAAAAATAAAGGTTTTTACTTTTTAAATAATGGATCAGTTCTTTCGGACGGTCAGTCTGAATAATGTTGACTCCTTTATCAATATACCAATCATACAGGTAAGGATGATCAAGAACGAGGTCATCATTGTTTCCGGCGTTATGATGGGGCCATAATGAATTGACCCAGATTTTAACCTTACTTTCTTTAAGCTTTTTAAAATCAATCAGATTCTTTTCCGTTGCTCCTATTGTAAATTCAAAACCATAGACTTTATAGCTCTTAAGGTACTCTGAGATTTTTTTCAGATCTTCCTCTTTCCCCAGCTGGATAATCGGCATATAGTGAATTTCATTTTTGATATCATCATATTTCCGGTTGAATTCCGTGTAGGATTCATGACCTTTAAACAAAATCTGATCCAGCATATTTCGCTTTTTCACCAAAGGATAGACCTGTTTTATATAATCAAAACCTTTATCGAGATTCAGGAGGATTTTTCCATCGGAAACTTCTAAAATCTCCTGTAAAGTAGGAACACTCATTTGAGTTTCCACTCCCAAACCGTCTCTTAGATGAAGCTTTTTGATTTCGGCTAATGTAAAATCAGAGGGTTTCCCTTTGCCTGTTGTTGTTCTGTCGATGGTATTGTCATGCATCAGAATCAAAACACTGTCTTTCGTCATGGCAAGATCTATCTCAGCCATATCGACTCCTTTTTCAATAGCTTTTTTTACCGCCCACACCGAATTTTCCGGAGCCTCTCTCCAATCTCCACGATGAGCAACCACCATTACTTTGTTATCGGGAAAAGCGGAAAGTGAAATTTTCTTTTGCTGAGCAAAGTGGAGAGACGAAATAATAAGAAGAAACAGTTGTAATAATTTATTGTTGAGCATAATTTTAAAGTTTAAATTAATATCCTGGATTTTGTTTAATTGCGGGATCTGTATTGATCTGTCCTTGTGGAACAGGCATCAGAAGATGATAGGGTTTTATTTGTGCAGTGCTGTATCCGGGGTTATTATTAAAGTGAGCTGTCATTACCGAAATAGCCTTTCCTGTCCTCACAAGATCAAACCACCGGTGTCCTTCTCCTACAAATTCAAGCCTTCTTTCGCGGTCAATTTCATTCAGTAATGTCTCTTTTGTGGAGAGGTTTACAGATGCAATACCTGCTCTGGTTTTAATTTTATTCAGCCATATATTGGCATTGGTAAAATCATTCTGTTGAGTAAAACATTCCGCCATCATCAGGAAAACATCAGCTAATCTCAGCACCACAAAGTTGCTTCCTCCATCGGCAATGGTATTGGACGTTTTGACTAGCTTTTTACTGAAAGGAATTCCGTTTGACGTAAGCCCGATATAGGCAGACCGCCTTGTATCTCCTGCCAAATAAAGATTGTAAACTTCTTTGGTGGGAAGATTATGGCCTTTCGCTCCGGAAACTGATCCGGAAGGACTGAACATCTGAAATGCCGAACTTCCTTCCGAATTTCCGTTCAATCCGGAGGTGAACTGTACATCAAAAATAATTTCAGCATTATTTTTATTGGTGACATCAAAAATTTTACTGACATCGGTCAAAAGTTGATAACCTAAAGATTCAATCTGATTTAAATAGGTCAGTGATTCTGCAAACTTATTTTGTGTCAGAAGCACTTTACCCAAAATTCCCAAAGCCGCTCCTTTGGTTACTCTACCCTTTTGCGTTGTGGTGGTTGGTAAAAGATCAATCGCTTCTTTCAGATCTTTTTCTATCGCTGAATATACTTCTGCGACAGGTGTTCTTGGCTGCCCAAAGTAATCGTTAACATTCGTGGTTTCTTTTAATACCAATGGAACATCACCATAAATTCTTACCAGATTAAAATACATCAGCGCTCTCAGAAACTTCATTTCTCCGGTTCTCGTATTTTTCAGGGCATCAGTCATATCCGGGATTTTTCCAATCCTTGTCAGAATAATATTCGCCTGCTGAATTCCGACATAATTGTCCTTCCAGGTACTTGCAATAAGGCTGTTATTAGGTTGAATAGTGAAAAAATCCAGTTCTCCATACGTAAAAGAATCATTGGCTGGAACCTCATCATAGGTGTTGTCAGAAGGCAATTCTCCCAGTGCAGGCATTGCCAGTTGATACTGTCCGGTGTACTGAAGGGCTCCGTAGACTGAAACAATTCCCTGCTCAATTTCAGAAGCATTGGTATAGAATTGTGAGGAAACTTTCTGGGCTTCAGGATTTACATCCAAAAGATCAGACGAACAAGAAAACATCACAGAAAGACTGAATATTGTAAAGAATATTTTTTTCATGATTTTAAAATTTAAGGTTAAAGCCTACAGAATATATTTTAGCTACCGGATAATAAGCCTGATCAAAGCCCTGGGTAAGAACATTGTCTGAAGTGGCATCGATATTCATTCCTTTATATTTTGACAGCGTGAAAAGATTGTTTCCTACCAGATAGATCTGTGCGTTTTCCAACCCGATATTTCCAAGCATTGATTTTGGGAAATTGAAAGCCAGACGAAGTGATCTCAGTCTTACATAATCTGCATTTTTAAAGTAGAGATTTGA
This sequence comes from Chryseobacterium metallicongregator, assembly GCF_031324065.1. NCBI lineage: Bacteria > Pseudomonadati > Bacteroidota > Flavobacteriia > Flavobacteriales > Weeksellaceae > Chryseobacterium > Chryseobacterium metallicongregator. Next base: position 208,853 of record NZ_JAVIXS010000020.1, read on the forward strand.
GGTTCTGGCTTCTTTTCTGTTGTTGGAAAAGTTCATATTTGGCATTCCGAAAAATCCATTGGGATTGCTTACTGCATTATAGCGGTTGTCAAAATAATACTGCGAGGCCATTCCGAAACCTTCTCCTGATTCTAAGGTAGTGACAGCATCGGCATTGTAAATTCTCTTCCCTATTTCGCTGTATAATGAGAAGCTTAATTCAAAAAGTCCGTATCTGAAATTATTATTAAAACCGAGAATGTATTTGGGAACTCCGCTTCCGAAACTTCTTTTATCATTGACATCAATTTTCCCATCGCCATTGAGGTCTTCCATAATATAATCTCCAACCATTGTTCCGGTAATGTGTGGTGAATTGTTGATCTCATCCTGAGTTTTATAAATTCCGACGATGTTGTACCCATACATTTCACCAATAGAGCCACCTACCTTTGTAACAGAGAAATTATTTTCACCCGTGATAATCTGATTCTGTCCGTTTGCCAAGGCCAAAACTTCATTTTTATTGGTGGAAAAATTAAAGCTTCCCGAATAGGTAAAATCGTTGGCAATATTGAAAGTTTTCGAAGCAATCTGTAATTCAAAACCAGAGTTTTTGATCTTCCCTATATTTTGAAGCGATGTACTGAAACCAGACTGCTGTGGAACAGGAACATCAAGTAACAAACCGTCTCTGTTCAGAATATAATAATCGGCAGAAATATTCAGGATATTTTTAAACAGAGAGAAATCAATTCCGAAGTTGTTTGATCTGGACTTTTCCCAGGAAATATTAGGGTTGGGAGCCGTTGCCGTTGTATACCCTGGTGTTAGAACGCCGCCAAAATTATAATTATCAGGATTCATCAGCGAAAGTGCCCCGAAATTAGGAATCTGATTATTTCCGTTGCTTCCCAGGCTGTATCTTAGCTTTAAATCCGTTACAATAGTATTTTCAGGAAAGAAATTTTCATTACTGATCGTCCAGCCTGCAGAAAATGCATAGAAATCTCCCCATTTGGAATTCTTCCCGAAACGTGAAGAGCCGTCTCTACGATAAGAAGCCATCAGATTATACTTATTATCAAAGGTGTAATTAACTCTGGTAAAATAAGACATCAGCCTCCATTTGTATTGTGTCAGTGTATTTTTAAATGAAGTTCCGCCTGCAATATTCCGGATGCTGTTGTCTGGAAATGCGGTAGCTTCGGTTAAAAGCTGAGTATTATCTTCCTGCTGAAAAGACTGTCCGGCAATGGCATCTATTCTATGCTCACCCCATTTTTGATCAAATGAAAGCAGGTTTTCAATCAGATAATTTTTACGGATATATTCTGTTCTGTTCGCAAAAGTAACATCCGGAGCGGCCGCTCTGTAGGCTCCTACTGTGGAAGGATCGAAGAAATTATATTCGTAATTGGTGTAATCCCCGCCTACTGAAAGTCTGTATTTCAATCCTTTCAACAGTTCAAGCTCAGTAAAAATATTTCCGAATGTTTTAAATAAAGTATATTTTCTGTTCGTCATTTCCTGAACCGCAACGGGATTCTCTACCAAAGCACCGTCAGTTGCTGTATTTCCTAAGATTTGTTGGGAAATGGCCAAACTTCCGTCATCATTATAAGGTTTAAAGAAAGGATACATTGCAGTAGCCATCTGCAGTGGATTATAACTTCTCGAATTTTCTGCTGCATTGATGGTACCCGTTGCATAAGACGGTGTCATTGTTACTCCTATTTTCCATTTATCCGTAAGTTCTGTGGAAAGATTAACGCTGGTGGAAAATTTTTCGTAATCTGTCCCGATCACCAATCCTTTCTGGTTAAAATAGCTCATGGTAAAAGCATATTTGCTTTTATCGCTTCCTCCCGTAACATTTAATGAAGTCTGGCTTATGGGTGCCGGTTTCATTACAGTATTCAGCCAGTCGGTATCTGTTAATCCAGGCTGCTTTGCCAGATAAGGGGCGAGATAATCAGGGATTAACTCCCGTAAAGATGCTCCCTTACTTATTCTTGTAGCATTATCATCAGAAATACTTCTGTTGCTGCCCTTGGAAAGATAGTTGTTATCTCTGGCTTCTTTCAGAAAAGTGGCCATATCGTAGGCATTCACCAATTTTACATTATCACTTCTCATCTGCATTCCGTAATAGGAATCAAAAGAAACAGCCATTCTGCCTTTTTTCCCTTGTTTTGTTTCAATGATAATCACTCCATTGGCTCCTCTGGAACCATAAATGGCTGCGGAGGCGGCATCTTTTAAGATATCAATTTTTGCAATGGAATTAGGATCAATAGCATTCAGATTGGAACCTTCGGTGAGAGGAAGTCCGTCCACAACGATCAAGGGATTCGAACCCGCTGTTAATGTTCCGATCCCTCTTACTCTGATAGAGGGTGAACCTCCCGGCGTTGCATTAGCCTGAGTAATCTGAACTCCGGTTGCTTTTCCGGCAATAATATCTCCGAAATTACTGGAGGCAACCCCTTTCATCTGTTTTTCATCAATAGAAGAGATAGAGCCGGAATTGTTTTTCTTACTCTGTTTTCCATACCCTACCAAAACAACCTCATCAATATTTTTTTCTCTCGATGTTACCGTGTCTTTTATAGGATTTAAATATTCCGCAGACTGTTGAGCATTATTCCTCTGAATTTTTGCAATTGCTCTTGCATTGAGACGAACGGTGACGGTTTTCTGATCTACATTAAAATCGAGACCAATATTTTTCTTCAGATAGTCTAAAGACGATGATAATGACTGATAGTTAACCTGAGATTCATCCACCTGAATATCCTTAAGGTCTGAAACCGAATAAAAGAATTTTACGCCATGTTCTTTTGAAAGTTTTTCAAAGATTTTAATCAAAGGCGTTTTCCGCTGAATGACGGACTGTTGAAAACATTTGTTAGCCTCTGCGTAGGTAAACTGTGGCGCGCACAAAAGACCCAACAACATCATGCTAATTGTTGTTTTTTTCATAGCTTTGCTGAAATTAGTTGTTATTTGACTGATTTATATTCAATGCATCGGTAACCCCAATTACTGGTGCATTATTTTTCTAAAATGATATGATAATCTGATTCTTTTCGTGTATTTAAACTAAATGGAAATCCTATGGTTTTAATAACTTTATTAAGGTCTCCGGTGATATCTCCATCAATAACGTTTTCTCTATACTGCTGAGGGTAGCTTATCGAGATATTGTACGTCTTCTCCAACTGTGAAATGGCCTGCCCGAATTTCATTTCATTAAAATCAAATGTCCTTACGACATCCTGATCGTAGAAATGTTTTTCATTTCCGTCTTTGTCTGCCAGCCATGTTTCTTTAGGCAAAAGATAAGTGGTGTGACCTTTGTAATCAATTTTTACTTTTCCTTCTTTCAGATAGACTTTTTTATCTTCGGATCTTTGATCAAGCAGGAATTTTGTTCCCAACACTTTCACTCTAAATCCATTGGCATCAATGATAAAGGGCAACGCTTTATTTTTAGCAACACTGAAGAATGCCTTTCCTTTAAAAGAAACATTTCTGGTTTTCTTACCGAAATTTTCTGTCAGCATCAATTCACTTTCTGGTTGCAGGGTAATAATACTTCCGTCCGGCAAGGTGAATTCCTTTTGCATCGTTTCCGTTCTGAAAACCATTTGCTGATGAGATGAAGAGCTTAGAGCATTTTCAGTAAAGAACAGAGTCATCACGGTAAATAAAGGTAAAAGAACAGCCGCAGCCCACAAAAACCTTTTTGTCTTGTATCTGGATCTGATTTTATTTTCAAGTCCGTTCCAGATTCGCTGATCTGCAGAACCCTTCATTTTCCTGTTTTCTTCTTTGACTGATTTCCATTGATTTTCGAAATCCATACGCTCCTATTTGATCTTTATTAGAGAATACGCAGGAAGTGCAGAATCGTCAACCTATATTTTTTTGATTTAACGATTTGTTCATATTGGGTGATGTTGGGTTAAAGTTAACTCAAGCCTAACTAATTTAAAGAAATTAAATGATGAAGGAAATTGGAATAGTAAAAGTATCATCTAAAAGAAAAAATTCAAATTCGCTCTCAGAAACTTCAACACCTTATTCACATGTTTTTCAACAGCCGTTTTGGAAATATCATTTTCCTGAGCGATGGTAAAAAGGCTGAGATTCTGGATTTTATTTTTGATGAAAAACTCACGGCTTTTTTCGGGAACCTGTTCCAGAAGACTTTCTATCTTTTTGAGTTGGTCTTCCTGCTGTATTTGTTTTTCTATTTCTGAGTTTTCTTCATCCTGACTTTCAGGGGAACTTTCTAGAGGAACGAAAATCATTTTTCTTTTACGGTAGAAATTGGAGACTTCCTGTTTGGCAGATTTAAAAATAAGCGCTTCAATTTCTGATGGAGAATGGATTTTGGACAGATATTTCCAGACATGCATAAAAATGTCCTGTACAATTTCTTCAATATCTTCCTCTTCCGAAAGGTATTTGGCCACAAAAAAATACACCCTGTGCTTGTAACCGGAATATATTTCTTTAAAATGATCCATTCTTTAATACGTCTTTGAACTCAAAACTGGTGATACAAAAGTATCTAAAAGCTATGGCAATCATATTAAATATATATTAAGTTTAAATTCTTAGCATTCATCCATCGCCGGATTTTCAAAGAAGTATTTTCTGATTATTTCTCAGAAAGAAAAGTTAACATCATCCGCAGAAGGTCTGAAATTGGAATGCATTGCTGCTGTAAAATAGTCACAAAATACCTGATACACCGCAGAATTGGTATCCGTAGCCCGGATTCCTAACTGTGTATAAATAGTAAGGATCTGATGGGACAATTTTTGAACCAGTTCTACTCCATATTGATGAATCTTATGTTCTTTATCTTCTGAAATTCCTTTGTGATCACCGAGTATATTTTCTACTTCTCTGGCTATATTTAAAACTTTTCCCAAATGCTTTTCAACGGATTCTGCAAAAATTTTGAAATTGATTTCAGGACGAATATTTTCTGCTTCTTCAATAAAATGAGAGGCCATTCCCAAATAATTGACCAATAGCGTCAAATCTGCAAAAATCCGAAACGGAATACTGTCCAAAGTATCATTGGTGAAAAACTGATCGTACACAAAACTGTAATCTTCACTCACCAGAACATTTTCAATAGTGAAAGAATAGGTACCGCTGGCTTTCATTCCCATGGATTTCCAGCTGGGGATAATTTGAGCCTTTTCTTTCGGAATGATGAATGATTGAATAGTCTCATTCCCGTCTTTATCCGTTATAGGTTTCCCGTTTTCTGTAATTTTGGCATTGAGTGTAAAATGGGTCAGATGAGGTGCTCCTGTTGCAAAATTCCATGAACCGTTGATCAGATAGGTATTATCATCCTGCTTTTCTGCGGTGCCACCAATCATTCCGCTTCCGCCAAAACAGGTTTTGGTATGGGTGAAGAGTAATTGGGCAACTTCTGGTTTACTATTTCTGGAAAAATAGTTGGCTCCGGCACAAAGTGTCAGCATCCAGCCAAAGCTTCCATCGGTTTGCGCCCAGCCAAATAATACTTTAAGCCCTTCTTCAAAACGATAGCCGAGTCCACCATATTTTTTGGGAACCCAGATTTTAAGCAATCCTTCTTCGTGAATATGCAGCATCACTTTATCAGAAATTACAGAAGCTCCCTGAAGTTCTTTTCTGATGTCTTTAGTACTGAGCATGAGCTTTGGATTTAATAATTTTTTGCCATTCTATATAACCGGAGATTGCCACTAAAAATAAGAATGATGTTAAAACAGCATAGAGATATAATTCCTTATGAATCATTAAAGGAATGGAAATAATATTACTGATATTGAGGATCACCCAGTTTTCAATTTTCCGTCTTGCCATCAGCCACATTCCTGCCCAGGCAAAAGCACTTACCAGAGAATCCCAAACAGGAACATCCGAATCGGTAAAATGAGTGAGAAAAGACCAGAATAAGATAAAAGTTCCCAAAACAATTCCTCCGGTAATCCATTTTTCATTGGTGGTGGTAACGGAGATTTCCATTTCGGATTTCTGTTTACCGAATTTCCAGTACAGCCATCCGTAGATGCTCATGATCAGATAATAAAGATTCAAGGTGAATTCAGCGTACAGCTTGGAAGTAAGCATCACATACAATGTAAGCAGAATACCCGCAATTCCGAAAAGATAGTTGTTGACATTGTTTTTACGGGCCAGTAAAACCTGAATCACTGAAAATAAGACTCCGAACCATTCCGGTAAGGTAATTTGTTTTAAAATGTCCTGCATCATATTAATTTTTAGAAATCAAATGATGAGATGATAAGTAAGCAATCCCTACGCCGGCATTGTCCGGATCAGGTGTGGAAGTACATTCCTGGGTATCATCTCAGCCACTGTTATCTGTAGCACCCCATTGTTGGGGCAAAGGTGCAGCTTTTTTGTGGAAAAAGAAATACATCAGACTAACTTTTTACGTATATGATCAGGATTATAAAAGATCTGAGTGCTAAATTATAATTTAGTAGATCATTATGTTTAATTTAAAAATTTATGTTATGGACAATCAGAAAGAAATCTCGGTACTTAATGACTTACTTCACATTACAAATGACAGAATGGAAGGCTTCGAAAAAGTAGAAGGGAAAGTCTGGGAAATGTATCCTGATGTAAAGGATGAGTATGATCATATGATTTCACAATCGAAAATCATGAAGAATGAACTTATAAACCTCATTACAGAAAGACAGGGTAATCCGGAAAATTCAACTTCCATTGCAGGAGCCATTCACAGGACATGGATTGATATTAAAAATTCTTTCACCATGGGTAATTTGGTAGAATCTACATTAGGAAATGTAGTGTTTGGGGAAAAAGCAGCTATAGAAGCATATCAAAATGCTATGGACAGCGGAAATCTTAGTGAAAAAGGGATTTAAACCGTCTCAGAGCAGCTTCGTAATCTGAAAGATTCTTATCGGCAGTTTAAGAAAATTGAAGAATACAAAAAGAAAGAAGAATAAAAAACTCCCCTTAAAAAGAGGAGCGTAATAATCAAGAACAAAATAATATTTAATCATTCAAAAGTATCAAATACATTCTGTTTGTCTTATGATGCAAGTCATATTAACCCTAGATTATCTGACCGCATTTTTCGCCTTTTCGGATTCTTTTAAATGATGTTCAAGTGTGGGAAGTGTCTTAGAGGCAAAAGATTTTAGTGAAGTTTCTGTTCCCTTTGATGCTTCTTTTTTGAATACTTCTATATCTTCTTTATGATCACTCACCATAAGATCTGTATATTTTTTGTCAAAGTCTTTTCCTTTCTTAGCTTTCAGATCATTATACATCTTCTGCTTATCTGCCTCCAAACCTGTGGGAAGTGTATAGCTATTATTGGAAGCCCAGCTTTTAAGTTCATCATTCACTTTGGTATGATCTGTTACCATCATGGATCCCAGAGATTTTACAACAGGATTTTCAGCATTTGTTTCTGCTAATTTTCCCATCATAACTTCCATCAGCCCTCCTATTGCCGCTGCATCTGCAAACTTTTTGTCCTGATCACTTAGAGAAGTTTTCTGGTCTGTGGAGGTTGAAGTTTTAATAGAATCGCTCACCGTCATTCCAGATTCAGCGGAAGGAGACATGGTTGTACTTTGCGTGGATTGGCTGGACGGTGTTTGGTCATTTTTTTTACAGCCTGCCAAAGCAGCTACTGCAAAAATTGTTACTACAAAATTTTTCATAATAATAAATTTTAAGTGGTGATATGAGTGAAATCTATGAGGACTTCTTTATAATAGCAACAATTTATCGGCCAAATAACATTTTCAGCAAATCATTTATTATCATAAAATATTATGAATAAACATTTTACAATTATCGAATCAGCCGGAATGTAAGATTAATACGCTCTTTCATAGAAGTTACAGATTTAGCAATCCGATGTTCCCAGTTTTCCTGAAGATCACCTTTCATAATCAATAATGATCCATGAGGAAGTGGTAGGCTGTATTTACTTTGATGATGATCTTTTTTCCTGAAATCAAAATTTCTGGTCTGCCCTAAACTTAAAGATGCAATCACAGGACGTTTCCCGTATCTGCTTTCCTTATCCTGATGCCAGGCAACCGAATCATTATGATCCCTGTAAAGATTAAGCAATACGGAATTGAACTGATAACCAAATATATCTTCTATCCTTTGTTTTAAAGAAAATAATTCGGGAGTCCAGACGTTATTATCCACTTCACCATTTCCTAAAGGATAATCCGTTTTCGGATCACCATACCAGGCTGTTAAACGAGGGGTCAAAACCATTTTATCATACATTTTCTGGGTTCGTTGTTTCCAGGGAGCGGTTTCAAGCAGATGATTTTTAAGTTGGTCCGCTTCGTCCCGACTCAGGAAATGTTCTCTGTATTCCAAAAGGTCTTTTGGAAATTCATATAAATCTTCTGTGTTGAACAAGCTGAGCTGAGTCATATTTTTAGTTTTTAAAATAATAGGAAACCTTATTTTATCTGAGGAAACGAATTTGATACAAATAATATCTACAAATATATTAATAATGATACAAAATAAACCAACCCTTAAATATCATTATAAAAAAATACATTCCGGAGGAATTTCAGATGGAGCACATCATTATTTTTTATTCGTTAAAAACAATCCTTTTTTTGTATAATTCACTTTTATAACAAATTGTAAATTAAACATCTGAAATAATTAATACATCCAAAAAAACGAGTAATAATGCATTATATGCATACAATAGCATATCACTTCGGGAAGATTTAATACTTAATTCAAAAATAATTATCCATCTTTGCAGCCTTAAAATCAAACACGCTAGTTTATTTCATGAGCATTACTTTTAAAAAGCGACTAATTATAGCGCTTGTATTACCTACGGCCGCCATCTATTATGGGCAGAGTACGAAGGATTCTTTAGAGAAATCTAAATCTATTGATGAGGTTATGTTGGTAGGTAGAAACCTTTCCCAAACAGCCAAAGAGAGAAAAACACCTGTTGCAGTATCCAACATTAAGGCTGCAGAAATTCAGGAAAAACTGGGAAACAGAGAATTCCCTGAAATTATGAAGTCTACTCCATCCGTTTATGTTACCAAAGTAGGTGGAGGATTCGGAGACAGCAGAATCAACATGAGAGGTTTTGACGGGGCTAACATTGCAGTAATCATCAACGGACAGCCGGTGAATGATATGCAGGGAGGTACTGTGTACTGGTCTAACTGGACCGGATTAGCTGATATTGCAAGCAATATTCAGATTCAAAGAGGTTTGGGAGCTTCCAAATTTGTAGTCCCTTCTGTAGGAGGAACGATCAATATTGTAACCAAAGCTACCGATTCTGAGCAGAAAGCAATGATTAAAGGAGAAGTTGGAAATGATAACTACTCCAGAATATCAGCAATGTACTCTTCAGGATTAAAAAACAAATGGGGAACAACAGTATTGCTTTCCCGCTGGCAAGGTGACGGATACATCAATGGAACAAAAGGAGAAGGTTACTCATGGTTTTTCTCTACAGGATTTAAGCCTAATGAAAAGCATGCGTTCAATTTTATCGCTACCGGAGCACCACAAGTACACGATACGAGAAGGTCTTCTGCAACCGGAGCTAATGTGGCAACACTGCAGCAGTTTGAAACTTACGGAAGAAGATACAATCCACAAACAGGAATGCTGAATGGTTCTCAATTCAATTTAGCACCGAACTTCTACCACAAGCCTATCGCTTCATTAAACTGGGATTGGAATATGAATGACAATCTGAAGCTATCCACAGTTCTTTATGGTTCATGGGGACGCGGTGGCGGTGGTACCGGATTGAACGGTTCTATCAAAAACGCAGCCGGACAAACTATGAACTTCATGAATTATGGCGCAGGTGGCGACGGTACGATCAACTGGGATATGATTTACCGTTATAACAGAGGCGGTATGGTAACAGATTATAATGGAAATAGCTTCCAGAAATCAACCTTCACTGCACCTGCAGGTTCTCCTGGTGATTATAACGGAAAATATGTAGCGACTCTGAACGGAACCAATGGGATCGTAAGAAAGCAGAGTATAAATGCTCATGACTGGTATGGAGTAATCGCAGACCTTAATTACAAAAAAAATAACTGGACTTTCAACGGAGGAATTGATCTTAAAACATACAAAGGAGCTTTGTATGACATTGTAACAGATATGTTAGGATCTGATGCATTGTATGTTCCTAATACTGCCAATGCGCCAAAAGGATATTATATCAATCAAACCGTAAAACCGGAACCGCTTACCAAGCTTAAAGATGCTCAGAAGGTATCTATTCACAACGAAGGGCTGGTAAAATGGGCTGGAATCTATGGAATGGTTGAATACAGCTCTGAAAAACTAAGTGCATCTGTTCAGGGATCTGTTTCTGAGCAGTATTACAAGAGAAGAGATTATATGCTGTATACTCCGGGAAATCAGGAGACAAAATGGTATCATAAAACAGGATATATTGTAAAAGGAGGTGCCAACTATAATATAGATGATCACCATAATGTATTTTTCAATACAGGAGTTATTTCAAGACAGCCTTTATTCAATGCATTATTCCCATCCAACCAGAATATCTATAATGATGCTAAAAATGAAAGAATCTTCTCTGTGGAATTAGGATATGGTTTCAAATCGCGTTATATAGATGTGAACATCAATGCTTACAGAACGCAGTGGGATGACAGATTTATCTCAAGAACATTCAATGCTACGGCAGCAGATGTTGCAAAATTCTCTCAGTTAAGCCTTGGAAATGCTTATTTCTATAATGCTTTGAATGTAGGACAGGTACACCAGGGAATCGAATTGGAAGCAAAGGCAAGACCTTTTACTAACCTTAGATTAAGAGGAATGGTATCATTGGGTAACTGGAAATATAAAGGAAATGCTAACTTCAACATTCTGGATGTTCAAACCAACCAGGAAATAGCAGGAGCTACAGGAGTGATCAATATCAAAGACCTGAAAGTAGGAGATGCTGCTCAAACAACAGCAAGCATCGGAGCAGATTACAATATCACCAAAGCATTCAGTATTGATGCCAACTGGGAATATTATGACAAGCTTTATGCTCAGTTCAACCCGATCAACTTCCTTACTGAAGCGGCAAGAGAAAAAGGAATTGTAAAATTGCCAAGCTATCATTTATTTGATGTTGGTGCTTCTTACAAATTTACATTGGATGCGAAAAAATCTTTAACATTGAGAGCTAACGTATATAACTTATTTAACAAATATTATATTTCCGAATTGAGCTCCAATATCTTCGCAGGAGATAAAATTGCCAATGGTCCCGATGCCGGAAAAACGTATCAGGAAGCTGGCAGAGTTTATCAGGGTGTTGCAGACGGCAATACAGGATTCCTTGGTTTTGGAAGAACCTGGTCTGTTGCAGCCACTTTGAGATTCTAAGATAATATATTTTAATAATGAATCAATTGAAAAGGCTGTCTCATTTTTGGACAGCCTTTTCTTATTTTTAAACATAAGTGTCAAAAATAATGTTCTATCTTTTTACAGCTTAAAAATTTTTAGGTTTTTTATTCTGAGCAGCCTGTCTGGCTATTTCATCAATACGATTTTTTCTGGTTTCAGGTCTTTTGGCAAGTACAATCCATTGAAGCAGCATTTTTTTTATAGATTTACTCAAGCTTAGAAAATAGATTTCGGAGCCTTCATGCAGTTTAAATGCTTCACTCAGGTCATCAGGAATGGTAAGGTCTTCTACCGAATCCAAAATATTCCACGAGCCATTCTCTTTTGCAATTCTGATCGTTTCAAATCCTGCTTTGGTCATCAGATTATTTTCTATCAGCTTCTGAACCTTATCTTTATTAATTTTGGACCAGGTACTCTTCGGCTTCCGTCTGCTGAATAACTGCATAAACGAACCTTTGTCTATGGTTTTTCTCGTACTGTCAATCCAGCCAAAACAAAGGGCTTCATCTACCAGATCCGTCCAATGAACAATGGGTAAATTTGATTTTCTGGTATTACAGATAAGCCATACAGACTGCTCTATATGATGATTCTCTTCCAGCCATTGCCTCCATTCTTCCTGTGTATTGACACAGAAGGTGTGTTTGTATGCAATTTCTCCCATAGCTTTTCTTTTATTGATGTAAAATTAACTTACTTTAATGACAATAGTTTGTCAGTATTAAATTTCTATTTCTTAATTATCACATTCCATAATATAAGGCTATTTTAAAGAAATAAATGATAAATTAGACAAACTAAATCATTAAAAGGTTTTACTTTTTTTACTTAGATATGGACACAGAAACTATAAATTATATTATCAGATATTTTGGGAAATTAATGACCAGGGACGAAGCATTAGCACTGAATCATCATATGTATACTTTGAAGAGTTCTGAAAGTGAGCATATAAGAAATGCAATGATAAAGCGGGGCTGGATAAATTCTGATCCTGAAGTCATACAACTATTAGAACATGGATATGAAGTTTTTGAACAAAATGTTGTAACCCGGATAATGGCAGAAACTCCTGAAAAAGTTTTTTTCAACAATTGTCCTAAATGCCACAAACTCGCCCGTACTCCACGTGCAAAACAATGCAGATATTGTGGATATAACTGGCATCATTTAACTGCTGCTCAGTTTAAGCTCAGTAATACATTTCAAGTTACAGGAAGAATTTTTTTTTAATAGGACAAATTGAAGAAGGCAAAATAAAAGAAGGACAAAGAATAGATTTAAGAATATTGGGTCTTAATAAAAAACCTAAAATTCAATCCATTGAATTTGCCCTTACACGTCAGGGCGAAAAAGCATGGGAAGATATTGCACTGGGTATAGCTGAGTTAACTGCAGAAGATAAAGAATATTTAAAAAGTATCATGCCAGTAAGAGATCCACTTGACATCATAACAGAATAAATTATTTTTTCGAGTTCTTCACCTGCAATGCTCTCTGATAAAAAGACTGATTGGCAATTTTCTCTTCTGCTTCATCAATAGCAGTCAGCAGATTGTTTTTATTGTCTGCAATATCCCCTAAAATCTGAGCCATCAGTTCCCAAACAGGTTTCATTTTTTCAATAAGATCGTTCCCTTTTGAAGTCAGTTTAAACAGTCTTTTTCGTTCATCCTGCTTATCTTTTTCCCATTGGATCAATTCCTGTTTTTCCAGTTCTTTGAGCAGGGTTATTGTAGATGGATGGGTATACCCTATTTCATTGGCAATTTCAACAACGCTTGCTATTTCTTTTTTATAAATGGTGAAAATTACCGGAAACCATTTCAATTCGAAATCAATTCCGAATGCTTTATAGATCAATGCTCCATCTTTCCTCAATTGTTCACTGAGGCGGTGCAGTCTGGTGGATATGGCAAGAATTCCTGCTTCGTTGATTACATTCATATTCAGTCAAGATTTAAGTGGTAAAAAACATCATCAGCACTCATCAAAGGAAATTTAACAGGAAGATCGCTTTTTTCAATCTTTACAAATTCATTCCTTTCATAGAAACGCTGGGCTGCTTTCAGTACCGTTATGGTTCCCAAATATAAATCATCAATTCTGTTTTCGCGACAGAAAGAAATTAAAACTTCCAATAATTCCTGCGCAATATTCAGTTCTTTTCCTCTGAATTCCTTTTTCACAAACATTTTTCTGATGGCTCCTGCCCTGTCGTCAAATTTAACCAATGCTATAGAACCCACCAGCTCACCATCTACAAAAGCACCCCAAAAGTTACCTCCGGCTTCCGTGTAAAAACTTTCTATCTGCAGAAGGTCAGGTTGATCTTTAATAGTAATCGGAATATTAAACTCTTTCTGCTGAATCGTCAAAATCAGATCAATGGCCTGCTCTGAATAAGAATTTCCTATGGGTTGTATCTCTAATTTCATAGTATTTATATTTTAAAGTACAAAACTACGTAGTTGAATACATATATACAAATTGATTTTACCTATTAAATAATTTTAGCATGATCAATAATCAAAAAAAACGTATGCCATTCCTGACATACGTTTTTATGATATTACATTGCTGAATATGGTTATTTCCAGCCTCCTCCTAAAGCCTGATAAAGCTCTACGGCTGCTTTCATTTTACTGTATCTTGCATTGGAAATGTTAAGCTCTGCATTCAATGAATTCACACTTGCATTCAATACTTCTAGATAGTTTGCCATACCATAGTTCACTAATTCCTGGGAATAGTCAACCGATTTTTTGTAGGCATCCAACTCATGTTGCTTCAATTCAATAAATGAATCCTGAACAGAGAAAACTCTGATGGCATCCGAAACTTCTTTTCCGGCAGTCAGAACTGTTTTTCTGAAGTTGAGATAAGCCGTTTCTTTATTGGCAAGACTTACGTCATAGTTGGTCTGAATCTGTCTCTTATTTAAAATCGGTTGAGCCAATCCTGCTACTACGTTTGCAAACAATGAATTTACACTGAATAAGTGGTCAATATCTACCGACTGTACTCCTCCGCTTCCTGTCAGTTTTAAAGTTGGATAAAACTGGGCTTTCGCAGCATTGGTCAGCTCAAAAGCATTCATTAAGTTATACTCTGCTCTCATAACATCCGGACGGTTGGCCAGAAGTTGAGTAGGATAACCTAATTTCAAATCGATTGGAAGTTTTTGCCCTTCCAATGTAGATCTTTCGATAGAATGAGAAGGCTCTCCCATCAAAAGACTCATGGTATTTTCAAGCAATTGGATCTGTGTATCAATATCAATCAGTAATGATTTGGCATTGAAAACAAGAGCCTCACTTTGCTGTACTGCTACTTCAGTAACTGTTCCGGAAGTTTTTAAAGCCTTAGTTGCTTCAAGGTTTTTCTCTCTTACCGCAATGGTTTCTGAAATAATTCTCTTCTGTGCATCAAATGTCAACAATTGATAATATGCAGAAGCGATGGAAGACACCAAACTACTTTTAACAGCTTTATGCGCTGCAACAGTTCCTAAATAAGTAGCCAGCTGTGCTTTCTCCTGTGCTTTTAATTTACCCCAGATATCCGCTTCCCATCCGATACTTGCCGTAATGTCAAACTGGTTCACATAACGTCTTGATCCGATAATCTGTCCGAACTGTGTATTGATAGACTGTGTCTGAAATGTATAGTTGGGTCCTATGGAAACAGTAGGCTGGTAGGCTGCTTTGCTTTGTTTAAGATAAGCTTCTGCAGAATTAATACTTTCCAAAGCAATTCTGATATCAAGATTGTTCTCCAGTGCTTTAGAAATATGCCCCTGTAGTATCGGATCCGTAAATATCTCTTTCCAAGAAATATCGGCAATACTAGCACTGTCCGAAGGAAGCATATCCGTACGGAACAGCTTTTCGTCTACAACATTCTTCGGTCTTTCATATTCTTTTCTTGCCATACAGGATGAAATGGCGCCGAGTATGAAAACTGAAAAAGTGATTCCTTTTATGATGTTTAATAAACTCTTCATTATAAAAAATTAGAAATTAGATGTTAGAGGCCAGAAGTTAGATAGAGCTTTAGACTAATTTCTAAATATCTAACTTCTAACTTCTCTAATTAATTTTATTCTGCTAAATTGATATCTTCTTTTTTGATAGGTTTGATCTTCTCCTGCAGTGTTTCAAAAATCACATACAGAACCGGAATTACAAATAATCCCAAAACAGTTCCTATCAATAGTCCGATTGCCGCACCCGTAGCGATAGATCTGTTACCTACTGCTCCAATTCCACTTGCCAGAACTAACGGCAATAAACCGAAAATAAAGGCGAATGATGTCATTAGAATAGGTCTCACCCTGGCTTTTGCTGCATTGATGGCTGACATTACAATGGTTTCTCCATGATGTCTTCTCTGAACAGCGAATTCAACAATAAGAATTGCATTTTTCGCCAGCAGTCCCACGAGCATGATCAGGGCAATCTGGAAGTAAATATTATTTTCCAGTCCCATAATCTTCTGGCCGAAGTAAGCTCCCATTACCCCAAGAGGAAGAGAAATAATAACAATCAGCGGAAGGATATAACTTTCATACTGTGCAGAAAGGATAAAGTAAACGAAGATCAAACTTAGTCCGAAAATCAGAAGTGTCTGAGATCCTGAATTTAATTCTTCTCTGGTTAACCCTGTAAATTCTACGGCATAGTTTTGATTCAGGGTTTCATCTGCCACCTGTTGTACAGCAGCAATCGCATCCCCGGAACTGTATCCGTCAGAGTTTGCTCCTGTCACCTTCACTGAAGTAAATAGGTTATAACGGCTTACAGATTGTGGTCCATAGGCTTTTGTTAATGTTACAAACTGTGAGATTGGAGTCATGATCCCTGATCCTGTTCTGACATAAAGCTGATTCAGATTGTCAATATTCTTTCTATTCTCAGGAAGAGCCTGAACCATCACCCTGAACTGCTTTCCATACTTGGTAAAGTCGGCAGTATAAATACCACCAATATACCCTTGCATAGTCGCCAGAATGTCGTTTACAGAAACACCAAGCTGCTTGCTCAGAGGAACATTAATTTCCATCTGATACTGAGGATATTTTGTATTGAATGAAGTCTGTGCAAACTGAATTTCCGGTCTCTGCATCAGCTTACCGATGAATTCATTCGTTTTAGCATCTAAATCGGCATATTCACCTCCTGACTTGTCCAGCAATACCATTTCAAAACCTGCACTGTTACCAAATCCTGGTACACTTGGCGGTTGGAAGAATACGACTTTAGCGTCAGGAACAGATCCTACAATTCCAAATAATTTTTTGGTGATATCTTCAGAAGTCTGTCCGTCTTTTTTTCTTTCTTCGAATGGTTTCAGTTTCACAAAGGCAAGACCGTTGTTACTTCCGTTTCCGGATAAGAATCCTCTACCCGTAGAAATTGTTACATTCTGTACTCCCGGAACTTTTAATGCTTTTGCCTGAAGTGTTTTCAAAGCATTATACGTTCTTTCCATAGAAGCTCCCGGAGGAAGCTGAACATCTGTAAAGATAATCCCTCTGTCTTCTGTAGGTACAAAACCTTTCTTCATACTGCTGCTTGCCCAGAATAAGATTCCTCCGGTAACAGCAAAAATAATTAAGGTAACCCATTTATGTCTTAACAAGAATACAAATCCTCTTCCGTAACGCTCAGTAGTTGTTTTAAAAGCAATATTAAACTTATAGAAAAACTTCTGTAACAGATTCAGGCTTTGATACTCTTTATGATGCTCTGCGTGAGGTTTCAGGAATAATGAACATAAAACCGGACTCAGCGTTAATGCATTAATAGCAGAAATGATGATGGCAATGATCAACGTAATACCAAACTGCTGGTAGAATACCCCTGTAGGTCCTGTAATGAACGTTACCGGAATAAATACCGCTGCCATTACCAATGTAATAGATATAATAGCTCCTGTAATCTCATCCATTGCCTCTACTGTCGCTTTTTTAGCATCGGAAATACCATGTTCCATCTTGGCATGAACGGCCTCGACGACGACAATGGCATCATCCACTACAATACCAATGGCCAGTACCAATGCAAATAAGGTTAAGAGGTTCAATGAATATCCGAATAAATTCAGGAAGAAGAACGCCCCCACAATAGATACCGGAACCGCAATGGCCGGGATCAGTGTAGATCTGAAATCCTGAAGGAAAATATACACTACAATAAATACCAGAATGAAGGCTTCGATCAGGGTATGTACTACCTTTTCAATAGAAGCTTCCAGGAATTCGTTGGTATCAAAGTTAAAAGTATATTTTACGCCCTTTGGAAAAGTTCCCTCTGCTGATTTCAGATAGGCTTTGATATTCTTAATAATCTCCTGTGCATTGGATCCCGGAGTCTGGAAGATCCCCATACTGATGGAAGGATTGTTTCCGTTCTCCCCGATTCCTGTATAAGACTGCCCTGCCAGTTCTACTTTAGCAACGTCTTTCAGCATCAGGTTTTGTCCGTTTGCAAGAGATTTGATGATGATATTATCGTACTGTTCTTTATCGTTGAATTTACCTACGTATTTAATGATATATTCAAAAGAACTTCCACTGTTTTGTCCAATAGAACCCGCAGCAGCTTCTCTACTCTGCTCATTGATAGCATTGGTAACATCTGTAGGAGTTACACTGTAAGCAGCCATTTTTGCAGGATCCAGCCAGATTCTCATGGAATAGTTTTTACCACCGAATACGTTGGCATCCCCTACACCATTTACCCTTTTCAGGTTTGGAATAATATTGATATTCAAAAAGTTCTGAAGGTATACGTCATCCAAATCTTTATTTTCAGAATAGAAAGACATATACATCAGGGCACTGGTCTGCTGCTTCTGGGTTACAACCCCTGAACGTGTTACTTCAGATGGTAAAAGAGGTGTTGCTCTCGCTACACGGTTCTGTACGTTTACCGCTGCAATATCCGGGTCTATTCCTTGTTTGAAGAAAACCTGGATCTGAGCAGAACCGTCATTCCCGGCACTGGAAGTGATATAATCCATACCTTCCACCCCGTTGATCTGTTCTTCCAAAGGAACTACCACACTTTTCATCACCGTCTCAGCATTGGCTCCCGTATAGTTTGCGGAAACACTTACCGTAGGCGGCGCAATATCCGGGTACTGCGTAACCGGTAACGAGATCAGCCCTAGCACACCGAGAATCACAATCAAAATTGAGATTACGGTAGATAAAACCGGTCTGTTAATAAAGTTTTTTATCATTAGAATTTCGGTTTTATAGATTGAACAAGACTATCCATTTTGATTGGCTTCGGCTTCACTGCTGTTCCCGGTTTCAGACCTCCGATACCAGCTGCAATAACCGTTTCTCCTTTATTAACTCCTGATTTAAGAAGAGCCATATTGTCAATTCTGTCGATCACATTTACAACAACGTTTCTGGCAGTATCTCCTTTTTCTACTTTGTATACGTAAACGATACCTTGTTGCTCATAAGTAGCACTTTCAGGTACAACAAGAACATTATCGTAATGCTGAGGGAATCTGATGGTTCCACTGTTACCATTACTTAATAATTTCTGAGCATTCGAAAAAGCAACTCTGAACTGGATAGTTCCGGTTGTAGGATCAATCTGACCAGTAATGGCTTCAATTCTCCCTTTTTCAGGATAAAGACTTCCATTGGCCAACTGAAGTTCTACCATGGGTAAGTTTTTAATTTTCTCAGGCATAGATGCTCCCGGAGATTTTTCAAGGAAATCAAAATATTCCTTTTCATTCATCGCGAAGTAAGCATAGATCTCGGACGTATCTGAAATTGTTGTCAAAGGTGTCTGATCAGACGGCCCTACCAAACTACCTACTTTTAATGGTAGTCTTCCGATCACCCCGGAAATAGGAGCACGAATGATAGAATATTCAATATTGGCTTCTACTCCTTTGTAATTCGCTTCAGCCTGTCTTTTGGCAGCATTAGCCTGTTGAAGCTGAGCCTGAGCCTGAGCCAACTGAGCCTGTGCTGTCTGCAATTGTACACTGCTGATGATATTTTTCTGAACCAGAGGTTTTAGTTTGTTTACTTCAACCTGAGCCGCATTTACAGAAGCCTGAGCCGCTGCAACACTGGAGGCCGCAGCACCTATTCCTGCTTTGGAAGCTGCTGCATTTTCGTTCAGGATATTGGTTTCCAGACGGAACAAAGGCTGTCCTTTGGTAACATATTGTCCTTCATCTACCAATACCTGGGTAATATACCCTTGTATTTTTGCACGTACATCATTGTTTACTCTACCCTGAATGGTAGCCGGAAACGTCTGATAACCCACTATATTTTTTGACTCCACGGAAACAACCGGATACGGCTTGGCACCATCCTGTTTCGGAGCTTCTTTTTTGCAGGCTGTCAGTGAAAACGCTGCAATGGAAAGTATAACTAGCTTATTATTCATTTTATAGTTTATTAAGAGATTCCTGAATATTTTCTATGTTTTTATTTAAGAGTGCTTTGTAAACTTCTATTCTTTCATTGTATCCATCATCTTTACTTTTTTTAAAATTGTTTAAATCATCTAATAGTCTTAATTCGTCCTGCATTTTTTGGACAATTTTTTCGAATCGTATTTTCTTGTATTCATCATTGATGAAAAAATACCGTTTCCGCTCATCCATTTTGTTATGGTCTACGATAAGCTGGGCATTGAGCAGTAATGAAATACTGGTAGAAACAGAGCTTTTGCTCGCAGAGAGCACTTCAACAAACTCGTCAAAAGTAATTCCTACTTTCTCATAGTCAAAAAGAAGGTAGGAATAAATTTTTGAAGCTAAAGGGGGTAAGCTGAACACGGTGCCATAGAATTTTACGGCATCTTGAAAAATTTTTTCATCAATTTCTATACTTTGGTGCATAATATAAAAATTTGAACAAAAGTAGAAATTAGTTCAGAACCAAACGAACAAACCTGATAGAGTTTATAAATACAGGGCGTTTTAAAAATTCAATGAAAGTTGATTTAACTTTTTGCTTAAATTATAATCTTCTCAAAAGCTTTTCTCATTCCGTCTCTTAAAAGAACCTCTCCACAATAAGAATAACCTCTGCTTTCAAGGATTTTCAGCATGGCAATATTGTCATGGTTGGTATCTACTTTAATACTCTGAATCCCATGGGATTTGGTAAATTCTTCAATCTGATCAAAAAGTTTTTTTACCATACCCTGTCCTGCAAATTCTTCATCTACAGCCACTCTGTGAACCACGACAAATTCACCATCACTTAACCATGCTCCTTCTATCGTACTGTAAGCAGGTTCATCATTCAGAATAAGTGCTGCATATACTGCAATCTTGCCATCCACTGTCATAACGTGGCCAAATCCTTTCGCAATATCACTTTCCACTGTCCCGAGATTAGGATATCCGTTCTGCCATTGGGTACTTCCATCCTGTCTTCTTCTTTCGATGGATTGCTGAATGATTTCCCAAATAGTGTTTCTGTCTTCAATTTCCGCTTGTCTTAGTTTAATCTCCGGATTCATGTTGTAAAATTTGATTAAAAGATTGATGTAAGAATTAAAAAAGTTACTGTTTGTTTAATTCTTAAATCAATGGTTTATAAATAATTAAAAAACCGAAAATTAATTAAAATTAATTTTCGGTTCGAAGTAGTAAAATTTAAAATTATGAAATTGTTTATTGATTTTCACTTTGTTGAAGGTAAGCATCAATAATTTCAAATGCTTTTTTTTCTTCTTCCAGATCTACCATAACCTTCAGCGAAGTGGCTGTTGGCGTAGTGGTAAACGTAAGATAGTTATTTTCAACGGTATTTGCAATTTGCGCGTCATCCAATTTAGACTTAACCAACTGAATTTCTGAAGGGTTATCACTTACATAAACTGATACTCTCGTACTTCTTTCCATATTCTAATTGTTTGAGTATCTAAATATACGATGTTTTTTTCAAAATTACAAATCCCGGGTTTTAAATTTTATTAATATTGTTTTCAATTTTATCTAAAGCAAGTTGAATTTCTTCTTTAGTAACATTCAAGTGAGGTCTGAAACGAAGAGACTGATCTCCACAAGGAAGAATGATTAATCCGTCATTGAAAAGCTCATTCATCAGGTGGTTTCTCTGCTCTGCGGTAGGAAGATCAATAGCACACATCAAGCCTCTTCCTCTTGCATTGGATATTTTTTCAGGATATTTTTCAGCAAGGGACTTTAAGCTTTCCAGTAAGAAATCTCCAACTACTCTTGCGTTCTCAACAAGGTTTTCTTTTTCGATCACTTCCATTACCAGCTGGAAACGAAGCATATCGATAAAATTTCCTCCGAATGTAGAGTTGATTCTTGAACTTTCTCTGAAAACATTGTTCGGAACCTGATCAAACTTCTCTTTATTGGCTAAAACCCCACAAACCTGAGCTTTTTTCCCGAAAGAAATGATATCCGGTTTTGCTGTAAAATGCTGGAAAGCCCACATTTTCCCTGTAATGGCAATACCTGTCTGAACTTCATCAAAAATAAGTAAGATTTCGTTATCATCACAGATTCTTCTTAATCCTAATAAGAATTCGTCTCTGAAATGATTGTCACCTCCTTCAGCCTGAATAGGTTCAATGATGATACAAGCCACTTTATCAGGGTGCATCAAAATTGCCTCTTCAATCTGAAGCAAAGCAAGATTTTCGTTTTTGATGGTTTCTTCAAGGTTTTCTTCAGTAATCGGGAACTTTAATTTTGGATTTAAAATTCTCGGCCAGTTAAACATTGGGAAATATTGGTACTTTCTTGGATCAGAAGTATTGGTTAAACTCAAAGTATAACCACTTCTTCCATGGAAAGCCTGTTTGAAGTGGATACAGATTCCAGCTTCAGTGTCTAATCCTTTTTCAAAGTTTTTGCGGGTTTTCCAATCGAAGCATGCCTTCATTGCATTTTCAACTCCCATCGTTCCGCCTTCGATAAAGAAAGCGTATTGTAATTCTTCAGGGATAACTACTCTTTCAAATACTTCAAGGAAATGAGCGTATTCTTCCGAGTAAACATCAGCCAAAGTAGGTTTGTTTACAGCCATTCTTCCTAACCATTCTGATCTTTCAACAAGATAAGGGTGATTGTATCCGATGGATGCTGATGCAAACATAGAGAACATATCCAGGTATTCTCTGTCTGTCAGTTTATCATAAAGCCAAGATCCATGTGATTTTTCAATATCCATCACAAAATCGAAACCGTCTGCCAACACATGTTTTCCTACTGTTTCTTTTACTTTATTTGCTTTTATATCTAATGTGTGTTCCATAATAAATTTGTAGTGTGATTTAATAAATGAATGATTAAATGATGCTAATAATACAGCATTTAACCATTCAGGTTATTAATTTTTTTGTTTTTTGAGTACTTTAAGTAAAGCTTTTATAAATCAAATTTAATTCCTTGTGCTAAAGGAAGTTGTGCAGTGTAATTTATAGTATTGGTTTGTCTCCTCATATAGTATTTCCAAGCGTCAGATCCTGACTCTCTTCCTCCTCCGGTTTCTTTTTCACCCCCGAAAGCTCC
Source organism: Chryseobacterium metallicongregator (assembly GCF_031324065.1). NCBI lineage: Bacteria > Pseudomonadati > Bacteroidota > Flavobacteriia > Flavobacteriales > Weeksellaceae > Chryseobacterium > Chryseobacterium metallicongregator. The sequence continues at coordinate 231,887 of NZ_JAVIXS010000020.1, forward strand.
ACCAATTTCAGCACCGGAAGTTCCGATATTGACGTTGGCAATACCACAGTCTGAACCTGCATGAGAAAGGAACAATTCTGCTTCTCTTAAATTCTGAGTCATGATTGCAGAAGACAATCCCTGAGGAACATCATTCTGAATAGCGATAGCTTCCTCTAATGTTTTGTATTTGATCAAATATAGGATCGGTGCAAAAGTTTCGTGCTGAACAATCTCATAAGAGTTTTTCACTTCAGCCACACAAGGTTTTACATAGCATCCGGATTCGTAATCTTTACCAGATAAAACGCCACCTTCAACAACGAATTTCCCGCCTTCTTTTTTACATTTTTTGATCGCTTCTTCGTATTGGTTTACAGCATCCGTATCAATAAGTGGTCCCACATGGTTGTTTTCATCCAATGGATTTCCGATTTTCAGCTGCCCGTAAGCTTTTGTTAATCTTGTTTTCACTTCGTTGTAAACACTTTCGTGGATGATTAGCCTTCTTGTTGAAGTACATCTCTGACCAGCAGTTCCTACAGCTCCGAAAACAGCTCCGATAATCGACATATCGATATCAGCTTCTTTTGTAATGATGATGGCATTGTTTCCACCTAATTCAAGAATAGACTTCCCGAATCTTTCTGCTACTTTAGAAGAAACCATTCTTCCTACTCTTGTAGATCCTGTGAAAGATACCAACGCTACTCTTTTATCATCTACCAGTTTCTGTCCGATTTCGTGGTCTGATACCAATACGCTTGAAACTCCTTCAGGAAGATTATTTTCCTTCAGAACTTCCATCATGATATTCTGGCATGCAATAGCACAAAGCGGTGTTTTTTCAGATGGCTTCCAGATGGTAACGTTACCACAAATCCAAGCCAATGCAGTGTTCCAGGACCATACGGCTACCGGGAAGTTGAATGCTGTAATAATCCCAACAACTCCTAGTGGATGGTATTGCTCATACATTCTGTGTCCAGGTCTTTCAGAGTGCATAGTGTACCCCTGAAGCTGTCTTGAAAGTCCAACTGCGAAGTCACAGATATCAATCATCTCCTGAACTTCACCAAGACCTTCCTGTAATGATTTACCCATTTCATAAGAAACAAGTTTACCAAGATCGTCTTTATATTCTCTTAATTTTAAGCCCAGCTGCCTTACCATCTCTCCTCTTTTTGGAGCCGGGATCAGCCTGAATTCCTGAAATGCTTTTTGAGCAGTTTCAATTACTTTGTCATAATCACTTTCTCCGGAAGTTTTTACTTTAGCGATCAATTTTCCATCTACAGGAGAAATGCTTTCTATCACCTTTCCTGAAGCGAAATATTTTCCGCCCACTGAAGTCCCTTTGTTCTCTTCTTTAATCCCAAGATTCTTGAGTGTTTTTTCAATTCCGAAATCCTTTACTTTTTTTGACATAAAATCTTACTTTTCGTTCTCTCTAAAGATAAAAATATTATGTGAACCTCAAAACTTTAATTTTTAATACGCTTTTTATTTGGACTAATTATAAACATGCTTATCTTTGTAGCGTAATCTTTTTGATAATCACCAATGGAAAATTCACAAGAAAACAACTCAAAGCTTAAAAAGTGGTTCAAGCGTGTGGGATGGGCAGGATTAGCTTTCTTTACCATTAAAGGCTTGATTTGGCTCGTTATATTCTACGTTGGAGCAGATAGTCTCCAGAGTTGTATACAATAAAAAAGCAGAGAAAATTTCTCTGCTTTCTTTTTGGTGTAAGATTAACTGAATTGTTATTTCTTTATTGAAAGGCTAAAAAAGGAGGTCTTTTTTATACTTTCTGTAATTTTAAAAAGGGGAAAAATATTCGATTTCTGTGCGTGTATTCCCAAAAAAGATTATTTTTCTTGTTTGATCCACCCTTTTAAACTACTCTTTCTTCTTCCTCCCTGCGTTGACAAGGCTCTGATGCAACAGGTATTCTATCTGTCCGTTCACACTTCTGAATTCATCATTGGCCCACTTTTCAAGGAGTTTATAAGTAGACTCATCTATCCTTATCACAAAGGATTTTTTTCCTTTGCTTTCCGAAGAGTTCTGAGCTTTTTCTGATTTCATTTTCTAAATTCTCTAACATTATTTCTGACTATTTTAGTGTAAAGTTATCTGCACTAAAATCTAACTGTTAATTATTCACTTCTTAATTATAAAGTGTTCCCGCATTTAATATTGGGGTTGCTGCTTTTTCACCGCAAAGAACCACCATTAAATTACTTACCATTGCTGCTTTTCTTTCATCATCAAGATCTACGATATTTTCTTCAGAAAGCTTTTTCAATGCAAGGTCTACCATTCCTACCGCTCCTTCTACAATCTTAGTTCTTGCAGCAACGATAGCTGTCGCCTGCTGTCTCTGAAGCATTGCTCCTGCAATTTCTGAAGCATAGGCCAGGTGTGAAATCCTTGCCTCCTGAATCACAATTCCAGCCTTTGAAAGACGATCTGTAAGTTCCTGTTCCAAAATAGAATTGATTTTATCTCCTCCTTCTCTCAATGTAATAGGAGCATGATCATCTTCTAAATTATCATAAGGAAAGCTCATCGCTAAATGTCTTACCGCCGCTTCACTCTGCATTTTTACAAAATCTGAATAACGCTCCACATCAAAAGCCGCTTTATAAGTATCTCCTACTTTCCATACAATTACAACTGCAATTTCAATAGGGTTACCCATTTTATCATTTACCTTCAAAGTCTGACCTTGCAGATTTTCGGAACGTAAAGAAATTTTTTGTGATGAATATAAAGGATTGATAAAGAATAATCCGTTCTCTTTTACACTTCCCACGTATTTTCCAAAGAAGTTTAATACTCTCGAATGGTTAGGCTGAATGATCATTAACCCTTTTAAGAAAAAGCACGAAAGAAGAAAACAAAGCATAGAGATAACCACATAAGCTATACTTTGATCTACTCCACTCACAAAGAAGTATACTGCTGCAACAAACAAGGCCAGGCAAATGACCAATGTAAGATAACCCGACATGGGTTTTAATGTTTTTTCCATGATTGAATTTTAATTTGATATTATTTTGATATCATAAAGATAGTAATGAATTTTGAATTATGAATGATAAATTTTGATTTTTTTGAGGTGCGATTTTCGGGATATCGGATTCGGGTATTTTAGCTAACGCAAAGTTCGCGAGGCTAATTCATTAGGATGCATTATATTTTTGTTCGCAAAGCCCCTTCGTTTAGCTAAGACCACTATTTCTTTGCTGAGTGAAACGTCTTTGTGAGCGATATTTTAGCATCATCAAAATCATTGCGAACCTTGCGCTAAAAAAACAAGTTCTTTACATTTTACAAAGCTTCTTCTTCTCTTGCAGAATGTTTTTGCGAACGATATTTTATCATCCCAAAATCATTGCGAACCTTAGCGTTAAAAAAAGTACAAGTTCTTTAAAACACCTTGTTCTCTTGCTGAGTGAAACGTCTTTGCGAACAATAACTCATCATAATATACATCATTGCGAACATAGCGTTAAAACAACTCATCCCAAAGCCAGAAACAATAGAAATAAAAAAATCCCGGAAAGTGAATTCCGGGATTTTAATGTATGTATTCAAGAGTCTATTTCTTCGTTAAAGCTTTAAACTTGATATAAGAAACAACTGATAGAAGGATCATTGTTCCTATTCCGATGTATACCCAAGCTGGTACTGGTACCGGATCTCCTGCTGCATATGAGTGAAGTCCGCTTAGATAATAATTAACTCCAAAGTAAGTCATTACCATTGAACAGAATGCAAACATTGTTGCTACGTGGAATGCCCATCTGCTTCTCAATCCAGGTACTAATCTCATGTGCAGTACAAATGCATATACCATGATAGAGATGAAGGCCCATGTTTCTTTCGGGTCCCAGCTCCAGTATCTTCCCCATGATTCGTTGGCCCAGATTCCTCCTAAGAAGTTTCCTACCGTTAAAGCGAACAACCCAATAGTTAATGACATTTCAGAAACAATTACCAGTTCTTTCAATGTCGTATCGTGGTGTATTTTATACGTTTCTTTATTGGAGATAATATAGAACACCAATGAAATTACTGCAATAATCATTGAGAGCGCAAAGAATCCATAGCTTGATGTAATAATAGCCACGTGAACAATTAACCAGTAAGATTTCAATACCGGAACAAGTGGTGTAATCTGCGGATCAAGAGCAGAACCTCCGTGTGCAAATCCCATCATGATAACTGCTACCATGAATCCGGCTGCAGGAATTAATGCATTGGCATTTCTGTACAAGATTAAACCCGCTGTAATACCAACCCAAGAGATAAAAATAATCGCTTCATATCCGTTACTCCAAGGAGCGTGTCCTGAAATATACCATCTTGCCACAAGTCCTAGGAAATGCAATAGATATCCAACCAAACCAATCGCAATAATTACTTTAATTACTTTGTTTAGTATTTTATTTGATTTGAATAATTCAACAAAACCTAGAATCAAAAGAAGACCACCAACAAGCGTGTAGAAAATCAACAATTTGAAGTTGATATCTGCTTTATTCATGAATACTTCAAGATCCACTTTAGATTTAGCAGGAACAACCGCTTTACCCCATTTCTGCTGGTATTCTGAAAGCTTCGCCAATTCTGTATCTGCTTTGCTCCAATCCCCTGTTTTCTGTGCCGTAAGCGCTTCTGCAAAGTAAGGTCCCATTACCTGCTGAGATTCCATATCCGGTTCGAATTTCTGGTCTAGCCATGAATGCCATGTGTGGTTAGCATCATTCTTCACAGGAACAATTCTCATAAACTGACCGCTGAAGAACTCATTGAAGATCTGTACTCTTTCGTTTACAGCAATGACTTCTTTATCATAATTCGTTTGTTCAGCCGGTTTTTTACGGAATGCCGTATTGTAATCGTGTTCCAGAATATACGTAAGATTGCCGTTTGCATCTGCCGGGAAAAGGTTCATTAATGAAGTATACCCGTCTTCGTTTGCTTTGGTTTTATTTTTCAGTTCATCACCTCCTTTAGGTCCTACTTTGATCATAGGAACCATCGTCCAGCTTGGTGTGTCTGTATTGATAGAAAGAAACCATTGGTTAGCCGTAAGAGACTTCCCGTCTGTTCCTTTGAATTCGTCTTTTTTGTATAATTTTCTTAAAACATCTAATGCTTCTGTGTTGATAGGAACAATTCTTCCTTCAAAACTCTGCACCAAAAGATATCCGAATTTATCAGCATGTTCTTTGCTGATTTTGTTTCTCGCAATAATCTCATCCGGAGAAATAGATCTCATTTTCCCCATTGGAGTTGCCAGAGAGTTCTGCTTCGGAGCAGCGCCATCAAGCGGCTGGGCAGACGGAGCCGGAGCGTGAGAATGATTATCTCCTTCCACGTGAATATGTTCTCTGCTTCCGTCAGTAGTTCCGTGAGTTTCGATTTTCTGAGCATTTAAACCTAAACTTAAGAACAATAAAAGTACTCCTGCAGCTTTCTTTTTATTAACGTCAGCCATCATTTTATTCAATTTCCAGAAATGAGTTCCTTTCCAGAAGAAAATAACAAACATTCCAAGGAATAAAAGTCCATATCCGATATAAGAAATCAAAGTTCCCCAGTAATCGTGGTTTACAGAAAGAACAGTTCCCATTCTGTCCGGATCAAAACTTGACTGGAAGAAACGGTATCCTTTATGATTAAGAACGTGGTTCATATAGATTTTATAAGGAGTTTCTTTACCTTCATCAATGATTTTCACATGGCTTTCGTAAGCACTTGGAGATGAACTTCCAGGATACGTTTCCATCACGAAATCATCCAGTTTCAAGGCGAAAGGTGTGTTGTATACTTTAGGTCCGAAACCTACCATGATGTTTAATCCATCCATAGTCACCTGCTTGTAAGCATTCGGATTTCCTTTTTCAACCGAAAGGTCTACAATTTGTTTTGTTTTTGGTCCCTGAAGCTCAATCTGAAGCATATCAGGTACATTGGCATCTTTCTTTCTGTCGCCTTCAATAGCCATAAGTCTTCCTTTTTTAAGACCTTCAGGTACTACCAGCTTCAGTTCGTTGATCGTATATAAACTTCTTAATGCCAAAGGCTGGAATTCATCTTTCACTGTAGTCCCTGTTGCCTGGGTTGCCATAGTCATATAACTTGCATCAACAGGAGTTTTGATAAATAATTTTCCGCCTTCATTTTTGAATTCAACAGCACCTTCAATCGCCCTGTTGAAGGTCACCAAAGTACCGTTAATGGATTTTGTTTCTCCCGGTTTGATGTAAATATTTTGTCTTCCGGTAGTTCCGGTAGAAACCAAATGAAGGTACTCAGTACCATTTGGTTCAGCTACAAGACTGTCTTTTTTTCTTTGGATGTATTCCTTGGCAAACACTTTCACTTCTTTTCCGTGGAAGTCATAAGTTGCTTTTAGATCTTTGTGTAACGGAGACATCAGATAAGGAACATCCTGATAATTCAGCACATCACCCTTTTCTTCGATCTGAATTTTAAAGAAATTTTTATCGGTTACGATTTCGTTGGATGTTTCACCTTCTCTGATGTGCATTTGTCCTTCGAAACTGATGTATCTGGTGATAGCACCACCAATAAAAATAAAAACAAAGGCAAGGTGGAAAACAAGAACCGGCCACTTATCTTTCTTCCATAGTCTGTATCTTCCGATATTTCCTATGAAATTGAGAATCAGTAAGACCATGATCAGTTCGAACCATTTAGCCTCATAAATTAATGCTTTTGCTGTAGGAGTTCCGTAGTCGTTTTCTAAGAACGTTGCATAAGCCATCGCGAATGCGTACACCAGCAACAATACAGCCATTGTCCTGGTTGAGATAAGAATATCTTGGAGCTTCTTCATGATTTATTGTACTTGACATGCAAAAATAAGCATGATAAACCACAAAGAGCTTAAAAAAAGCTGTTTTTTATCACTTTGGCCTCGGTTTTGCTTATTTTGAAACATTCTTAATAAGCCCAAAAACATTAGGAAAAATTCAATTTCTAATTCTGAAAAAATATAGATTTATAAAAACTATTTCAGTGATTGAACTCTTCTATTTGAAAACCAAATAAAATATCATAAAACACTGATTTACAACTAAAAAGGAAACGTAGAAAATCAACTCACTTACCCAATCAACAATTTCTTCCTGATTTTACTTAAAAACTCATGAGTGATACCAAGATAAGAGGCAACCTGCTGTTGAGTAATTCTCTGTTCCAATCCAGGATACTTTTCTAGGAATTCAAGATAGCGTTTATCTGCTGTTTTACCAGTTAATGAAAGAATTCTTCTTTGCAGGGCTACCGAAGATTTTTGATTCATGATCCTGAAAAGCTTTTCTATCTGCGGCATTGTTTCGTACAGATGTTCCTTATCTTTTTTAGCAATCATCAAAACTTCACTGTCTTCCAGGGCTTCAATATTCAAAATGCTCGGTACATTATTAATAAGGCTGTCTATATCGGTAATCCACCAGCCTTCCACAGCAAAATATAAAGTCTGCTCAAATCCGCTTTCATTAAGATAGTAGATTTTAAAGCAGCCACTCAGCACAAATCCTTCAAAAAGACAATATTCTCCTTCTTTGAGAACAGCCTCTTTCTTTTTAAACACTTTGAGTTCAAATGGCTTTATAAACTGCGTAAGTTCATCTTCTGACAGGTTGATGTATTGACTGATATTTTTAAGAAGTAAATCGAACATGGGATTATTTAAGCAAAATAAAGGTATCAAAATTATTGACACCTTCATGAAATTAAGTTATGTTAAGTTATTGTTGTACTTAATGAATAGAGCCCCGTTTTTTTGTTGGGTAAACGTAAAGGCGCGAAGGCTTATTATACATGCAATTATCTTTTAGGCGCAAGAAAATCAAAGATTTTCAGCAAGTTGAATTGTTTTAAATTTTATCGGAGATAAAATCTTTGCGTCTTAAAAACCGCTTATATTTCAAAAAACTCTTTGCATCTTTGCGTTTTTAATATTTTTATTTTCTCACAGATTGAGCTGATTTTTCAGATGATTACCTATAAGATTATCCAAAAATCTTTGTGCCTTTCCATGTCTCAGATATCTTATTTTAAAAGGTCATGAGTATTGATTACCCCTGCATAAAGATTTCCAAGAGCAGATATTCCAGCCAAAGTAGCCCTTTGTACTTCTGCAGCCTTCACCACTCCCCCATTCAACTCACGGTTTCTGGTTGCTGTAGCATCTCCGATAATGGTATTCGTAAACCCAAAATCAAAAGCAGCTCTGGTAGTTGCCTCTACACAAACATCCGTCATCATTCCTGTAATCACCAGATTTTTAATTTTCTTTGACTGAAGATAACTCAGAAGATCCGTTTCTCTGAAGCTGTTGGGAAAATGCTTAACGATAACTTTTTCATCTTCCATCGGCAAAACCAGATGATTGATTTTAGCTCCCTCTGTATCCGGAAGGAAAAACGTTGCCTCATCGTTGGCAGAAATATGCTGGATGTGAATAACAGGCAGATTGTTTTTCCTGAAGTATTCTAAAACACTTCTGGTGTTTCCAGCGGCCTGTTCACTTTTTTCCAGTGTCATCTTTCCTCCCGGGAAATAATCATTTTGTACATCGATAATGATTAATGCAGTGTGTTCCATTTTTTGTTTTTGTGCGTTCATTGTAATCATTGAAATTAATATCAGACCTAAGGTCAGAAAGGTTTTGAATGTATTTTTCATATGTAAAATTATAGGTCAAAATTACAGACACTTCAAGTCCTGACCTTTGAACTAGTTCAAAAAACACTATTGAGATACAATAATTTCTAATATTGTTAATTTTTTCAATCCATGCTGTTTAAATAGAAAATTTTATTATCTTTTTTAAAGAAAAACAAATAATAATCAGTTAATACAATTTAACGGTATCAGATTTGGATAAGCAAAAAAAATAACCTTATTTTATTCTATCATAAGAGAAAATATTTTTAAAGTAAAAATTTTAAATAACCTTTATAAAAGCGGGATTACCAAAATGTTTTTTGGATAAAAAAGATTCATTTAGTGTTGAATAAAACATTAAATTTGCGACATTGATATTATGGATAAAAAGACACAAAAAAAACCGACTGAATCGCCTGAGAAAGGCAGAATTTTATCTAAGCCACGTATTTTTTTCGGGCTTACTTTTATACTTTTATCGGCTGTTCTCGCATTCTCATTCGTCTCTTATCTGATGAACTGGAAAGCAGATCAAAGCCAGGCAGGAACCATGCTGGACAAAAGCATAAAATCTTCCAATATCTTTGGTAAGGTAGGTGACTGGCTTGGGAATATTTTCATTTTTGAAAGTATTGGTATTGCCTCGTTCATCATCGCATTTTTACTGCTTGTGGTAGGGACACTGATTCTTAAGAAAAAAATATTCAAACCCTGGAAAACTATTGGCCACTCTTTATTTTTTATCTGCTGGCTTCCTATTTTTATGGGAGCACTTACTAAAGGCCAGGGGGTTTTAGGAGGTGTCTATGGATATCAGATCATGGACTATCTTAACTCTATCATCGGAGCAGTAGGTTTATGGACCGTATTAGCAGCAAGCATTCTTCTCTATTTTATTCTTGAATTTAATCTTCGTCCAAGTTCTATCAAGTCAAAACTGGATAAGATCAATGAAAATACTATTGGAAAAGTAAAATCTATGATGCCAGACTCCAATGATGATTTCGAAGCTGATGAGGAATTAAGAGAAGAAGCAGAGGAAGCGGAAGAAGAACCCTCCTCCAGAGTTACGGTAAGTGATGTTACGAATCATGCTGTCAATAATCCGATTAATACAATGAAAGAACCAGAACCAGTAAATATTCCGAAAGGATTTCCTGAAGTTCCGGTTTCAAACGAAATAGAAACCATTACTACTCCGAACCATACTTCTTTTGATCCGGAACCTAAGGAGGTTTCTCAACCTGTAAGTTTAAATCTTTCTACCAAACCAATTGTTCCGGTTTCCAGCCCTGAGGAAGCATTTGACATCAGACCTTCTACTCCGTCTCCGGCAGTAACATCTGCTCCGGCACAGGAAAATATTAAATTCAATGTAGAAGTAGCTCAGGTAATTGATGTTTTGGATGATTCTGATAAAAAGTCTCAGGAGCTTGTAGAAAAGCATGGTTTGTATGATCACAAGCTTGATCTGGCTAATTTCCAGATGCCTCCTGTAGAATTACTGAAAGATTATGGAAATGAAGAAATTTCTATCAATAAAGAAGAATTAGAAGAAAATAAAAATAAGATTGTTGGACTGCTTAAGAATTTCAACGTTGGAATCGCAGAGATTAAAGCAACCATCGGGCCTACAGTTACTCTGTATGAAATTGTTCCTGAAGCAGGAATCAGAGTAGCAGCGATTAAAAAACTGCAGGATGATATTGCATTGAACCTTTCTGCATTAGGAATCAGAATTATCGCTCCAATGCCAGGGAAGGGAACTATCGGTATTGAGGTGCCAAGAAAAAATCCTACGATGGTTTCTATGCGTTCTGTAATTGCTTCTCAAAAATTCCAGAATACGGATATGGATCTTCCGGTAGTTTTCGGAAAGACTATTTCCAACGAAATCTTCATGGCCGATCTTTCAAAAATGCCTCACTTATTGATGGCTGGAGCAACAGGTCAGGGTAAATCTGTAGGGATCAATGCTATTCTTACTTCCCTTCTTTATAAAAAACATCCAAGCGAACTGAAGTTCGTCATGGTAGACCCTAAAAAAGTAGAACTTTCATTATATTCAAAAATTGAAAGACATTATCTGGCAAAATTACCGGATGCTGAAGAAGCCATCATTACGGATACCAATAAAGTAATCAATACACTGAACTCTCTTTGTATTGAAATGGATACCCGATATGATCTTCTTAAAAATGCTTTCTGTAAAAACTTAAAAGAATACAATAAGAAGTTTACGGAAAGAAAATTAAATCCTGAAAACGGACACCGTTATTTACCTTATATCGTGTTGGTAGTAGACGAGTTTGCAGATTTGATCATGACGGCAGGAAAAGAGGTTGAATTACCCATTGCAAGACTTGCACAGCTTGCCAGAGCTGTAGGAATCCACCTTATTGTGGCTACACAGAGGCCATCTGTAAACGTAATTACAGGGATGATCAAAGCCAACTTCCCTGCAAGGGCTGCCTTCAGAGTAATCTCCAGTGTAGACTCCAGAACCATCCTTGACTCTCCTGGGGCTGATCAGCTGATTGGTAAAGGAGATATGCTTTATTTTAATGGAAACGAGATATTAAGACTTCAGTGCGCTTTCGTAGATACTCCGGAAGTAGAAAGACTGGCAGAGTTTATCGGTGAACAAAAAGGATATGCTTCGGCATTGTTGCTTCCTGAATATGTTTCTGAAGATTCAACAAGTACTGTAGGTGCTTTTGACCCGAACGAAAAAGATGCTTTATTTGAAGAAGCAGCAAGAATTATTGTTTCCACACAACAGGGATCTACCTCAATGCTTCAAAGACAATTGAAGCTGGGTTATAACAGAGCCGGCAGAATTATGGATCAGCTGGAAGCAAGCGGTATTGTAGGAGGCTTTAACGGTGCTAAGGCAAGAGAAGTTCTGATCAGTGACCTTCATTCTTTAGAGCAATTTCTTGAGGATTTAAGAAATTAATCAGTATAAAAATTAATCCCGGATATTCCTCCGTGAAGACCGGGAAATAAAAAATTCAACTAAAACTAATACCATGAAAATTACAACAAAACAAACTATTAAATTAGGTCTTTTGGCATGTGTGCTTACATTATCATCATGTGCCTTACAGACTGTACCTAGTGAATACGCTTCTGTAAAACTGGATGTTATTGATTATAATACACTGGGAAATGGCAAAGTCCTAATTTATAATGGTGCAGGAATTCTCCATAAAATGGATAACACAGCAAGACTGAATATTGCACTTAATGATAAATCATTAGGACAAATCCGCCCCAAAGAGTATGTGATTGTTGATTTACAAAAGGGAAAACATGAGTTCACGGTTCTTCATATAGATATGGTGAACATGAGAAGTAAACATCCGGTTGAGATTAATGAAAATACTAAAGTGATTAAAATTGAACCCACCATTACTTCTAATAAATTAACGGTGACCAATATTCTCCCTGAAAAATTTGACCAATATATTGAAAGGCCGGAGAAAAGATAAAGAATATGATCTATAATGTATCCAGCATTACAAGGTTGCTTTTGGAACAGTTTTTGGAAGATCTGCGTAGTTAAAGGAAAAATGAATAGTTTTAACCTTCAGAGTTAAAGAAAATCTAACGATTATTAAATTAAGAAAATGAAAAATATTATTTCAAAAGTTATATTAGGAAGTTTTGTTGTAGGTGCAGTAGGTATGGCCAACGCTCAGAAAATTGATGCTAAAGCTAAAAAGATATTGGATGATATTACAGCCAACTACAATTCTAAAAAGAATTCTTACTTCAAATTTTCTTTTGGAAGCGGTCTTAACGGACAGGTGACAAAAACAGAACCCGGTATTTATTATGTTGCCGGAGAGAAATACAAACTGAAGATCATGGATACCGAACAGATCTTTGACGGTAATAAAATTTACAACATCAACGCTGATGATATGGAAGTAACCGTTGCTAAACCTAACGGAAGCAGTACCATGTTCTCCCCTATCAATTACCTTACGACCTATAGAAATGATTATAATGTAACTTACAACGGTAAGAAAGTAGTAAATGGCGTAAATGCAGACTTTATTAAACTGACCCCTGTAAAAGCGAACGGAATAAAATACGTATACCTTTTTGTAGATTCAGCGAAAAAGCAAATGGTAAAACTTGAACAGCATGGAAACAACAAAGATGTTGCTGTAATTGCTATTAAAGAGTACAAAGAAAACCAGGAGCTGGATCCTAATATGTTTGTTTTTGACAAAAATAAGTTTAAAAACTACATCGTTACAGAGCTTTAAAAAGCTGAAAGTGAATTCGCAAGTCTGTAAATTTACGTTTAAAGTTAAAAAAATAACAAAATATAAAAAGCCACAAGTAAACTTTGTGGCTTTTTGATTAATTTTGGCGCATGTTAAAAATACTAGACCGATACATTATAAAAACCTTCTTTGGACCGTTTTTCTTTATATTCAGCGTATTGTTTTTCATTTTTATTGTAAACATTATCTGGGTACAGTTGGGGCAGTTTATGGGAAAAGGATTAAGCTACTGGCAAATCCTTAAACTTCTTTTTTATCTTGGGGTGAACGTCATCAGTATGGTTCTCCCACTTACGATCCTTCTGGCGAGTATTATGTCGTTTGGTGAATTTGGAGAACGTTACGAGCTTGCAGCCATGAAAGCAGCAGGAATTCCATTGACCAGGGTTATGACTCCCCTTCTTGGAATTTCAACGGCACTTGCCATCATGTTATTTTTCTTTTCCAACAATATTATTCCGGATTTTCAGAAGAAAGCCAAGAACATGCTTTTCAATATTGCCCAAACGAAACCAGCCATCAACTTTACTCCGGGACAGTTTATTGATCAGATTCCCGGTTATATGGTGAAATTTGATAAGATCTACGGGGAAAACGGAGAAAATATTGAAGGCGTTTTTGTTCATAAAAAAGCCAACGCTTATGAAAACCAGCAATCTGTAGTAGCTGAAAAAGGAAAATTTGTTCCGGCGGCCAACAAGAACTTTCTAAAGCTTGTTCTGCATAACGGTTATGTATTTGAAGATGCTTTTGCCGGAAAAGGTGATAATGTAAGATTAAAACAGCCTGATCAGGCTATTAAATTCGACACATTGGTATCCCACTTTGACATCAGTGAAATCATCAATAAAGCCATCGAAAAAGAACAGATTACAGATGACTACCGTTTCCAGACCTACAACCAGCTTGACGGAACAATTTCAAAAACAAAAAAAGACAATAAACAATTCTTTGATAATATAGGATCCGAGGTTCTTAACCAGACCAACTCTGTGATTACCTACATGGATAAAGGCAACAAACATAAAGTAGCTCCGAAAACCCAGATCAAACTGGACACAGTAAAAGGGGATAAAAAACTGGAAATCATTTACAATTCCTATAACAGATTAGACAACCTGAAATCAACACTGGAATCTAAAAAGAATGAATACAGCTCTAATGTAAAATACTTCAGTAAAGTGGTTATTTACCAGCAGAGAATTGTTGCTTATTCTGTAACGTGTATCATCTTCTTCCTGATTGGATCCAGCTTAGGTTCTATCATCAGAAAAGGAGGAATGGGACTTCCGGTAATCATCGCTATTGTTATTTTCATCATCTTTTATGTAATGAATGTTGGGGTAGAAAACATGTCATGGAGCGGGAAAATGAACCCTTACCTTGCAGCATGGCTTCCTAACCTGATCCTTCTTCCTTTTGGAGTCTGGATGACCTACAAAGCACTTACAGACTCACAATTGTTTGATGCAGAAAAATACAAAGCATTGTTCAAACCAATCACTAAAAGGTTTACAAAAAGTAAAGAACATCAGAGATATCAATAATTCTGATTTTAAAAATAAGATTAAAAGCTCTGGAGAAATTCCGGAGCTTTTTTATACGATTTTATCATAATAATTCATGCTTTTAATTTTTTTGTATTTTTATCAGCCACCAAAGTATCTATCATATGAAAACCCTATTTCTGGCAGCAGGTCTGCTTCTTATTGTTTCCTGTAAAAATGAAAAAGAGAAAACTTTCTATAAAGAATCCGTTTCCAGAGATAGTCTTGTTGTAGAAAAGGATTCTGTACAGACCAACCTTGCACAAGATCCTATTGATCAGATCAAAAAAGAATATGCTGCCCTTCAGGCTCAGTTGGAAACTAAAAAGCTGAGTTCTTCAAAATTCAATTATGATTGTAATGATGAATCTTCAGGGGAAGTTACTTTCTATTCTGACAAGGATGAGATTAAAGTAATAGAGCATTTTTATGCGGAACACAGTCATTTTTCCGGATCTGAAAAGTATTTTATTAAAGATGGAAAGCCATTTTTTATTTTCAGACAAGAGACCGTGTGGAGTTTTGATGGTGGCACTCCCGAAAAACCAGTGACTAAAGATGACATTACAGAAACCCGTATCTACCTTCAGAATAATCAGCCATTGAAATGCCTTGAAAAGAAGTACAGCATAAAATCCGATCAGAAAGAAAAAGCAGCTCCTGATACTATTCCAGGAAAAGAAATTCATTGTAGTGTGGATGAAATCCTTAAGCGTTACCAATCTCTATTAAAACATAAAGGCCAGAAAGGCTCCATACAATGTTTATAAAACAAAAGAGATTGACCTTTTAGCCAATCTCTTTTTTATATTTTAAAACTGATACACAAAAGCATTAATATTCATTCCTGCTCCTACGGAAGCAAACAAAACCACATCATTTTTGCTGATTTTATGGTGTTCCAGCTCATCCTTCAGAATCATTGTCAGCAAAGAGGGAATAGTAGCAACACTGCTATTTCCTAATTTATGAATGACCATAGGCATTATGTTTTCCGGAACTGGTTTTCCATACAGCTGATAAAACCTGCTAACGATAGCTTCATCCATTTTTTCGTTTGCCTGATGAATGATAATTTTATTTAACTGATCAATAGAATAACCACTGTTGTCAAGACATTTTTTCATGGCATCGGGAACATTCACCAGAGCAAATTCATATATTTTCCTGCCATCCATCTTGATGTATCGGGTATCCGGGCATCTTTCATTGTTATATGATTTCCCAAAATACAGATAATCTTTTTCTTCCAACGTATAAGAAGCTGATAAATGAGACCTGATCCCGGCATCATCATCCTGATTTACTTCCAGAACTGCCGCTCCTGCTCCATCTGCATAGATCATACTGTCTCTGTCGTGGATATCCACCACACGGGAAAGGGTTTCTGCTCCAATAACTAAACATCGTTTTGCCAAACCTGATTTGATAAACGCATGAGCCTGTATGACTCCCTCAATCCATCCCGGACATCCAAAAAGAACATCATACGCAACGCAGAAATTATTTCTGATCCCCAATAAATGTTTTACCCTTGCAGCAAGGCTGGGCACCGTATCAGACTGAACTGTTCCGAAACGAACATCCCCGAAATTATGGGCAAATATAATATAGTCCAATGTTTCAGGATCAATTCCCGCATTTTCTATAGCTTCACGCGCTGCAATTAGCCCCAGATCTGAAGTGACCTGTGTGTTATGGGCATATCTTCTTTCTTCAATACCTGTAATCTTTTTTAACTTATCTGTAATGGAGGCATTATTCTCTTTTAATAATATCCCTTCTTCATTAAGAAAAATATGTTTATCAAAAAATAAATTGGTTATTGTTTCCGATGGGATATAGTTTCCTACCCCGATTATTTTTGTCATCATTATAGTATCTGTATCCTGTTTTTAATTAAACTTCAGGAATAATTCATTAAATATAATGAATGAACGTAAATACTTCACAATATAGTATGGAATAAGAATGTATTGCATTGTAAAAAGTGAAATGTAACAGTAAAAATCACAAAAAAAGAGGTCTCTCAAACGAAACCTCTCTCATAATATTTTAAAAAACTGAAAATTATACTTTCATAATTTCAGCTTCTTTTGTCTTAAGATGCTCATCGCAAAGCTTAACATATTTATCTGTATACGTCTGGATTTCTTCTTCCACTCCTTTTACAACATCTTCAGAAACTCCTTCCAGTTTTTTAAGTTCTTTCAAACCTTCCTGTCTTGCGTTTCTTACCGTTACTTTAGTGTTCTCAGATTCTACTTTAGCCTGCTTTGCAAGTTCCTTTCTTCTTTCCTCAGTTAAAGGCGGAACATTAAGGATAATGTTTTCACCGTTGTTAGAAGGTGCAAAACCTAAGTTTGAATTGATGATCGCTTTTTCAATCGCATTGATTGCCGTTCTGTCCCAAGGTTGAATAGAGATTGTCATTGCATCCGGAACAGAAACATTCGCAACCTGGTTGATAGGAGTCATTGCCCCATAGTATTCTACCATTACATCCTGAACCATTGCCGTAGAAGCACGTCCTGCTCTAATTCTTTGAAATGCGTGATCCAGGTGCTTTACCGCTGCATCCATGTCTTGTTTTACAGATTCTAATATAAGATCTAATTCTTCCATTATTATATTAAAGTTTGATAAATTACACATCTATTAATTCAACTGAATATCAATTAATTAAACCCAAAAACACCGTAAACATCAGGGTTTTCTTACTGTTTTAAATTATTTTTCACTATTCAGTGCTGCAAAAATA
This sequence comes from Chryseobacterium metallicongregator, assembly GCF_031324065.1. Taxonomy (NCBI): domain Bacteria; kingdom Pseudomonadati; phylum Bacteroidota; class Flavobacteriia; order Flavobacteriales; family Weeksellaceae; genus Chryseobacterium; species Chryseobacterium metallicongregator. Next base: position 249,193 of record NZ_JAVIXS010000020.1, read on the forward strand.
ATGATTGTTTTCGAATAATAGCTATTTCCAACATGGATTTTATGTACCTGTCATCTCTTTAGAAAAAAGAAAGCTGTTTTTATTCAAAATTAATTTAAAGCAAAAAAACTTCGGGTACAAATACCTACGGAGCATTTTGGTTATTTCTACTTAGTGTGATATGATTTTTTATAACTTCCTTTACTATGTCTTTTAAACAGAACATGAGCAGGTATTTTAAATAGAATACGTGCAATAATAAACGGAAAGTCTCAATGAAGACATTTCCTATTAATTAAAAATTTAAAACTAATTAAACCCATCACATCATGACAAATCCATTATTAGATGCCTATCAACAAGTTTTCGGTATGGCAGGTCTTGCCAACCGTGCCGGAGGCTACAACGGTTTTGGTATCCAACTACAGCAGCAGCTTCAGTATGATTTATCCTATTATTTTAACAATGTTCCTCCGGTTAAAATAATGGATCAGAAAACACCATCCATAGCAAATCCTTCAGCCGTATCGGAATTAGGAAACTGGGATCTGGTCTGGGGACCTGCTCTGATCGAAGAAAAAAATGAAAAAGGAGTTCCTACCGGAGTTGCAGATAATGCATTATATGTCGTTAAGTCTAATGCTGTCGCATTTCCAGGAGGTCCTACATTGCCTACTTATGTTGTAGCTATTGCTGCTACCAATCCTTCATCACTTTACGATTGGGAAACAGAAGATTTCTCAGTTGCAGAAGTGGTCAACTGGACCACATATAACCCTTCCAATTTTGCTCCGTCACCTTATAATGGTACAGATCCTTATATTTCAAAAGGAACTGCCACTGGAATAGGTATACTGCTGGGGCTTACAAGTCCTCAATCTGCCGCTTCACCTAATACCACACTGCAACAGTTTTTGGCCAGTTTAAATCCTGACCCGGATACAGCCATTATATTTTGTGGACATAGCCTTGCCGGAGCATTATCTCCTACCCTTGCCCTTTATCTGAAAGAGAATAAAGATCTGGATGCTTTCGGGGTAACCCTTGTATATCCTACTGCCGGACCAACTCCAGGTGAGGCTGCATTTGCCAATCTGTTCAACAGTAAATTCCCGCCATTGCCTTCAGGGTGGCAGCCACAAACAGGCTCTTACCAAAGCTGGAATACCATGCACTGGAATGATCTGGACGTTGTTCCTCATGCATGGCCGGTATCGGAACTGGCAAAAATTGCAACTATTTATGGCCAGGCTCCTGCCTATATGACGGCTGCTTTATTAAACGCTTTACAAAAGATGGCAATTAGTGATTCTACAAACTCAGGAGCCAGCTATACAAGAATACAGAACCAATCGCTGCCAGGTCAGCTCCAGCACTCCAGTGCTTCTTCAATTAGCATCAAAACACCGCCTGAGTCTTTGAAAGACTATATGCTTCAGCTATCCGTACAGCATGTGGGAATGTATAATGGTATTCCTGCGGAAGGGTCTAATCCACAAGTGAACGGTCTTATTTTAACACAGCCATTACCAAAACCAGATGTGAAACTGGTACCGGGAGTAACTGCTGTTACCGAATTGGAGATGATTCTTAAAATAATAGATCAGATCATCGGGTGGATTTCTTCCCGTTATGTTTTGGTTGAAAAAGAAAATGCCACGCAAAATGCCAGTGTGGATAAATAATTAAGATTAGTGTTAAAATGAAAACACCTGTCACAATAATTATTGCAACAGGTGTTTTTATATTTTAGGGGTTACATTGATTATAAATCAACCAAAGTACCTACATTTTCTCCGTCTACGATTTTTTCTAAATTTCCATCTTTATTCATATCGAATACAATGATTGGCAATTTATTTTCGTGGCTTAATGTGAATGCAGTCATATCCATTACTTTAAGATTTTTCTCAAATACTTCATCAAAAGATAATGAATTGTATTTTACTGCATTAACATTCTTTTCAGGATCGCTGTCATAGATTCCGTCTACTCTTGTTCCTTTTAGGATGACATCAGCTCCAATTTCGATAGCTCTTAATGTAGCAGCGGTATCTGTAGTAAAATAAGGGTTTCCTGTTCCGGCTCCGAAGATCACTACTCTTCCTTTTTCAAGGTGTCTTACTGCTCTTCTTTTGATGAAAGGTTCAGCCACTTTATCCATTTCGATAGCAGACTGAAGTCTTGTTTTGATTCCTGCATCTTCCAGCGCTCCCTGTAAAGCCATACCATTGATAACAGTAGCAAGCATTCCCATATAATCACCCTGCACTCTGTCCATACCTTTTGCAGCTCCTGCTACCCCACGGAAGATATTTCCTCCTCCAATCACGATCGCTACTTCACAGCCTTTTTCCACTACTTTTTTGATCTCAGCTGCATATTCCTGCAGTCTTTCAGTATCAATACCGTATTGTCTGTTTCCCATTAAGGCCTCACCGCTTAGTTTCAGAAGGATTCTTTTATATTTCATCTTTTATTTTTAAGTAACTTTTTATTAGTACGGGTTTCCCCGGAATTTGATTTTGCAAATATAATCATTAATGATATTGATAAAAGAAAAATATTTAAATAGAAATAATGTAAGAAATATTTTGAAAAGTACGAAAAAGGATTATTTTTGCATTAATTATAAATTGAGTTGAAGAAAATTATCATTTTTTCATTATTTCTATCAGGAATTGTTTCTTATGCACAAACAGGAACAAATGTTTATCCGTTCTTAAATGTGCCTGTATCTGCAAGACAGGCTGCTTTGGGTGGCGATGCAATTTCGATAAGAGATTATGATGTTTCCTTTGCTATTGCAAACCCTGCCCTGTTAAACAAAGATTCTGATAAACAGCTTTCTGTAAATGCAACGGCTTACCTTGCCGATTCGAAATACGGAACTATTGCTTATGCCAAAGACTTTGAGAATGGCCACATGGCTACCATCAATGCAAGGTATATGAGCTATGGAAGTATTCCGAGGACGGATGAAAGCGGTTTTGAAAACGGAGAATTTAAAGCTTCAGATGTAGCGATTGGTGCAGGCTATGCCTACCAGTTTGAAGAAGACTGGACGATTGGTGGAGGACTTAATTTCATTACCTCAAAAATTGACAACTATACTTCTTCCGCCATCTCAGGAACAGCGGGAATTACCTATCATAATAAAAAGAACAAAGAAGTACTATCTCTTGTGATGAGAAATTTTGGTTTTCAGCTGAAATCTTTTAACGGAACAAGAGAGAATCTTCCTTTCAGAGTTGATCTGGGATACACCAGAATAATCAAGAACTTCCCTCTTGCCATCACAATTACAGCCCATGATCTTCAGAAGTTTGATATTTCTTCTGAGGAAAATCTGGATGGGCAAAAAGTAGGAGCCGGCAGAAAGATTGCAGACCACTTTTCATTGGGAGCGGAATTGTTTCCGGAAAAAAACTTCAACATCAGACTGGGCTATAATGTAAAAAGAGGAAATGAACTGGCGGTTGCAGATCAGAGAAACTTCTCAGGACTTTCTGCAGGATTTGGAGTTAAAGTTTCCAGATTCCGTATTGATTACGCCCATGTAAGATACCACAACTCTTCGAATGTCAATCAGATAGGGATTTCCATGGACCTTTCCAGCCACAGAGGAGAATAACCTTCCTGACTGGAAATTTCTTAATTATTCCGAAAATTTGTTACTTCTTCTTGATTTTCTAAAAAAAATCTTGAAATTTGCAGTATGAAAAAACCTGTAATTGCTATCGATGGGTACTCGTCTACCGGAAAAAGTTCTATCTCTAAAGTCATTGCTGATAAACTGGGACTTATTCATATGGATACAGGAGCGCTTTACAGAGGAGTTACCTGGTATGCTTTGCAGCATTGTCTGAATGAAAACGGTGAGATTGATCTGAATACACTGTTCTCTTCTTTTAATAAGATCAACCTTGAATTTAAAAACAACGATGGCACCCTTATTCTTTTCCTTAATGACACAGATATCTCTAAGGAAATCCGAACCAATATCGTATCTGACAACGTAAGCCTTGTTGCCAAACAGAAAGAAGTAAGAGATTTCTTACTGCAATCACAGCGCACTTTGGCAGAAAAAGGAGGTGTTATTATGGACGGACGTGACATTGGGACAGTAGTTCTGCCAAATGCAGACTATAAATTCTTTCTTACTGCCAGCATTGACGAAAGAACCAACAGAAGGTTTCTGGAACTGAAAGGTCTGGGAATAGAAGCAGATAAAGAACAGGTAAAGCAAAACCTTATAGAACGTGACAAGATCGATAGTGAGCGTGAAATAGCCCCATTGAAACAGGCTGACGATGCTATCGTAATTGATAATTCTGCACTCACCAAAAAGGAAACCATAGAAGTTATTTTATCTCACATCAAAAAGATTTAACAATTTTTAATAGGCTTCAGGCCTCCTTTGGTATACAAATTGTAAGTTTTATTACTGTAAAAACTAATTTATTATTAATTATTAAAAAACTTAAAATGTCTAGAAAAGGAAATAATACAGCAGGTATATTGGCAGGACTTCTTGCAGGTGCTGCGGCAGGTGTAATCTTAGGAATGTTATACGCACCGGAAGAAGGTAAAGAAACCAGAAAAAAAATCAAAACTAAAGCAAATGATCTTAAAGATCAGGCAAAAAATAAATACGGAGAGGTTTCTGAAAAAGTAAAAGACCAATATGGCAATATTTCTTCTACTTTCAAAGAAACGGCAAGTAGCGTAGCACATACTGTGAAAGACGGATATGATAAATACAAAGATCAGATTGTTTCTAAAACTGCAGATTTGGCAAAAGATGTAGAAGCGGAACTGAATGATCTGAAAAAATAAGTAATTTATCTTTTTTAAGTAAATTACAGAAAGGAACTTTTGTGCGAAAGTTCCTTTTTTTGTAACTTTAAAAAAAAACAATGATAGAAACTATTAAAGAATACGCCTCCAAGAGAATAGATCTTCTGAAAATTGAAGCGACTGAAAAGTCGTCACTTTCTGCTGGGCTCATTACTTACTTTGTAGTACTGCTTGTTGCTTTTGCTTTTTTTATTATCCTTTTCAATTTTGGAATTGCTTTCCTTATTGGAAAAGCACTGGATAATTACTCATATGGATTCCTGATTGTGGCAGCATTTTATGCGTTGGTAATGGCGTTTGTGGTTGCCTTCAAAACTAAGATTGTCAATACTGTTGCAGATCAGGTTATTAAATTTTTAAATCATTAAACTATGGGCAGAAAATACGAGAGCATAGAAGAATTAAGAAGAAAGAAAAAACTGCTCCAGGGTGAAATAAGTGATCTGGAAAATCTTCTTACCTTCAAAAATACAAAAGAAAGCTTAAGTGCATTTACCAATGGTTTAAGTGATCAGTATCTTCAGGAAAAGATTGATGAAGACGGTGATGAAAAAGTAGTTTTAAGAAAGGATGTCATTGCCAAACAGCTTACTTCAGAGGTGAAAGATCTTCTGATCAGCAAAAATACAGCTGTAGGAATTGCCAGCTCCGCATTCAAAGGAGGAAACATTACCGATGGTCTTGTTAAACTGGGAGTAACCGCTATCGTAGGAAACTATGCCAAAAAGAATATGAAAAGCTCCAACTGGAAGAAAAAACTGATTGGTGCGGCATTGATTTACCTTGCCCCTATTGCTCTGAAATATGTCAGAAAGAAAATGGAGGTCTATCAGAAAAACAAAAGTGTTTCAAGTATGGAACAATTGATATAAAAATCAGATATCAGAAACCAGGCGCTAGATACTATTCAGTAATACTTTACAATAACTTTTAACCTCTGGTTTCTGATTTTCTATTTTGAAAATAACTGTCCTAAAATAATCCCTGCAGCCATTGATACATTCAGGCTTTCTGTAGACTGGGATTTTCCAAATCTTGGAATACTGATACTTTTCTGTAAAAGCTTTTCTGTTTCCGTTCTCATTCCGTTTCCTTCGTTTCCTAAAATGAGATTCATCTTTTCCGGTTTTTCAAAAGTATAGATATTCTCTCCTTCCATATCTGTTCCGATATTCACATTCTCTGTTTTAGAAAGATATTCCACAAGATCAGCATACACCACATTTACTCTGGTAAATGAGCCCATTGTCGCCTGAATTACTTTCGGATTGTACACATCTACGGTATCTTCACTGCAGATAATCTGTTCAATTCCGAACCAGTCTGCCAATCGTATAATAGTTCCAAGATTTCCAGGATCCTGTATCCCATCCAAAACCAATTGTATATTCTTATCTTCCCATTTTTCTTCATCGGCAAGATAACATACCGCCACAGAATCTTTTGGTGTTTTAAGAAAACTGATTTTTTTTAATTCATTTTCAGAGATATGGGTAACAGGGATATCACTACGGTCCAATTTTTGTGGATCGGTTGATAATATTTCTTTAACTTTAAAGTTAGAATTAGAAAGTTCACAAATGATTTTATTACCTTCAACCAAAAACAAATTGTATTTTTGTCTGAACTTCTTTTTATCTAAAGATTGTAAAACTTTTATTGTATGAGCTGTAAGCATTATAAGAATTCTCCTCAAAAATATTATAAAATTATCTCATTTGCAACATTTGTTGGCCTCCTTTATGCTTGTAGTACGACAAAAAAAGTTCCTGAGGGCGAATATCTGCTTACCAAGAACAGTTTAGAGTTCGAGGATAAGAGAGAATTTTTCGACGAAGAGCTGAAAGATTACATCCAGCAAAAGCCCAATAAAAAGCAGTTTCTTTTCATGCCGTTGAGTTTACTACTCTACAATATGGCGGATACAAAATATGACACTATACTTAATGAATATATGACCTATCCCGGTGAGATGAGAAATCAGAAACTGAGAGACTCTTTATTCCTTAAATATAATATGAAAAGTAGTGTCGGAAAAAGTCTTCTTTTTGACCGTTTACTGCACAATTGGGGTACAGCACCAGTAATTCTTGATCAGACCAGAAGTGAAAAAAGTGCTGAATCTATCAAGAAAAGACTTACCTACAGAGGATTTTGGGATGCTGATGTAAAATTCAATCATACACTGGATTCTGCTTCCAAAAAAGCATCTGTTAATTATTCGATCAAGCATAACGAGCCTACGCGCATCAAGGATTATTTCTATAACATTCCGGATCAGGGAATCAAAGGATATTACAACTATAATCTGAACAGAAGTCTTGTGAGATCAGGACAGATTCTTGACCAGACCGTTTTGGAAAGAGAGGTTACCAGGATTACTGATCTGATGAGAGAATTTGGTTTCTACAGATTCAATGCTTCCAATGATGAAGTTTACTTTGTGGCCGATTCTCTTAAAAGCAGAAAACAGGTTCCATTAACCCTGGAAATTCATAAAGATTCTCTGGATACGCCTTATAAAATAGCCACTTTTGGAAATATTGACGTTGCCATTGTGGATGAACCTGGAGATTATCCTAAAAATACAAAGAAAGACAGCTTAAGGAGAATAAGATTCCATACAGTGAATGATAAATACAAACTTTCATCCATATGGAGGGCTATTATTCCAGACAGCAAAAAGGTTTTTGACCAAACGAAACTGGACGTAACCAAGAGAAATCTTTTATCGATGAATAACTTTAGCATCGTTAAAGCAAGAGACTCTCTGAGACAAGGTGGAATGACTTCTCCTAACGACAGCATTGTGGATGTTTTATATGTACTGAAACCACTTCCTAAGTATGAACTTAAAGTGGGAACAGATATCAATTATTCTCAGGTTTTAAATCTGGGAATCACTCCTTCTGTGGACCTTACTACCCGAAATGTTTTTAGAGGGGCAGAGAACCTTTCGACGAGCCTTTCAGGAACATTTGGTTCTATCAGAAGTACAAAAGACATCAGTAAAAGAGTGGCTGCGTACGAAATATCAGCTCAGACATCTTTGAATTTCCCGAGGCTTTTATTGCCTTTTAATTATTATAGATTTATTCCTAAACGATATACCCCTACATCATCTATTTTGCTGGGGGCATCCATACAGAATAACATTGGTTTGGGAAGGTTAATTTTTAATACAGGATTGAATTATCAGGCAAGTGTTAATGATCAGGTATATCATAAGCTTACATTATTCAATACTCAGGTCAGTCTGACGAAAAATAAAGATGCTTACTACGATTATTTTGTAAATGACGGAAGGGTAAAAGATGAAGTCTTCGGAAATTATTTTATGTTTAGCCCTGAAACTGCACAAACCGGACAAGATTATAAAGATGGAAAACTCAGCGTAGATGAGGTTTCCAAGAAAATTATCGAGAACGATGCTTACCGTGCGAGTCTTAACCAGCAAGGTACTGATCTTCTGACAGCATTCAGAGGAACATTGGTCAACAAAGACAGACAAACTCAGGATGTCCTTATTTCTTCCATGATCTACAACTTTGTATATAGTGAAATTGGAAAAAAAGAATATCCCAATGCATTTTATTTTAACGGAAAAGTAGAGCTTGCAGGTAACATCTTAAGCTTATTCAATAAAAAAGATAATGACGGAGGTATTGTTACCGGTCCACAGAGAACTATTTTCGGGTTGCCTTATGCACAATTTGTAAAATTTGATATTGACACTAGAAAGTATTTCAAGTTTAACGGAAATCAGACGTTAGTACTTCGTCAGTTTATCGGAGTTGGAATTCCTTTTGGCAACTCTCAGGATATGCCCATCATCAAGTCTTATTTCAATGGAGGTTCCAATGATATCAGAGCCTGGGTAGCCTTTGGGGGATTAGGTCCTGCAGATTCTCAGGTGGATGAAAGAGTTCGTACCTATATGACGGACAATGTAAAACTTACCACCAATATTGAATATAGAATTCCTTTCAATAAAACTTACGAAGGAGCTTTATTTACCGATATCGGGAATACATGGAGTCTTCGTAACTATAATGACGGCTATGGAGATGAATTTAAATTCGGTAAGTTCTGGAAACAAGTAGGTATCGGAAGTGGATTCGGATTAAGATTGAATATCGCTTACGTTACTGCAAGAATTGACCTTGCTTACAAGATCTATGACCCGAATAAACCTGAAGGTGACCGATGGAGATTCAAAAACATACAGCCTTTCAAACCAACAGTTAATATCGCATTCGGATATCCTTTCTAATCCGGAGAAACACCTAAAATAAAATACACTACAGCAATCACACGGGCGAGGATTTCCCTCGTCTGGTTTCTGTAGAAACTTTCAGGTTTTGTGACATCCTGCGCATCAAAGCCCAAAGCATTCATATCATTATTTCTCGCAAAAAACAAGGCCCTCAGGTTGTGATATCCCTGAGATACAATAATAACATTCTTCTTCTTATAAACGTCCTTACAACGGAGAATACTTTTATACGTATTAAAACCTTTCGGATCTTCCACAATAATATCTTCAGGTACACCTTCCTGATTGATCAGATAGTTTTTCATTGCTCCCGGCTCGTTATAACCTTTGCTTTTCTCCCCGCTTACTATAATTTTCTTGATTTTCCCATGATGATAAAGAAGGGCTGTTGCATCCATCCTTTTGGTGAAATAAGGATTGGATTTACCGGATCTCATTTTTGGAGATGTTCCTAGAACTAATGCAATTTCCCGTGGCGGAATTTTTGAAATTTTGGTATAGGTTCTCCCGTTGGTAAGCCCAAAAACCCACACATTACAGAAACATATCATCAGAATTCCCAATTCCAATGATATAAATCCAAGGTTAAATATGTTCCTAATAATTCTCAACTAAGATCAAAGTTAAGCTTTATTTTTTTACTTTTCACAATAGACATACAAGCTAAAATATGTCCCTGCTCTTCCTCTTTTTCGGTAAGATACTCATTCTCCAACAGTTCCACTTCTCCTTCCTCCAAAGAACATTCACAACTTCCACAGATTCCGGACTTGCACGAATAAGGTACCGGGAACTTCTGCATCAGAAGCTGTTGAAGGATTTTATCCTTATTATCAGGAAGCTGGGTCGTATATTTTTTTCCAAGCATGGTAAATTCTACCTCAATATTTTCAATCAGAGGAAATTCTTTTTCTACAGGATAAATATCATCATTGAATTCTTCAAAAAGTTCAAAATGGATATTCTTTTTTGGAATTCCGTGGTGATAGCAGGCGTTCGCCAATGTTTTGATCATTTCTCCTTTCCCACAAATAAGCACTTCATCTACCGCATCCCAAATGGTAGATTCTTCATCTGTATCATCCAAATGAAGAATCTGGTTGATAATAAGATTCAGTTTCTTTTCATCCAGCCTGCCATAGAAAAACTGGTCTGCTGTTTTTTCCTGTGAGAAAAAGTAAAATATCTGAAGCCTGTCTCCACATGTTCTGGCAAGATTATCCAACTGCTCGCGATAGACTAAATCGTCTGAGCTTTTATTTCCAAAAAATAAGAATAATCTCGTTCTGGGTTCGTTGTGAAGAATATTTTTGAAATGGCTTAAAATAGGGGTAATTCCAATACCGGCTGCAAAAGCAACAATAGTCCTGAATTCACTGGGTTTAGATACAATGGTAAATCTTCCTGCAGGTTCACTCACCCATAATTCATCACCAACATTATAATTTTGAAATAACTGCGAAGTGGCTCCTTCAGGGGAATTGACCTTTATTCCCAGACATATTTTCCCTTCATAAGGAGCTGAAGTCATTGAATAATCATTAATAACCTCTTTCCCATGTGATTGAAATCGTATACTAACGAACTGCCCGGCCTCAAACCTGAAATTTTCTTTTAAATTCTCAGGAATATCAAACTCCAGAGAAAAAGTATTTTTGGTCAGCTCTTCCTTTTTCGCTATTTTTAACGGATGAAACTGTATCAGTTTCCCTTTATAGATTTGTTGTTCCATAACTTCAATTCAAAAATAGATAAAAAATAATTTATGAAGAAGATAATTTTTTCCATGTTACTTCTTACTGCACTGTACAGCTGTAAAAAAGAAGGTCAGAAATCTGAAAATACTGCAGCTGCAGATTCTCTTTCTGTATCTCAAACTACAGAAACAGAAGGAAGTACAACTATTCCCAAAGAACTTTCTCCTGAAAACGTAAGTCAGCATTTAGCAAAAAATAATGATACGTTATATGTAACCAATTTTTTTGCCACCTGGTGTGGCCCATGTATCAGAGAAATTCCAAGTTTTAAAAGTAAAATGGATGAGTTGAAAGGAAAACCTGTAAAGTTCACTTTCGTCAACCTTGATGATAAGGCAGATTGGGCTGGTGCTGTTAAGAATTTTGCCACCGAAAATAAATTGGGAGGTAATATTATCTTACTGGATGGGCAAAAATTAGATCAAAACTTCTTTCACAACAACTTCAAGCAATGGGATGGAGGGTCTATTCCTTTTACTTTCATGAGAAAAGGTGATAAAACCGATGAATATCTTGGAATGATGACAGAAGATGTTTTGAATTCAAAAATTGATTCTTTTTTAAAATAAAATAGACTGAACTCTTTCTGAATCATGTCAAAAAGATTTAAAATCCTGTGTTTTTTATTCGTGATCGCCATTATGATAAGTGCTGTCATTAATCTGAACACAGGATTTTTAGGTTTAAGCTTTCAGGATTTCTTTCAGGATTCTGCACATAGCCAGATTGCTGAAATCCGCATCAACCGCGTTCTGGTAATGATGCTGGCCGGAATTTCAATTCCTACCTCAGGTTTTCTGATGCAGGAATATTTTCAAAATCCCCTCGCTGGGCCTGATATATTGGGAATAACCTCTGTCGCCAGTCTATCGGTTGCCTTTTACATTTTCTTTTCCCATAACATTTTCCTTCCTGAATTTTTACAGAATAGTTTTCTCAGCTTATCAGCTATTGGAGGAAGCTTACTGTTAATGTTGATACTGCTCTCAATGTCAAACAGATTTCAGGACAAATCGTATCTTATTATTTTCGGATTTTTGGTATCTGCTTTTGCTGGAGCTATTGTATCCCTGTTGCAGTTTTACGCAGAAAACCAGAGTCTTAAAAACTATATTCTATGGTCTTTCGGGGCGAATAATATGGTAACGAGAAACCAGATTTATGTACTGCTTATATTGGTTTCAATGGGAATGTTTATTTGTTTCAGGGCTATAAAACCACTTATTGGAAATTCTCTAGGCAATTCCTATGCACAGAGTTTAGGCGTAAACCTGAAGCAGCTGAAGCTTTTAATCATCGTTGCATCTTCTCTCCTATCAGCTTCTGTTACAGCATTTTTAGGACCAATTCTTTTTATCGGAATTATTGTTCCTCACTTTTGCAGACTCGTTTATAATCCTTCAAAATTATGGCAGCAGTGGATTCTTAATATGTTTCTGGGAATGCTCATTATGCTATTTTTCTCAGTCATTGCAGAAAAAACACAGATTCCTCTGAATGTGATAAGCTCTGTATTCGGTATTCCTGTGATTCTGATGATGCTTTTAAAGCAGAATAAGGTTTAGATCTTTTTGTTGGAAAACGCAAAGGCGCAAGAAACTTTTAAAATCTACATATTTTTAAGACGCAAAGATTTTATCACCGATAAAATTGAACAACGTATATTTTAAATATTCCAAACAAAAATTACCACAATCCCTTGCCGAAAATCTTCGATTTTCTCGCGCCTTAAAATATATCCAATGTATTAAAAACCTTTGCGCCTTTGCGTTTATCCAACATATACTTATTCTAATAATTCATATATTTAAGTTCAACAAAACACCACAAATGACAGAAAATGAATTATCAAAAATTGTTTTTGAGACAGGATTAAAAATTCATAAAAAGCTTGGAGCAGGATTATTTGAACATGTATATGAAGAATGTATGTTCTATGAATTAACAAAAGCTGGATTTTTAGTAGAAAAACAAAAGTTCCTCCCAATTGTTTATGAAGATTTGAAAATAGACAATGCTTTTAAACTCGACCTGATGATTGAAAACAAAGTGATTTTAGAAATAAAAACCGTTGATTACATTAGCCCTACTCATAAAGCTCAACTATTAACCTATTTAAAAATGTCAAACTGCAAATTAGGAATGCTTCTCAATTTTCAATCTGATGTTTTCAAAAACGGTGTCACAAGAATTGTAAACAACTTATAAAATAAACGGGATAAAAATTTGACAAAGTCAATTTCCTTGCGCCTTAAAACATTATTTTTGTAAAACAATTTGCGCCTTCGCGTATAACCAACAAAAGCATGCACCTACAGATCAAACAGGCAAATATCGGCTACAATACCACATTAATCTCCAATGCCAATGCAGATTTAAAGCTCGGTGATGTAGGTCTGCTGATTGGTAATAACGGTGTAGGGAAAACAACATTGATCAAATCTATTCTGCATCAAATGCCTTTACTGAATGGAGAGATTGCTATTAATGGAAAAAATGTAAAAAATCTTTCTGTAAAAGAAATCGCGGAAAATATTGCTATTGTCTTTTCAAAGTCGGTTATTCCGCAGCATTATACAGTTGAAGATCTTATTTCTCTGGGAAAATACATCTACTACCCTTTTTATTTTGAGTTAAAAAAAGAAGACCGCGAAGAAGTTGCGCATATTATTGAAGAATTAGATCTGAATCAGTACAGATATACTCTTTTGAAAAACCTGTCAGATGGAAATCTTCAGAAAGCCTTTATCGGGCGTGCTATTACTCAAAATTCACCTATCATTATTCTGGATGAACCTACTACCCATCTTGATGAGAAAAATAAAATTATTATCCTCAAAACCTTAAGAAAGCTGGCTAAGGAACAAAATAAGCTTATCCTGTTTTCTTCCCACGACTGGCGGCTGGCCAAAGAATTCGCAGACAAAATATGGTATGTAAAGGAGAATCATTTGTATTCAGGGATTGTGGAGGATATTTTGCTTCAGCACAATGAACTTACTAATGCTTCGTTATTTCAAATCAACGAGACCTTTATTCCACCTTTTATCTCGGCACCGCAATTTCACAAGGAAATGCTGTATTCTTTACTTCAAAAAAACTTCCAAAAAGACCTGTCTGAGCTAAATTTTGAATTTCATGACAGTTTTTGGGTAATTAATAAAGATTCCCACACTTACCAATGTGAATCTTTTGAAGAAATCATCAATTTGATCGTAAACATTCATTAATACTAAGTTTTCTTTGATTTATTCATATACTATGCATGCATAGTATTATGCTAATCATACAATTTAATCCTTTTATTTACAGCCTATTAACAAAATTTAACGTTAATAAATATTATGCATGCATAATATTTATTAAATTTGGGTAAAACCATTGGCGCAAAAATGATGGATAATAATAAGGAAAAAATAGAAAACGTAGATTTAATTTTAAAGCAGACCTGGTTGGCTGTTTCTAAAATGTACACAGAATTAGCCCAGGAACATGATTCCACAGCGGTACAGGCACTCACTCTTCTTAAAATTGATCCCAAAGAAGGAACCCGAAGTACCAATCTTGGACCAAAGATGGCTATTGAACCCACTTCATTAACGAGAATCATCAAACTTCTTGAAGATAACGGATATATCTATAAGGAAAAAACCACCACTGATAAAAGAGAGGTGATCATTAAACTTACAGACAAAGGATTAAATTCCAGAAACATGTCTAAGGAAGTTGTTGTCAACTTTAATAAGAAGGTGATGGAGAAAATAGCTCCGGAAAAGCTGGATGCTTTCAAAGACGTGATGACCGAGATCATGAAAATAGCAAACGAATTATTAAATAACAGAAAATAAATTATGATGAAGTCTTCGGGCTCATATAATCTTATACAAATAAAAATTTACATATGAAAAGAAGAATCAAACATGTAACGGTTCTTGGTTCAGGAATTATGGGAAGCGGAATTGCTGCTCACTTCGCCAACATCGGCGTTGAAGTATCACTCTTGGATATTGTTCCTTTTGAACTTACTGAAGCTGAACAAAAAAAAGGTTTGACCAAAGATGACAAGGTCGTAAGAAACAGAATTGCTTCCGAAAACTTTGAAAAACTAAAAAAAGCAAGTCCTGCACTTCTTTATTCACCAAAGTTTGCAGACAGAATTACAATCGGAAACTTCGATGATGATTTGCCGAAAATAAAAAATACAGACTGGATCATTGAAGTAGTAGTAGAAAGGCTTGATATCAAGAAGTCTGTTTACGAAAAAATTGAACAGTTCAGAAAACCGGGTACCTTAATTTCTTCTAATACATCCGGTATTCCTATCCATTTTCTTACAGAAGGGAGAAGCGAGGATTTCAAAAAATATTTCGCCGGAACCCACTTCTTCAACCCTGTAAGATACCTTCCTCTTTTAGAGATTATCCCAACTAACGATACAGATCCTGAGATCATCGATTTCTATATGAATTATGGAGCAAAATTCTTAGGTAAAACAACAGTTTTAGCAAAAGATACCCCAGCTTTCATCGCCAACAGAATCGGTGTGTTCTCTATGATGGATCTTCTTCACAATGTACAGAAATTAGGACTTACCGTTTCTGATGTTGATAAATTAACGGGTCCAGTCATTGGACGTCCAAAATCTGCTACATTCAGAACAGCTGATGTTGTAGGTCTTGATACTTTGGTAATGGTAGCCAACGGGGTTCGTCAAAGCGGTGCGGAAGCGAACGACTTTAATGATGTATTTGCCCTTCCTCCTTATATCCAGAAAATGATGGATAATAAATGGTTAGGTTCAAAAACAGAACAAGGTTTCTATAAAAAAGTGAAAAATGAAGAAGGAAAATCTGAAATTCACGGATTAAACCTTGATACTTTAGAATATGAACTTCAAGGAAAATCATCATTCCCTACTCTGGAATTAACAAAATCTATAGATAAGCCAATTGACAGATTCAAAGTACTGATTGGTGGTAAAGATAAAGCTGGTGAATTATACAGAAAGTCCTTAGGAGCACTATTCGCTTATGTTTCTCATAAAGTACCTGAAATCTCTGATGAAGTTTATAAAATTGACGATGCCATGAGAGCTGGTTTCGGATGGGAAAACGGACCATTTGAGATCTGGGATGCTGTAGGTGTTCAGAAAGGTATTGAACTGGCAAAAGATGCAGGATACGAGGTTTCTGACTGGGTGAAAAATGTAGAAACTTTCTACAAAGTGAATGACGAAGGACAAAGCATTTATGTTGATAAAAATTCAGGTGAATACAACAAAATTCCTGGTCAGGATGCATTCATCATCTTAGATAATATCAGAAAAAATAAAACACTTTGGAGTAATTCAGGGGCTGCTATTGAAGATTTAGGAGATGGTATCATCAACTTTGAGATCCGTTCAAAAATGAACTCTCTTGGAGGCGAAGTTCTTGATGGATTAAACAGAGCCATTGATTTAGCTGAAAAAGAATATGACGGATTAGTTGTAGGAAACCAGGGAGCAAACTTCTCTGTAGGCGCTAACCTTGCCATGATCCTAATGATGGCTATCGAGCAGGATTGGGATGATTTGAATATGGCAATTGCTTACTTCCAGAAATCAATGATGAGAGTACGCTATTCTTCTATTCCTGTAGTAGTTGCTCCTCACGGAATGACTTTAGGCGGAGGGTGCGAAATGACCATGCATGCTGACCGAGTGGTTGCAGCAGCAGAAACGTATATCGGACTTGTAGAAACCGGAGTGGGTGTAATCCCTGGTGGTGGTGGTACTAAAGAATTGACTTTAAGAACTTCCAGAGAATTCCACAACGATGATGTTAAAAATAACAGACTTCGTGATGCTTTTATGAACATCGCCATGGGTAAAGTAGCTACTTCTGCTTATGAAGCTTATGACATGGGAATCCTTGAAAAAGGAAAAGACATCGTTTCTGTAAGCAAAAACAGACAAATTGCTGAAGCTAAAAAAGTAGCGAAACTATTGGCAGAACAGGGATATACTCAGCCTATCGAGCAGAAAGTAAAAGTTCTTGGTAAAGATGCATTAGGAATGTTCTATGTAGGAACAGACCAGATGCTAACCGGAAACTTTATCTCTGCACACGATAAGAAAATTGCAGATAAACTGGCCAATGTAATGGTAGGTGGAAATCTATCTGAACCAACAGTAGTAACAGAACAGTACCTATTGAACCTTGAAAGAGAAACCTTCCTTCAGCTTTGTGGTGAGAGAAAAACTCTTGAGAGAATTCAATATATGTTGCAAAACGGGAAACCTTTGAGAAACTAATGGGAAGCTCCGTAGGAGCGAACTGTTAATAGCATGAATAATTTAAAGATTGGAGAGCCTCGTAGAGGCGACCTGTTAATGTATGGCAAATACCTACACTCAGATTTATATTCAAATTGTTTTCGCTGTAAAAGGAAGACAAAATCTGATTGCAAAAGAAAACAGAGAAGAATTGCATCGGTTTATAACAGGTATTGTTTCCAATAGAGATCAAAAATTATTCGCAGTTTTTGCAATGCCGGACCATGTCCATATTCTTATAAGTATGAATCCGACATATTCGGTTTCAGATGTAGTAAGAGATATTAAAGCGGGTTCTTCAAAATTCATCAACGAAAAAGGATGGATCAATGGAAAATTCAATTGGCAGGAAGGGTATGGAGCTTTTTCTTATTCTAAAAGCAGTGTTGATTCTGTTGTAAAGTATATTTTAGAGCAGGAAGAACATCATAAAAAGAAAACTTTTAGAGAAGAATATCTGGATTTTATGTCAAAATTTGAGATAGAATATGATCCAAAATATTTATTTGAATGGATTAATGATTAACAGGTCGCTCCTACGGAGCTCCTCAAAAAGCATAAACAAATATCTATGAACAGTTTACCTCTACGAGGCAAAAAATTCTTAAAACAATTTAATTAAACAAAAAATGAAAACAGCATACATAGTAAAAGGTTTCAGAACAGCCGTTGGAAAAGCTCCAAAAGGAAGTTTAAGATTTACAAGACCTGATGTCATGGCAGCTACCGTTATTGAAAAATTAATGGCTGAGCTACCACAATTAGATAAAAACAGAATTGATGACCTTATCGTAGGAAATGCGATGCCAGAAGCTGAACAAGGGCTGAATGTGGCACGTCTGATCTCTTTGATGGGGTTAAATACTGATAAAGTACCGGGAGTAACCGTAAACAGATACTGTGCTTCAGGAAGTGAGGCAATTGCTATTGCTTCTGCAAAAATCCAGGCTGGTATGGCAGACTGTATCATTGCCGGTGGTACTGAATCTATGTCATATATCCCGATGGGAGGTTACAAGCCGGTTCCTGAAACAGATATCGCAAAAACAAACCCTGATTATTACTGGGGAATGGGTTACACAGCGGAAGAAGTAGCCAAACAATATAATATTACAAGAGAAGAACAGGATCAGTTTGCTTTTGAATCTCATATGAAAGCTTTAAAAGCCAATCAGGAAGGAAAATTTGCCAACCAGATTGTTTCAATTCCCGTAGAATATAATTTCCTTGACGAAAATCAGAAACTGCAGACTAAAAAGTTTGATTTCTCAGTAGATGAAGGGCCTAGAGCTGATACTTCTTTAGCTGGATTAGCAAAACTAAGACCTGTATTCGCCAACGGAGGAAGCGTAACTGCCGGAAACTCTTCTCAAATGAGTGACGGAGCCGCTTTTGTAATGGTAATGAGTGAGGAAATGGTAAAAGAATTAGGACTGGAGCCTGAGGCAAGATTAGTAGCTTACGCAGCTGCCGGATTAGAACCAAGAATCATGGGAATGGGACCTATCTATGCTATTCCAAAAGCATTGAAACAAGCAGGTTTAGAATTAAAAGATATTGATTTGATTGAACTTAATGAAGCTTTTGCCTCTCAATCAGTTGCTATCAAAAAAGAATTAGGACTAAACCCTGATATCTTAAACGTAAACGGAGGAGCTATTGCCCTTGGACACCCGCTTGGATGCACAGGAACGAAACTTACCGTTCAGCTTCTTGACGAAATGAGAAGACGTGGCAACAAATACGGAATGGTTTCTATGTGCGTGGGAACAGGACAAGGTGCGGCTTCTATTTTTGAACTACTTTAATCAATTATAGATTTTAAATTATAAATTTTAGATGTAATGAGTTTCAAAGAAGATAATTTGATTCAAATAAAAACTTTTGATTTTGCTTTAAGAATAATTCAATTTTATACTGAATGTAAATCTCAAAAGGAGTTTATTTTATCAAAGCAGATTCTTCGTTCAGGAACCTCAATTGGAGCAAATGTAGAAGAAGCTATAGCCGCTCAATCTAAAAAGGATTTTATTTCAAAGCTTTCAATTGCAAATAAAGAGGCAAGTGAAACAAGATATTGGTTAAAACTTTATCATTCTTCAAATCTCGTTCAAATTGAGATCAATTCATATTTAATAGATATTGAAATGATCATTAATATATTGACTAAAATCATTAAAACATCATCTGAAAATTTATAATAACAAAATCTAATTTAAAATTTATAATCTAAAATTTAAAATAATAACAAATGAGCAATATACTTAAAGGCGGGGAATTCCTAATCAAACAAATTCCTGCAAACGAAATTTTCAGTATTGAAGAACTGAATGAAGAACAAAAAATGCTTCGTGATTCTGCGAAGGAATTTATAGATAGAGAGGTTGTTCCCCAAAGAGAGCGTTTCGAAAAAAAAGATTATGCATTCACTGAAGAAACAATGCGTAAATTGGGTGAAATGGGAATGCTCGGAATCGCTGTTCCTGAAGAATACGGAGGTCTTGGAATGGGCTTTGTGACAACAATGCTTGCTTGTGATTATATTTCCGGAACTACAGGTTCATTGGCTACAGCTTATGGAGCACACACCGGAATTGGAACGTTGCCAATCGTTCTTTACGGAACTGAAGAGCAAAAGAAAAAATACCTTCCGGATTTAGCAGCAGGAACAAAATTCGGGGCTTACTGTCTGACAGAGCCGGATGCTGGTTCTGATGCCAATTCAGGAAAAACAAAAGCAAAACTTTCCGAAGACGGAAAACATTATATCATCAACGGACAGAAAATGTGGATCTCTAATGCAGGATTTGCAGATACATTTACATTATTCGCTAAAATTGATGATGATAAAAATATCACAGGGTTTGTAATCAACAGATCTGAACTTGAAAACCCTGGAAGCTTAACGTTCGGAGAGGAAGAGCATAAATTAGGTATCCGTGCTTCTTCTACCCGTCAGGTTTTCTTCAATGATATGAAGATCCCTGTGGAAAATCTTTTAGGAGAAAGAAACAATGGTTTCAAAATCGCTTTAAATGCATTGAACGTAGGCCGTATCAAACTGGCTGCAGCATGTCTTGATGCACAGAGAAGAATCTTAAACCACTCTATCCAGTATTCTAACGAAAGAAAACAATTTGGGGTTTCTATTGCAACTTTCGGAGCGATCAGAAAGAAAATTGCTGAAATGGCAACCGGAGTTTTCGTAAGTGAAGCTGGTTCTTACAGAGCTGCTAAAAACGTGCAGGATAAAATTGATGAATTAGTAGCAAGTGGATTAAGCCATCAGGAAGCAGAGCTGAAAGGTGTTGAAGAATTCGCTGTAGAATGTTCAATCCTTAAAGTATTCGTTTCTGACCTTGCTCAGCATACAGCAGATGAAGGAATCCAGGTATACGGAGGGATGGGATTCTCTGAAGACACTCCTATGGAAGCAGCTTGGAGAGATTCAAGAATTTCAAGAATCTATGAAGGGACCAATGAAATCAACAGATTATTAGCAGTAGGAATGCTGATCAAGAGAGCAATGAAAGGTGAATTGGATCTTTTATCTCCTGCAATGGCTATCAGCAAAGAATTAATGGGTATTCCTTCATTTGAAGTTCCTGACTATTCAGAATTTATGAGTGAAGAAAAAGCGATTATAGCAAACCTTAAGAAAGTATTCTTAATGGTTTCCGGAGCAGCTCTTCAGAAATACATGATGGATATTGAAAAACAACAGCATTTATTATTGAATGCTTCTGAAATCCTTAACCAGATCTACATGGCAGAATCCGCAGTATTAAGAGCAGAAAAACACTTTTCTCCTGAATCTGTAGAAGCAGCTATGGCTCAGTTAAATCTTTACAAAGCGGTTGAGAAAATCATTACTGCAGCTAAAGAAGGAATTGTTTCTTTCGCTGAAGGAGATGAGCAGAGAATGATGCTTTCAGGATTAAGAAGATTCACTAAATATACCAACCATCCGAATGTAGTAGCGCTTACTGAAAAAGTAGCAGCTCACTATATAGAGAAAGGAGCTTATTAGTCTTAATAACATAAATTTGATTCAGCGCCTCAATTTTTGAGGCGCTTTTTTGATCTTTATTAATTATGACATCCATTGAAATTAACGGTATTTAGCAATATTATTCAAAAAAAATCATTATTTTTATTTTAAATTACATAACACATGAAAATTTTATTATTTCCAATACTCCTTATTTCCGTTACTTTTTCAGCACAAAAAAAAGATAATTTACTTCCTGTTCCCAAGATGGATACCACAAAAATTGTTGCTAAAGGAAAATTCCCGGGATATTTTGCTCTGAAACCGGATCAACCTCAAAAAGAACTTTACAAAATATTAACGGTTAAGCCCAATGACACTACTCTTTATCTGGCTTTAAAAGAACCTTCAAAGGATTATTCACAATATAAAATTTTAAATACAATTACTCCTGATAGGTTTCAGGTCAATCGGAAAAAAATACTACCATCCAAATAACCTAACACAAACTAAAAACTATTACCATGGGAAAATTTATTATCTCTAAAAGAACAAACGGAGACTTTCAGTTCAACCTCAAAGCTGGAAACGGGCAGGTTATTTTAACCAGCCAGGGATACAGCACCAAACCATCCTGCGAAAGTGGAATCGGATCTGTAAAGACCAATGCACAGGAAGATGCAAAATTTGAAAGAAATACGGCCAATGACGGCAGGTGCTATTTTAATCTAAAGGCAGGAAACGGACAAATCATAGGAACCAGTCAGATGTATGAATCTGACAATGGCATGGAAAACGGAATAGAATCCGTAAAAAACAATGCTCCACATGCTCATATAGAGGATGAAACAAACTTTTAAAATCATATAAAATATTCTTCATAAAATGCCTTATTTTTTTAAGGCATTTTTTATTTTTGTACTCTATTTTTCATTAGAAATGACAAAAGAAGAATTACTGAATAAAGCAATCAAAATCGCCGATAAGGCTCATAAAGGACAAACCGATAAATACCATGCTCCATACATTGCCCATGTAATGCGTGTAATGAATTATGGTAAAACACTGGATGAAAAGATTGTAGGGGTTCTGCACGATGTTGTGGAGGATCACCCACTGGAATTCAGCCTGGATTATTTAAGATCGGAAGGATTCCCTGAATATATTATTTTTGCCATCAGCTGCCTTACAAAGCTTGATCCGGAAGAAGACTATGATGAATTCATCAAAAGGACGGAACGATCTCTCCTTTCTGTAGCTGTAAAACTGAATGATCTTCGTGATAATATGGACCTTAGAAGAGTAAACAGAGAGCTTACTCCTAAGGATATCAAAAGATTTAATAAATATCTGAAAGCTTATCGTTATCTGATAGAGAAGTATTAATCCGCACCCGGGAAATCGTAAGTTTTCGTATGGTGGTTTGTTCCGTCAATATTGATGTTTAACGCAAGGTAAACGAAATGTAAATTTTTGTTTCCTTTTGCTTCAAATTCACGCTGCCACAGATATCCGCTCACAATACCGAAATAATCATCGATCTGATAGCCGAAACCGCCATAGACTCTATTTCTGGCGAAAGTAGGCTTCATCGGAGAGACAAAGAACACCTCGTCATAAGCATTGGCGAAAACAGTTCCTTTTTTGATGGTTTTTGCATTTAAAGGAACACTTACGTTCAGACGGTATCTGTAACGCATTCTCTGGGAAGTCTGATCTGTTTTTGGCTCGTAAAACCAGCTCTTTTCAGCACGGAAACGGTTTTCAAACTTTACAATACCTTTCTTGATATCAATAACGTCCTGAAGCCATACCCTGAACTCTTCTCTGCTCAGACTATGTTCTTTATAGTTAACATATCTTCCAAGCCCCACAAAAGGTTTGTGGTTTTTGGTAAGATTATACCCTAATCCCCCTTTTATTTCATAATAATCAGGGTAGGTATAATCTTCGTTACCACGCATCTGCCCTTCAGCATAAAGGAAAAATTTCGGATGAAACTTATAGGTCAGAGTCACTGCATTGAAGCTGGAAATGTGTTCCTGTGCTTTAAAAAAAGAAATTCCAAGTAGCAAACCTAATCCTATAAGACGTTTCATAAAAAATTTTTGCAAATGTATATTTTTTAACAATTTGTTAATATTAACTTTCATTAATATTGAATTAACACCTACTTAATATTAATTGTGTACGAAAACCCAATGTGGAACCATCTTTGCGGCATTCCTACCCCAAATGCTTCCGTATATTTTGTATTGGTTAAATTGTTAATCAGCACATACACCGAATAATCTTTTTTAGCAAAGCTCAGCTTCTCATCTACAAGATTATATGTACCCAGATTGACTCTTTCATTGTAGCGGTAAACAAGCTCATTGGTAAAGTTTTTCAGGAATTTCACCTCTAGCTTGGAAACAAACTGATGTTTCAGATTGTCCAGAATATATCTTGAAACCACACCAGCTTTTTCTTCATATTTGCTGTCAATATATGTGTAGCCAACTGTATATTTTAACCAGTCTGTCGGTCTATGACTCCACTCTGCCTCGATTCCTTTGGTTTTAATATCTCCTACATTCTGAGCATACCATACTTTATCACTCAGGTCTTTTTTTATCCAGTCAATAGAGTTGCTGGAATTTCTTAAAAACCCGCTGATTTTTGCCAAAATTCTATTATTTTGATATTGATATCCTACTTCTGATGACAAAGCATTTTCAGGCTGTAAATCCGGGTTTCCCTGTTCCGTTTTGCTTACATAATAAAGTTCGGTAAAAGTGGGTACACGGTGTACTTTTGCGATGTTTCCATAGATTTTAGAATTGGCACTAAAGTTATAGCCTACATCAAGCCCCGGATAAAAGAAATTTCCTTCCTTAGAATAATTAGCCCATGAAATTCCCGGACTGATGTTCAGTTTTTTATCCAGTAATGAAAAATGATGTTCAAAGAAAACCTGAGATACAAAACGGTTTCGATCACCCAAATTACTGCTTACTAAAAATTCTTTTCTCAATTCAACCCCAATTCCGGTTGTTCCCAATCCCCACTGATAGCTGGAATTCACTTCTCCACCCACATTATTTCCGATGTGCATATTTCGGTAAAAATCCGGATTCCATCGGTCATAAAGGTACATATCCTGTCCTCTTCTCCAGTATACGTTAGAATTAAGCTTCAGCTTTCCAAAAGTCTGCTGGTGAGCCACACTTACGATAGACGCTTGTGTTTCTTCATACTGTTTGGTGGCAGCACTGGAAGCATAAAAACCATTGGCCCCGAATTTCTTTTCCGAAAACCCCGCCTGTACTCTCACATCTCCGTTTTTAATATTCAGCTTTCCCTGATAAAATACATTTCTGATTTCATAATCCGTATTGAACATATACCCTTCCGAAGAAGCAGAATTGGCTTGAAGAGAGTTGGTAAATTTCTCATTTCCAATCTGTGCATTGAATCCAAGACCATAAGAACCATAATCACCTCCTTCCGCACTGATTTTCACTTTCTTCCCTGGGGTAGTTTTGGTAACGATATTAATCACACCGGCATAAGCATTCTGTCCGAAACGTCGTGCTGCAGGGCCTTTAATAATCTCTATCTTTTCTACTTCATCCAGATCTACCGGAATATTCATATTATTATGTCCGGTCTGGGAATCATTCATTCTGATTCCGTTCAGAAGCAGCAAAACCTGCTCAAAAGAACTACCACGAAAACCGATATCACTCTGCACGCCATTAGCACCTCTCCTTCTGATATCCATTCCTGGTACCTGTTGAAGGATTTCGTCTATACTTTTAGCCGGAGAATTTACAATGTCTTCTCTGGTGATAACACTGATGTTCTGATTGGCACTTTTATAAGGTGTAGAGATAAATTTTCCCTGAAATTCGATGCTTTCAATATCTGTTGTCTTTTCCTGTGCATGTACCCAAAGTAAAGATCCCAGAAAAAAAGCACTTCCTATCTTTTTGATCATAATCGTTTTCGTCGTTTTTTAACAGAGTCCAAAAGTAAGGGAGTTCACCAAGACAGGCAAATGATAGTTGTCATAAAAAAAGATGCAACATAATGCTGCATCTGTGTGAGGGAGTAATTTTATCTTTTTCTCATTAAATGTGTAACTAGATCTCTGAATAATTTTCTCATTTCTATATTACATATTTACGGCTACAATTTTAAATAATTTTACAACATAAAACAATAGTTAAATAAAAAAACACAATATATTTTTAAAAATTATATAAAACACTGTAAAATAAACCGTAAAACAAAATTAAGTCCACAAAAAATATTCATTTTTATCATTCACCAACAGATCTATTTCCTTTTTCGACTTCTTATTTCATGTTGATAATAACAATTTTTAACAATAAGATAAGCGTAAATTTTTCGCTAAAATTTCGTAATTTTGTGGGTCTTAATTTTACGATGAAATTATTCTTTTTTCAATGGTAATTCTGTCGGCAATCTAAAAAAATATAGCTGCAGAATATCAGATGAATTAGGGAATACATGTAAAAGTTCAATTGATGACAGCCTAGGAAAATTCTAAGGCAAAACACCATTATACTGAAAGTTTTAATGCTTTACAGTTACTTTTATGAATAAACAAAATATGGCTAACACAACAGAAATAGACATAAAAAAACAGATTTTCGTTAAGAATGCACATCTTAACAATCTGAAACATATAGACGTCCTTATTCCGAAAAATAAACTTATTGTTATTACAGGAGTTTCAGGAAGTGGAAAATCCTCTTTGGCCTTTGATACTATTTATGCTGAAGGACAGAGAAGATATGTAGAAAGTTTAAGTTCTTATGCCCGTCAGTTTTTGGGAAAATTAGAAAAACCAAAAGTGGATGATATCAAAGGACTTGCGCCTTCTATTGCCATCCAGCAGAAAGTAATTTCTTCCAATCCTCGTTCTACGGTAGGAACTTCTACGGAAATCTACGATTATATGAAGCTTTTATTTGCAAGAATCGGGAAAACCTTTTCACCGGTTTCCGGAGAAGAAGTAAAAAAAGATTCAGTGTCTGATGTGGTAGACTTTATTAAAGCTTCTAAAAAGGATACTTCTTTTCTCCTGACCGCTCCTTTGGAATATGATGTTGATAATTTTAAGGAAACCTTAAATATTTTAAAACTGGCAGGTTTCACAAGGCTTGAAATCAATGGAAATCTTGCCGGAATTGAAGATTTGGAAAGTTTTGGTTTTACTCCTGAAAAAGGTATGATCATCAATCTTGTGATCGACCGTTTCTCGTACGAAGAGGACGAAAGTTTTTTACAAAGACTTGCAGACTCTATTCAAATGGCGTTCTATGAAGGACGCGGCTATTGTTCACTAAAGAACACAGAAACGGAAAAAATAAAGGAATTCTCTAATAAATTTGAGCTGGACGGCATGGAGTTCCTTGAACCCAATGTTCATTTTTTCAGCTTTAATAACCCATACGGAGCATGTCCGGCATGTGAAGGATACGGAAAAGTAATCGGAATTGACGAGGATCTTGTAGTTCCTAATAAAACATTATCCATCTACGAAGATGCCGTTGTCTGCTGGAGAGGAGAAACGATGAGCGAATGGAAAAAAGATTTCATCAAAAAAGCAGGTGACTTCCCTATCCACAAACCTTATCATCAGCTAACAAAAGAACAGAAAAATTTCCTTTGGAAAGGTGACGGAAAGAGTAATTTCCCTTGCATCAATAATTTCTTCAAAATGCTTGAAGAAAATCTATACAAAATCCAGTACAGAGTAATGCTTTCCCGTTATAGAGGAAAAACCCTTTGTCCAACATGTGAAGGATTGAGACTTCGTGAAGAAACAAGCTGGGTAAAAGTAGACGGACATAATATTCAATCAATGATTGAACTTCCTTTGGATGAGCTGGCTCCGGTCATTAATGGATTAAAGCTTTCAGATCACGACAAAGAAGTCGCTAAAAGACTGATCTATGAAATCACCACCCGCCTGGAATTCTTATTAAAGGTAGGTTTAGGATATTTAACCTTAAACAGAACGTCCAATACCCTTTCAGGAGGAGAAAGCCAGAGAATTAACTTAGCAACCAGTTTAGGAAGTTCTTTGGTAGGTTCTATTTATATTCTGGATGAGCCTTCTATCGGGCTGCACTCTAAAGACACCGAAAACCTGATCGAAGTATTGAAAAACCTTCGTGATCTTGGAAATACCGTTATTGTAGTAGAGCACGATGAAGATGTGATGAGAGCTGCGGATTATATTATTGATATCGGTCCGGAAGCGGGTTATCTTGGTGGTGAACTGGTATTTGCAGGGGATTATAAAGACCTGAAAAAAGCCAACACCCTTACTTCAGAATATCTTACCGGAAGACTTGAAATTGAAGTTCCGAAGAAAAGAAGAAAAGGAAAAGAATGGATTCATATTAAAGGAGCCCGTCAGAATAATCTTAAAAATATAGATGTAGACGTTCCTTTGGAAAGTCTGGTAGTCATTTCCGGAGTTTCAGGAAGCGGAAAATCTACTTTGATGAAAGAAATCCTTACCAATGACATTCAGATCCAGCTTGGAATGGGTGGTAAAAAAGGAGACTATGATTCTGTAGAATTCCCTAAGAAACTGATCAAAAATATTGAATTGATTGATCAAAACCCAATCGGAAAATCATCCCGTTCAAACCCTGTAACATACTTAAAAGCTTACGATGATATCCGTGATCTTTTTGCCAAGCAGAAAGTAGCCAAAATGATGGGCTATAAACCTAAACATTTCTCTTTCAACGTGGATGGCGGAAGATGTGATGAATGTAAAGGAGAAGGTGTGATCAATGTTTCCATGCAGTTTATGGCAGACATTGAGCTCGAATGTGAAGTTTGTAAAGGAACACGATTCAAAAATGAAATTCTTGAAGTAAGATTTGATGAGAAAAACATCTCTGATATCCTTCATATGACGGTAGATGAAGCATTGGCATTCTTTAAAGATAATAATGAAGAAAAGATTGTAACGAAGTTGAGACCTTTGCAGGAAGTAGGTTTAGGCTATCTGCAGCTGGGGCAAAGCTCCTCTACCCTTTCCGGTGGTGAGGCACAACGTGTGAAACTGGCTTCATTCCTTGTAAAAGGCGTAACAACAGATAAAACGTTATTCATTTTTGATGAACCTTCTACAGGACTTCACTTCCATGATATTCAGAAATTACTTAAATCATTGCAGGCATTGATTGATCTTGGACATTCGGTGATTGTTATTGAACATCAGCCTGATATCATCAAATGTGCCGATTATATTATCGATATCGGTCCGGAAGCCGGAAAACATGGTGGTGAAGTTGTATTTGCAGGAACACCGGAAGATCTGACTAAAAATAAAAAGTCCTATACGGCAAAATACATCAAAGAAAAATTGGAACAATAAATACAATCGGCTGTTTTAAAACAGCCGATTTTTTATTTAGATTCTCTATCTTTATTCAACTTATTAACCCATTACAAAATTATTCTTTATGCCCTGGAATCCCGAATTATATGATCAATACAAAGATGTACGTTACAAACCCTTTTATGATTTAGCAGCATTCATTAAGCCCGAAAACAATATAAAAGCCATTGACTTAGGCTGTGGAACCGGAGAACAAACCTCTATTCTTACGGAAAAACTCACAGGTTCTACATTCTTAGGAATAGATTCATCAGCAGAAATGCTTGAAAAATCTAAAAAATTTGAAAATAATAATCTTCACTTTAAGCTTCAGACTATTGAAGAAACATCACAATCTGAACAGAAATGGGATCTTGTCTTCAGTAATGCCGCTTTACAGTGGGCTGATGATCATGAAACTTTATTTCCTAAAATCATTGGACTGCTTTCACAAAATGGACAATTAGCCATACAAATGCCCGTTCAGAAAGAAAATATTCTGAACCAGATTCTAACGGAAATGGCAGATGAGGAGCCTTATTCATCCCAATTAAATCATTTTAACCGTGATTCTCCGGTGCTTTCAATGGATGATTATGCCCAGATATTATTTGATAACGGAATTCAGGATATAGAAATATTTCAGAAGGTTTATCCTATCATTGCAGATGATCACGAAGCCTTATATGAGTTTATTTCAGGAACTGCATTATTGCCTTATTTAGAGCGTCTTGAAGGAGAACATAAAGAAAAATTCATCTCTGAATTTAAATCGCGTATTGCAAAAAGGTTTACAAAATACCCTGCTATCTATGCATTTAAACGCATTCTGATGTATGGACGTAAGAAATAGAAAATCTTGATACTAATAAAAAACTGCCACACTTATGTGGCAGTTTCTTCTTTATATATTTTTTACTCTCTCAGATTATACAAGAACGGACTTTGCCTGATATATTCAGAATTGCCAATCTGAGAAACCAAAAACTCCGCAAGATCTGCAGCACTGATTCCTTCTCCTTTACAATCTGTAAGGCTTGTTTCCGTTGGAAAATTATCCTCTGTAAGATGAATCAGAGGGAGTCTTACCAATGTCCAATCCAGGTTGCTATCCAGAAGAAATTCATATTCTCGCTGTTTATCTGCTGTAGTCTCGGGATAGTTTTGGTACATCCAGTCTGTCGCCATTTCTACCCTTTCATTTTTATAATCGAACGGTGTATTTACACTCAAACCCGTAGTTACAATATATCGCCTGATTCCATGATGATTCATTGCAGAAATGATATTTTTTGCAGCATCGCTGAATATAGACTTCTCTCCTTTTGGTTGTCCTAAAGTACTTATGACAAGATTGGTTCCTTCAATCAAAGTATGGATAGCTCTTTCATCCCTTGCATCTCCTTTTACCACTTCAATTAATGGATTTTGGAGGGTGAAACTCTCAGGATGCCTTAATAAAAGTTTAAGAGAATATCCTTTTTCAAGAAGGTTTTGTACCAGATATTGTCCGGATTTTCCGGTTCCGCCGATCACGGCAATTTTATAGGTTTTCATAATGATTTTTTTAATTATTAAACATCAATAATCAAAAGCAGATTAACCGCTAATGACCGCTGATAATACAAATGACATATTGTCTTTGCTTTTAGATATGATATAATAAAGATATTGGGTTCAGAAAATTGAACCTAAGATGTTCAGGTTAAAAAGAACCTGACTCACAGTAATATGTATTACGAGATTTTAATGAATTAAAGTTACATTTTTTCTTTATTAAAAAATTTAAAATTTATGATTTTGACAACATTTATTAAAAGAGAAAGTTTTTAACTTTGATAACCATCTTACTATCAACATATTCCACCAAATCCACTTTACACCAATAAAATATAATAATATGGAACCCTTTACAGTAAACATCCCGGAATCGGTTATCACCGATCTTAAAAACCGTTTACAAAATACCCGCTGGCCGGGAGAACCCGAAAATTCTGGCTGGAACTACGGCACCAACGAAGCTTACCTGAAAGAACTTACCGACTATTGGATCAATCATTACGACTGGAGAATGCAAGAACAGCAATTGAATCAACATCCACAGTATATCGCCCTGATCGACGGAATTCTGATCCATTTTCAATACATAAGAGGAAAAGGTCCTAATCCAAAACCATTGATTCTTACTCATGGCTGGCCGGACAGCTATTACCGTTTTCATAAAATTATTCCATTGCTTACCGAAGGTGAACAGAGCTTTGATCTTGTTATTCCTTCCATTCCGGGATTTGGCTTTTCTGATAAAACAGCAGTCAGCAGCGAAAAAGTGGCAGATCTCTGGAAAAAACTGATGACTGAAGTGCTTGGCTATGAAAAATTCTGTGCAGCCGGAGGAGATATAGGAATGGGCGTAGTAAAAGCACTGACTTCGAAATATCCTGAAGTACTGGAATCCGTTCACCTTACAGATGTAGGCTATCCTACCGGCCAGGAAGATTTCACGACAATGAGTGAAGAGGAACAGGCTTTTGCACAATTTGTTCAGCAATGGTGGTACAGCGAAGGTGCTTATGCCATGGTACAGTCTACCAAACCTCAGTCACTTGCTTATGGTCTCAATGACTCTCCTGTCGGGCTGGCAGCATGGATCATAAGCTTTACCAACGCAGGCGCACCACCGGAATTGATTGAAGCAGCATTCGGAGGAAAAGATGAATTGCTTACTAATATTATGATCTATTGGGTAACACAAACCATAGGATCTTCTGCCAGAATGTACAAAGAAGATGCAGCGGCTTTATGGAGCGGCGCACAAGTTCATCAAAAAAGCAATGTTCCTGCAGGAGTACTTGTATTTCCCCGTGAGGCTCAGTTTCCGAAAGAATGGGCAGAACGTTTTGTGAACGTAACCAGCTTTAAAAAGATGAATGAAGGAGGTCACTTTGCTGCATTGGAATTACCTTATCTATTTGCAGATGAGTTAAGGTCATTCTTTTATACTGTCAGATAAACGATTGATGAAGTACAATCGATCCTACCTTTTAGCAGCTTCCTTTTGATGATAAACTGTTAATCCTTCTAAACCATTACTAAAATTTGTTAACAAAGTATGATTTTTTTGGCGAGTTCTTTTATTTTAGCTGAAATTAATAACTTATGAAAAAATTGACCTGCACTATTGTAGCAGCATTTTTGGTCTGTTCGGTGGAAGCTCAAATACAAAATGCCGGTTTTGAAAACATGACCGATGGATTACCCAACCATTGGAATATAAAAAAAACAGATTCATACGAAGGGAAAATAGATTACACCCAATATTTCGGGGGAAAAGCTTCTATGCAGCTGACAGGAAAATCTGATAATTCCAAAAATTTCCAATCTTTTTCTCAAAAAGTTCCTCTTAATATTCAGCAATTACAGAAAATAGAAATCAGTGCTTATATAAAATCCGAGAACATCAATGGGAAAATCAATCTATGGACTCAAGTGAAGGACGAAAATGGAAAGATGATTGACTTTGGAAATTCAGAATCACAGCAAAAGGCTATAGCCGTCAATAAAGACTGGACGAAATATTCTTTGATTTTCACTGTTGATAAAAATGTAAAAAGTCTTCTTCTTGGAGGAGTATTCTCAGGAAGCGGAACTGTTTGGTTCGATCATTTTGAGCTGAATACAATTTCATTTTCAAATGAAGAACCTTCAAAAATATCTTCAAAATACATTCAGGACTTTAAAAATATTGTAAAAAAGAATTCAATTTTTTCAGATCAATTAGATTGGAAAAATATTGATACCAATCTTCAACATCTTTCAAAAGGAATGAAAACTATTGATGATACCGATCCTGCATTGGGTTATATTATACAAAATCTAAGACAGGCTGGTGATAATCATTCATTTATTTCCGGAAAAGAGCGTTCTGAAAAGCAAAAGAAAAGCAATACAAATGAAGCAAAACCCGATTCCAGACTGATAGACCAGCATATTGGTTATATTTCAGTTCCCGGTTTTGGTTCCTTAAACACAGAGGTTGGAAATGATTTTGCCTTACAGATCCACAATATGATTAAAAAACTGGACTCTGAAAATACGATTAAAGGCTGGATTGTAGATCTGAGAGGCAATACAGGAGGAAATATGTACCCTATGATTTCAGGTCTCGGAAGCCTGATTGGAGAAGGTACATTGGGATATTTTGTTTACAAAGACAAAAAATCTCCATGGATTTATAAGAACAGAAAGTTTGGTGATAACAAAATTGCAGAACCTTATGACCTTAAAAGCGGACATACTAAAATTGCAGTTCTGATAGGCCCTAGCACAGCCAGTTCCGGAGAAGCTACAACAATTGCATTTATTGGAAAAAGCAATGTAAAACTCTTTGGAAAACCATCGGCAGGTTATACTTCAGCCAACAGTGTTTATCCGTTAAGCGACGGTAAAAGCTTTGCTCTGGCTTCTTCTTATGAAATGGACCGAAACGGGAAAGTCTATTACGGGAAAATTGATCCGGACGTTCCTGTGGAATCTAAAGAGGGTCAGGATATGGATATTGAGACCGCAAAAACCTGGATTTTAAATTAGCTTCAGACTTATCCACAAAAAAATGTGGATAACTTGTGAATTTTAACATTAAATTCATATTTCGTATTAAAATTATTACTACATTTACTATGTAATAAACATCGAAGTGGAAACTTTATTTGCTTTTCTTACTACTCTTGAAATTGCAATTAAATTTGAAATAAAAATTTAAGCACAGCATTGTCGGCTGTGCTTTTTATTGTTGTCTAATTAAAAAAATGAGATGTATTTATCTACTGAGTCTGCCTCTAAAGGGCAGATTCTTTTATTCATATACCCTTTCATAAAAAGGTTTTTAGAATTCTTGAAAACCTATTCATTCTAAACTGAATTATTGAGCCTATCAGATTGTTCTTTATTATGTTATAATTTCATCTGTTTTTTCCTATGTACGGTATAACATTTGTATTTTAATGTTTAATTATCAACATTATGGACGAAACGAAAATAGAATCTTTAGACCTGATTAATGATAAGTATTTAATAGATGAATATTTTAAACTTAAGGTGAATAAGGAATTAAATATTGACATTGATCTTAGCTCTGAATATATAACTGCACATAACATAGTTTCAAAAAAATTAATCCTTGTGCAGACATTTTCTCATGTCATTATAGAAAATCCCCAGCTTTATCTTTTATTACGTTCTTTAATTCATAACATCAACAGTTATCACGTAACGAAAAATCAAATGATTTCTGATCTGAACAATACATAAAAAAATCTCTCAAAGTTTGAGAGATTTTTTATTTGGAAAGTCGAAAGATTTACACCTGCTCTTTTATATGCTTTGCCACCATTTCTTCAAGATCATCCAGATTAAAAGGTTTTGAAACATAATCATCTGCCTGTGCTTCAGAAGCTAAAGCAGCAATATCATTGTTTGCCGTAACATAAATTACAGGAATGTGATTAAATTCATCACTGTTTTTCAGAAGTTTTGTGGCTTCCACTCCTCCGATTCTCGGAATCCAGTTATCCATCAGAATAACATCGGGATGGTATTCTGCCACTTTCTCCAGAATATCATGTGAGGTTTCTGAGATTCTGACCTCGTAGCCATTCTCTTCAAATATGATGGTGATCACTTCCAAAATAGCAGCGTCATCATCAAAAATTAAAATTTTCTTTTTGTTCATATTATTTAGGTTATTCTATTACAACTGATTGATATAATCTGCCAGATTATCCGGTTTGATAATTTGGTCATAATCTATTTCTTCTACTGCATGTTTGGGCATATATTCCACTTCTGCCGTTTCAGGATCCTGAATCCATACCTGACCGTTATTTTTTTTAATATAAGACAGCCCTTCTACTCCATCTGCATTAGCTCCGGACAGAAGAATTCCAATCATATTCTCTCCATAAATTTCGGCTGCAGACCTGAAGGTAACATCTATTGAAGGACGGGAATAATTCATTTTTTCTGAGCTGTCCAATGACATATTTTTCTTATTCTCAAACAGCAAATGATAATCTGCCGGAACAATATAAATGGCATTATTGTCCATTTCAGTTTTATCTTCTACTTCTATCACCGGTATCTTCGTAAACTGCTGTAATAAAGTTCTCAGAATGTCTCCTGATTGAGCTTTACGGTGAACCACCACTACAATTGGGATTTTCAGGATATTATTCAGGTTTTTGATCATTTCAATAATGACCTGTAAACTGCCTGCTGATCCTCCTATAACAATTAATTCAATGTTTCTCTGTGATTCCATAGCATTGTTTATTAATGATGATCAAGCTTTTTCCAGATTTTCTGGTCTTCAATCTGATGATAATTCTTTTCAATGGTGGAAAACCTAAGTGTTTCTTTTGCTCCCAAAGCCAGAAAGCCTAAATTTTCCAGGCTG
Source organism: Chryseobacterium metallicongregator (assembly GCF_031324065.1). Classification (NCBI taxonomy): domain Bacteria; kingdom Pseudomonadati; phylum Bacteroidota; class Flavobacteriia; order Flavobacteriales; family Weeksellaceae; genus Chryseobacterium; species Chryseobacterium metallicongregator. The sequence goes on from NZ_JAVIXS010000020.1 coordinate 284,240, forward strand.
TTGTCAAAAAGTTTAAAAACTCTTTCCTGGAGTTCTCTATCAAAATAAATCAGAACATTTCTGCATATAATCAGCTGAAAACTATTGAAAGAACTGTCTGAAACCAGGTTGTGGGTAGATAAAATAAGTTTTTCCTGTAAGCTTTTATCAAACTTTACACTATCATAATTGGCTGTATAGTAATCTGAAAAATCACGTTTCCCTCCTGAAAGCATATAGTTTTCAGAATATAATTTCATCTGGTATAACGGGAAAACACCGGCTCTGGCTGTCTCAAGAACCGCAGGATTCAAATCTGTACCATAAATCAGGGATTTATCATACAGCCCTGCTTCTTTCAATAAAATAGCGATAGAATAGGCTTCTTCTCCCGTAGAGCAACCAGCAATCCAGATCCTGATCAGCGGATAAGTGCCTAATTGGGGCAAAACTTTTTCCCGTAATGCTTTAAAAAAAGAAGGATCCCGAAACATTTCTGTGACGTTTACCGTAACTTCTTCTACAAAGCGTTTTAAATATTCCGCATCATTCATAAGGGTATATCTAAGTTCAGCAAAGCTGGTAAATCTGTCCAAAAGGCATATCCTATTTACCCTTCTTTTAAACGAAGCCCTGCTATAACCGGAAAAGTCATAACCATACATTTCATAGACATCGTTGATCAGATATTCTATTTCTTCATCTTTTACGATACTTGGTTCCAGCATCTATGAAATTTTTTCTATTGCCATTAGTAAAAGGTCTACATCAATAGGCTTTGAAACATAATCATTAGCACCTACCTCAATGCATTTCTGACGATCTTCAGGCATAGCCTGTGCGGTTACTGCAATAACTGGAATATCTTTGATTTCAGGTGTATTTCTTATGATTCTCACTGCTTCATAGCCGTCTATTCCCGGCATCATCATATCCATAAGCACCATTGAAAAATCAGGATTAGCTTGTAGCATATCCAGAGCTTCCTGAGCCATTGTAGAGGTTTCTACTGCATATCCACGGGCCTTAAGGGTGAGTTTCAATGCAAATATATTGCGTGGATCATCATCCACAATTAAAATTTTCTTTTTCATCAGAGTTTTATCTGTTTAACTTTCATACAACCAAACGCGAAGCAGCGACAACAGCTGATCAATATCTACAGGTTTTGAGATATAATCCGAAGCTCCTGCTGTAATGCATTTCTCACGGTCTCCAATCATTGATTTTGCAGTTACCGCTATAATAGGCAGCCTTTTAAATGCCGGCATTTTTCTGATCTGCTTTATGGTTTCATAGCCATCCATTTCCGGCATCATCATATCCATTAAAATCACATCTATATCAGGATTGTGGTGAATTTGTTCCAGAGCATGCTTTCCGTCCATGGCTACGATAACCTCAACTTTATATTTTTCCAGTGCTTTGGTTAAAGAAAAAATATTGCGTACATCGTCATCGGTAATCAGTACTTTTTTGCCACTCAGAACCTCCGTTAAAGATCCCAGCATTCTCCCTGTACTACTTTCTGCGGAATTGTTTTTTTCTTCCACCAGATGCAGGAACAGTCCTACTTCATCTAAAATCCTTTGGTACGAGTGTGCTGTTTTTACAACAATTGAATCTGCGTATTGCTTTATTTTAAGTTCTTCTTCTTTAGATAAATGGTGTTCTGTAAAGATAATGATGGGAAGGTTTTCCAGCCCTTCATGGCTTTTGATGGATTCTATTACATGATAATCATTTCCTTTTGCGCTTCCAATATCCAGAATAACGCAGTCTACAAAATCGGAAGTCAGAGCTTTTACACTATCTTCCACCGTATGTTCTACGGATAAAGAGATATTAAAATTGCTCAGGAAATAAGATAATGCACTGGCATGTTTGGCATTTTCTTCTACAATCAGGACTTTTTGAGATCCTTTTTCTAAGGCTTCTTCAATCTTTCTGAAAACGTCAGTCATTTTATCCAGTGCTACCGGCTTATTAATAAAGTCTACAGCACCTTTCATCAGACTTTCTTTTTTAAGATGAAGAACAGACATCATATGAACCGGAACATGTTTGATATAAGAATCAGATTTCAGTTCATCCATGACCTCCCAGCCATCTTTTACAGGAAGCTGAACATCCAGTAAAATGGCATGCGGATGATACTTTTGAGCCGCTGAAAGAGCATAATCTCCTCTTACTACAACCACTCCTTTATAGCTCTGCAGGTGGGCATATTTCAATAAAGCTTTTGCAAAATTGATATCATCTTCAATGATCAGAATGACTTTATCTCCTTCCTGAATATTTTCTCTATCGTCTGCAACATCTTCAGGAATTTCAAGGGTATTTACGGGAATTACTTTTGTTTCTCCTTCATCAAGAATATTCTGAATTTCTTCCACATCTTCACGGATCACCTCTACAAGATCCTGATCTGTTTCTGAATGGATAATCTCTGTCGCTGCATGTACAGGAATGATAAAACTGAATTCACTTCCTTTGTCTATTTCACTTTTCAGAACCAGCTCACCTCCCAGAAGTCTTGCAATTTCTCGGCTTATGGACAGACCTAAACCTGTTCCTCCAAATTTTCTTTTGGTAGATCCGTCCGCTTGCTGGAATGCTTCAAAGATAATTTTTTGCTTATCCTCAGCAATTCCAACGCCTGTATCTTTCACTGAGAATATAATAAAATCAGGCTTTTCAGAATATTTTTTGATATGTAACCCGATGCTTCCTTTTGTGGTAAATTTTAACGCATTTGACAATAAATTTCTCAATACCTGATCAATTCTTAGACGGTCACTTTCGATCACTTTCTGCACATTTGCATCAATCTCGATATTAAACGGAAGATTCTTTTCCTGAAATACCGGATTGAAAAGACTTTTCAGATCTTTTACCACTTCTTCAAGATTTACGTCCTGATATTCAAGAGTCATTTTACCGGATTCTATTTTGGCAAGATCCAGAATTTCATCAATAAGGGTTAATAAGCTTGTACCCGAACTATGAATTACTTTGGCAGATTCCATCTGATCTTCGTTAAGATTTTCATCAGGATTTTCCGTCATTAATCGGGATAAAAGAAGAATCGAATTCAGCGGAGTACGCAATTCATGAGACATATTGGCTAAAAACTCAGATTTGTATTTGGTGCTTAATGCCAGTTCTTCTACTTTTTTCTGAATTTCATTATTACGTTCAGCAATCAAATGATTTTTTTCTTCCAGCAATCTGGAGCGTTCTTCCAACTCTGCATTAGCCTGCATAAGCTCTTCCTGCTGCACTTTAAGCTCTTCTTCAGATGCCTGAAGCTTCTGGGTTTGTGCTTCCAGTTCAGTATTCAGATTTTCAAGCTCAGAGTGCTGAACCTGTAATTCTTCTGACTGTGCCTGCGTTTCTTCCAATAATTGCTGCTCTTTTTCTCTGCTTTTTGCAGCACTCAGGGCGATTCCTATATTGGTACAGCATTCTTCAAAATAGTGTATTCTGTCTTCCTCAAAATTAGACGTGGAACCAAGCTCCAACACTCCTATTATATGGCCGTCTGCAAAAAGCGGAAGCAATATAATCCCGTAAATTTTAATCGTACTGCTGGCAAAAGTGACTACAAAGTCTTCTTCATGAAGATTATTATAAACCTGTGTCTTAGCATTAACAAAAGCCTGTCCCACCATTCCTTCTCCGGGCTCAAAAGCTTTTTTCATATTGGATTCCAGTCCAAATGCTTTATTAAGTTTTAAAATGCCTTCATCATATAAATACAGAGAGCCATTAATACATTTTCCGTATTCAATCAACTGCATTAAAGATTTATTGGAAACTTCCTGTACAGTCTTATTCCCTACCAGGGATTCATTAAGTAGCGCAAGCCCTTTCTGACGCCAATCGCTCTTATTAATGGTATCAAAAGAGATTTTGAGAGATTCCGTCATGTGATTAAGAGATTCTACCAAATCTCCAAGATCATCCTGAGCATTATCCACTGCTTTTTCACTGTAATCCCCATTCGCTACTCTGTTGGCAATCTTTTGAATAGCACTTACACGACGTGTCATTTCTTCATCTTTTGCCTTAAGCATTTTCTCAAGCTTATCTCTTCGGATAAGATCTGCACGCATTTTTATATAGAAAAACACCGTGACAACAACTGCGGCAATGGCAGAAAAAAGGATAAAAAGAACGGTTGTACCGGACGAACGGTTGAGATCGTTATTTTTAATTTCAACCTGACTTTCTTCATATTGTACAAAATCATTGACAATTTTCCGGCACTGATCCATATAGGTTTTACCCTCAGTAATCTCCTGTTGCGTCATGATAATGCCTCTTCGTCTGTTCTCAACCAAATGTTTCAGGTTCTGCATTACCTGATCAACTGCTGCTTTTAAGCCTGCAAGTCTTTGAATTTGATTCTGATCATTGATATCCAAAGATTCAGCACGTACCAAAGCTTTAGGGTATTCTCTTAACCCTCGTTTATAAGGTTCAAGAAAATCTTCCCTTCCGGTAAGCTGATACCCTCTGTTTCCTGTTTCTGCATCCAGTAATGCAACCAGCACATCTTTCACCGCTGTTACAGAACGTCTGCTTTTGGAAAGACTTTCGCGGTGTTTCATTTGATTTTGGATACTCCAATAAGAGGCCAGTGAACTGGCTATTAAAATCAAAAGTGAAAGACCTACACCAAACTGAAGATTTCTTATTATTTTTTTCGGCATTAAAATTAGTTTAGTGGTAATGTGAAATAAAAAGTAGAGCCTTCATCTACTATACTGGAAACTCCAACGTTTCCATGGTGCTGTTTGATGATCTCGGAGCAGATAAACAATCCGATTCCCATTCCCTGGAACTGCAGTGAAGATTCTTCTACACGGTAGAATTTTTTGAATACAGCATCCTGTTTAAAATCAGGGATACCAATTCCAAAGTCGGTTACGTTCACTCTTACTTCTTCAGCTTCTTCATCTACAAAAGTGGTAACAATAACCTGATTATTATCTGGTGAATATTTTATAGCATTGGTCAGAAAGTTGATGAGTACCTGTTCTATACGGATTTCGTCTAAAGGAATTAAAATATCAGGTTTTGTTCCGTGACGCTCAATTTTCACTTCACGCTGATCGTGAGTTTGTATGATTGTTTCAATCGCATTACTGATCAAATTTTCCAGATTCACCGGCTTTTTATTAATTTTTAGCTTGCCATTTTCTATTTTAGAAACATCCAGCAGATCAGTGATCAATGTATTCAGCTTTTCAATCTGTCCCTGAACTTTCGTTACAAATCCTGCTTCAGAACTTTCTTTGTCGAGTTTCAATTTTCTTTCTAATAACTGAACATAGGCTTTAATACTCGTTAAAGGGGTTTTCAGCTCATGGCTTGCAATGCTTAAAAATTCATCTTTTTCTTTTTCAACTTTCTTCTGATCATCAATATCGGTAAAAGTTCCCACCCAGTTTTTAATACGGCCTTCATCATATACCGGCGTTACTCTAAGCAAATGATAACGGTAATTACCTGAAACCACATTTTTAATTCTAACTTCCAGCTCAAGAGCTTTTCCTTTTTTTCTGCATCTCTCAAACTCCTCTGTTATATCAGGGTCATCGGGATATATTTCAGGAAAATTCTGTTCAGAATCTGAATATTCATACCATTTACCATTCACAAAATCCACCGTTCCGGCTTCATTAAGGGTAAATGCAATTTGTGGAAGTGATTCCAGCATTAAGTGAAAATGGTCAATCTGCGATTTCATCGTCACTTGTGATTCACGTCTTCCTTTAACCTCCAGCTCAAGATTCTGTTGGGCCTTCTTCATCGCTATATTCTGCTCCTGAAGATTATAGAATGTTTTTACTTTCAGTAAAAGAATTTCAGGATCTACAGGTTTGGTGACATAATCTTTAGCACCAGAAGCATAGCCTTTCGTTATAAATTTCTTGTCTGTATTAACAGCAGATAAAAATATAATGGGAACTTCTTTTGTTTTACTGTAATCTGCAAGTGTTTCTGCTACTTCAAAGCCGTCCATATCAGGCATCTGAACATCCAGAATAATGAGGGCATAGTCGTTTTTAAGGGCTTTACCCAGAGCCTCTTCACCGGAATTGGCTGTTTCCACCTGAAAATCTTTGGACTCTAGTAATTTTTGCAGTGAATAAAGATTACTTTGATTGTCATCAACAATTAAAATCATAGAAGTTAAAATCAATAATTAGTTACAGATATTTAAACCTCAAAAATACTTACAATATTTCAAAACATAGCAATTTTTAAAGTATTATGAATAACTAATTCATACCACATTTTATGCTTTAAATAGGAATAAAATGAGGATTAAGGGAGCTCATCCCATTTAAAAAAAATTCTATAATTTCAGAGAAAGCCGGATTATAAAAGTCCTAAAACCTACTTGAGCATTTATTGTTAAAGTTTTTCTCTTGAATCAACATCCTGATCATTACGCTACTCCGGCAAATAATTTGTAATTTTATGATCTTAGCAAGGCCTCATAGTTCAATGGATAGAATAGAAGTTTCCTAAACTTTAGATCCAGGTTCGATTCCTGGTGCGGCTACAAAACTTGAACTCTTTGTTGAAGAATCTAAGAAGACTAAATGTTCTTGATCATAAATTATCTAATTTGACAATTAAGTTTTGAACCATTACAAGAAAATAATACTATTAAAAGGGGCTACCTTTTTAAGATAGCCTCTTTTTTATAGATTGTGTAAAATCTTTTTTGTAAAAGTAATTCTAAGTAAAAAGTAACTTAGTAGAAGAAATCGAGCACCATTTTCATAATTCTAAACACTAATATATTTTTTGAGTACTTCAAGAAGGTCTGCCTTTCTTACAGGTTTGGGAAGGAAATCATTCATTCCGGCTTCAAGACACTTTTCTTTTTCGCCCAGCACATTTCCGGCTGTAACGCCTATGATAGGTACATGTTCATATCCCGGCAGCATTCTAATATTTTGTGTTGCCTCAATACCACTCATTATCGGCATCTGTACATCCATCATGATAATGGAAAACTGCTTTTTCTTGCATTCCTCCACAGCCTGCAGCCCGTTGACCGCTTCTGTTAAGTGTATACTGGGAGCTAGAGACTTCATCATTCTATTATTCAGGACCATATTCACAACGTTATCATCCACCAAAAGCACTTCTAATTCCGGGGCAAATAAATGCGAAACTTTTTCAGACTGATCCTTACTAATTTCTACCGTATAACTTCGATCTACTTTTTTTAAGGTTTTGTATAGTTCATGTGATTTGATAGGCTTCAACAGTAAATGTGCATTTTGTATTTTCCTAACCGAGGCAAATATGCCCAGTTCTTCAGAAGAAGAAGAAAGAATTATAAATGGAGAAGTCTCTTTTCGCTGATTGAATAGCCCTGTCATTTTATCAATCGTTTCCAATCCGGACATAAGAGGCATATGATAATCCATCAGGATCACATCGAACCGTTCACCTTTCAACAAGATCTCTAATGCTTCCATCCCATTAGAAGCCAGGGTGGATTTTATATTTTTATAGCTAAGCATGTGCTCAAGAATGATCCTGTTGGTTTCATTATCATCAACCACCAGAGCCGTTTTAATAGTTATTTCATCTTCCTCTCTAAATTGAGAGATCTCGTAAGGAATCTCAATGTCAAAGAAAAATACAGAACCACTTTCCTTTGCGCTGCTCAGCGACAAATGGCTTCCCATATATCCCAGGATATTGTTCGAAATAGTAAGCCCTAGACCCGTGCCTCCATATTGTTTACTGATGGAGCTATTTTCCTGAGTAAAGGCATCAAAAATGTATTTCTGTTTTTCAACAGGGATACCGATCCCCGTATCTCTAACCGAGAAACGCAAAGCAATAGTACTATCATCCATGCGTAATTTCTCTACTTTTAGCTCGATCTCTCCCTTTTCTGTAAATTTCACAGCATTCCCAAGAAGATTGATCAAGATCTGTTTTAACCTTGCTTCATCCATAAAAAGTATTTTTGGAAGACCCGGCTCTATATTGAGAAGAAGTTCGATGTTTTTTTTCTGGGATTGATAAATAATAACATTTATAACCTGGCTCAACATATCATAAACATCACATTTTTCAATCAAAAGCTCCATTTTCCCGGATTCTATTTTAGAAAAATCCAATATATCATTGATGATGCTAAGCAGGTTTTCCCCGGACTCATTGATATAATTCAGATATTGCATCTGTGTTTCATTCAACGGTGTCGTAAGGAGAAGGTCTGAAAAACCAATAACTCCGTTTAAAGGAGTCCTGATCTCATGACTCATATTGGCAAGAAATTCGGATTTTGCTTTGCTGGCTATATCTGCTGTTTCCTTGGCATTTTTCAGTTCTTCATTTATCTTTACAGCATTTGTAATATTCTGTATGGAAATAATTACCCCTCCTACTTCATCTTTTGTAAGATACCAAGGTCCGACTTTAAGGTCATAATGCTGAATTTCTTCTTTTCCTTCTACCTTTAATGTATAGTCACTGTTGATATAGGTTTTTCCCAACAGCGCATTGTCATAAATCTCTTTTCTTTCTTTGGGAATATTAGGTGATATAGTAAAAAGATTATTACCAATAAGATCTACATTATTCATACTAAATTCCTCTTTCCATCTGTTGCTTACAGCAACATAGTTAAGGTCTTTATCAAACATAGCCAAAGGAACAGGAACATCAGTGGCAAAAGACTGCATTATAGCCTCCTTCCGGGTAACCTCCAGAAACATCTTTTTGAAGGCATCAATATCCTGAATGATTCCGAAAACTCTTTTGCAGCTGTCACCTTCAAATTCAGGAATCCCTTTTACTCTTACCCAGATCGTAATGCCATCATTACGCAAAAGCTGAAACTCCTCATCAAAAGTAATTCCTTGTTGTATTGCCCTGTTAAAAAGATATTTTATTCTCTCCCTACTTTTTCCTTTGTAAAATTCAAAGGCACTTTCGAAAGTAGGCTTGAAATCATCTTTTAGTTTGTGAATTTCTCTTGTACTTTGAGACCAGAAGAGCTTCCCGGTCTTCATATTGGCTTCCCAACCTCCCACTTGGGCTACTAAGCCTGTTTCCTCAAGCATTTCCTTAGTATAAAACAGATCTTTTTCTAACTTCCCACGGCGGATAAGGTCAGATTTTAGTTGTATATAAACAAAAATAGTTACACCAATGGCGGCCATGGCAGAAAAGACGATGAACAAAACGGTCAACTCGGAAGACTTGTTCAGTTCTTCATTTTTTATGGCAAGTTGAACTTCCTCCTTTTTTACAAATTTCTGAGCGAGCATGCGGCATCTGTCCATAGCTTCCTTGTTTTGTACAAGTTCTTCCGGACTCATTAATATCCCTTTTTTACGTTTCTCAATAAGCAATACATATTCTTTCATCACTATCTCTGAAGTATGCAGCAATTCATTTAGGATATTAATCTGATCTTTATCTCTAAGATGAAGTTTACCTTTGTTAGAAACAAGCAACGGATATTCACTCCTACTTTTATTGAAAGGTTCAAGAAAATTTTCTCTTCCGGTAAGCTGGTATCCCCTATTTCCTGTTTCAGCATTTAAAAGAGTATTTAAGATATCTTTTGCTAAGCTTATAGATTCCTTATTTTTTAATAAGTCTTTCCTATTCTCCATCTGCTTATGTATGCTTATATAAGATGCTACGGAACTAGTAATCAGAAGTATTAAAGAAATCACTACTCCAATTTGAAGATTTCTTATAATTTTTTTTGGCATTAAATAGTATTTTTGTAATAAAATACTAAAAATAGATCATTTTATAATATTAACAAATTAATTTAGAAATTTGTCAGCAGATAGGGGAATATGAGTACAATCCAAGTCGTTTAAAGATAGAGATGCCCAATTTAAAAGTTTATTTTGTATGCTTTCCTGATTGTTAATTATTATCTAATTTGACTGAAACGAATTAAATTTAGATGACAATATACTTAAATGTACTTGATCATATTTTTATAAATTTTGAAATCAAAATATTCATATATACTTTCTATCTGAAATAAATATTCTTTAAAAAATTTTGAAAAATCATCCGTTGGGGCTACATGTATCCTGTAAATCAGTATTTCTAATTTTATATTGAAATTTTTCCACAAAAAAACCTCCCGAAACAACGAGAGGTTATACTGTAATTTGTCAGAAATATGAAATTTTCAATGCTCAAATATAATCAACTGCTTACTCCCTCTAATATGATCTGAATCATACTGCCCCCAAAACCATTTGACATGTAGTTTAATATAATGATTTACAAGCAGACTATCAGGGAAATTTCCCCATAATTTACTGACATATATTAGTTTAATATCAATTAAATCACTCGTTATTCAAGATCAATTTTCGTATATTTAAGGTATAAGTTTTAAAATATTAAGTTATGAAAGCAGTACGTTTTTTCGGGCACAAAGATGTCCGTGTTGTAAATAATATGGAGAAACCGACTCCTAAAGGAGATGAAGTCTTGTTAAAAATCGGAGGAGCAGGTGTATGCCACTCTGATCTTCATATTATTGACGAGGGAACTGTAGGAGGTTCAGTATTCACATTAGGCCATGAAAATGCAGGTTGGATCGAAGAAATTGGCCCTGACGTTAAAGGTTATAAAAAAGGAGATGCCGTTCTGGTCTATGGTCCTTGGGGATGTGGCCATTGTAAACCCTGTCAGCAATCCAAAGAAAATTATTGTGATCATCAGTCAGAAATGGCTTATGGAGGCGGTTTGGGACTAGATGGAGGAATGGCTGAGTATATGCTTGTTCCTTCTTCAAGATTATTAGTTCCTATTTATGATCTGGATCCCGTGATTGCCGCTCCGCTTACTGATGCAGCATTGACTCCTTATTCCGCAATTAAAAGATCATTGTCTAAACTAACACCCGATGAGTATGTTGTAGTGATTGGCGTTGGAGGACTTGGGCATGTTGCTCTGCAGATTCTTAGAGAAGTTAGCGGCAGTACCATCATTGCCTGTGATGTGACAGAAGAAAAACTGGCCTTCGCCAAAGAACTTGGAGCAACGTTCACTGTGAACTCAAAAGATACTGATACTGCAGAACAGATTCAGAAAATCACAGGAATTAAAAAAGCTAAAGTGGTTATTGATTTTGTAGGCGCTACATCAACCATTGAACTTGGAACTAAAATTGTGAGTCTGGATGGAGATCTTACCATTGTAGGATTGGGTGGCGGTCATTATCAATACAGCATGTCTGGACTTCCATTTGGGGTAAGTATGACAAATCCTTACTGGGGATCAAGAGTTGAACTTATGGAAGTGGTAGGATTGGCAAGACAGAAAAAAATTCATATCGAAATTGAAAAATATAATCTGGATGAGGCCAATGAAGTTTATGATAGAATGAGAAACGGAAAGATCAAAGGCAGAGCTGTTTTGATTCCATAATAAAATGAAAATAGAATATACAGCCGGAAGTAGTTTTGCTTTCGGTTTTTTTATTATCTATCCATCATGAAATCAGAGGTTTAAATTTGATAAAAATAAAATATGTCCAAAATCTGCAGAAGGCCTACTTAAAATGCATCTTTTTGCTTTCAAATAGCTATAATTTGATTAAATTTACGTCAATAACGTCTGCTGTTCAGACTTCATAAAATTGCTCAGAAAAAATCAGTATGAATAAGAAAAGTGCCACCATCTATGATATTTCCAATAAGCTTAACGTAAGTGTGGCAACTGTTTCAAGAGCACTGAATGACCATCCGCGAATAAGTGAGGCAACCAAAGAGCTGGTTCGTAAAACGGCCAAGGAAATGAACTATAAGCAGAACAACCTTGCCAAAGCTTTAAAAAGTGGTGAAACCAAAAACGTAGGGATCATTGTTCCGTATATCAATACCAATTTCTTTTCATCTGTGATCAGAGGAATTGAGGAAGAGCTTTCCCCACTCGGCTATCATGTGATCATCTGTCAGAGCCACGAAGATGTCAATATTGAAAAAAGACAGCTTAATACGTTGCTGAATGCACAGGTAGATGGCATTTTTATGTCTGTTTCTAAAACGACAACAGATATCAGTCATATTCAAAGCATTATAGATACTTCCAATACCCCGGTTATCTTTTTTGACCGTAAAAAAGATATTTCAGGGATCAGCACTGTGACTATTGATGATTATCGTGGGGGCTATATGGCTACAGAACATCTTATCAAAGAAGGTTATAAGAATATATGCCATTTTGCAGGAGATCTTAACCTTGAAATTTATCAAAACCGTCTCAACGGATATAAACAGGCTTTGGCGGATCATCACCTTCCTGTAAAAGAGGATAATGTTATCTTCACAGGCAGTTCTATTGAGGAAGGTACAGAAGCCATTAAAAAACTTTGGAGTAAAAAATCTGTTCCTGATGCTATATTTTCTTCCAGTGATTTTGCCGCATTAGGTGCCTGCCAGGAATTAAAGAAACGAAATATCAAAATTCCTCAGGAAGTGGCTATCATCGGGTTTTCTAATGAGCCTTTTACCCAATTCATGGAACTTCCAATCAGTTCTGTGGATCAGACTCCTGTATTGATGGGAAAAATGTCCGGACAGGTATTTTTAGAAAGTGTAAAAGAAAACGGTTCCGGGGTTTCTATTGAGAAAAAAGTGGTACTTACACCGCAACTTTATATAAGGAAATCTTCTAAGAGAAAATAATCTTAGTTTAACTACATATAACAATCGTATTGGATAATCAATCTCTTTATATTTTTCTTGGTGGCTTTGGTCAAATCATTTTATGGTTATCTTATAAAAAATTGAAGAACAGAACAACATATTTGATTGTATTATTTTTCACTATTTTGATAGCCTTACTTGGTTACTTCAACTTGAACAGAGAATCATTGAAAATGCCAAACGGCAATGCAGCGACTTGGGCATTTTTCCCTTTGCTTTATATGATTTATTACTGGATATTTAGAAATTTATTTCTTATCATTTTTGGGAATGAACCTTTAATGACAGGTTATATGCAATCCAGTTGGGAACAGGGAGAATATCGAAAATTACATATAGGAGATGCTATTTTCACAGTATCAACTCTTTTTTTACCGTTTTTAACAACTTTATTATTTCAATAAAATATATAAAAAGAAAATGCCTCCTACAAAGTAGAAAGCATTTTCATCCCTAATTAATATTTATAGTCAAAAAACATTTTATAAACTAACCCCTCTTTTCCAGGGAATAAAGTCGTTTTGATTTAAAATAGCAGCCTTGGTTTTTACTTCTCCGCTGGCTACTTTGATGATGTATTCCAGCAGTTCTTCTGCTTTTTCGTCAATTGTCTTTTCCCCTGTAATCACATCACCTGTGTTGAAGTCGATGATATCAGGCATTCTTTCGGAAAGTGAAGTATTGGAGGATATTTTCACTACGGGAACGACAGGATTTCCGGTAGGAGTTCCAAGGCCGGTTGTAAACAGTACAATATTAGAGCCTGAGCCTACCAGAGCTGTTGTACATTCTACATCGTTTCCTGGTGTGCACAATAAATTCAATCCCGGTTTCTTAATATATTCTGTAAAGTCAAGAACATCATTAATAGGCGATGAGCCTCCTTTTTTAGCCGCTCCTGCAGATTTCATGGCATCAGTGATCAATCCGTCTTTAATATTCCCCGGTGACGGATTCATATCAAAACCAGATCCTGCAGCAACGACTGATTCTTCAAAATCTTTCATCAACTGTAAAAATCTTTCTGCATCTTTTTCATTCACACAACGGTTCACCAGCTGCTGCTCTACTCCACACAATTCCGGGAATTCTGAAAGAATAGTTGCGCCACCAATTCCGGCCATTAAATCTGACAACTGCCCTAAAACCGGATTGGCAGAAATTCCGGAAAAACCGTCTGAACCGCCACATTCTAATCCTAATACCAGTTTTGAAATAGGTGCCGGTTTTCTTTGAATCTCATTGGCTTTTTTAATCGCTTCATAAGAATCTTTGATAATTCCACTCAGCATTTCATCTACTGTTCCGGATTTTTGCTGCTCATACACAATAATCGGTTTTTTATTCTCAGGACTGATCTTGTCCAGAGCATCTTTGAAAATCTGTACCTGAAGATTCTGACATCCCAGACTCAAAACGGTTGCTCCGGCAACATTTGGGTTATTAACATATCCTGCCAGCAAACGCCCCAAAGCTTCTGCATCCTGACGAATTCCACCGCAACCGCCCTGATGAGTGATGAATTTAACGTCAATATTTTTAAAAATTCTTTCATCCTGATCTTCTTCCGCAATGGTTTCCGTATCTGAATTATTGATCAGAGATCTCAGCAAAAGCTGATGTTTTGTTACTTTTTCGAATAAGAGTTCTTTTTCAAAAACCTCTTTTAAAATCTCAACATTTCTGTTTTCACAAAAAACCAAAGGAAAAAACAACCATACATTTTCTGTTCCTACCTGTCCGTCTTCTCTGTGATATCCCATGAATATTTTATCTTTCCACTCCTCTACATTTGGAGCTTTCCAGGCAGTTGTTTCTGTTTTAGCTTGTACTTTTGCACTTTGATGTTTTACATTTTCAGTCGTGATGACTTCACCTTTTTGAATCGTTTGGCTGGCTTTTCCCACCAAAACTCCATACATGATGACAGCATCCCCCTCAGAAAGATCTTCCGTGACAAATTTATGCTTGGCATTCGTGTCTTTTATAATTTCATAGGTAAAATGATCCAAAATAACAGTTTCGCCCTGATGAAGATCAACGAGAGCTACAGCAACATTATCTTTGGGATTTACTTTCAATACTTTCTTCTGCATGATTTTTAAGAATAGAATTGAACAAAATGGTGATATGCTGTTTCTACATCGTGATGATCAATTTCCCACAAAGCTTTTGCTACAGCATCTTTCAAGCCTTCCGCTTCTGTGAGATCTGTATCCCAGAAAGAAATTTCACTTAAGGCAAATTCCGCTACCTTTTCATAATCACTGGTGGACCATATTTCTTTGAAACGATCAATAATTGTCTGTTCATCATTTAACGGAAGGGCTTTATCCCCGAAATTTCCCTGATAGAATCTGATGAGAGCAGCTAAAGAGAAAGTTAAATTAAGTGGTAATTTTTGATTGATTTCAACATATTTCAATAAGCTTGGAAGCACTCTCACTTTAAATTTAGATACAAAATATAAAGCGATACTTGCCAGATGATGTTTAATAAAAGGATTTCTAAATCTGTCGAAAACTTCTTCTGCAAAATCTTTCAATTCATTTTCATCCAATCCTAAAGTTGGATTGACTTCATTGAAAATGGTGTCTTTTAAAAACTGCCCAATGAACGGATTATCAATGGATTCTTTTACCGTTTCTTTTCCTGATAAAATGGTTGGAGCCAGCATCAAAGTATGTCCACCATTCAGAATTCTTACTTTTCTAAGACGGTACGGCAGAATATCATCTACCACCAGAATCTGCTCATTAATTTGGTCAAAAGGAATTCTTTCTTTTAAATTTTTAACTTCCTGAATGACAAATAGTAAAAAGACTTCAGAAACGACCATCATCCGGTCTTCGTAATCCAACTGTTCTTCGTAGGATTCTGCATCATCTTTAGGATATCCCGGAACAATTCTGTCTACCAAAGTATTGTGAAAACAATTACATTGTTCAATCCATTGCACAAAATCTTCTTTTAAATTCCATAATCTGGCATATTTAATAATGATATCTTTTAAAGCCAAAGCATTATCTTCAATCAGTTCACAAGGGATAATTCTTAATCCTTTTTCTGGTGCTCCTTTGAAATATTTAAATCTTTCATACAATAAAACCGTGAGTTTCGCAGGAAAGTTTTTATGTGGTCCTGCATGATATTCTTCGGTTTCATCATAGGCGATCCCGGTTTCTGTTGTATTGGAAAAGATAAATTCCAATTCTTCTTCTTTTGCTAAAGCCAGAAATTCGTCATAATGTGTATAAGGATTGATGGACTTCTGAATGGAAGAAATCACCTGTTTTTCATCAATAATTTCATCTTTCTTTATTCCTCTTGTAAAAAGGGTGTACAGATTATCCTGCTCTTCAAGCTTATGAACAGAACCTCCCGGTGTAGGCTGTACATTTACAATTCCTGCATTGAACGCTGCTTTTTTATTAAGCTGATCAATGACATAATCTGTAAATCCTCTCATGAAATTCCCGCCTCCAAACTGTACTATTTTAATAGGAAGTTTTTCCTGAAAACCATAGAATTCACGATTTAGTTTTTGTTTTATCTGATTTTCCATTTTTTTCTAATTTGAATGAAACTATCTTTAGGTTTGATAGTTTTTATTTCTACTTAATTACTTTGTATTTAGGAACCAAAGTCTTCATGACATTCCAGGCAATCAGGTAAGCGACTGCACACACAGAGAAAATGATCATGTATCCTTTATCAATTCCATCAGAAATAATAGCGCCCGATTTTTCCAGATCGTGAAGAAAATTCTCCGGCAAACGCTCATTGATGTATTGCGGATATTTCTCCAGCAAAGGCATTCCATCAATAGTAGTCCATGCTTTATGAGCATGATCAAATAACACACCTGATGATTTATTGATTAAAAAAGAACCGATTCCTCCTGCCATTCCACCAATTCCTGTAATGGTTGCAATGGCTTTTTTGGGAAACATATCGCCTACCGTTGAGAAGATATTTGCTGACCAAGCCTGATGAGCGGCTCCTGCCACTCCAATGATTAATACCGGAATCCAATATGAAACAGAGCCCAATGGCTGTGCCAATAATGCCAGCAAAGGGAAAAAAGCAAAGATCAACATCGCTTTCATCCTTCCAGAATACGCATCCATTCCTTTTTTCTCTACGAAATACTTCGGAAGCCATCCTCCAATGATGGAAAATAACGTAATCATATAGAGAACAAATAACGGTAAGGCACTTTGGGTAGAATCCATTTTATAAACAGAACTCAGATAGGCAGGTGTCCAGAACAAGAAAAACCACCAGATCCCGTCTGTCATAAATTTTCCGAAAGCAAAAGCCCACGTCTGCCTGTGACTGAAACATTCTTTGAAAGAGAATTTCTTCTCTGATGCTGATGAATCTCCTACAGCCAAATCGTCCTGATCCTGCTGAATATAAGTAAGCTCATGTTCATTGACTTTATGATGTTCGTGAGGTTTTTTGTAATAGAATACCCAAAGTCCCATCCAAACAAAACCTAAAGCTCCAATGATGATAAATGCCCATTCCCAACCCATAGATTTTGCAATAAAAGGAATGGTTACTGGTGCAGCCAAAGCTCCTACTGTTGCTCCTGCATTAAAAATACTGGTTGCCAGTGCTCTGTCTTTTTTAGGAAAATATTCTGCCGTAGTTTTTATCGCAGCAGGAAAGTTTCCGGCTTCCCCTACTGCCAGGACGAAACGGGCAAAAATAAACAAGGTAACACTGGTACTGATAATGGCACCCACATTATCAACTCCTCCGATAATCTCTTTAGATTCCTGAAAACCTACCCACCAGTTTCCTGTAAGAACTCCTGAAGTGGCAATTCCACAAAAGGCGTGAATAACAGCTCCTACAGACCAGATTCCTATAGCCCAGAGAAAACCTTTTTTGGTATCCATCCAGTCTACAAACTTTCCGGCAAAAAGCATACTTACGGCATAGAAAATAGAAAATAATGCAGTGATGTTCCCGTAATCATTATTGTTCCAGTGAAACTCAGGAGCAATAAAATCTTTCCAGGTAAGTGACAGCACCTGCCGATCCATATAATTGATGGTCGTTGCAATAAAAAGAAGCACGCAGATCGTCCATCTGAAGTGAGTCGGTTTCGGGGATATTTCTTTATTCATATCAATCGTTAATAGTATTGATTTTTATTGATTTTGACAACAAAATGGGGCAAAAAACTCCTTATCCATACTGCTTTAGCACGGAAATGATTGATTTTTTAAACCATTTGAATTTAATTAAGGGATTGATATTAATTAGATTGAATGTCATAATCTTGTTTGACCTCTAATTAATTTGTCCGAGTTCCCTTTATGGCTTTAAAATGATAAGAACAATTATGTTAGTTCTTTAATAATCTGTATAGAATGAGCTACAGCTTCTGTGATTTTTCCATAGTCATATTCCCCATTTTCATTTTTCACAAACAACTGCGAACCCAATCCTAAGCAATATGCCCCTGCAGAAATCCATTCACTTATGCTTTCTTTCGTGGGAATAACTCCACCTGTAGGCATTATATTGGACCATGGCATCGGACCTTTCACTGCTTTGATGAATTCCGGGCCACCTACTTGTGTTGCTGGGAAAATTTTTACAATCTCTGCTCCCAGTTCTTCAGCATAAGAAATTTCAGAAACAGAGCCACAGCCAGGTATCCATACAATTTTTCTCCGGTTGCAAACCTTGGCCACTTCAGGATTTAAAATGGGAGCTACAATAAAGTTCGCGCCATTCTGAATGTACAAAGAGGCGGTTGCCGGATCAAGTATGGAGCCAATTCCCAAGATCATTTCAGGAATCTCTTTGACTACGTATTTTACCAGCTCAGCAAAAACTTCATGGGCAAAGTCTCCCCTGTTGGTAAATTCAAAAACACGGGCACCGCCATCAAAACAAGCTTTCACAATTTTTTTGCATACATCTATATCTTCGTGATAAAATACAGGAACAATCCCTGTCTGCTTTGCCATCAAGGCAACTTCTATTCTATTAAATCTTGCCATAGTTATCTTTTTATTCTTCCCCCTGAATTTCCGTTCATTACTTCCAGAATATCTTCTGCACTTGCGTAGTTAATATCTCCGGGAATCGTGTGTTTGATTGCACTGGCTGCATTAGCAAAACTCAAGGCTTTCTGATGATCAAAATGCTTTAAACCATAGATCAGCCCAGCCGCAAAAGCATCTCCGGTTCCAATTCTGTCAACAACAGGATTAATTTCAAGGAGATCGGTTTCAAAATAAGTTTCATCTACCCAAGCTCTTCCCTGTGTTTGCTGTGTACTTGCTGTAACCCCAATTCTTATTTTATCAAAAATCCTTTGAACAGAAGGAATTTGTTGTTTTAATTCTTTACAGGCATAAATGAAGCCTTCTTTATCTGAAGAAAACTGAGTTCCGAGAATTTCATTAATTTCGTTTACACCTCCAATAAAAATAGTGGAATAAGAAACCAGTTCTTTAAGTACTTCATGTCCTTTTCTTCCATACTTCCAGAGATTGGAACGGTAAGCAGGATCTGTGGAAATCTCAATTCCTTTATTCTGTGCAGTTTTCAGACCTTCTTTCAATGCTTTATAAGCAGATTCTGAAATACCAGGGCTAATGCCTGTCCAATGAAAACACTCACAGCCTTCAAGTGCTTTTTCCCAGTCTATATTTTCTGCATTGATATTGGCAAAAGAACCATTCAACCTGTTATACGCAATTCTGCTGGCACGAACAGATGATCCCACTTCAAGAAAATACAGCCCTAAAGGATGTTCATTTTGATGAATGAAAGTGGTCTCAATTCCAAAGCTTTGAATGAAAGAAACTGCAGATTCGCCTACAAAATCATCCGAAACACAGCTGATATGTCTTACTTCACAACCCATTGTTGCTAATGAAGAAGCAACATTCAGTTCAGTTCCTCCAAAAAAGAACTCCATTTCGTGGCTTTGTTTCATCATTCTGTTTCCGGGTGGGGAAAGTCTCATGATCACTTCACCGAATGTGACTATTTTGCCCATAGCTTTTCATTTAAAAATCAAAATAGTTTTTCGCATTATGGTAGCAGATATCTGAAATGGTTTTCCCTATCAGCTCTATATCATCCGGCAATTCACCGTTTTTCATTTCTTCACCGAAAAGATTGCACAATACTCTTCTGAAATATTCGTGTCTCGGATAAGAAAGAAAACTTCTGGAATCGGTAAGCATTCCTACAAAACAGCTTATTAACCCCATATTGGAAAGGGCATTCATCTGCTTGATCATTCCGTCTTTCTGATCGAGAAACCACCATCCTGAGCCAAACTGTACTTTCCCTTTGATGCTTCCATCATTGAAATTCCCGATCATTGTTGCAAAAATTTCGTTATCAGCCGGGTTTAAATTGTATAAAATGGTTTTGGTGAGTTTATCTTTTCCGTCTAAAGTGTTCAAAAATCGGGACAACGTTTCTGCCTGCACAAAGTCTCCGATGGAATCCCAGCCGGTATCCGGTCCTAGAATTCTGTGCATTCTTTCATTATTATTTCTCAAAGCTCCTAAATGGAACTGCTGAACCCATCCGTATTGATGATAAGCTTCCCCTAAGAATAATAAAATGGTTGTTTTGAATTGATTCACCTGCTTTTCAGCAATCACTTTTCCGGCTAGTTTATCATTGAAAATAGCATTCACTTCCGCTTCTGTAGCTTCTTCAAAAGAAATATTATTTAAGCCGTGATCACACAGTCTGCACCCATTTTCGTGGAAATATTCGATTCTTTTAAGCAAAGCATCACATAAAGTCTGGTAAGAATTGATTTCAATCCCTGCTGATGCTCCCAGTTTTGCAATATAATCTGCGAAGTTGTGGTTTTCAATCAGAATAGCTTTATCCGGACGGAATGCAGTACTTACTTTGATACTGAAATCACTTTTCGCCAGATCATGATGGTAATTCAAAGTGTCTGTAGGATCTTCTGTAGTACATAGAGATTCCACATTCATCATTTTCAAAAGACCTCTGGTAGATTTTTCAGGGGTTTGAAGCTGAGTGGTGATGTTTTCATAGATTTCCGATGCATTATCTCCATTCAACAGTTCATCAATTCCGAAATATCTTTTCAATTCCAGATGAGTCCAGTGATACAGAGGGTTTCTCAAAGTATACGGAACTGTTTTTGCCCAGGCCTCGAATTTTTCTTTGTCTGAAGCATCTCCCGTGATAAATTTTTCATTGACTCCCATCGTTCTCATAGCTCTCCATTTGTAATGGTCACCTGCAATCCAGACTTTGGAGATATTGTCAAAAACAGTGTCTTCTGCAATATCTTTAGGAATCAAATGATTATGATAATCGATGATGGGCTGTTTTTCTGCGAATCTGAAGTAAAGTTCTTCAGCGCATTTATTTTGTAATAAGAATTGGTCTGTGATAAAAGGTTTCATTTTTTGTCTAATCTAGTGTTATTCATTAGCAGGTTTTCCAATAGTGGCAAGAATTCCTCCATCTACGTAAATAATCTGTCCGTTGATGAATCTGCTTGCATCAGAAGCAAGGAAAATAGCCGTTCCGGCCAAGTCTTCCGGATTTCCCCATCTTCCTTCGGGTGTTCTGCTGATGATAAAATCATTGAAAGGGTTTCCATCCACACGGATGGGTTCTGTTTGGGAGGTTGCAAAATATCCGGGACCGATTCCGTTCACCTGAATATTGTGTTTTGCCCATTCTGTTGCTAAATTTTTGGTAAGCATTTTAAGGCCGCCTTTTGCCGAAGCATAGGCTATTACATTATCACGTCCCAGCTCACTCATCATCGAGCAGATATTGATAATCTTTCCGGATTTCCTTTTAATCATATATTTCCCGATTAATTTCGACATGATAAAAGGTCCGGTCAGATCTACATCAATTACTTTTCTAAAGTCTTCCACTTCCATATCAATAGCCGGAATACGTTTGATGATTCCTGCATTGTTGACAAGAATATCTATTTTCCCATGAGTGGCTTCCATTAACGCTACTTTTTGGGCAGCTTCCAGTTCATCCGTCACATCAAAAATATAGCCTGTTGCCTTATACCCTTTTTCGTGGTAATAATGCAATGCTTCTTCCAGTTTTGAAGGTGTTGTACTGGTAATAGCCAGTTCAGCCCCTGCTTCAGCAAGTCCTTCTGCCATTGCCATTCCTAATCCGTGAGTACCTCCGGTAACGACTGCTACCTTACCCGATAAATCAAATAAATTCATTGGAAAAATTACTTTAGTTCGTTTGTTTTAATACCGTCCATATCTCCGTAGTCCATGTTTTCTCCGGCCATGCCCCATATAAAAGTATAATTTGTAGTTCCTACACCAGAGTGGATAGACCATTCCGGAGACAATACCGCTTGCCTGTTCGTCATAAACAGGTGACGGGTTTCGTGAGGCTGTCCCATAAAATGACTTACCGTCTGCCCTTCTTCCAGGTCAAAATAGAAATAAGCTTCCATTCGTCTGGTGTGGGTATGTGCAGGCATCGTGTTCCAGACACTTCCGGGATGGAGTTCAGTCATTCCCATCTGAAGCTGACAGGTTTCTACCACAGAATTGACAATCAGTTTGTTGATGGTACGCTTATTCGCATATTTTTCCTCACCCAGTTCCACAATTTCGGCTTCGTTTCTGGTAATTTTCTTTGTGGGATATTCATGATGTGCCGGAGCTGAATTGATATAGAAATAAGGCTGTTCTTCGCCTGTCTTTTCAAAGATCACTTCCTGAGCTCCTTTTCCGATGTATAGAGCTTCCTTGTTTTCAAGCTCATATACTTTTCCGTCTACTGTTACTTTTCCTGCTGCTCCTACATTGATAATGCCCAGCTCTCTTCTGTCCAGAAAGTTTTCAGCTTTCAGATCACCGGTAGGCTCCAGTTTCAAAGCTTTGGAAGAAGGCATTATACCTCCTACAATAAGCCTGTCATACATAGAATAGACCAGTTTTATTTTATCCTCATTGAATAAATCATCGATTAGAAACTCCCTCCTGAGATCTTCTGTGGTATATTTTTTCACATCTTCAGGATGATGGGCGTAACGAAATTCTGATTGTGCCATACTACTATTTTTACTTTTTCTTTTTACGGTTTTCGCAAACCTGTTAAACTAAATGTAATCGATTGCATAAAATTACACTAAAATTGCAGAAATACTTGTGGGGTTAAATATATAATTATTCTTTAAGTAGTTAACAAAAAATTAATTTTATTTTAAAAAAATCTGATTATCAAATAAATAAAATTAAGAACAGATTAAAAAACAGATAAAAAAGAGAAGGGAAATCTAAAATAAATTTCCCAAAATTAGAAACTAACCGGACTTAAAATATAAAATCATGCCAAAATAATACAGAAAACAAGCAGTGAAATATTGATTAAAATATCATCAAATTAATACACATATGATATATACTCGTAAATATTAATGAAAAGTACAAAATATAGAAGTGCTGATAATTTCAAAAAGATGACAAAAATCAGAAAATGATTAAAATTTTTCTTCCCGGACATTAATTTTGGGATTTTTTATATCCGAAAACAGACATAGTTTTAATCAAAATTTAAGTTTTATAAACATTAAACACTTCCTAAACACATTTTTATTGTGAAGATTTAGAAAAGAACAAAACATATATATACAACTGATTTACAATGCTTTAAATTTAAAAAACAAATATATGTAAGGCTAAACACATTGTATTAAACACATAAATTAATGAAAAAATAACATTTTTTTCTTTGCGTATTAAAAAATAATATTAGTTTAGAAGCCAGATTAATTTATTACAAATAATTACGCAATCGATTGCACAACAGCGTAAGAAAATGATTAAAATACGTAATGGCCACTAAAATCCGCAGAATACTTAAAAATCCTAATCAAAAAACGATTGAAAAAACTTTCAACCAAGAATTAAAACTATAAGGATACATAATGGATAAAAGAGTACAATCAATAAAGTGGTTATATTTAACTGTTTTTCTGCTTCCTGTCCTTTCCATGGCTCAGGAAAAAGAAACAAAAAAAGATAAAGAAACCAAACTGGATGATGTGGTTTTGGTAGGCTATACAAAAGTTTCCAAAAAAGATGTTACCAACGCTGTTTCTTCCGTAAAAGGAGAAGCTCTTAAAGATATGCCTTCTACTAATGCTGCTGAAGCCATCCAGGGAAGGCTTGCCGGTGTACAGGTTTCCCTGAGTGAAGGATCTCCCGGTGCAGATGTAGACATTGTAGTGCGCGGAGGGAACTCCATTACCCAGAGTAATGCCCCACTCTATATTGTGGATGGGATACAAATGGATAATGCCCTTACCATCTTATCTCCCAAAGAAATAGAATCTATTGAAGTATTAAAAGATGCCTCTTCCACTTCTATTTTCGGATCAAGAGGAGCTAACGGTGTAGTTCTAATCACTACAAAGGGCGGCCGCAAAAAAGGAAAAACAACAATTAACTATAATGGTTTTGTAGGGGTAAGAAGCATTCAGAATAAGATCAATGTACTTGATCCTTACCAGTATGTTCTTTATCAGTATGAACAATATTATAAGAATGGAGATGCAAAAGATATTGAAACTTTTAACACACGCTACGGAACTTTTGATCAGCTGGATAAGTATAAATCTGTCAAAAATGTAAACTGGCAGGATAAACTTTTCGGGAGAGAAGCATTCAATTTTACCCATAATGTGGCATTGTCCGGAGGATCTGAGAATTCTGCATTTTCATTGACCCTTAATAATGTGGAGGAAGACGGAGTGATGATTGGATCCGGATTCAAACGTAATATGGCCAACTTCAGATATGATTATGATATTTCAAAAAAACTGAGTATTGGCCTGAACGCTCGTTACAGCCGTCAGATGATCTATGGAGCGGGAACATCAGCTTCAGGTTCGCAAACCACCAACCGATTGAGAAATGCCATCAGATATCAACCTTTTGAGGGTGGTTCTACGGTAGATGTTGATGATTTTGATCCGTTGTTCGCAGACCAGACCAATCTTGTCAATCCCGTTTTATTGGCTAACGATGAAGTGAAGGAAAGTGGTAGAAACGATTTATTACTGAACGGAACAATTGAGTATAAAATCAGCAAAGATTTTACCTTCCGCAGTGTTATCGGTTATGTACAGAGGGATCAGATTGTGAATCAGTTTTCCGGTCCGGTTACCAGTCTTGCCAGACAGAATAATGATCAGCCAGTGGTATTTATGAGTAATTCTCAAACCAGAAGAATCACCAATACCAACACATTGAATTATAGAAGAACATTCGGTAATCATAAGTTTGATCTCCTGGCAGGGCAGGAAACGGTAAGAACCGATGGTGAATCTACCTCCATCAATATCAAGTGGTTCCCGAAATCTTCTTCAGCACAGGAAGCCTTTGCCAATTCGCAGCTGGCATCACCACCTTCAGGAATGGTTCAGGATGCTCCTAAAACCGCAAGAGAAGTAGACCGTCTGGCGTCTTTCTTTGGAAGGGTAAATTATATCTACAACAACAAATATATTGCAACGGTTTCCATGAGAGCTGATGGCTCGAGTGTTTTCAAACCTGGTCCCAATCAGTGGGGATACTTTCCTGCAGCCTCTCTGGCATGGAAAATCAAGGAAGAAAATTTCTTAAAACAAAGCAATTTTGTCAATGAACTAAAACTTCGTTTAGGATATGGAAAATCAGGAAATAACAGAATCGGAGCTTTTTTATATGATACCTTCTTTACATCTTCGTCAGATTACGGCTACGCTTTCGGAACCAGTGTTACGCCAGGGGCTACCACCGGAAATATCATGGCCAATCCTAATGTAAAATGGGAAACAGCTACTTCATACAATGCGGGAATTGATTTCGGATTGTTTAATGGAAGGCTTTATGGAACTCTGGATGTTTATAAAACAGATACCAAAGATCTTTTATTATTAGCCAAAATACCACAGACTTCCGGGTACGAGTATCAATACCAAAACTCAGGAAGCAGCGAAAATAAAGGGATAGAATTATCAATGGGAAGTACCATCATCAGTAAAGAAAACTTTTCATGGAAAATTGATGCCAATATCTCATCCAACAGAAATACGATCAAAAGTTTAGGAAATAATGCTTCTGCAAGTTCCAATTCCTACTACTACCCTTCCGGATGGCAGAATAACCTGTTTGATTTCCTTGTACAGGTAGGAAAACCGGTAGGAACTTATTGGGGATATGTAACGGCCGGAAGGTATGAAGTGAGTGATTTTAATTATGATGCAGACACTCAGATCTATACTTTAAAAAACGGAATAGCAAGCTCGGCTGCTGTGGCTAACGGGGCAAAAGCTGTACAGCCGGGAGATCTTAAACTTCAGGATCTCAATGGTGACGGAGTGATTGATAATAAAGACATGACCGACCTTGGAAGCGCACAGCCTAAATTCTATGGTGGTTTTACTCAAACATTCCGTTATAAGAACTGGGATATGAGCTTACTTTTCAATTTCTCCATAGGAAATAAAGTATACAATGCCAACAAAATAGAATACACGACTCAATATCTGTATAAGGATAATAACATGCTTGCTGAAGTGGCAGACCGCTGGAGATGGTTTGACAATGCTGGAAATAAGGTGACAGATCCTACCGCTCTTGCTGCTCTTAACGCCAATACAACGATGTGGACTCCTCCCGCAGGAGCTTATTTCCTACATTCTTATGCTATTGAAGACGGCTCTTTCTTAAGACTGAATAACCTTACGATTGGATACAGCCTTCCAAAAGGATCTCTTGAAGCCATTGGAGTGAAAAACCTGAGACTGTATGCTACCGTGAATAATTTATTTACAATTACCGGTTATTCGGGATTTGATCCGGAAGCCAATACCAGAAGAAATCCATTAACTCCTGGAGTTGATTATTCAGCTTATCCAAGAAGCCGATTTATCTTATCAGGAGTAGATATCACTTTCTAAAACGAACGCTATGAACAAAAATAAATTTTCAAGTCTTTTCTTATCTCTTGCCTGCGTGGTTACTCTTAACTCCTGCAGCGATTACTTAGAGGTAGAAAATCTTTCCAATACTGCTGAAAAGCAACAGTTCGACTCAGCTCCGGACACTTTTGCTGCCCTTGTCGGGGTTTATAACAGTGCCATGGGTGACAATACTTATGGACAGAGAATGAATCTCATTCTTTCCCAATCCGGAGACGATCTCAGAACCTCCGGAGATTATAACGCCAATGACAGAAGAGGAATAAGCTGCTTTGGAGCAGTTCCTACCAATACGGAATTATTAAGACCTTTTCTGGATACTTACACAGGGATTGAAAGAGCTAATCTTGTAATCAAAAATATTCCTCTTTCTCCAGTTTATCAAACCGGATCTGCAGCTGATAAAAAGCTGATGGACCGCTATTTGGGAGAAGCATTAACACTGAGAGCATTGTTTTATTATGATCTTATTAAAAATTGGGGTGATGTTCCTTTTCAGGATGTCCCTTCTGCTGATCTCCCATCCGTTTATATTCCGAAAACAGACCGCGATGTCATCTATGAAAAACTCCTTGATGATCTGGCAAAAGCATCAGCGCTGGTACCATGGAAATCTGAAGGAGGAACTACTGCACAAAGACTTTCCAAAGCAGCAGTAAAAGGATTAAGAGCCAGAATCGCACTGGCAAGAGCCGGATATTCTTTAAGAAGAAGTCCACAACTGATGGTACAGGGCACAAATCCTCAGAAATATTATCAGATTGCTTATGATGAATGTAAAGACATCATCACTTCCGGGCAGCACAAGCTGAACCCAAGCTATGAAGGACTTTTCAGATCTTTGCATACCAATACGCCGGACACGACGAGTGAAATTATTTTTGCTGTTGGAGCTTTTGGCGGAAACTCAAGAACAGATTCAAAAATCGGATATTATAATGGCTTAAGACATGATGATTCTGACTGGAAATCAGCCGGAGGAATCAGTGCTATTCCAACTTATTTCTATGAATTTAGCAAATATGATTTGAGAAGAGATGTTAATATTGCTATTTTCAGGGTGAGCACATCAAAACAGGAGGATCTTCAGACTTCCATCAACTGGAATGACGGAAAATTCAGAAAGTCGTGGACGAGTATTACAGGAACTTCACAAAATCTGGGAATCGACTGGCCGTTGCTAAGATATGCCGATATTTTATTAATGTTTGCCGAAGCAGACAATGAACTTCACAGTGCTCCTTCTCAGGAAGCCATTGATGCTGTAATGGCTGTAAGACAAAGAGCCTATACAGGTAATTTGGGTCAGATAGGAACCATTCCTACTTCCAAGAATGACTTTTTCAAATACATTGTTCAGGAAAGATTATTGGAATTCGGGGGCGAAGGGTTGAGAAAATATGATCTGATCCGCTGGAATCTTCTGGAAACAAAGATCAATGAAACCAGACAAAAGCTTACAGATTTCATGAACGGTACCGGAGCTTATGCGAACGTTCCCGAATATATTTTTTACAAAAAACCGGCTTCCACTGTTGTCAATTATGTTCCGACAAAAACTGCTCAGCAAAATGTACTGGATATGGACATTTATGTGAACGGAATCAATAAGGCTGATGTTTTTTATAATCCAAATCAAAGTGTTGCCACTCCTTCAGGATATACAAAAGTAAACTGGAGACTGGCTATGACACAGCCATACATTAGTGGAGATCCGGTGAAAAGTTATGCCTATTATTTCCAGCCCAATAAAAGGGAACTTCTTCCTATTGCACTGGATGTGATCAATTCAAATTATAACCTTACTCAGGATTACGGATACTAGATAGTTCAACATTCATATCAAAATACAGGCTGTCTTCCACCAAGATCAGTCTGTATTTTACCTCAAAACTGCTTTATGAAATTCTCCATCTTTTTAAAAAAGGCAACTCTGTTTTCCGTTGCTCTGATCGCTTTATTCAGCCTTCTTTCATTCAAAACCAAGGATAAAACCATCGTGGTTTCGAAAGATGGAAAAGGCGATTTCACAACCATCCAGCAAGCGATTAATGCTATTGAAAACAGTTCTTTAGTAAGAACAAAAGTTTTTATTAAAAACGGAATTTATAAAGAAAAGATTACCATCCCGGAAACAAAAGGAGCCATATTGCTGGAAGGTGAAAATCCAGAAAAGACAATCATTACTTACGATGATTATGCCTCAAAAAAGAATCCTGAAGGAAAAGAGATCGGAACGACAGGTTCATCCACAATATTTATTTATTCGAATGATTTTACAGCGAAAAATATTTCATTTAAAAACAGTTCCGGAAGAGTCGGACAGGCAGTTGCCGTATTAACCTCAGGTGACAGAATCGCCTTTGAAAACTGCCACTTTTTAGGGAATCAGGATACTTTATATTTAAAAGGTGCACAGGATCTTGAAGACAAGACAAAACCGTCAAGAAATTATTTTAAAAACTGTTATATAGAAGGAACAACGGATTATATTTTTGGAGCAGGAACTGCCGTTTTTGAAAATTGTATGATCTACTCCAAAGAAACAGCAAGTTATATTACAGCCGCTTCTACTCCACAGGGAAATGAATTTGGGTTCGTTTTTATCAATTCAAAGATTATTGGAAATGCAAAAGACCATTCCGTCTATCTGGGAAGACCGTGGAGACCTTTTGCCAGGACCGCTTATATTGACTGTGAGCTTAACTCAACGATAAAGCCTGAAGGATGGCACAACTGGAACAAAACGGAAGCAGAAAAGACTACATTGTATGCAGAAGGCAACTCAAAAGGAGCTGGAGCTAATAGTACTCAAAGAGTTCCTTGGTCACATCAATTAAATAAAGAAGAAAGAAAAAAATACACTCCTGAGAACATTCTTAAAGGAAATGATCAGTGGAATATAAAAAAGAGCCTACAATAATTCATACGAGCATCTTCAATTATGACAAAAAACTTCATCAAACTACTCACCACAAGCCTTTTATGCAGTATTTCTACGCTGGTTAGTGCACAGGAAATATTGAGTTTCCCTGGTGCTGAAGGCTTTGGAAGGTTCACCACAGGCGGACGCAGCGGAAAAGTATATTTTGTAACCCATCTGAGAGACGATAGCTCTGAAGGAAGTTTAAGATACGCTTTAGATCAAAAAGGTCCGAGGTATATTGTATTTAAAACCAGTGGAACAATTTACTTACAGTCTCCTTTAAAAATAAAAGAAGGCGATATCACCATTGCCGGACAAACCGCTCCCGGAGACGGAATTACCATTGCCAATTATGAAACATTTGTAGCAGCTGACAACGTTATTATCCGTTATCTGAGATTCAGAATGGGAGATCAGAAAAAATTAGAAGGCGATGCTTTGGGAGCTAGATTTATTAAAAACCTTATGGTAGATCATTGTTCTATGAGCTGGTCTACAGACGAAACAGTTTCAATTTACGCCAATGAAAAAACGACTCTTCAATGGTGTCTCATTACGGAAAGCCTTAGAAATTCAGTTCATCAGAAAGGGGCTCATGGCTATGGCGGAATTGCAGGAGGTAAATGGGCATCCTTCCATCATAATATCTATGCACATCACGACAGCAGAAATCCAAGACTGGGGGAATACGCAGGAAGTCAATTTGCGCTGACGGATCTTACCGATTTCAGAAATAATCTGATCTACAACTGGGGACACAACAGTATCTATGGAGGTGAAGCAATGAACGTAAATCTCGTTAATAATTATTACAAACCGGGCCCTGCAACCCTAACCAGACAACGGATTGTCGCCATCGATAAAAATGAAAACCAGGAAACAGAAGTTTATCATATCTGGGGGAAATACTACATCAATGGAAATGTAATGGAAGGAAGTCCGGAAATTACCAAAGATAATTGGACAGAAGGTGTTTTCAGCCAGATGAAACCCAGCTACAATTTAACGGAAAAGGATAGAAATTCTATTAAAATCAATCAGCCTCATGATATTGAAAATAACATCAAAACCCATTCTGCGGAGGAAGCTTACAGTAAAATGCTCAAATCCAGTGGAGCAAGTCTGGTAAGAGATGCTGTTGATCTTCATGTTTTAAAAGACATTAAAACCGGAAGCTTTACTTACACAGGCTCAAAAGGAAGTAAAAACGGTATCATTGATTCACAAAATGATACAGGAGGATTTCCCCATTTAAAACAGGCAAAACCTCTCCTCGATTCGGACAACGACGGAATGCCGGATGAATGGGAAATAAAACATCATTTAGACCCAAAATCAGCCAATGCCAACGGAAGGGATCTTGATAAAAACTATGACAATATAGAAGTCTACATAAATGATATTGTCCGTAGAATAACTGATGAACAAAACTAATAACCATGAAAACTCATCAACAGAAATCGGTAACCCAACAGGAAGAAGTATGAAATTCAGTTTATTTAAAATAATTATAGCAGGTGCTTTTATCAGCACAAATCTTTCAGCGCAGACTTCTGTGATTGAAGCCATTAAGAAAACCCCAAAAGCTGCATTTTCTTATGCTGAACTGTCTGTAAAAGAAGGCGGAAAATGGGAAGGGAATCAATACATTGGAGGGACTTTCAAAAATGTTCAGGAACTCACGCTTCCGGAAGCCCATACAGATCATTCTTCTTATATCAGATACGAAGGAATTGGTCTTGAAAATAATCAGGTTGGCTACAGACTCTATCTGGACTGGAGAAATGCTACTGATATTTTCGGTAAAAAAGTAACGGGACTCGTATTGCCTGAAGTAGGCCAGGACGGTTTTGAATCTTATCATCACGATGCTCCGTGGGGACAGGATATTTTGAAATCCGGACGTACCATAGGAATAGGCTCTTACGGAAGATATGATGAGCAGAATGATTATGTTGAAACCTTTAAAATCGTAAAAAATACGAATGCAAAAGTAGTCAATGAAAAAGATCAGTCTTATGCCCTTATTGCTTACAAAGGTTGGAAAACCTGGGGCAATCCCGTAGACCTGCAATCAAAACTAACAATTTTTCGAAAAGACCGTTTTGTAAAAGTAGAATTAAATCTGAGCAGCAGCCTTTCAGGTCTTTGTACCGGAATCGTCGCTTTCAAAGATATTCCCTTGAAACAAGGAGTCAGTAAAAATAAAAAATGGGGCTATATTGCGACTTATGGGCAACAGACTCTGGCCAAAAAAGAAGACAATCTGGGAATGGCAGTCTTCTATCCGCTTGAAAGCTTTGATAAATATGTGAAAACAAAATCTACCCATACCATCATTTTCAAAAAAACTAAAAATGTATCCTATTATTTTATGGGAGCATGGTCTCAGGAACCTAACGGCTTAACAACCGAAGAATCTTTTTACCAGGATCTGGATCAAAAACTGGATATTCTCGATCAAACTCACCAACTTTAAGGTTTACAATCATGAACTTTATCAATAGCTCTATTAAAATCTATGCGCTGGCAGCTGTATGCTCCGGATTCTTTTCTTCCTGCGCACAAAAGCCATTGCAAAACACTTCAACAGAAATACAATCAGAAGCCAACAGCAAAATTTCAGCTAAACTTCCATGGTCTCAGAGAATGCTTCTTTCTGAAATAAAAAGATTTCCGCAAGCGTGGATGCTGGATTATAACAAAGCCCCGAAATGGAGCTATCCCACAGCAATTGTCCTGGAAGGCGCAGAAAGATTGTACGAAAAAACCGGAAACAAAGAATATTATCAGTATATCACAACTTTCGGTGATACAATGGTGAAAGAAGATGGAAGCATCGTTTCTTATGATCTCTCCAAATACAACATTGATATGCTGAATTGTGGAAATGTCCTTCTCTACCTTTACCAACAGGAAAAAAAAGATAAATATTTAAAAGCTTTACAAACCCTGCGTTCTCAGATAGATGGTCAGCCAAGAACTTCAGAAGGCGGATTCTGGCATAAGAAAATTTACCCTAACCAGATGTGGCTGGACGGATTATATATGGGTGAACCATTTTACGCACACTACACTCATTATTTTTCAAAAGGTGAAGAGGCTGAAAAGGCATACAGTGATATCATCAACCAGTTTGACCTGATTCAAAAGCATCTTTTAGACAAAAAAACAGGGTTACTCTATCACGCCTGGGACGAAAGCCGTCAACAGCAATGGGCCAACAAAGAAACAGGTCTTTCACCCAATTTCTGGTCGAGAGCAATGGGCTGGTACGGAATGGCTATCGTAGATGTTTTAGACTATTTGCCTCAGAATCATCCCGGAAGAGCAAAATTACTTTCCTATTTAAAATCATATTGTGATGCAGTCATCAAAGTACAGGATTCCAAAACAGGACTTTGGTATCAGGTACTGGATAAAGGCGGAGAAAAAGGAAACTATCTGGAAGCTACAGGCTCATCTATGTTTGTGTACACCATGATAAAATCTGTCAACAAAGGATATCTACCCAAATCGTATAAAGCATCTGCGAAAAAAGGATACGACGGCATTATCAAAAACCTTATTACAGTAGATGAAAACGGTGTAGTAAGCTTAAATAAATGCTGTGCAGTGGCTGGACTAGGCGGAACACCATACAGAAGCGGCTCTTATGAATATTACGTGAATGAAGAAGTCCGTTCCAATGATCCGAAAGGAACAGGTCCTTTTATCCTGGCAAGTTTAGAATTTGAAAAATAAAAAAAGATTGGGAAACCCTCATCCTTGTCAAGATAACTTTAATGTTTAATGATTGTATGAAGACAAAAAGTATTTTAAATATCATTGCGATTACAGCATGTTCAGTGGCTTCACCCTATCTTCAGGCTCAGGAAAAGAACTATGTCTCCGATGTCTGGACTGCCGATCAGGGAAAGAACTACCGAAACCCGATTTTATACGCAGACTACTCTGATCCGGATGTTATCCGTGTGGACAACGATTATTATATGACCGCATCCAGTTTCAATGAAACTCCAGGGCTTCCTATCCTTCATTCTAAAGATATGATCAACTGGAAATTGGTTAATTATGCCATTCAGGACATCCTTCCTCTTGAACATTTCTCCACCCCGAAAAGAGGTGACGGAGTTTGGGCTCCAAGCATAAGATTCCACAAAGGAGAATTTTATATTTATTGGGGAGATCCGGATTTTGGAATTTATATGGTAAAAACTAAAGATCCTCTGGGAATTTGGGAAAAACCGGTTTTGGTGATGGAAGGAAAAGGATTAATAGATTCCTGTCCGTTCTGGGATGAAGACGGAAACGCTTATCTTATTCATGGTTGGGCGGGAAGCCGTGCCGGAGTAAAGAGTATATTAACCCTTAATAAAATGAATCCTGAAGGAACAAAAGTTCTGGATAAAGGTGTTCATGTATTTGATGGGCATGACGCTCATCCTACCGTTGAAGGGCCTAAACTATATAAAAGAAACGGCTACTATTATATTTTTGCTCCGGCAGGCGGCGTTGCAACAGGATGGCAGTTGGTATTGAGATCAAAAAACATTTATGGTCCTTATGAAGAAAAAACAGTATTGGAACAGGGCTCAACAGCCATTAACGGACCTCATCAGGGAGCATGGGTAGATACTCCTTCCGGTGAAGACTGGTTTTATCATTTTCAGGATGTGGATGCTGGAGGAAGAATCACTCACCTGCAGCCGATGAAATGGGAAAAAGACTGGCCGGTAATGGGAAATGATCATAATAAAAACGGAATTGGCGAACCTGTTTCAACCTATAAAAAGCCTGATGTTGGGCAATACTACCCTGCTTCAACACCTCCTGAAACTGATGAATTTGATGGTGAAAAACTAGGATTACAATGGCAATGGAGTGCTAATGAAAATATTGTATGGTCATCAAAACTTCCCGGACAAAAATTTTTAAGACTCTTCTCCATCAAAGTTCCGGAAGGAGAAAAAAACCTCTGGAATATCCCTAATCTCTTAACCCAAAAATTTCCGGCCCCGAATTTTGCCGCCACAACAAAGGTAAAATTAGTTCCCGAAGAAGCTAAGGAAGGCAAGACCTCTGGATTATTGATAATGGGGCTAGATCATGCATCATTGGTTATCACCAACAAACCTGATGGGTATTATCTCCAACTCAGAAAAGCGGAAAAAGCAGAAAAAGGTGGAGAAGAAAAAATGCTATTTGAAACTCCATTAAAAAGTAACGAAGTCTATTTGAAAGTCAATGTAAATGAGCCTAATGGTTTATGTCAGTTCAGTTACAGTGAAAATGGTAAAAATTTCATCAAAGCTGGTGATATTTTTCAGGCAAAACCAGGAAAATGGATTGGAGCAAAAGTAGGACTCTACAGCATCAGTACAGCAAAAGCACCTCGTGGAGGATATGCAGATTTTGAATGGTTCAGCATTACAAAGAAATAAAAAATCATGAAGAAAAATCTACATAAAACCGTTTACTTTTTGTTCAGTCTAACTCTCTTATCAGCATGCCAGTCTCAGGATAAGGCACAAAAAACGATTACAAAACTGAATAAAAAAGTTACTCATATCTACCTCATCGGAGACTCCACCATGGCCGATTACACCGGAGATTATGATCCCGGAAAAGACTATATGAAAGTGCGGTATCCCATTACAGGTTGGGGGCAGGTCTTTCAGCCTTTCTTTGCAAAAGACAGCATTGAAACTCTGAGACCAGCTTTCACAACTGATTCCGTAGTCGTAGTTGACAGAGCTCATGGCGGAAGAAGTACACGAACTTTTTTCCAGGAAGGAAGATGGCGTTATGTGTATGAGCATCTTCAGCCCAATGATTATGTGATCATGCAGTTCGGACACAATGATGGTTCAGAAAAGCATCCCGAACGTTACGTGAATATTCAGGGATATAAAGAATTTTTACGGTTATTCGTTTCTCAGACAAGAGAAAAAGGAGGAAGTCCTGTTATTGTAACTCCTGTAGCAAGAAATTATCCGTGGAAAGACGGAAAACTTGAAAATGTACACGGTGAATACTGGCAGGCTCCTATGGATGTCGCTAAAGAAATGAACGTTCCTTATATTGATTTAAACAAACTATCCATGGAGTATTTTACTAAAAAAGGACAGGATTTTACAACGAATTATTATTTTATGAATTTTCCGGAAAATACTTACGTAGCTTATCCTAAAGGGCAAAAAGACAATACTCACTTTCAGCCTGAGGGAGCAAAGATAGTTGCCGCTCTGGTCTATCAGGAATTTAAAAATATAATTAAAACTCAAAAAAAATAACATGAAGAAGTCACTTACCATTATCAGTTTAGCAGTAACCATGATGTTTTCCGGGCATGCCTATGCTCAGAATCTGGATATTTATAAAAACATTGAGTTTACAATGCCTCAGGTTGCGGAAACATCTTTTCCAGCCAATACGGTTTCCATTATCCAATTTGGTGGAGTTTCAGGCGGAAATGTAAAAAATACGCTCGCTTTCAAAAAAGCCATTGATGATCTTGGCAAAAAAGGAGGTGGAAAACTGATTGTTCCGAGAGGAATGTGGCTCACGGGACCTATTGAATTAAAAAGCAATATCAATCTTTATGTGGAAGAAGGCGCTTTCATTATTTTCAGCAAAGATAAAAATGATTATCCATTGGTAGATGTAAGTTTTGAAGGGTTAAACACGACACGTTGCCAATCTCCTATTTCAGCAAAAAATGCAACTAATATCGCCATTACAGGCAAAGGGGTCATTGATGGAAGCGGAGATGCCTGGAGAGCCATTAAGAAAAGCAAAGTGGCAGAATCTGAATGGAAAGAAATCGTAAAATCCGGTGGAATATTATCTTCCGATGGCAAAACATGGTATCCTTCAGAAAGCTATAAAAAAGGATTTGAAAGCAGCTCAAGCTTCAATGTTCCCGATAAAATATCAAAAGACGAACTGAACACAGTAAAAGACTTTCTGCGTCCGGTGATGGTGAGTCTGGTGGGTTGTGACAAAGTATTGTTAGATGGTCCTACCTTCCAGAATTCCCCGGCGTGGAATCTTCATCCTCTGATGTGCTCCAATCTGATTTTAAGAAATCTTACCGTAAGAAACCCATGGTTTTCGCAAAATGGTGACGGTGTAGATCTTGAATCCTGTAAAAATGTACTGATCTACGACAATACATTTGATGTAGGTGATGATGCCATCTGTATTAAATCAGGGAAAAATGAAGACGGCAGAAAAAGAGGAATGCCTACTGAAAATGTCATCATCAAAAACAATATCGTATATCATGGACATGGAGGATTTGTCGTAGGAAGTGAAATGTCCGGAGGTGCCAGAAATATTCATGTTTCCGACTGTACTTTTATCGGAACAGATATTGGGCTTCGTTTCAAAACAACCCGTGGAAGAGGCGGAATTGTAGAAAATATTTATATTAAAAATATTGATATGATTAATATTCCTACCCAAACGATTGGTTTCAATATGTTCTATGAAGGCTCTTCCCCTGTTTTAGAAGACGGACAGAAACAGGAAGGCAATAAAACCCCGGAAAAAGTATATCCCGTAACAGAGGAAACTCCGATTTTCAGAAATATATTCTTTAAAAACATCAATGCGGTTAATTCGTATGAAGCCATTACGTTATTTGGGCTTTCCGAAATGAATCTTAAAAACATTGTGATTGAAGATTCAAAATTCGATACAAAAAAAGGGTTGACTATTGTTGATGCAGACGGAATTCAGTTGAAGAATGTAACCCTGAAATACACGGAAGGAACGGGAGCAACGGTTTATAACAGTAAAAACATTAACCTGTCTACTGTGAAATTTGAATCACCAATCAAACCTTATATCAAAATCTTAGGAAACAAAACCGGAGCTGTAGCTTTACCTAAAGATTTACTCTCTGATAAAAGCACAGTTTCCATAGGAACGGAGGTAGCTAGAAACTCAGTAAAATAGTTGATTATCGCAAAGACGTAAAAGATTGAATTAACAGTGCTTTTAAGACGCAAAGATTTTATCTTCGATAAAATTGAAAGCTTCTCATTTTGCTGAAAATCTTTGATTTTCTCGCGACTTATAAAACAAAAGAAAGGATAAAAATTTTGTGCCTTTGCGTATTCCAACATTTATAAATTAAAGAAATCGCTTTATCAGATGATTTTCACCAAAAGACATACTTATATTTCTATTTTCTTCGTAGGGACGATGGCATTCGGGCAGGTAAGCAGACCGAATGCTTCTCCTTACACCAATGAAGGAACTTTTGAAAAATTAAAGAAAAAATACTCTTTCATAACTCCAATTGATCGCCCGGTTCCGCCAAATATTAAAATCGACAAGGATATTGAATACAAAAACATCAACGGAACATCATTAAAAGCCGATGTATACTACCCTCTTGATGATTCAAAAAAGCATGCAGGAATTGCAATGGTTCACGGTGGCGGATGGATTTCCGGAAGTAAGGATAATGAAAAATATATGGCAATGGAATTAGCTTCAAAGGGATTTGTTGTTATCGCTGTTGGCTACCGTCTTGCGGATGCTGCAAAATATCCTGCCGGAATTGAAGACATAGAAACCGCTATTCAATGGTTAACTACACATCACAAAAAATATTCTTTAGACAAAAAGAAAATGGTTGTTTTTGGGGAGTCTGCCGGAGCGCAGATTGCAACTTTGGTCGGAGTACAAAAGAAAAATAACATAAAGGCGATCATTAATATTGACGGAATTGTATCCTTCATTCATCCTGAAGCTGAAGAAAGTACTTACGCCTCCTATTGGCTGGATGGAGACCGGAATACCAATCTAAAAAACTGGACGGAAGCTTCACCGCTGGAATATGTTGATAAAAATACTCCGCCTATTCTTTTTATCAACAGTTCTCAACCCAGGTTTCATGCCGGAAGAGATGATATGATGAAAAAACTAAAGGCTTACAATATTCCTTGTGAATTTCATGAAATTAAAGATTCTCCACACTCATTCTGGTCTGCAGAGCCATGGTTTACAGAAACGTTGAACTATACCGTTGATTTTTTAAATAAAGTTTTGAAATAATTTTTAACCAGATCTTATGAAAAAATTATTTGTAATACTATTGCTGGCAGTTTCTCAATATATTTGGGCGCAAAGCAAACCTTATATCACCCTTACAGTTGCTCAGGATGGAAGCGGAGATTTTGCCACCATTCAGAAAGCAATCAATTCTGTAAGAGATCTTGGTCCGGCAGAAGCATTCATAAGAATCAAACCGGGAATCTATCATGAGAAAGTGGTCATTCCTTCTTCGAAACATAAGATCACACTGGAAGGGGAAAACAGAAACAATACGATAATTACCAACAATGATTTCTCAGGAAAAACAGATTCTTTCCATGAAAAGATGACGACTTTCAATTCCTATACTCTTCTGGTAATGGGTGATGATATCAAAATCAGCAACCTGACCGTTCAAAACAGTTCATGCAATGAAGGACAGGCGGTTTCGCTTCATGTAGAAGGAGACCGTTTTGTAATGAAAAACGCTGATATTATTGGTTGTCAGGACACTTTTTATGCTGCAACCAACCACAGCAGACAGTATTTTGAAAACTGTTATATAGAAGGAACTACCGATTTTATTTTCGGACAGGCAACCGTTGTTTTTAAAAACTGTACGATTAAAAGCTTAGCCGATTCTTACATCACTGCTGCTGCCACGGAAATTGACAGAAAATATGGATTTGTTTTTTTCGATTGTAAGCTTATTGCTAAAGATGAGGTGTCTAAAGTGTATCTCGGAAGGCCTTGGAGACCGTATGCTAAAACAGTTTTTATCAATACGGAAATGGGAAAACATATTCTCCCTGAAGGCTGGAATCCCTGGAAAGGAGACAAAATGTTTCCCGATAAAGAAAAAACCGCTTATTACGCAGAATACAGAAGCAAAGGCGATGGTGGAAATCCTTCAAAACGGGTAAGCTGGTCTCATCAACTGACAACAAAAGATCTTAAAAATTACAACTTAGAGAAAATATTTGACGGCTGGAACCCTAACATAAATAATAAGCAATAGGTAATAAGTAATATCCAATATACAGAAGATACTTAAATAAAAAAGCAAATGAAAAATAATGACCAATTTTTCTATCCCATTGACATTGGAATATGAAGCGTTAAAAAAATTATTTCTGTGAACGTTAAGAAAATTCTATTGTTTGAGCGCAACACCAGTAATGACCAGAAGAAGAAAAATCGAATTCGCATGAGTTTAGAATTTTTAGAGAATAGAATTAATTTTTAGCGGAAGATTCCCAGTCTTGAATTTTTGATTCTTTTGTTTCAAGACAAAAGAATTATACTAAATAAAATAAACATGAAAAAAAAACTTACCCTTCTTATCTTCTTCCTTTCCATCATCACCTATGCACAGCAACCTACGCTATTCCTCATTGGTGATTCTACCATGGCCAATAAAGAAAATCCGGACAAAAACCCGGAGCATGGCTGGGGACAAATGCTTCCATCTCTTTTAACAACTGGAATATCCGTTCAGAATCACGCCACCAACGGAAGAAGCTCCAAAAGTTTCAGAACGGAAGGCAGATGGAATAAAGTGATGAATCAGCTTAAGAAAGGGGATTTTGTGATCATCCAGTTTGGACATAATGACCAGAAAATAAATGACTCCACGCGTTTTACCAATCCATACACTCAATACAGAGCCAATCTTGAAAGATATGTCGGCGAAGCCAGAGCTAAAGGTGCTATTCCGATCCTCATGACTTCAATTGTAAGAAGGAATTTTAATGAGAACGGTGTTTTGGTGGATACACATAAAGAATATCCTTTGGTGGTCAGAATGGTTGCCAATGATCTTAAAGTTCCTTTTGTTGATTTACAATTATTGTCAGAGCAGCTGGAAATTTCCTATGGTCCGGAAAACTCAAAAAAACTGCATCTGCATTATAAAAAAGGTGATGAACCTTATTATCCGGAAGGAAAAGATGACGATACTCATTTGTCAAAACTAGGAGCCGAATCTGTTGCATGGCTGGCAGCTACCTCTTTAAAAGCCTTGAAAATCGGCTTGGAGAAGTATATTAAATAACACGGATTGTATTGATCCCACAAAATTGTAATTAAAAAAATATAAAATGGATTTCAAAAAAGAACCTTTCTTCGATAGGAACACTGCTTGGGAAGATTTAGGAAATGGTATTTCCAGGCAGTTTGTTGGATATAATTCTCAGGTGATGATGGTTATTGTAAAATTTGAGAAAGATGCTGTAGGAGCATTACATCAGCATTTTCATTCTCAGATCACGTATGTTGCTTCAGGAAAGTTTGAAGTTACAATAGATGGTGAAACAAAAGTTTTAAAGGAAGGAGATGGATTTTTTGCACAGCCTAATATTTTTCATGGGGTGAAATGTCTTGAAGAAGGAAAGCTCATTGATGCTTTTACGCCTTTCCGGGAGGATTTTCTTATTTAATTAAAAGAATGTTGGAAAACGCAAAGGCACTAAGTTTTTTTTTAATACCATTCGTTTTTAAGGCGCAAAGATTTTATCTCCGATAAAATTGTAAACTGCATCCTTTGCTGAAAATCTCATATGGGCAAAGTCAAATGTTCTTTGCGATAATCCAACAAAAAAACAAAGCATTAAAAATATAAAATACTGCCATTTTTAGTGACTCGTTTAAAGCAATAAATAAATTTTAAATAAAACATAAAATGCAACCGATTGATCAAATAAAATATTTAATATTGTAATTATATAAATATTAATATAGTAAAATATAAAATAATTTAATATTAATAATATAATTTTATACCAAGAACAAATCACAAAATATAAACTATGAAAACAACGTTCAAGGCGGCCTTATTAACAGTCGCTCTAAGCTCTGCTTTTACCTTAACCGGATGTGGTCAGGAAGAAATGAACAATGACCTTACACAAAGCGAACTCAACATCAAAAACTCTTTATCACAAAAGATTGTTCCTCTGGCCAATTGTGTCGCTCCGGGATGGGCTTCTCAAAACGGTGGAACTACCGGTGGCGGAACAGCAGCAGAAACAACTGTTTCTACTTACGCACAATTAAAAGCAGCTATTGAAAATACAGCCGTAAAAGTGATCAAAGTAACCGGAACTATTACCATCACTACCCGTTTATCTCTTCAGGACCAGACAGGAAAAACAATTTACGGAACAACCGGAGCCAAACTCGTTTC
This sequence comes from Chryseobacterium metallicongregator, assembly GCF_031324065.1. Classification (NCBI taxonomy): domain Bacteria; kingdom Pseudomonadati; phylum Bacteroidota; class Flavobacteriia; order Flavobacteriales; family Weeksellaceae; genus Chryseobacterium; species Chryseobacterium metallicongregator. Next base: position 326,122 of record NZ_JAVIXS010000020.1, read on the forward strand.
TACTGACCAGACGAAAGACGGTTCAGGTATTATCAATATTAAAAGATGTAATAATATCATTATCCGTAACCTTATTTTTGAAGGTCCTGGCGCTTATGACACCGATGGTTGGGATAATGCCATTCTGGACGACTGCCGAAATGTATGGATAGATCACTGCGAATTCAGAGATGGAGTGGATGGAAATTTCGACATTAAGAATAAATCCGATTATATTACTGTTTCTTATACGAAATTCCATTACCTGAAAGCCCCAAAACCTGGAGGCTCAGGAGGAACAGATGATCACAGGTTCTCGAACCTTATCGGATCCAGCGACGGAGCAACTGCTGATGCCGGAAAGCTGAATGTAACTTTTGTCAGATGTTGGTGGGCACCTGGGTGCAGGGAACGTATGCCAAGAGTAAGATTTGGTAAAATTCATATTCTGAACAGCTATTTCAACAGTTCTGTAAGCAACAAATGTATTGCAGCAGGGGTTCAGGCTAATATTCTGGTAGAAAGAAATGTTTTTGAAAATGTAAAAGAGCCTATCAACCTAATGAGTGGATTTACAGCGGTAACCCAATCCGGAAGCAGTTTCATCAATGTTACCGGAAATACAGCAGGAAGCGGAACAGCATTCACTCCGCCATACACTATCACAAAACTTAATGTAGCAGATGTAAAGGCAGATGTAACAGCTAATGCGGGAGCTACTTTGGGAGGAAATGTTTGTGATCAGTTTTAGCACAAGACTTCAGTAATAGTAGTCATAAAAGGAAGAGGGCGTCTCAGAAATGAGATGCTCTTTTTTATTTGAAAAAAATAAGCGGGTAAAACCCGCTCTTATTGAATACCAATTATTCATTTAATTTATTTTTCTCCAGCCATTTCGGGTATTCTTTGACTAAAAGCTTTTCTGCAAAATCACCAAACCAACTGTAACCGTTTCTTCTTTCTTCTGAGACTTCATTGTAGTTATATTTTACACTTCCATCACGGTCTCCAAACAAAGGTTTATTGGTATGAATATCATAAAATCTTGCCCAGATCACGGAATTTTTATCTTCAGCCAATACTCTTACAGCTTTTCCATTCTGTTTGGTAACATTGTAGCTGTACCCTTCTATTTTATTCTCTTTGAACCATTGTATGGCGGCTTTGATTGATTTTTCAATCTCAGGAGTTACCGGTTGCATCATTAAAAACCTTACAATTCCGACAGATTCTCCGGTGGCTAATGAAATGGGCTCAAAAGCTCTTGCTTTATCCGGCTGCAGTGTAATCTCATGATACTGATCTGCCCAAATGGAAGAAACTCCTTTCTGCAGGACCTGAGTTTTTAAAATACACCCAATTCCTTTTTGTACGGCAATTTTTGATTTTTCTTTTAATAACGAGGAAACCACATCAAAATTATTCTTTCCTTCCGCTGCGTTAAAAAGAACTGTCAAAGCGTTGATCATCGCATTATCATTATAGGTCACCTGCTTTCTGTAGAGCCCTGAATTAGGGTAATACTGAGGAAAACCTCCGTTTTCATACTGCATAAGAATGAGGTAACTGATTCCTTTTTCCGCTGCTTTTAAATAATCCGGATTTTTGGTTGTTGAATATGCTCTAATCAACGCATTGATCTCTCTTGAAGTAGCATTGTTATCAATCGTAGCATGATCATCACCTGTTGATTTTATTTTTTTTAAAAGAGCTTTATCAATCGGCTGATTATAGTTGACCACCGATTTATCCTGAAGCTGTTTTCCCCAACCGCCATTCGGAAGCTGATACACCAGCATTTTCTCCGCTAATGTATCTTTCACCTGGGCTGAACAGTTAACCGTCAGTATTCCTAATGCCAATGTATATATCTTTAAATTCATTTTCTAATATTTAAAATTAAGCTGAGCATTTCACCCTAAAACACTTCCAACCTACAACTCTCCCACTCTCTCACCTAATAACTTTCACCACCAATGGTTTCGCAATAATTTCCGACTGTTTCTGAAGCAAATTCTCCCAATCTTTCTGTGTCTGAACCTGTCCGCTTTTCTGCCACGCAAATCCGGCATAATAGGTTAAAACTTTTGAAGGCTTGGTGACAACATACAAATTGCTTTCATCTGGAATTTCAGAGGTGAAGGCAAGTGATTTTTCAACAATTCTGGGATCTATTACAATTCCTTCTCCTACAAATGCATCATCTATTTTTTCCCAGTGAAGATAATAGCCTTGTTGATTATTCAGCTGAGTTGTTCCTTCGTTTTTATGCAAAGTAATTCCTACAGTAAAATTCGGAACAGGTTTTTCCGTTTCAAAAGTGGATTCAAATTTTGAGAAATTAGAATCCAGATCTAAAGAAATTCTTTTTGTTTCTTTCACTCCATATTCACTCCATGGCTGGTAAGTAAGTTCAAAAACAGTTCTTAAAGGACCTTCTGCAATTGTTTTGGATGATATAAAGTTTTGGGAGGTCTGAAGTTTTTCATTTTCCCATATCCCGATTCCGCCCGTTCCACGGCTGTTTCCTACATGATAAGGATCGTAACCCTCACCTCTTGTATCTTTATGATAATACATAGGATCTGTAAGATAACCTTTGTACCATTTGTTGATAACAGGCAGATCTGTTCTTTTCAGCCAGATGTCTACACCGCTTGAAAGGGTGCTGCTTTTTATTCCTTGTAAAGCTTCCTGCTGACCCTTCGGACCGTATACCCTGAAGGCAACCTTATCATTTTCCCAGGCATAATCATCTACTCTTTCAGGAACCAGCCTCGAATAAGTAGAAACCCTGCTTTCCGGAATCTGTCTCTTTCCGTCTGTTACAATAGTAAAAGTATTTGTTTTCCCTGCATCAATATTCACCTGAAAAAGTAATTCTTCACCCTTTCCGTCACCATTATAATCAATCCACTGAATGGGAATCCAGTTTCCTTTTACATCTTTTATTCTAAGGTCTTTTTCAGTATGCTTACTTAAAAATGATTTCAATAAAGTATTGGGAATAGTTACCACTTCATTTCTGGCAAAACCCGAAGGGTTTGTAACCTGAACAATACTTTGAGCAGATAAAAATCCGAAAACAATGCAACCGATTGCGCAATTTAAGCCCCGAAAGGCAGTTTTTGATATCAACATAAATTTAATCAATTAGTTAATTGACCAAAAATATAAATAATTTACTAATATTTCACTGAAATTCATTTAAACTTTTAAGATTAAATTTATAATAACGATCGTGCTCCATACAGTAAATTTCAATCTGCTGATTTCAAGTAAAAGCTAAAAATATTCGCTACTTTTTATTCATCATTCAATTTTTATCAAATTAAATTGTACATTTGTCTTTCTATTATGCAAAAATTTCTCAGAGTCTTTTTTGTTTTTTCTTTACTTCTGATATTTGTTTCGAATGTCAGCGGGGTAACGACATGTCTTGATCATGCCAGGCACGCCAAAAGTAAAGTAATCTATAAAAAAGGTTCAAAAGAAGAGAAAATTCCTACCTTTTCCCAGGACGACGAATGTCAGTGTGCTCTTCATATGCATATGACTAATATTCTTCTTCCCGAACCCTTGAATTTGGATTTTGCTATCGACACTACTAATGATAACGAGATGCCGCAGCCGAAAGCCATTTCATATCGTTGTCTTCTTGATTTTTTCAGCTCCAGAGCTCCCCCATCCACATTTTCTACGGTAGCTTAATCTATGCTGCCCTAATATTTCGTTTACAGATTTTTGAGTCTGTACTGTAATTCCGTGGATACCTGTGTCTTCACATTAGTAAGGATATCCGTTTATTAATGGGCATTTTCGATGTCCGTACATCCCTATTCATGACTACCAGTAATTTTAATTATTCGGGAATAATTCATTGTATTTCCCCAAATTCTGTGAAACTTTTCAGTCTAAGTTTCATCACCGCATCGTCATTTCTGTATGCTCAGTCCCGTTCTGAAGATTCTTTATCTACAGTGGTTCAAACCGTTGAGGTCATCGGAAGAAAGTCTAAAGATTATATGTCCGACTACTCTTTTGCAGCCACCAAGATAGCTATGAAAAATAAAGATCTGCCTTTAACGCTTAATACCATTACCAAAGAGCTCATCACCGACCGTCAGGCTTTCCAGCTCGGAGATGTAATGAAAAATGTGAACGGAGTCTCTCCTTCCAGCTATTATAACCAATATAACATTCGGGGAATCAGCCAGAATGAGGAAGGTCAGATCATTAATGGAATGCGGACAAGACAATATTATTTCCTACAGCCTATGACAGCCAATATAGAACGTGTAGAAGTTTTCAAAGGTCCGGCAAGCATTACCATGTCCAGCGTAGATCCTGGAGGAACAATTAATATGGTCACGAAAAAACCATTATCAAATCCACGTCACGAAATCAGCTTATCGGGAGGCAGTTTTGAAACTTATCGTGTCACTACGGATCTTACAGGTCCTTTAAATAAGAGTAAAACTTTATTATATCGTTTTAACGGAGCGTATCAGAATGCTCATTCATTCAGGGATCATGTTAAAAACAGCGGTATTCTGATTTCACCTTCTATCACTTTTGTTCCAAATGAAAAAACATCCGTGAATGTAGAAATGATTTTCAATGATCTTTATGGAAACTTGGACAGAGGACAGCCGATTTTCGGAGCAGTTGCAGGAAAAACAGATTTGTACAGCACTCCAAGAAGTCTGAATTTAGGAGCTCCGGATGATTTTTTTAAAACCAGAGAACTCATAATAATGGGAACAGTTGCCCATCATTTTAACCAATCCATCAGTTTCAATGCTTCCTATATGAAGCAATATTGGAGAGAAAACCTGCAGGAGCACAGAACAACCAACTCTTTTGTGCCTGATATGGAGAACAAACCGGTTTCCAGCCTTGCCATGATGCAGTTTGTACAGAGAAAGCAAAACTGGGCTACAGATAACATTAATGCTTATTTTAATTTTAAATTCAAAACAGGATCTGTGCAACATCAGGCTTTGATAGGCTATGACAGTCAGATCTGGGAAAAAAGCAAAAGCGGACAACAGAATGCGGCAAGAGGATTTCTTTTGAAGAACGGTTCTGTAGCTTCTTCTTACAATCCAGCAAAAGCTTCGGAGTACCAAATCGTTAATTATAATGGAACAATCATTCCAATGCCTAATGTCACACCATTTGATCTGAATCCGGGAGCTGTAAATTATCAGGGTGTGGATTTTAATACACTTAATGTGATTACGCCTTTACCTTCTGCTCTTACCACAACACATGCAGCTTATATCCAGCATCTTTTGACCTGGAAAAAGTTTAAAATCTTATCGGGAATCCGTCAGGAGTGGTTTCAGGATATTACCAATTTCAAAGAAGCCAATGAAACCTCTTTTACCAATAACAAACTGCTGTACAGATTCGGTATTACTTATAGTGTAACGGATCATATCAATGTGTATGGGACTTATTTAACAGGCTATCAGCCTCAATCCAATACCGTAACGTTGATGCCTAATACCTCCAGTCTTACAGGATCTGCAGCCAGATTTAAACCTTTAACTTCTGATCTCAAAGAATTGGGAATCAAAGCACAACTTTTTGGAAGAATTTCCCTGAATCTTGCGGTGTATGAAATCAACCAGAGAAATATTCTAATCAATGCCAATAATCCTTCGGAACCTGACGAACTTGTACAGCGTGGTGCTGACCGAAGCCGTGGATTTGAAGCTGAGTTTTCGGGACATATTCTTCCTCAGTGGCATATTTACGGAGGCTACAGCTATATTGATGCTAAAATACTGGATGACACCAATCGTGATCTTGTAGGAAAAAGGAAAGAAAACACTTCTAAAAATTCGGTGAATATCTGGACCCGTTACAATTTTTCAACTATTGAATTCCTAAAAGACTTTGGAATTGGGGCCGGAATGCTTTATCAGAGTTCTAAAGTTCCGTGGTTCACAAGGAGTTTTGAACTTCCCGCCTATACTACAATAGATGCCGCTTTATATTATACACCGGCAAAAACTGTTCAGCTCTCTTTTAATCTGAATAATATTACCAACAAAGTCTACTGGATCGGGGCTCAGAACTACTTGAGGCTGTTCCCGGGAACTCCAAGAAATTATTTACTAACTGCTACTTATAAATTTTAAACTATGGCTATTTCAAACTTACAATTGATGGTAAGAAAAACCTGGCAGGATTTGTTTAAAGGAAAACAAAATCTGCTCACCACTGTTGCCGTACTCCTGTTCTGTATGCTGAGTATTGGCATAGGATATACAAAATACACGGATTCTTTTTCGAAAATAAAAGAATACCGGAAAGAAGTCCGGGAAAGCTGGGAGCACAGGCCTGATAAGCATCCACATCGTATGGCCCATTATGGTTATCTGGTTTTCAGAATCGGGCATCCCTTAAATATTTTTGACAACGGACTGGATGATTATTTAGGAAATGTCATATTTCTGGAGGCTCATAAACAAAATACTGCCAACCTTTCGGAAGCAGGAAGTTCCGGAACTTTAGTCCGATTTGGGGCGTTTAGCAGTGCCTTTATTCTGCAGAGTATTGTTCCATTGATTATTCTTTTTCTGGGATTTGGATTAATTGTTCAGGAACGGGAAAATGCCACTTTAAAGATCATTAGTGTGCAGGGAACTTCCGGAAGGGATATTATCTGGGGTAAAATCCTGGGACTCTGGCTGTTTTCTTTATGTTTCCTGATTCCGGTCATTCCTATTGTTTTCATGGCTGCCTTCATGTCGGAGACTACCAATACAGCGGATATTGTATTACGATTATCATTTCTGTTACCTGCTTATATGATCTACTACTTTTTTATCTGTACATTGACTGTTGTGGTTTCTGCGAATAGTAAAAGTACCTCATCTGCGTTGATCAGCCTTATTGGTTTCTGGCTTCTTTTCATCATTGTTTTGCCTAAAGGAATTCAGTTTGCAGCACAGAATTTATATCCTGCACCTTCCCGGATTGCTTTCGAAACCACTCTGGAAAAGGATATTTTAAAATCGGGAGACAGCCATAATCCGGATGATCCGCATTTCAAAAAGATTAAAGATTCTTTACTGGCAAAGTATCAAGTGAAAACAACCAATGAACTTCCTTTTAACTACGGTGGATTCGTCATGAAGGAAGGAGAAAAGATAAGTTCACAGATTTACATCAGACATCAAAAGGAATTGCAGACCATTTACAACAAACAGCAAGATCTGACAGATTTTTCAGGGTTGATTAATCCTGCCATTGCAATCAAAAATTTTTCCATGATTGCTACAGGCACAGATTTCTTCTCTTATAACCAGTTTCAGAAGCAGGCAGAAGAATATCGTTATCAGATGGCTCAGCATCTAAATGATTTGCAGATTGAGAAGATCAGTAATATTAAACCGGAAAATGGAGGGCCGCCTGCTGTCATCGACAAACACAACTGGGAAAAGTTTCCGGATTTTCAGTACCGGTATACTCCCGTTCTGGAAAGTCTGAAAAAACAACCCATACCTGCAGCTGCATTAGTTCTCTGGATGGCTGTCTGCATTATTGCGATTGAAATAAGTGGAAGAAAATTAAAATTAATCTAAATGAATCGTTATTTATATACCCAATTTTACCGTAACAAAGCCTATATTATCTCACTGCTGTTTTTATTGATAGCCGGACTGATGGCTATTTATACAGGGAAAAAATTTTTAGACAGAAACGAAGATATTATCTCCAAAAGTGGAGCATTTCAAAAAGAAAGTATAGAAAGGAATACAAAATTTCATAAGGATGATCTGGGACTGGTTCTTTACTATATTAAATTCAATCTGGTGAATGAAACACCTAAATTGGCTGCTTTAAATATCGGAATGCGTGATTTAAATCCTTCTATTCAAGGAGTAACCATCCGAAATCTGGAAGAACAACGCTACAATGCTGACTTTTATAATCCCGCCAATGCAGCGGTTGGAAATTTTGACTTTAGTTTTGTCATTGTTTTCCTTTTTCCACTGGTGATTGTGGCATTCTGTTATAATTTGATTTCTGAAGAAGAAGAAAGAGGAACCTGGAAACTGCTTTCCGTTCAAAGTGGTAATTTGCAAAAGCTTCTGGATCAAAAGATGTTCATCCGTCTTTTGGCTATGACGGCTGTTTATCTTGCATTAATTATCATCGCTTCGGTTTGGATTAAAATACCCTTAGACTCTTCCTATATTGTTTTTGTGATCAGCGGTTGGTTGTATATTCTGTTCTGGTTTGCCCTTTGCAGATGGATTGTTTCTTTCCGGAAATCATCAGCTCAGAATGCATTAATCCTTCTGATCGTATGGGTGGCAATCAATTTTATTATTCCGATGAGCAGTAATATTCTGATACAAAAGATCTACCCTGTTCATGAATCCCTTAAAGCAGTAATGGAACAAAGAGAAGGTTATCACAACAAATGGGATGAAGCCAAACGTCCTACCATGGAAAAGTTTTACAAAACCTATCCACAATACAGCAATTTCACTGTGGAAGAAAATGATGCGTTCACCTGGACATGGTATTATGCCATGCAGCATATGGGAGATCTTGAATCGGCAAAATCTTCAGAACAGTATACGGAAAAAATGCAGAAACGGAATCAGGCAGCAAACTATTTAGGCTATCTCCTTCCGAATCTTCATACTCAGCTTGTAGAAAGCCATCTGGCAAAATCTGATATGCAGAATCATTTGCAGTATGCTTCATCCCTCAAGAAATTCCATGAGAAAAAACGATTGTTCTTCTATCCTCTTATTTTTTCCGGAAAGAATGCTGAATCTATCAACTGGGCACAACAAACGATAGAGGTCTTCAAATTCTCTTCCTCTATTAAATGGATACAGATCCTTCTTCCCTACCTTATCTTCATTGCTTTATTCATCATCCTTTCACAATACAAATACAGAAAACTATGTTAAAAACGATCAACTTACATAAAAAATACAACGATTTTACTGCCCTTCATTCTCTCAATCTGGAAGTAAAGAAAGGAGAAATTTTTGCGCTACTCGGGCAAAACGGAGCAGGAAAAAGTACAACCATCAATATTCTTCTGGGACTCATTAAAGCGACCTCCGGAGATGCTTTCATTAATGATATTTCGGTAAAAGAAGAACCTCAAAAGATTAAGAAACACCTTGCGTACATTCCTGAAACAGTGCTTTTATATCCTAACCTTACCGGAATAGAGAACCTTGATTTTTTCTCCAAAATCGCAGGTTTTGATTATCAGAAAGATGAACTGGCTGCATTACTCAAACGTACAGGATTGCAGGAAATCGCACATCATAAAGCTTTGGGAGGCTACTCCAAAGGAATGCGCCAGAAAGTAGGAATTGCCATTGCTTTGGCCAAAGATGCAAAAGTACTTCTTTTAGATGAGCCTACCAGCGGACTGGATCCCATTGCTACAGCAGAATTTACAGAAATTGTACGTCAGCTGGGTAAAGAAGGAAGAACTGTTTTAATGGCTACTCACGATATCTTCAACGCAGTGAGTGTAGCCACCAATATTGGCATTATGAAACAGGGAGAACTGGTACAGAATTTACCTTCCAAAGCATTTACAGCACAGGAATTACAGGAGCTGTATCTGCAAACAATCTGATGACTCCGTTACTTCAGTAAGTAACTTTTCATATTAAATATCAATTGGTTGATGCCCGGTGACGTTTTCGTTACCGGGCATTTTTTATACTATATTATTTATGTTAACGCTTTCTTGTATTCTGATAAAGCTCTTTCACGGGCAAAAGTATGCTCTACGATTGGAGAAGGATATGCTGGTGTATTCCATTCCGGAAGCCATTTTTTGATGTACAGTAAATCTTTATCAAATTTTTCTGTCTGGGCCGTTGGATTAAAAACCCTGAAATAAGGAGCTGCATCACAACCTGAGCCTGCCGCCCACTGCCAGTTTCCATTGTTTGCGGAAAGATCGTAGTCGTTCAGTTTTAAGGCAAAGTAAGCTTCTCCCCAACGCCAGTCGATCAGCAGATGCTTACATAAAAAACTCGCCACGATCATTCTCACACGGTTATGCATAAAACCAGTCTGATTCAATTCTCTCATTCCGGCATCTACGATTGGATACCCTGTAGTTCCTTCGCACCAGTGTTTAAACTCATCTTCATTATTCCGCCAATGGATATTGTCATACTGTTTTTTGAATGAGTGATGAACCACCTGAGGGAAATGATATAAAATCTGCATAAAAAATTCTCGCCAGATCAGCTCCGAAAGCCATACCGCATTATGTTTCAGCGCAAAATCAACACACTTCCGGATGCTGATAGTTCCGAACCGTAGAGCAATGCCGAGTTGTGTAGTATGTTGTAATGCCGGATAATCACGAAACTTATCATAATTATCTATAATAGAAGCTTCCAAAATGGGTTTTTTAAAATCAAAATCCGTTTTTTTGAAACCAATCTCCTTTAAAGTCAGAATCTCAGAATATTTCTGTGGAAAAAGGTTTTTAAAATTTAATTTAAGAGATTGATAATATTCAGGTGTTAACGCTTCCCGCCATTTCTTGGCAAAAGGAGTATACACCGTATAGGGTGAACCATCTTTTTTAATGATCTGGTCTTTATCAAAAATCACCTGATCTTTATAGGCTCTAAAAGGAATATTCTTTTCCTTAAAAAAATAATAGACTTCCTTATCTCTCTCAATCGCCTGAGGTTCATAATCCCGATTACAGAAAACCCCTTCAATAGTATATTCTTCAGATAGTTTTTGGAATATTTCTATAGGTTTCCCATAATAGGTATTGACTTTTGAGTGGTATTCTTTTAATGAAATATTAATACCCGTCAAAGCCTGATGAATATAATCTACTCTGCGGTCCTCTTTATCTTCAAGCTTTTCCAGAATATCGGTATCAAATATAAAAATGGGTATTACCGGAGCATCAGACTGGAGCGCATGATGAAACCCCATATTATCCTCCAACCTCAAATCACGTCTGAACCAGAAAAGGGTGATTGTATTTTTCATAGAAGTTCTTTTCAATTTCATTGATCATTCCTGCTTGGGAATGACTTCATAACTAAGGATAAAGATACAGATTTTAACTTATAAATAATTTCGGTGATTTACAATATTTGGCTTTACCATTACAGTTTCTATGATGATATGAATTAAAATTTTCCGACATTTGCCCGAATTTAATTGAATAGAAACTTACATCAATGGAAGAATTTGAAGTACCCGTAATGTATAAAGGTCAAGAACTGCTTTTCAATGGAAAGCTTGCCACATTCTCTTATGGATATAAGCTTTATGTAGATGTGGATGGAACTGAAGTTGTTATTGAGCGTGATGATCACGGAGATTTAAGGGCTCTTCTGCCGGATGCTGCTGCAGAAAAAAATATAGATAAAGGACTTATTGAAGCCATCATTGAGGTTTTTAAAGAACTTCAGGTTTTATAATACGTTCTGCATAAAAAGTCGTCTCAAAAGTCGAACAATTTGGTTTCTGTCATTCTGACGAAGGAAGAATCTCATTAATAACCAAACATATGAGATTCTTAATTACATTTCATTTCATTCAGAATGATACCTTGGAGATAATCTTTTTCATTTAATTCGTTTATTCAAAAACTACATAATTGACCTTATCTACGCCGGTATTTCCGGTTTTTTCATGATAGGCATACAGAACAAACTCATAATTTCCCGGAGAATTGATTATGTGATTCCCTTCAAAAAGATTGGTTGAAACTAAAGACATATCAATATTCTTTACCCATTTTCCGTCTTTCTTCAGAATTCCTTTCACTTCTATTTCATCGGAATTCCATACTCCTCCTTTATCAATGACACATCCGCACATCATCACAATATTTGCCTGAAATAGGAAAGGCTTATCTTTAATACTTTTCAGGGCAATATACTGATGGGTTCTTGGTTTCAGAATATCAATAATATACCCAGGAATCTCAAGGATTATTCCTTCCCCAAGAATATGTTTCCCGGGAATTAGCCATAGTTCTGTACTTACCACTGCCTGAGCCTGCTTGCTATTCAAAGGAGAAATCACTTCTATATTCACAAATGTAGGTTCATCAATATCTATGGCAGCCATAAAACCTCCTGTCTGTTCGTCTGCAATGGTGTTTCCTCTGATTTTGGGTATTTTCATAATCAGATCGGTATTTCCTGTGCTTCCAGCGGTATTTCCTTCTGCCAGAATTCTTTGATTAAGCTTGTTTCTGATGATAATATGAGCTCCACCCAATGAAGTTCCGATAAACTTCGCATCTCTTGCTTTGGCTCTGATCATGATTTTCGTTTCCGTTGCCGAAATCAGATTCGTGGAAAAAAGAAATGCTGTAATGAGAATTAATGCTTTCATGATTGAATTGATTTTAAATATTCCTGTTTAAACCTGTGGTGAAAAGATTCATTTTTTAATTCCTGATCAATATGATCCAGATAAGCGAAAATCGAAAGATCTTTTGATAATACCTTCAGAATTGCTTTTTCACAACTGTCCCAGATCTGCTCAAGCTGAGGAAGCATTTCAATAGCTTTGGGAGATAATGAAATGATCTGTTTCCGTTTATCCACACGGTCTTTTTTGATGATAACATAACCGCTTTCGTTCATTTTTTTAACGATAACCACAACGGATGGATGCGAATATCCCAAAGGCTCAGCAATATCCGTAATTGAAATTTCACCCTTTTTTTGCAACAGCATAAAAACCAGATACCAATTGGGTTCCACATCAATTCCAAATTCTTTATAAAATTTCCGGACATCGTGAGACATTCGGTCACTGATCCTTTTCAACCTGCTATCCAAAGCTTTATAGCCTAGTTCTTTAATAAAGTCAAAATCCATCTGAAATATATTTACAGCAAATATATAAAAATATAAAGTCAACTATATAGTTAACTTTATATTTTTATGAGTTTAATTAAACCTTAGTAAAAAACTTTACTTCAAAATTGATCTATTTGAAACTTTTCCTGTATTCTCCGGGAGTTACTCCTCTATATTTTTTGAAAAGTTTGGAAAGGTGGCTTTCATCACTGAACTGGAGTTCATAAGCAATCTCACTTAACCTGACACTGCTGTATTTTAAATAGGTTTCGACCAGTTTCAATCTATAGTCCAGCAGATAATCCTGATAAGAAATTCCAGTCTGTTGTTTAAAATATTCTCCGAAATAATTCCCGGAAATTCCAAAATGATCGGCAATGGTCTGAATTCCTGTCTTATCCCGATCCTTTATATGTTGTTGAATATAAGCTATGATCTTCATGATGGAAAAAGCTTTCCGGTTTTCCTGCAGATCTGAAGTTTCACTCTGAATGATATTCCGGGCAATCAGGTTCAGAAGGATCGACATGCAATTTCTGATAATCAGATAATCTTCCGCCTTATTTTTGAATTCATTCGCAATTTGCAGAATAAGGGTTTCTGCAAAATGTTCATCATTGTTATTTCTGAAAACGCACCCTGCTCTTGCATGATAATTATGGCTGATATATTGTAACTTATACAAATTCTCACAACTTTCAATACGGTCTGCTTCCAGACGGATTTTATCAATAAATTCCACCGGACACTGAATGTTGATGAGCCGAGCAGCATCACTTTCAAAACGATACACTTCCTGCTGTGGAATAATGAAAAGCTTACCCTGAGAAAAATTAATGTTTCGCCCATCATAAGTAAGCGTTCCTTTTCCTTTGACAATATAAATGAATGAAAGAAAAGTGTTTGTTTTAAATACAATCTCTTCTTTCAGCTCTAATTCTCTTACATTAATCTCTTCAAGAGGTAATCCTTTCATGATACACTGTATTTTCCTCCAAAAGTACAATTTTAACAGAACACAAAGCGGGTAATTTTGCATAAAAAAATATGAATGTACATCCGAAACGGTGGCACGCACTCAATTTTTTGATTGCGGGTGCTTTTCTTTCACCACTGGATTATTTTATTGTCAATATGGCTCTGCCTTCCATCAAAAAAGCATTGAATGCCAGTGATCATCAGCTTCAGATGGTTATAGCCATTTATGGACTCACTTATGCGGCACTTGTTGTTTGTGGCGGACGTCTGGGTGATATTTACGGTCGCAAAAAAGTTTTCATATCAGGACTATACACTTTCCTGTTTTCATCTCTTGCCTGCGCTTTTTCTCCGGATGTTAAATGGTTGATTATTTTCAGACTTTTTCAGGGTATTGGCGCATCATTGCTTGCTCCACAGGTATTAGCTTCGATAAAAGACCTTTTCAACAGTCAGGAACAACCTAAAGCTGTCAGTCTCTTTAGTTCGGTATTTGGCCTTGCTTCGGTGATCGGACAGTTATTTGGGGGAATTCTTTTAAGCATGCATTGGGGAAATTTTTCCTGGGAAATGGTATTTCTTGTGAATGTACCGATTACGATGATCTGCATTCTCGGGATCCATTTTACAATGGATAACGGTACTAAGAAAGAGCAAACAGAGATAGATTTTGTGGGAGCTTTGTTATTAATCCTTGCATTACTCATGCTCATCTGCCCTCTTATTTTTGGTCAGAAATTCGGATGGGCATGGTGGATTTTCGGAATTCTTATTGCCGGAATTGTATTATTAATTTCATTTTTAAAATATGAAACTGTACAGCTTCAAGATAATCGTCCGATCCTCATAGATCCGGCTTTGTTGCTGCAGAAACCTTTTGCATTAAGTCTTCTGATTATTTTCTTTTATAATTTCACGGCAGGTTTGTTTATTTGCTATCCTTATTACCTTCAGGAGTTTCTTCATCAAAATACAATGCAGACAGGATTTGCCATCATTCCTTATGGTCTTGCTTTTTTTCTGGCACCCTTAATTACTTCCAGATTACAACTGACAGCATCCAAAATGATCTACTTAGGATTAGGTCTATTGACAACAGGCTTTCTGATGAGTGCGGTTACTTTTTATTTTCAGCAGAAACCCTCTTTTCTCACATTTCTGACCCTGTTTATTGCAGGATTTGGACATGGTACCATTATGCCGGTCATGATGCGGACGGCTATTTCTTTGGTTTCTAAAGATAAAGCTGGACAAGCCTCAGGGTTGGTAAGCATAGGAATTCAAATTGGGAGTGTAACCGGAGGAGCTATTATTGGTACACTGTTTTTTAATCTGATCCCAATTCTGGGATTCACAGAAGCATTTGCAGCCGCCATAGGAATGATAGGTCTTTTTCAGCTGGCTGGGCTTTGGGCAGGAAACAGATTAAGGAAAATTATTGACTGAAAGATAAGTTTAAATCAAAAAATATAATACATTTAACAATGAGCAATACAGAAAAGATCATTTGGGAAATAGAAGAATTTCACCGAAATATCGAAAAATGGTTTCAGGGGAAAACCAAAAATCAGGAAAGCCTTTATCAAGAGTTATTAGCCGGATTTTCACAAGACTTTAAAATGATTAATGGAAACGGAGATACTGTTGCCTTTTCTATGCTTGGAGACTGGCTTCCCACCGTATTTGGGAAATTTCCGGAGCGAAGTATTCAGGTGGAAAATATTGAAGTCAGCCATTCTGACGATCACGGACTTGCGACCTATATTGAAACACAAGTCACAGGAGAAATCATAACTAAAAGAAAATCATCAGCGGTCTTTCTGCTCGATAAGGAAAAAGCACTGTGGCTTCATCTTATTGAAAACTGGATATAAACAGTATATAACAGCCCTGACCCTCTTAGAAAGGCCGGGGCTTTATATTTTTTGAAAGAACTGTTTACCTATTCAGACCAAGGAGAATGTAAAATACAGTCGCAGAAGTTTTTTCTTTCAAAATTCGGGATCATGAAGGCGCAGACATCTGCTTTTATATTTCCGAAAGTAGTTTCTGTTTTATGTTCAAAACCACCGAAAAATGTAGGAATAATCTTCTTTTTGAAATCATTTCTCGGAAATGCTCTGATAATCTCTTCCCGATGTTCTGCACTCAGGTTTTCATATCCTTCTCCCATCACATCCAATCCCACTCCTGAATACATTAAAGCAACCTCATTTTCTTTATGTTCTGCAATTCCAATGGTAGTGTGAAGTGCAATGGCATCCCAAACGAGCTGAAGTTTATCCTGAGCAATACCATGGCCTTTCAAAAAGTCTCTGGCTGCATTGGCTCCGTCTACCTCAAATCTCAGATCAGTGCTGCTGTAATGAGAAACAAGTCCCAGATCATGAAACACAGATGCTATATACAATAATTCCGAGTCATGAGCTTTATTTTCACGCTTAGCATTTAATGATGAAAAAAGGAAAACACGCAGAGAGTGATTGTAAATAAACTCCGTTCCGTGTTCCAAGAGAAGTTCTGTGGCTTCGGTTGCAATTTTACTGTCCGGGATGATGATTCCCGCAACTTCTTTTATACGATGTACTGACATATCTTTATATATTTTTATCCAAAGATATCCTGATTGGAGAGGTCTGAGAATAGCAATAAATACCGATGAGATGTCAAAATTTCTGTCGAAACTATACTCCAATATGCATGAACTTACTGCGATAGTTGGCAGGAGATATTTCCGTACTTTTTTTAAAGAAATGGCTGAACTGTTCCGATGTACCGAAATGAAGCTGATAAGCAATCTCTTTAACAGAATGGGAACTGAACTGAAGAAGTCTTTTGGCTTCCGCGATAATCTGCCCGTTGATGATTTCTTTGGCACTTTTATCAGAACAACGCTTACACAATTCACTCAACCTTCTTGGTGTAATATTCAACCTCTCTGAATAGTCATTCACAGCATGAAGGCTGTGATACTGACTACTCAATAATTCCATAAACTTGCGGTAAATGATATAATCCTGGCTGTCAAAAGTTTCTTCTCTTATCATTTTTACATTCGCCAGCTTGATCATTATAATTTTTAGGTAGGCAGCCAGAACATCCATCTGGTTGGTATAAGATTCCGTTTTATACTCCGTTAGTAAGCTTTTAAATAAGCTTAAAAATTCATCTGTTTCGGTTTGATCCGGGATCAGTTTTTGATTCGCAGCAGCATTATTAAACAAAACTGCCTTGCAATTGCTGGCACTGGAAGGAACTCTTTCCCAGAAACAGTCTCCGAAGGAAATATGATAACCACAGACTTCAGAATCATTTTCAAATCTGCAGATCTGACCTTTGGAGAGTAAAAAAATTTCATGATCTGCAATATCAAAAGAATGCTCATCAATCACCAGTACTCCTTTACCCTTTTCAATGATTACAATATGATGATAATTAAGTCTCACAAAATCCACTAAATACGGTAGATCATCTTCCAATCGTTTTACAGAAAAAGAATGGTCAATAACAGATTCTGATACAATTCCTGAGACTGGTTTCATAAAAGGAAATTTTTAATAAAGATAAAAAGTATTTTAAAATGTAAGATTAGACAAAGACCATGAACCAGAACATGCCAAAAAACGCTTAAAAGATGTCAAAAATCCCTTAAAAAGAAATTGATTATGATTTCCTGAAGACTTTCATCTGACCCGCCATAATCGCCAGCAAAATTCCAAAGCAGGCAAAAAGACCGTATGAATACCTAAGATCAAAACTTTCTGCAATATATCCGATAAGAGGTGGCCCCATCAGAAATCCTAAAAATGATATGCTGGAAACAAATGATAAAGCAATACTCGGAGCCACCGTACTCACCTTTCCTACTGTACTGTAAACGGAAGGCACACTCAGGGAACTTCCAAG
The DNA here is from genome assembly GCF_031324065.1 of Chryseobacterium metallicongregator. NCBI lineage: Bacteria > Pseudomonadati > Bacteroidota > Flavobacteriia > Flavobacteriales > Weeksellaceae > Chryseobacterium > Chryseobacterium metallicongregator. Next base: position 343,851 of record NZ_JAVIXS010000020.1, read on the forward strand.
GCCAATGATCATAAAAGCAATAATGCAGATCCATAGCTCCGGAAAGAAAACACTTAGAAAAAGTCCGCTGCTCATCAATATGCCGCAACATTGCAGAACGATCTTTTTTCCATATTTTTCAATGATTTTATTCCCGATAAAACGACCTAAAGTCATCATTAAGATAAAACTTGTATATCCTAGAATAACAAGGTTTTCAGGTGCTTTAACTATAGTCTGAAAATAAACCCCGCTCCAGTCGAACATAGCTCCTTCAATCGCCATACTCAGAAAGCCTATCATTCCCAAACCAACTAGTGTAGGATTCACTGCTTTAAAAATTGACCTGGTTTGAGGTTCCGCTTTATGGATAATATTGGTCAGATTTTTTGTACTGTAAAACCAAAGTATACCGACCAGAATGAAAATAATAACAAAATGATAAAAAGTTCCCACATGGAGATTAATCATCAACAAACCTATGACTGCCCCTGTAAGACCGGCAAAACACCAGGCACCGTGATATGAAGAAAGAAGTGTTCTTTTCGTGATAGATTCTATTTCTATAGCCTGAGTATTAATGGCAATATTGCACATGTTTCCGGAAACTCCAAAAAAGAAAAGTACAGCACCTAATGTCCAGTATGAAGGTGATAAACCAATTAATAACAAGAAAAAAGGATACAGCATAAAGCATCTTTTAATAATTCCGCTGCTTCCGTAGATACTGATGAGTTTTCCAGCCAAAACCATTGTTGAAAGCTGTCCTATCGGCATAAGAAGCAAAAGTGTTCCCAATTGTGCTTCATTAATGGAAAGCGCTGTTTTAATGATAGGAATACGGCTCGCCCAGGAAGAAAAAACAAGCCCATGGGCAAAGAAAAGTAAAAAACAGGCTGTTGGCATTTTGCCATTAAAAGATTCTCTCTCGTTCATTATAACAGGGTGATAAAAATTCCTTTTGCAAATTTAGACACCCAACTCCATTAAAATCTAGTTCATTTTTGTCATTTTTATGTTCCATTTTAACCAATAACAGAAATTCAGACCTTATCATGGTAGAAAATCACTTTATTATTTGAAAACAGATATTCATTTTTTTTTAATTTCGATCTATAAAAATGAACCATGAAAGAAAAATGGATTGCCTATCCGACTATTTTGAAAGGAGAAACAATTGAATTAATTCCTCTTGAAAAACAGCATTTTGAAGAATTATATACTGCTGCTTCAGATAAAGAACTCTGGGAACTAATTCCTACAGACTGCTCAGACGAAACAGTGTTTTATAGAACCTATGAATTTGCCTTATCAGAAAGAGAAGCTGGAAATCAGTACCCATTTGTTATACGCCATAAAGAAACCGGAAAGCTGATTGGTTCCACACGCTTTTTTGAAATTTACCCTGCAGACCGGAAACTGGAAATCGGATGGACCTGGGTCACCAAAGAATTCTGGGGAACAACCATCAACCTTGAATGCAAACTCCTGCTCCTCACCTTTTGCTTTGACGTACTGAAAACCAACAGAGTACAATTAAAAACAAAAGATAATAACCTCAGATCAAGAAAAGCCATCGAAAAAATTGGTGGTGTATTTGAAGGTATTTTACGTAAAGACAAAGTTCTCAGCGATGGTAGTACAAGAAATGCAGCTTATTACAGTATTTTGGATGATGAATGGACCACTGCAAAATGTAAAATTGAAGCTTTAATCAAAGAAAAGCAACGTGTTGGCTAAAAAGCATACAATAAAAAACACCTGATATTTGAACCAAGTGCTTTTAATTTATTTAGTTAAAAGACTGTCTGTAGCTCAACGGTGTTTTATCGGTTTTCTTTTTAAACAGTTTGTTGAAGGACTGCGGATGTTCAAATCCAAGAGCATACGCTACTTCAGATACAGAAAAACCTGTGGTAGTAAGATATTCTTTCGCCTTCTCAATCAGTTTTTCATGAATATGCTGCTGAGCATTCAATCCTGTAAGATTACGAAGCATATCACTCAGATAATGAGGTGACAAATTGAGTGTAGAGGCCAGAAATTCTACTGTAGGAAGTCCTTTATTTAATGTTTCCTGCTGATTGAAATAGTTTTCCAGCACAACATCCATTTTGGTCAATAAATCATTATTAACCGCCTTTCTGGTGATAAACTGTCTTTTATAAAAACGGTTGCTGTAATTGAGAAGAACATCCATATAAGAAACAATAACGTCCTGACTTACTTCATCAATAGCGGTATTCAGTTCATTTCCAATATTGTCAAGTAACCCTGTAATGATTGTCTTTTCCTGATCAGACAAGTGCAGTGCTTCATTCGTATCATAAGAAAAGAAACCAAAGTTTTTGATATTCTTTGCCAAAGGATAACTTCTGATAAAATCCGGATGTACCATCAAGGTGTATCCACAATATTCCGCATTCTCATCAGTAGAAAGAACCTGTCCGGGAGCCGTGAACATCATTCCTCCCTCATTAAAATCATAATATCCCTGTCCATAGCCCATTTTTCCGTTGGTAGAATATTTATAAGAGATTTTATAAAAATTCAGGATAAAACTTCGCTTCAGCATATCCTTTTTGATACTCATCTTTGTATTATCAACAAGGCTTACCAAGGGATGAAGGGGTTTTGGGAGCTGCAGCATGCTGTGCAGTTCTGATATGGATGAAATTTTCAAAGGAGCATTATCTTTCTTTTCCATGATATAAAATTATAAATTATTTGGTGGAAAAGGCAGTATAAAGAAGATTTACTTTATGCTACCTTAAAAAAAATCCGGATTAAAGAAACTGTTTTCCTAACTGGTCTCTGAATATTTCATCACCCAATTCAAGACGCTGAGCATACAAAGCTTTAGCATCTTCTCCGGCTACATATCTCAGATTTCTTTTGCCATCAGTAGCTGCTTCATACACTACTTCTGCAATTTGTTCAGGAGTAGAAGCCACTTCCATCATTCCTCCCATTTTGGAAAACAAGGAATCTATCATTTCTTCATAGGCAGGACTTGAAGCGGAATCTAAAGAACGACTTACAAAGTCAGTCTTAATTCCTCCGGGAGAAACGGTTTTAATATCAATTCCAAACTGATTCAGCTCAAAAGCCATACTTTCGCTCCAGCCTTCCAACGCCCATTTTGTAGCATGGTAAATAGAATTTAAAGGGAAAGCTATCAAGCCACCAATGGAAGTAGTAGAAATAAACATTCCGTTGTTTTTCTCTCTGAAATATGGGATGAAGGCCTGCGTTACGCGAATAACTCCTAATAAATTGGTGTTTAACTGTCTTGCAATCTGGTCGTCCGATAATGCTTCCAGAGGCCCCATAAGACCATACCCTGCATTATTAAAAACCAGATCTACATCAGTGAGTTCCAAGGTTTGTTTCACTGTAGACTGTATTTGGTCGAAGTTGGTTACATCAAGAGGAAGTACAGTTACGTTTTCCAAAGTGGCAAGATCAGCCGCTGCTTCAGGATTTCTCATCGTTGCGATTACTTTCCATCCTTTGTTTTGAAATAATTGGGCAGTTGCTTTTCCTAATCCTGTAGAAGCACCTGTTATAAAAATTGTTTTCATTTTTCTTGGTTTAAAATTACAGGACAAAGTTCAGCATTAGAAGAAACGCAGGAGTTGCCAAAATGGGGTAAGCTGTAGCCAAAACGGATTCTTCAATACATTTGTTTTTTGTAAGTTTGTCCCCATCTATTTTTATGGCAGAATATATTCTTGACAACATCAATATCAGTACACTTTCCGTGTATGACCTGCTGAAACATACCTCAGACAGCGCATTTATCGGGATCAGGGATTTTCGTGAAATCTATCCGGTGGCTATTGAAAACAATACAGGAATATTTACAAAACAATCTTCTTCATTACAGGATTTTCCAGTGATTACTATCAGTAAAATAGGCAACTCCTTACTTTGTTCCTGTACCTGTGACCACGAGAAAAACCAGCTTTGTGCTCATCAGGCAGAGATTATTCACTGCATTATTGAAGATAAAAATTATCGATTGTTTTTTGATGAAACGCTACGCAAGAAAATATTTCTCCCTAAAGCTAGAGGATATGGTCTGGAAAACGAACCGGATCTGGATCAGTATTTTGAACTGGAATACAAAGATGGCCAAATTGGGATATTGCCCAAGATCAAGGAAATGCTTCCTGTAGATGATGTAATGCTGGCAAGAGATCTACTTCCTCAGCATCTTTCTAAACTGGATGAACTGGCAGTATTGGAATCGGGTAAAAAGCAAATATTGGTTATCGGTAAACACCGTTATTACAATCATATGACCTTCTCTCTGATGGAGGCAGAGGTGACGCAGACAGGAAAAATCAAAAATCCGGTCACTCCAATAGATGCCATGCAGCTGATATGGAAAGCAGAGAAACCGGCAGACATTAAATTTTACACTGCTATCACTTCTTTTCAGAATAATTATAATGAAGATTACAATCCGTCAGAACTGGAAGCTTTAAAGCTCATTGTACAGAATCCTCTGGAGCTGGAAGTCTATTATCATGACCGGGAAATCGCAGAAACCGTTTCCGCAAAGTCACTTTCTCATATTGAATTAAATACTTTAGATGCAGAGATTCAACTATCTGTTTTTAAGAAAGATCCGTTTTTTGAAATCAGCGGAGAATTACTGTTTAACGATATTGCTCTCCCATTTAAAAATATTGTTCTAAGAAATGAATATTTTGTCTATAACCGTAACGTTTTCAGCTTCGTAGATGATCCGGACATGCTTAAAATCATCAGGTTCTTTAAGGCTAATAATGAAATTTTACTGGTTCATTCTTCGAAATATGAAGCGTTTATGCACAACACCCTTTCCTCTATAGAAGAGCGTATTCATATTAATTACAGCTACATACAGCCTGCAACAGAAGTACAGCTTGAAGATAAAAATTATCAGACTGAAAAAGTCATTTATCTCCGTCAGCAGGAAAATTATATCGGAATTACTCCCGTTATGAAATATGGTGATGTAGAAGTTCCGGTGTATTCCAGAAAGCAGATTTTTGATACCGACCAGAATGGAAATCCTTTTAAAATAGAAAGAAATGAATCAGCCGAAGCCCGCTTTACTTCATTGGTGATGCAACAGCATCCTGATTTTGAAGAACAGATCGATGGCTATCAGTATTTTTATCTTCACAGAGACAAGTTCCTGGATAACAACTGGTTTATTGAAGCGTTTGAGACCTGGAGAAATGAAGGAATCATCATACTTGGTTTTAACGAATTAAAAAACAACAAATTAAACCCTCATCGGGCTAAAATCAATATTCAAATCACCAGCGGACTGGATTGGTTTAATGCCAAATTAAAAGTGAGATTTGGGCCTAAAGAAGCTTCTTTAAAACAACTTCACCGTGCCATTCGGAACAAGAGTAAATTTGTCCAGCTGGATGATAGCAGCATGGGAATTCTCCCTGAAGAATGGATGGAAAAAATATCCGCTTATTTTCGGGCAGGAGAAATTGATGAAGAACTCTTAAAGATTCCGAAAATCAATTTTACGGAAGTTACCTCATTGTTTGAAAAAGAAGTCCTGAGTAAAGAGGTTCAGGAAGAACTTACTTCATATTCCACGAAATTTTCAAAAGTAAAAGACATTCCGGAAGTAGCTATTCCTGCTGAGCTGAATGCTGAACTGAGGGATTATCAGCATGATGGACTGAACTGGCTCAATTTTCTTGACGAGTTCAACTTCGGTGGATGTTTAGCGGACGATATGGGATTAGGAAAAACGATCCAGATCATTGCTTTTATTCTTTCACAGCGGGAAAAACGAGGCCATACCACCAATCTGATTGTGGTTCCTACTTCCCTTCTTTTCAACTGGCAGGAAGAGATGAGCAAATTTGCGCCTTCTATAAAAGTTCTGCTTCATTATGGTACTGAACGGCCAAAAACAACGGCTCATATGCCTGATTATGAAGTAGTCCTTACCACCTATGGAATGCTTCTTTCAGACATTAAATTTTTGAAAAATTTTAATTTCAGTTATGTATTTCTTGATGAATCACAGGTGATTAAAAATCCTAATTCAGAAAGATACAAAGCAGCACGTCTGCTTCAGTCGAGAAACAGGATTGTACTGACCGGAACTCCTGTCGAAAACAGTACATTTGACCTTTACAGCCAGCTTTCTTTTGCCTGTCCAGGATTGTTGGGAAGCAAACAGCATTTTAAAGATATTTATGCCATTCCTATTGATAAATTTGAGTACAGTAAACGTGCAGCGGAACTTCAGCAAAAGATAAAGCCATTTATCCTCAGAAGAACAAAGAAACAGGTTGCTAAAGAACTTCCGGATAAAACAGAAACAGTCATCTACTGTGAAATGAATACGGAACAGCGCAAGATCTATGATGCTTATGAAAAAGAACTTCGTGAGTTTATTGCAGCCAATGATGACGATGATCTGAACAAGAACAGTATGCATGTTCTTACAGGCCTTACGAGGCTCAGACAGATCTGTAATTCCCCTGTTCTGATGAAAGAGGGATACTCCGGTGAAAATGCTGTTAAAATCGAAATTTTGATGGAGCAAATCCTTGGGAAGTCAAAAGATCATAAAATCCTTGTTTTCTCACAGTTTGTAGGCATGCTTGATTTGATCAAAATTGAGTTGGAACGTCATAACATTCAGTTTGAATATTTAACGGGTCAAACGAAAGACAGAGGTGAAAAAGTAGCTCATTTTCAAAACAATGAAGATATCCGTGTATTTTTGATTAGCTTAAAGGCTGGAGGAGTTGGTCTCAATCTTACCCAGGCAGATTATATTTATCTTGTAGATCCATGGTGGAATCCTGCAGCAGAAAACCAGGCTATTGACCGTAGTTACCGTATAGGACAGACCAAAAATGTAATTGCTGTACGGATGATCTGCTCCAATACTGTGGAAGAAAAAATTCTTACGCTTCAGAAAAAGAAAAAACAATTGGCCCAGAATCTGTTGACCACCGATGGAAAGAAACTTCAGGGACTTTCTAAGCAGGATTTGATGGATTTACTGGGATCTGGTTCATAATATTAAACTTAAAACCTGACAAATAAAAAACCGACAGGTAAAGGACCTGTCGATTAAAAAACAAAAATTGATATGGATATGATTTAGATATGATGTGTTTATTTTTTAATAATCTTTTCTGTGACTGTTTTATGATTTTTTGTCTGAATTTTAATCAAATAAGTTCCTGGAACAAAACTGTCCATAGAAACCGTCATCGAGTTACCTTCCAGCATCTTTTGTCCGGACATATTGTAAATCTGGTATTTCTCCAATCCTTCCTTCATCTTAATTGTTACAGAATTTGCGGTAGGATTTGGATATATTTTCACTTGGGCTGATGCCTCTTTAGAAACTTCAATGGTTGAAAGACTCTCAGGCTGAATATTTAAAGTATAATCCTCTGCCTGACCGATAAACCAACCTGAAGGACAAGGAAGATTCTTTAAAGCTCCCATCCATGAATTGGATTCGTATGCTTTTACCAGTCTGAAACGCGTTTCTCCCAACTGCGCTCCTGCCGGAATGGTGATATTACCTGTTGTAACTCCAGACTCATGACCGGAAACTGGATTAGAATTATCCAGATAGCCCAGATTAAATTGCTCATCAGCATCAAACTGATTATTATGATTAAAATCAATATAAGCATAAGCTGATACGGTAGTCTGGCCATGTGTACCTCCTGTAACTGTTATTGGATAGGTATTTCCACGGTTCACATTGAAAACTGTTGCTGTGAAATTTTCAAGAACATCAGAATTCCCGTCGAGCGCACTGTTTCTAACAACTCCGGCAAATTCTACTGTACTGATCTCACTAACTGTTAAGCTTGTAATATTTTCAGTTCCACAATAAGGAGCAGGGAAACTGACTGTATTTCCTATGATATTAACCGTATAATCTTCCGTCTGCCCTGCTCTTAAGCTGCTGTCACAAGCTGAACTTATAGAATTAGCTGCTGCCGGATTTGAATAAGCCTGAACATTGGTATTTTTAAGAACCCTCATTCTTGTACTTCCGTTGGCTGCAGTGGCAGGAATCGTTATTGTATTGTTGATAGTAAACGCATTCGCAGGATTGGCTGCTTCAAGTCTTCCAATATAGAAACTTTCTCCGGCATCATCAAAATTACCATTCTGGTTAAAGTCTATAAAAACGACTACATCGCTCGGAAATGTACTGGAAGGACCTTTCACGGATATTGGGTAAGAGCTTCCTGACTGCAAATCTGTAGAGATTGCCGTAAAGTTCTCATAAATTTGTGCATTTGACGACTGAACGGGTGATGAATTATTAATCATTCCGAAAGTCACATTACTGATCATATTGCTGTCAGCTCCATACTGAAAGGTTGGCATACAATATTGCAGCTGCGCATTCATCAGCGAGGCAAGTACAATACCAGAAAGAGTAGTTATTTTTTTCATTTTCTTCGTTAAATTTCTTGGCACAAATTTATATTTATTTAGAATGAATAAAAATAACAACGTAATGATATTTGTCAGTTTAGTAAAAATAACCTATCGGTGTTCTATCTATATACATTTAATAACTTGATTTACCAATGGATAATCAATCTGTTATCCATCCGAAAAGATCTTTCTCAATTTTACTTCAAGAAAGATCTTTTTAATAGCAAGGATAAAAATTTATGATATTTTACTGCTTTAGTCTATATTTTCAATAAGAACCGCGGAAGCTCCTCCTCCACCATTACAGATGGCAGCAATCCCATATCTTCCTTTTTCCTGACGTAAAACATTTACTAAAGTAGTCATAATTCTTGCTCCTGAAGCACCGATCGGATGCCCCAATGCCACTGCTCCTCCATAAACATTTACTTTACTGATATCATAATCCAGAATTTTTTGATTGGATAAAATGACTGATGAATAGGCTTCATTAATCTCGAAAAAGTCGATATCAGAGAGACTAAGACCGGTTTGTTTCAACAGTTTCTGAATAGCAATGGAAGGTGAAGTGGTAAACCATTCCGGTGCCTGTGCGGCATCTGCATAGGCAATTATTCTTGCTAATGGTTTCAGATGATATCGTTCTAAAGCTTCAGAAGATGCTAAAATGATAGCTGCTGCACCATCATTCAGATTGCTTGAATTGGCTGCTGTAAGTGTTCCGTCTGCTTCAAATGCTGGTTTCAACAAAGAAATTTTCTCTGGGATCAGTTTATCAATATCTTCGTCTTTATCAACGATTGTAGTTCCTTTTTTGCCTTCAATCGATATTGGGATCAATTCATTTGCGAACTTGCCATTTTTAGCCGCTTCCTGAGCTCTATGATAGGAAAACAACGCATACTCATCAAGCTCATGTCTGGTGAGTTCATATTTCTTAACGCCCAGTTCGGCTGCACTTCCCATGTGAAAATCATTGTAAACGTCCCACAGCCCATCTTTAATCAATCCGTCAGTAAGATTAGTATCTCCCAGCTTTGTTCCCTGTCGGATTTTGATATAATGCGGAACATTGCTCATACTTTCCATTCCTCCTGTCATAACAATATGATCCAGTCCAAGCTGAATCTGCTGAGCTCCAATCATCGATGATTTCATTCCGGAAGCACAGACTTTATTAATCGTGGCAGCATCTTTATCAACGGGAATTTCAGCAAAAATTGCAGCTTGCCTGGCTGGCGACTGTCCCAATCCGGCACTTAGTACATTTCCCAAATACACACTATCAATGTGCTCAGGAGAAAGTCCAATACTTTCATAAGCATTCTGAATGGCCAAGGCACCCAGTTGAGGCGCAGTAAATCCGGACAGGCTTCCCATAAAACCACCTATCGGGGTTCGTTTTGCTGCTACTATAAATACTTCTTTCATAGATTTTATTTTTTATAATATACCGATCAGTATATTTTTAATTAAAAAAAATCCCTTTTATTTTTGATCAGGGAATTACAACAAAGATAACCAAAATATACTAATCGGTATATTTATAAATAAGAAAAAATCTTACTTTTTTGTAAGACTTTATTATTTATGCTCTGCTTAGCTGATCTAATTTTTTCAACAGCGTAGGCATTCTGTAATCTCCATGCATCTGCTCTACTTTAAATTGAATATCATCCACATCTATTCCTCTGGAAGTTACAAAAAGAGGTGTTTTACTTTCTCCACGGAAAACACTTCTTCGCTGGAAATCCGGCGTTGTAAATTCATTTTTTGCAATCCCAACAATAGGATACTTTTCTTCCAATTCTTCGTAAAGGTGTCCACCCAGACCAATTTTTCCATCATTATCCAAAGTGACATATCCATCGACAATGATAATGTCCTCCGCTCTTAATGTTATTTTCTTCAACAGACTTAAAATACAGGGTAATTCTCTTTTGTAAAAGGCTCCGCTTTCATATTCTGAACTCACAGGAGTCTGTTCTATGAAAGTTTCCACTTCTTTTTCAGAAGTCCAGTCTTCAAATGCAATACACACTGTATTGGCATAATCCTCATAATAGTAGGTGTCGAATGCGTAAATCATATTTTTCTCTTCCTTAAAAAAACTCACCAAAATGCCACAATATCCCTGACGGATCGTGAACAAAACATTCTTTTCCCCAATCCATTGTTCTTACAGGAGTCAATTTTACATGTTGATATTTGTCTGTAAGTCCTAAAGACAGCAGTTCGTTCCAGAATTCATCGGTATTGGCAACTTCCATAAAAATCATGATATTGTCCACCCAGTCTTTTGCGTAATAATCCTGAAGATAAAAACCAATTTCTTCACGTATAAAAAGCGATAATTTTGGCTCCAGGATCACTTCTTCAAAACCCAGATCTTTATAAAAATTTCTGCTGATCTCAAAGTTTTGTGCTCCGATAAAAGGTCTGATGGATTTTAGTTTTGGGGTCATCGTATTTTTATTTTTCCAGTTTTCAAAAGTCATTTCAAACCTCATTTCTCCGTTTCCGTGAGTTCCGGCTTCCTTCCATCCAGATTTCCTGTAGAAGATTTCAGCCCTTGTTTCAGGTGAAGTACCCAGCCATACGAAATCTTTATTTTGCTCAAAATACCAGTCCAGCATAATATCATGGAGTTTTCTGCCGATTCCGTGATTTTCAAAATCTGGATGTACAAAAAGTGCCCAGATATTGTTTTCTTTCAGATCTGCAATGGAAAACCCAACAACCTGATCTTCTACTTCACAAACCCAGCCTTTTCCTCTTTGAAACAGAAACTCTTCACAATCTTTATCGGTAACCAATCCAGGATCTGACAGCGTGTTTTCTTTCACAGCATTTCTTACCTTCTGAATCTGTGGAATGTCTTCTGGCTTTGCTTCTCGGATTATGTTTTTCATGTTGATGGTTTGTTGATAAACGCAAAGGCGTAAAATATTTTATGATGAAATTTTTAAGGCGCAGGATTTTATCTACGATAAAATTGATTATGTTCAAAGCGCTGTAAATAAAAGATACTTTATGCCTTTGGGCTTAACAATGTATTTCAGTGTGCTCTAAAATTAATAATTATTTTCTGTCAACGACAATTCTTTCTTCTCTGTTGGCAATATCCCAGGCTGTAGTAAAAATAAGCTGGGTTCTTTTCTCCAACAACTGATAATCAATCTTTTCAGGATCATCTCCCGGTTTGTGATAATCTTCATGAATACCATCAAAGAAAAATGCTACAGGAATATTATGCTTGGCAAAATTATAATGATCTGAACGGTAATACAGTTGTTCAGGATCATTCAAATCATCGTATTTGTAATTCAATTCCAGGTTGTTGGTTCTTTTGTTAGCTGCTTCATTAATGACTTTAAGCTGAGAACTTAACATTTCAGAGCCAATCACATACACATATTGCTTTCCTCTGTTGGCAGGATCGTCACGTCCGATCATATCAATATTAAGGTCAACCACCGTATTCGCTAATGGGAAAACAGGATTTTCGGAATAATATTCTGAACCAAACAGCCCGTGTTCCTCTCCTGTAACATGTAGAAACAGAATGGATCTTTTAGGTCCTTTACCTGCTTTTTTAGCCTGTTGGAATGCCTTAGCAATTTCCATTACAGCTACAGTTCCACTACCGTCATCGTCTGCTCCATTGTATACTACTCCATTTTTTGTTCCTACGTGATCATAATGTGCAGAAACGACTACAATCTCGTCCGGTTTTTCACTTCCTTCAATAAAAGCTAAAATATTTTCGGAATCCGGAAGGTTCCCTCCTCCTCTTTTCTTCATGAATTCGGACGGTACTTTCTGATAGTAAGAACCTAATGCTTTTGGCGCTGCAATACCCAGATTTTTATAGTAATTAATCATATACTCACCCGCCTTTTTCTGTCCTTTGCTTCCGGTGTCACGCCCTTCCATATCGTCTGCTGCAATGACGTACAGGTTTTTCTTTAAATCCTCTGCATTAATCTCTTTATAGGCATTGTTAAATGCTTTGTTATGTTTTGTTGAAACAGGATGTGAAGCATTCCCGTCAGATATTTTTGCCGTTCCACAACTGGTTACTACAGCCACTGCTATTAACGGAATAAGTATTTTTCTCATAGAAGATAAATTTCTTAAAAATAACAATTTTTATTGAATCCCAGCATCAATAATCACGAGGACAAAATAATATGCAGTTCATTATAAATAGAACAACACATAGACTTTAAGTATAATTTTGATATTAAAATTTTATTATATTTGATTAAAATACAAAATAGGTGGATAAAATTTACGGATTTACTCATTATTCTTTTTTTACGGAGATGTCCGAGCTGGCCAACAGACATGGAAGTTTTGATCTTTCTTTAGGGCTCCCCGATTTTGATATTGATGAACGCCTTACGGAATTTTTAAAAGAAGCTGCTCAAAAAAGCACTTATCATTATGAACCTCTTGCCGGCAACCCTCTGCTGATTGAAAGTATTATTCGTTTCAACACAAAACGGGCTCACAGCATATCAGTCACGAATAAGGAAGTTACTATTGTTCCCTGTGCAACCTTTGCTTTATATACTTCGCTTAAATCAATTATGAATCAAGGTGATGAAGTCATCATTATCCAGCCATCTTACTATACCTATGGGCCAGCTGTTGTTATGAATGGAGGAATTCCTGTTTATTATGATCTTGATGGTGATTTTACCATCGATTGGAATCTGTTTAAAGATTGTATTACTGAAAAGACAAAAGCAGTCATTGTCAACTCTCCACAGAATCCCACCGGAAAAGTATGGAAAAAGGAAGATTGGAACCAGCTGTATGAAATGATTAAAGACCACGACATTTTTTTGATTTCAGAAGAAATATATGATACTTATTGTTATGATGAAACTGAACATTACAGTTCTTTCATCCATCCGGGGCTTAGGGAAAAGACTTTCTGTATTTTTTCTTTTGGTAAAATGTTTCATACTTCCGGATGGAAAGTGAGTTATATGCTTGCTTCTGAACGTTTGACCACAAGATTTCAATGCCACCAGCAGTATATTTCGTACAGTGCAAATGCTCCGGCACAATATGCTATCGCAAAATATCTGGAAGTATTTGATCCGGGTATCAATACAAAACTCATGCAGAAGAAAAGAGATATTTTTAGTGAAATGATTAAAGAAACACCATTTCTGATCGAACAACAAGCGGAAGGAAGTGTTTTTCAGGTTGTCAATTTCAGAAATATTTCTAAAAGCATGACCGATGTGGAGTTTTCCAAGTGGTTGACAATTGAGAAAAAAGTTTCCTGTCTCCCTCTTTCTGCTTTCTACAATTCAAGACAAAATTCAGATTATATCAGGTTTAGTTTTGCTAAAAAAGATGAATTGATTATTCAGGCACTGGAACATTTAAAAAAGAATCTTTAATGTTTTCCACAGATCGCAAAGACTTTCACAGATGATGGCGGATATTTTTTGCCTGTGTTTATTTTTTAGGACTTGAATAGATACAAAAAAGCACCGCCCGGGCGATTGCTTTCATTATATTTTCTTGATGTTAAAGAGCAAGTACTCTTACATCAATTCTTCTGTTTTTTGCTTTACATTCATCAGTGTCATTAGCCTCACATACAGGATGTTGTGATCCATACCCTTCAGCTTCTATTCTGTCTGCTGCAATCCCAAGCTCAAGCAGTTTAAGTTTTGCTGTTTGTGCTCTCAGATTGGATAATTTAAGATTACTGTCCTCATTACCACTATTGTCTGTATATCCGCCCAATTTTATTTTCAGATTTGGATAAGCATTTAAAATCTCAGACAAAGTGATCAATTGAAGGGCGGATTCTGTTTTCAGATCACTTGAACCTGTTTCAAAATAAAGATTTTCAATGGTGTACCATTTATTAGGATCTAAAGCCGATTTATCTTTTTGTTTCACCACATTATAAAGTTGATAAAGCTGGCTTCCATCACCTATCGCAATTGTTTTTCCTCCGTCCAGTTTTATTTTCTGAATATTGCCCGTTTCATATACAAAGTCTCCGTTTTCATTAAGATGTCCTTTAACTTCTCCCGGAATGACCGTAATTATTTTAGAATCTCCGTTTACCGTGGGTGCAATACTTGAAATTCCTGTAAGGCTTTCAATTTTTGCTTTTCTGTTCGCCTCAATTTTATCTTTATGTAAAACAGCTAAAGTAGGTGCAATCACTAAAGAAACAATTGACATTAATTTGATCAGGATATTCATAGATGGCCCTGATGTATCTTTAAACGGATCTCCCACAGTATCACCTGTTACAGATGCTTTGTGAGGTTCTGAACCTTTATAGTAGGTCTGCCCATTGATGTCAACTCCTTTTTCAAAGGATTTTTTGGCATTGTCCCAGGCTCCACCTGCGTTATTCTGGAACATTCCCATTAAAACACCACATACAGTAGCACCAGCAAGAAATCCTCCCAATACTTCAGGACCAAAAATAAATCCGATCAGTAAAGGGGAAACAATGGCAATAGCACCAGGAAGCATCATTTTTCTGATAGAAGCATCAGTAGAAATAGCAACACATTTTTCATATTCAGGCTGTGCTTTTCCTTCCAGAATTCCCGGAATTTCGCGGAACTGTCTTCTTACTTCTTCTACCATCGCCATGGCAGCCTGTCCCACTGCGGTAATTGCCAGTGATGAAAAGATAAACGGAATCATTCCACCTACAAAAAGTCCGGCAAGAACATCTGCTCTGTAAATATCGATACCATCAATTCCTGCAATTCCTACAAAAGCAGCAAATAAAGCCAATGCTGTTAAAGCAGCTGAAGCAATGGCAAATCCTTTTCCGGTAGCTGCCGTTGTGTTTCCTACAGCATCCAGAATATCTGTTTTTTCACGTACTTCTTTGGGAAGTTCACTCATTTCAGCGATACCTCCGGCATTATCTGCAATAGGTCCGAAAGCATCGATAGCAAGCTGCATTGCTGTGGTAGCCATCATTCCGGCAGCTGCAATCGCTACACCGTAAAGTCCGGCACATAGATAAGAGCCATAAATTCCTCCTGCCAGTACTATAATAGGAAGTAAGGTAGATTCCATCCCAACGGAAAGTCCACCGATAATATTGGTTGCATGGCCTGTAGAAGACTGTCTCACAATACTTGAAACCGGTCTTTTCCCCATAGCAGTGTAATATTCTGTAATAATACTCATTAAAGTTCCTACCACTAATCCTACCATTATCGCTCCGAATACTCCCATCTTCGTAAACTCATGTCCTCTCAGAACCATTTTTTCAGGAAGGATATAAGTTACCAGGAAATAGGAAGCAATGGCAGTAATTACGATACTTCCCCAGTTTCCAAGATTTAATGCATTCTGGACACTGGAAGTGGATGAACCTTCATTAT
This sequence comes from Chryseobacterium metallicongregator, assembly GCF_031324065.1. Taxonomy (NCBI): domain Bacteria; kingdom Pseudomonadati; phylum Bacteroidota; class Flavobacteriia; order Flavobacteriales; family Weeksellaceae; genus Chryseobacterium; species Chryseobacterium metallicongregator. The sequence continues at coordinate 359,684 of NZ_JAVIXS010000020.1, forward strand.
CGTTAATTTTCACAAATAAAGTTCCGATCATTGAAAATATAATTCCTGTTCCTGCAATCAGCATGGGTAAAAGAATCGGGGCAAAACCTCCGAAAGCATCATCAGAAACAGTTTCTCTACCCAATACCATCGTGGCAAGAACTGTCGCTACATACGATCCGAAAAGGTCGGCTCCCATTCCGGCAACATCTCCTACGTTATCTCCTACGTTATCTGCTATGGTAGCAGGATTTCGGGGATCATCTTCAGGAATTCCGGCTTCTACTTTTCCTACAAGATCAGCACCTACGTCTGCCGCTTTTGTATAAATACCACCTCCTACTCTTGCAAAAAGTGCAATGGATTCGGCTCCAAGAGAAAATCCTGTAAGAATTTCAATTGTTCTTTCCATTTCATGGGAATCTACTGTAGCTTCAGGGGCAAAAATCTGTTTAATAATCAAAAACAAAGCTCCCAAACCTAAAACAGCAAGTCCGGCAACCCCCATCCCCATTACTGAGCCTCCCGTAAAAGATACTTTAAGCGCTTTTGACAATGAAGTTCTTGCTGCTTCCGCTGTTCTTACATTCGCTTTGGTCGCAATTTTCATCCCGATAAAGCCTGCACATGCTGAAAAGATGGCACCTACTGCAAAGGCGATACCGATACTCCAGTGTGAATTGGCATTCGTTGATCCCATCACTGCTAATAGAATGGCGACGACTACAACAAAGTAGGTTAAGATTTTGTACTCAGCCTTTAGAAAAGCCATTGCACCGTCTGCAATATGGCCGCTGATTGTTTTCATTTTTTCATTTCCGGCATTCTGTTTATTGACCCAGTTGCTCTGAAGAAATGTATAAAGCAAAGCTATGACACCAAAAATTGGCACTAACATAAATAGATCCATAGTTTATTATTTTATATTAAAAAATTGAGATTAGTCTTATAAATATAATGAAATTATAAACACATAATAAAATTCACTAATAATAATCTATTATTTTGTAAATTCGTTTCTCACCATGATTTGAATTAATTATTTATGAAAAGGATACTATATACTCTTTTGTTATCTGCAGGCATAAGCAGCTGTCATCATAAGATTCCACATGAAAAAGCTGAGATCCTCTATTTCGGAGGTCCCATTATAACAATGGAGGATTCTTCTCCCCAAGTTGAAGCTGTAGCAGTAAAAGATGGTAAAATACTTTTTGCCGGAACAAAGTCGGATGCAGAGCGTTTTTCACAGCCAGCCACCAAAATGATTAATCTCAACGGAAAAACTCTTCTTCCCGGGTTTATAGATGTTCATGGGCATCTTACTTCAAGAGCCGGGATAATGGATGCTGTAGACCTGTCTCCGGAACCTTATGGAACAGTGAATTCAATTAAAGATTTACAGATTACGGTTAAGAACTACATCAAAGACAATAAAATTACAGGTAAGCAGCCAATTATCGGAAATGGTTACGATGATGCGATTATGACAGAGCACCGTCATCCTACAAAAACAGAACTGGATGTCATCAGTAAAACCAATCCTATTATTGTTATTCATGCTTCTGGTCATGCCAGCGTAGCAAACAGTGCGATGTTACAACTTCTGGGAATCACAGAAGCCTCAAAAGATCCTGAAGGAGGACACATCGGCAGGGATAAAAAAACAGGTAAACTGAATGGTAAATTAGAGGAGAACGCAAGTTTCACCGCTTTATTGACCTTAACGGAAAAAATGAATAAAGGCAAGGATACTCAGGCTCACGCCATGGAAAATCTGATGAAGGCCCAGGATGAATGGCTCAGCTATGGACAAACTACTATTTGTGATGGAAGAACTATGGGAGAAAGTGTTGCTCTGTTAGAAAAGGCGGCGTCTCAAAACCTTTTTAAAGCTGATATTGTTTACTTTCCTGATTATGAATATTTCAAAAAGGATTTAAACCGTTTCAAACCAAAGTATATGAAATATGAAAATCGTTTGAAACTAGCCGGGTTCAAATTTTCTGATGATGGTTCTCCACAGGGAAAAACGGCCTGGCTGACTCAGCCTTATGTAGTTCCACCTGAAGGCCAGTCTAAAGACTACAAAGGATTCCCCATCTTTACGGATGAAATATTATACAACGATCTGAAAACACTCTTCCAAAATCATATCACCGCACAGCTTCATGTGAATGGAGATGCTGCAATAGATCAGGCTATACATGTTATTAAGAAATTAAAAGATGAAGACATTTACAAACCGGAACTGCGGGCAACATTAATTCATGTACAGAACAGCCGCCCTGATCATATTCAAAAGATAAAAGAATTAGAAGTAATCCCTTCTTATTTTTCTACTCATGCTTATTTATGGGGAGATTGGCATTATTCAAGTGTTTTCGGCCCTGAAAGAGCTTCTTTTATAAGTCCTGCAAATTCTGCATTGAAAGCAGGAATTACATTTACCATTCATCATGATGCTCCGGTTACACCACCCGATCTGATTACGGCAGTGTACGCAGCAGTGAATAGAAAGACACGGTCTGGAATGATTTTAGGCCCCAATGAAAGAATCCCCACGCTTGAAGCTTTGAAAGCAATCACCATTAACGGAGCTTATCAATTGCAGGAAGAAAACAGAAAAGGATCTATTAAAGTTGGTAAAATAGCTGATTTTGTTATTCTTAATCAGAATCCTTTAACCATAGCTCCTGAAAACCTCAGAAACATGAAGGTTCTGGAAACGATAAAAGAAGGAAATTCTGTATGCAAAAGAAACTAAACCTGTTGATATAGAGTAAAATATTCACAAAAAAAGCAGATGAAAAAATCATCTGCTTTTTTTGTATTCTAGGGAAGAAAATCTTATCCTCCGAATTTATCTGCATAGTCTGTTTGAGAAGCTTTGATCACTTTTCTTGCGTGTTCAGCTCCGTAAACTTCCTGGATTCTGCATTTTGCAGGCTCATCCGGTAAGTTTTTATACGTCAGAAAGTAGTGCATTAATCTTTTTACTTCTGCTTCTGGTAATTCAGAAATATCTCTGAAGTGTCCGAAAGCATGGTCGTTAATCATTACTGCAACAATTTTATCATCCGCTTCACCTCCGTCGATCATTTTGAAACCTCCGATTGGAATAGCTTCCATCAATAAACCTCCAGCATGGATGTTGTGAGAACTTAAAACACAAATATCAAGAGGGTCATGATCACCCATAGTAACGTCAGTAGCTCCTGATTCTACAGCAAGTCTCATCACTTCTTTATCACAGTATGTTCTTGGAACAAAACCATATAAAGCAGGGATAATGTTAGAGAATTTCTGTGGTCTGTCTACCTTTAAGTATCCTGTTTCTTTATCTACTTCATATTTAATAGTATCTGAAGGAACAATTTCCACAAATACGTTGACAACATTTGGCGCATCTTCTCCTGCAGAAATTCCGTGCCATGGATGTGCTTTAAAATTTGGAATCATTATTTATCTGTTATTTTTTAAGTTATTATTAAAATTTCTTTTCTTAAATCTTCTATGGTTTCAGCAATATAATCGTTGCTTTCCATATAGTTCATGATGAAAATCGTTTTGAATTCATCCAGTTGAACTTCTCCTTTCAACCCGTCATACGTTTTGTGAAGGAGTTCTATAATCGCATTCTTTGAGTCAACGATATTCTTCCATGAATTTTTTGTAATGTATAACTGTTGTGAAGAGTTATACTCAAATTCTTCATTAATTGCTTTTTCCGTCAGAAAAATAAACTCGTGAACAGCCAGTCCCCTGTCGAACCTTTGGATAAGGTTTGAAGGTTTCATTCTGTCCAGAAACAATGTCATTCTTTCATAGGAATGTGCTTTGTTCTCTGAATTTGATTTCACGGTGAGTAGTTTGATTTCCTGGTTCTTAAGCGTGATGTATGAGTGTACAAATTGTCTGAGCAAAACCAGAAAAGGAATTGCAATAATCAATGCAAATGCATAGGGTAAATATCCTGAAAGACTCGTCATAATTTTAGACTGCAAAATTACTAATTATTTTCCGTCTTCTAAAGAGTTTTTAAAGATATCCACTTTAGAAATTTGTATATAGACCAATGCAAGGATAATTATAATATAAAAGCCGAGCATCATCCTATTTACCAGAGACGGGAAAACTAAGAATCTCAGCAAAACAGTCCCATAAATAATTGCAAAAAACAAGGTCTGGGACTGGTTCTTTTTATTATGAAATGAAAAACGATTCGCCAAAATAACTACAATAAAAATCAACAGGACTGGAAAATAGGAAGCATTGAACTGTAGCATTATATTACTTTTAATAAATTGAAAATAATCTGCAAAGGAAAATGGATCAGGCTGCGACACAGGATAAATCTGCACTTTGGTAAACTGATTCATAAAAAGTGTAGACCACGAAACCTGATTAAAGGCCTGTATTAAAAAGAAGGAAAGAAATATATAGCCATATGATATCAATAATGAACCTGTTTTAATCTGAAGATTATTCCTGTAAAAATAAATAAAGGCATACAGGAATGAATACAATATAAAATATTCCGGTCTTGTGAGCACACATAACATAGCCAATATGCCTGCAAAAAATAAATTTTTCCTCACTAAAAATATATAGAAGCTCGAAAGAAGAAGCAGACATGATAAAGAATCTGCTGAAACATGTCGTGCTGCCTCTGGCAAAGGCTTAAATAAAGAAATTAAAATGGTGATCAGGAACGCAAGAGGATAATTTTTCAGAATTTTTATCAAGAAGCTGAAAATCAGGATAAGAATCAATACGTAAGAAATAACTGAAATCAAAGAAATAGATGTAGAAGCACTGAAACCAAGTTTAAACAATGACCAGCCGATAAAATTATAAAAAGGTTTTACCACAAAAAGCTGTAACTCTTCTTCGTAGGCTTTGGGATTTTGTGAGATTATTTTATAGTAAGTACTCTCCCCTTTTGCCACTTCCTCAACTATTGGATTAACAGGGCCAAGTCCTGCAAAGTCGGGATTCTTTTCTCTCAGTTCGTCATATACCTTCTGATGAATTTCTTCAATTTTCATTTCAGGATATTCCGTTCTATAAATCAATCCCATATAAGCTTCCATATCCGTGTTGTAATAATGATGGGTATACAGGTAGTATGACATCATGCATACATAGATTGAAAATATAAAAACAAGAATATTCTTCTTTTTTTCCATACACTGATATTATAAGAATACAAATGTAAAAAAACTATCTTTTTAAATCCGAATTCCTATAAAAGGCTTTACGAATAGGATTTTTTATATTAAAGTTCAAACAGAGCCGGTCTCTGTGTCACTTCATGGTAACAAACACTATTTTCATCAAAGAAATGGTAGACAAGACTTTTTCTCGTTCTGTTTTTATCTGTGTGAGGTTCTCCGCCGTGAAGAATATTGGCATGCCAGATTAATAAGTCTCCTTTTTTTGCTTTAAAAACTTCTTTCTTTAAACCTAATTCTTTTACTTTATCTTCAAGAAATGTTTCGTAGGCTCTGTAGCTTTTCTTACCAATTTTCAAAGATGTCCCTTCATTATCGTAATCAGAATTCAGGAAGTAAGGAAGTTTGTGGCTTTTAGGAATATAATGCAATGCTCCGTTATTTTCATCCACATCCTCCAGGGCAATCCATACTCCCAGCAATCCTCCCAATGGATATGTGGTCATGTGAATACTGTCAGAATGGGTTTTCTGCTGGCTACCGTTAATAAAATTGATACTTTGGAAAAGTTTTGATTTTCCGTCTAACAGAATAGATAAAAAATCTAACAGTTCTTTATCACTTCCAATATTTTTAATGATTTCTGAATGATGAATCGCAAACATCAGCTTACCGCCGTATATGAATTTCAAAGTCCCATCTTCCATTAATTTATCAATTTCAGTATTGATTTGATCCGCCGTTTCCGGAGTAAGGAAATTTCTCAGTATCATATAACCATTTTCATCATACTGAAGAGCACTTTCTTTATTTTCTTCGGAAAGCTTTTTAAAAAAAGGAGTTTCCTTGAGTTTGGTATCATCTAGTGTTCTTTCGCTAGCCGGAAGGTGCGCAAAATCTTTACTCGAAATACTTGAAAAATAGTTCTTATTGATTCCGTATTTTTTATATAATGGAATATTATGCTTTAATTTATTCTTTTTAAATAAGTTATAAAGCATGTATGATAATTTGTACTGACGAATCTGCTGTAACATAACTGTTTTACTAAGGATTTTATAAAGTTACGGAATATTAGTTAATTAGAACCAATCTAAACAATGCTTTTCATCATAAAAAAGACTTTCCTCTTAATACAAGATATCCTAACTTTTTGAAGAGGTTCTTTTTTGAATTCTCAATAATTCCGTAAGGTCTTAATTCGGGACGAAATCCTCTGAAAAACTCTTCAATATTGGGTAGTTCTCCCCCTTCAAAATCAAAAACATGAGTTTCTATATTTTCTTTAATGAGATGATCGATCAATACGGATGCTCCTGATAATTTGACATAATCTTTATCATTAAAATTTCCTAAAAGCGCTACCATATTACTATCCGAATAAGTAGCAATTACGTTAACAATTTTATGCTGATAGTAAAAAGCTGTAAATTTCAGATATCCGGACTTATAAAAGCTTTCAAAAATCCTCATGAATTCAGACAGATCATGGTCTTTATTCAAACCTATAGTATTGGATTCAATAAAAGTTTTTGCTTTTTCATAAGAAATCATTTTAATTTCTGATTCTTTTAAAACAGCTTCATCTAACCGAAGTTTTCTTTTTCTTTTGGGTGAATATTTCGAATAGACTTTCTCATAGGCCTCAGGATATAATAAAAAGTTTTTCTTGATTCTGATCTTTGTACGAAGCTGATTGACATCGTTAAAAGGATACGCCCTGATCATGTAATTTTTTTCCAGATATTCTAAAAAAGCCTCATTTAGATCTAAATCATCTTTGCCGGAAAAAACACCAAGCTGCTGACAAAGTTTAGGATTGTGTACAATTTTCATCCCATATTTTCTTACAAAAGGGATAGGCATTACCGCTTCATAATCCTTATAAACAAGAATTTCCCAAGGCATTGTAGAAGTAGTGTCTAAAAAGTATTTTGTAGCAGAATATTTTCTTTGTTCGGAATTTTCTAAACATTGAGCGTATTTTACAAAATCAATTTCATGATATTTCAATCTTCTAATCATAATAATCCTGCGTCTGAGAAACTAAAATAAGAATCCTGTGTGACAATAATATGGTCTAAAAGCTGAATACTTAATGTATTTCCTGCTTCTTTTATTTTCTGTGTGATATTGATATCTTCCCGACTTGGTTTTAAGCTTCCGGAAGGATGATTGTGGGCTATGATAATACCCGTTGAAAAATGATCCAATGCTAACTTATAAAGAGTTCTCACATCTACAATAGATTGGCTGATCCCGCCCTGTGTGAGCTGAGATACATGAATCACTTTATTGCTATTATTAAGAAAAATTGCCCAAAACTCTTCTGTTCTCAGATCAGAAAGCTGGTTTCTGAGAATTACATAAGCATCATGACTGTTTCCAATAATTGTTTTTTCAGGAATTTCCTGTACTGCCCTTCTTCTCCCAATTTCTAAAGCTGAAATAATTGAAATGGCTTTTGATTCTCCGATACCTTTGAATTTCATCAGATCTTTGGCAGAAAGCAAACTCAATTCATGCCAACTGTTATTGACAGAGGCTAAAATTTTTCTTGCTAATTCCAAAGCATCTTCCTCTCTATTTCCGCTGCCCATAATAATTGCTAAGAGTTCAGAATCAGAAAGTGAGCTTTTGCCTTTTTGCAAAAACTTTTCTCTGGGTCTGTCATCTTCGGCAAGGAGTTTTATGGCCATGGAAAAATAGTATAGATGAATAGTATCAATTAATAAAAAGCATATAAAATGACAGGTTTTGTAGACTTATCAATATATTTTGCTGTTTCTTTAAGTGCATTTACTGAAAGCATCGGGCATCCTAAGCTCAGACATGCAGGAGTTTGTGATTCTGTGTCAGGAATACATCCGTAAGAATGAAGAACTATTGCTCTTTGCAAGGCGTTGCTATTGGTAGCATCCAGCCCTGCCAGGCGATAAGCTTTACCGAACTTTCCTATATAGCTTTCTCCAATGACATATTTTCCAAGAGACGACTGATAAGAGCCTTCAATATTGCTGAATTTCAAAGCATCCGATTTTGCTATGACAGAGCCTGAACCATGAGAAACGACAGCCTGCTGCAGAATTGTATTATTTTTCAGGTTGTAGATAAAATAACGATACTTCCCGGAAGGAATTTTAAAGTTGATAAAAACAGCCAGTTCCTGATTGTACTCTTTTCCTTTAATATAATTTTTAATCTCTGAAATTCTTGTCTCAGGAATACCCAATGGGTTCAACTGCTGGGATTCAGCTTTTGAACAGGAAATTATAATTAAAAAAAGAAAAATAAAGTGTTTCATCATCCGGTTGTGTATACTACTCTATAATCATTCCGTCTTTCATAACGAGCTTGCGGTCTGTAATTTCTGCAAGATTCGGGTTATGCGTTACAATAACAAAAGTTTGATTGTATTTATCTCTAAGATCAAAGAACAATCGGTGAAGATCATCTGCATTCTTGGAATCAAGGTTACCGGTAGGTTCATCCGCAAAAATGATTTTCGGAGAATTAATTAAAGCTCTTGCTACAGCTACCCTTTGTGCCTCTCCACCTGAAAGCTGGTTGGGTTTATGATTCAATCTTTGTTCAATCTTTAGGTCTTCAAATAAAGCATAAGCCTTTTCAAGAGCTTCTCTTTCGTTGGCTCCTGCTATTTTTGTCGGAAGCAAGACATTTTCCAGCGCTGTAAATTCTGGAAGTAGCTGATGAAACTGAAATACGAAACCGATATTCTGATTCCTGAACTTCGACAGCTGCTTATCATTCATATTAATAAACGACTCTCCTGCTATTTCAATCTCCGTATCATACTTACCAGATTGGGTTGGATGATCCAGCGTTCCTAAAATCTGCAGCAGTGTAGATTTACCTGCTCCTGATTCTCCCACAATAGAAACCACCTCTCCTGTTTTGATATGAATATCAACTCCTTTCAGTACTTCTAAATTCCCATAAGATTTATGGATATTTCTTGCTTTAATCATGATTCAAAAGTAGTGAATTGCCTGCAAATAAAAAACCGCTTTTTGAAGCGGTTTATATTTTATTTTGTTTTTAAAGATATCAAATTTCTTTAATCCATTTATAAGGGACTTTTCTATTAATTTTTTTAATTATTTCTGTCTTATTTTTTTTGTAAAAACTTTTGTAATATAAACTTTTTTCTAAACCCATAAGGTTTTTGAAACCTTAGGGGTTTTGTTAGGAGTCTCCATTTCTATTTACCAAAAAACAGAAAAACCTCCTTGGAGGTTTTATTTTATTGTTTTGTTAATACCATTTTTTCTTGTGGTAATAGAGGGACAAAGCTGCTGAAATTTGGACATTTTGCAGGATTTAAAAGTCCATCTTTATCCTGGGAGTAATACAATGTCATTTCATTAGGATTGTTTTTTCTAGTTTCTATAAATACATTACCGGATTCTAAACAATTATAATTACCAACAAAATGTATTACATACAATCTTTTATTTATATAAGCTATCAACATATAATCCTTTTATAGGAATCATTTTGTCATTCTCTTTTTTATAATAAGCTTTAGGAAATCTTTCCCTTAGTCTTTTTTTAGATTTAATAATATAAGAAAAATTTTCTTCAAATAGCATTGGTTGAAAAATAACTTTATTCATTAATTTTTTATCTAATCTAATATCATTCCCTCTAAATGCCCATTTTCCATCAATTGATTTTGCAACAGTCTTATATTCATATTTTGGAAGATAAAAACTTCCATCAGATATTTTCTTAACAGATAAAAGCATATACTTATGTTTAGTAAAATTAAAATCCCCATAATGATCAAAAGAAATAAATTCTATTGTATCGCTATCATAGTTACCTCTTAATTTGTATAAAATATGATACTTTACTTTTATTGCATAATCGAGAAATGCAACTTTCATAGTATCATTTTCTATTTTAGGCGGGGAATAACTCTCTTCAGAAATCTTTTCTCCTATGAAAACTATGCTATCTTTTTTTAGTTGCGAAAAAGCATAGATACTGGTAAAACAAAGAAATATTGATAAGATGCTTCTATACATACATTTTATTGTTTTGTTAATACAATATCCTTCGGAAAATTGATAGGAAAATCACCATACTGATCTACATAAGCGTTATGCTGACAGTTAGGATCTATTATACTTGGAAGATATTCAAAATGTAATGTCATTTGATTTCCAGTAAAATTTGTGATATCCAAAGTTGCAGTTTTTCTACACATATTTTTAGGATAGAAATATAGTCGTTTTATATTTCCATTTTTTAAATTAAATCCAATTCCATCAAATTCAGGATGTACATAATCAAAGTTCAAAATTCGATCTATTTCAATATTTCCACTAGAATTAATTACCTTTCTTTCTCCCAAAATCATATCTTTATATATATAATTCGAATTATCTCCTAATTTATATTTATTTTTTCTTAAATCTAAATACAAAGTTTTCCCATTCCATACCCCTTTCCACATACCAACATATTTATCCAGTTCACCATCTAGGTCTTTGTAGTAAGCTCCATTTGGGACATCTTCTTTATAGTTTAAAGGATAAATTTGTGCATTACATGAGATTGTAATAAATACCAGTAATATTGATAATCTGTTTTTCATAATCTGTGTTTGGAAAGAAAACCTCTGGAATTGGAGGCTTTATATCATTGCTTTGTTAATACAATATCCTTCGGAAAATTGATAGGAAAATCTCCATACTGATCTACATAAGCGTTATGCTGACAGTTAGGATCTATAATACTTGGAAGATATTCAAAATGTAACGTCATTTGACTCACTGTAAAATTTGTGATATCCAAAGTTCCAGTTTTTCTACACATGTTTCTAGGAGAGAAATATAATCGTTTTATATTTCCGTTTTTTAAATTAAACCCAATTCCCCAAAACTCTGTTCCCTCACTTCCGAAATTAGAAATTCTATCAATTTCTACAGTTCCGTTTGAAGCTATAATTTTTCGTTCTCCCAATATCCTATCCTTGTAATATGGATGAGTTCCATCACTATAATCCTTAATTTTTTTTAACTCTAAGTACACTGTCTTTCCATTCCATGTTCCTTTCCATAAACCAACATATTTATCAAGTTCACCATCTAAGTCTTTGTAGTAAGCTCCATTTGGGACATCTTCTTTATAGTTTAAAGGATAAATTTGTGCATTACATGAGATTGTAATAAATACCAGTAATATTAATAATGCTTGTTTCATAATTATAATTTTTTAATTCGGACAATCAGCTTCCTGACGTGTTCCATTTACTAAAGTTAATGATGAATTTCCACTAGTTGTGGTTTTATAAAGTTTTAATCCATTCATATTCATTTTATCACTCATAAATTTAAGGAACTCTGTTTCTAACTTTTCCATATTATAAGTTGCATCTCCACTTACATTTCCTACAGTCACTGCCTTATTTAAATATTTATATGTATAATCTCTGTCTAAATCCTCTAATTGTTGTTGTGTATAGCTTGGTAAAGGAGCAGCAGATGTCCCATCGAAAATAAAAGAATAATTTCCATTACTTGTTACCAGGGTAAATGTAAGATTATTTAATGGTATCTTAGGTGTATTCGTAGGTATTGCGTTCCAATTCTGTGCCCAAACAATCCATTGGTTAAAGAAGATAATATCACCTGGTGAAAACATTGGATACAATCCGTCATAATGTGAATGCATTAGTGTTATTGTATTTGAAAATGCCTTAAGATCCACTTGTTGTGTTCCAGGTTTATTTTGTAGTATTTGGTTTTGTAAAGTACCATTAGAATTAGTTCCTATTCTATAACCACTTTCATAGTTATCACTTGTTTTTCCTTCGAGAGAAGTTATGTTATTTTTGAATGTAAGATTAGAGGTTTGTGTTTTCAATTTTGTACAAGGATCTTCTGTTTCTGGCGGATCTGGATACTCATAGCCACCACCTCCACCTCCGTCATCCAGCCCTATAGGATCAAATGTTTTGGGGGTTGTGCCGGGAGTCCATTTACAAATTGTTTCTGAAGTTGTATATGGAGTACAATTAGGCTCATTGTTGGTACATCCTATCGTAATCCATCTTGTACTACACACAAAAGTTGGTGTATTTCTTGATGAAACTCCGGTTTGAGGTTCTGTTTTCTCCCCATAATCGGTGATATTGGAAAAGATAACAGCATGGAAGAAATCAATCATTCTTTTGTCATCTTTTTCAAAGAAATAGACTTTATTTCCTTCCCTTACGGCTTCCATAAGGAGAACTACTCTGTTATCTTTTACTACAGGAACAAGCAGATATTTTTCTCCAAACTGGCCGAAGGTCATAGCATAATCCCAGTACAGCTCACCATATCTGCTTTTTACATGTTCAGCATTGGCTACTTTCATAAATACCTGCTGAACTTTATGGATGTATACTTCGTCTTCCTTCCAGAAGCTTTTTGAAGCAAATCTGGTAGAAGAACTATAAGAGTCTTGTTACGCAGCATCTTCTGCTGAGAATTCTTCGTTCCGGCAACACCATAAAGTGGACAGAATAGCAAACAGAAAGAATAATCGAAAAATAGTTTTTTTCATAGACATTTGGTTTTTATTGTGTTAAATATAATTATTTTTCAAATATGAGAGAAATAAATTATTATTCAAAATCTTTTTTTGCATAATTCTACCAGTATGAAGAAAGAATAGAGGAATTGAAATTACAAGTAAAGGAACTTAATGGAGAAATAAAGATCCTGAAAAAGTAATTTTTAAAATATATTAAAACCAAAAAAACCTCCCGATTTGGGAGGTTTTACTATTTTCAATTCAGAAAATTACAGTAACAAAGTTAATGGACTTTCCAAATATGTTCTTAATGTCTGTAGGAACTGAGCACCTGTAGCACCGTCTACCACTCTGTGGTCACAAGCCAATGAAAGTTTCATGGTGTTTCCAACTACGATCTGACCATCTTTAACGATTGGTTTCTCGATAATTGCTCCTACTGAAAGGATTGCAGAGTTTGGCTGGTTAATGATACTTGTAAACGTTTCGATTCCGAACATTCCTAAGTTTGAAATAGAGAATGTAGATCCTTCCATTTCGTTAGCTTTAAGACCTTTGCTCTTAGCTCTTGAAGCCATATCTTTTACAGATGCAGAAATCTGAGTATATGTCATCTGATCTGTATTTTTCAATACTGGAACTACCAATCCGTCTGGAATAGCTACAGCTACACCGATGTTGATATTTCCTCTGTGAATGATCTTGTCCCCTGCCCAGCTTGAATTTACCTGAGGGTGTTTTCTTAAAGCAATTGCAGTCGCTTTAATAATCATATCGTTGAAAGAGATTTTAGTATCCGGAAGAGAATTGATTTCTTTTCTAGCCTCGATCGCTTTATCCATATTGATCTCAACCATCAGATAATAGTGAGGTGCAGAGAACTTACTTTCAGAAAGACGTTTTGCAATGATATTTCTTACTTGTGAGTTTGGAGTCTCTGTATCTTCACCTTGTACAAAGCTTACTGCAACCGGAGCAGCGCTTGCTGCAGGAGCTGAAGCAGCTGGTTTTGCAGCTGGCTGATAATTTTCAATATCTTTTTTAACGATTCTTCCGTTTTCACCAGATCCCTGAACACTGTTGATATCAACTCCTTTATCCTGAGCCATTTTCTTAGCTAATGGAGAGATTGCTACTCTGTCAGAAGATGAAGAACTGGCAGCCGGAGCAGCTTTTTCTTCAACCTTTGCTTCTGCTTTTTGTTCAGCTGGTTTTTCAGTTGACTGACCCGCTGCTTTTGGAGCACCTACAGCGGAAACATCTGTTCCTGCAGGGCCAATAATTGCCAATACGGAATCTACCGGAGCAGCACCTCCTTCTTCTACACCTTGCTTCAATAATACTCCATTGAATTCAGATTCGAAATCCTGTACTGCTTTATCTGTTTCGATCTCAGCAAGAAGGTCTCCTTCTTTTACTGTATCTCCTACGTTTTTGTGCCATTTAGCTACCTTACCTTCTGTCATTGTATCAGAAAGTCTTGGCATGGTAATAATTTCTACTCCTGCCGCAACTTCTGCAGCAGGCGCAGCAGTTTCTGCTTTAGGCTGTTCTTCTGATTTTTTTTCTTCAGTTTCTGCAGCGGGAGCAGCAGCCCCACCTGTCAATCCTGAAATATCTTCTCCTTCATTCCCGATAATAGCTAAAACAGAGTCTACAGCAGCAGCACCTCCTTCTTCTACACCTACGTATAAAAGGGTACCTTCTATTTCAGATTCGAAATCCTGAACTGCTTTATCAGTTTCAATTTCAGCTAAAATATCTCCTTCTTTTACTTTATCTCCTACTTTTTTATGCCATTTTGCCACCTTACCTTCCGTCATTGTGTCGGACAGGCGGGGCATCGTAATTACTTCTGCCATAATTTATTTTAATTTGAAAATTTAGCAATCTGAAAATTTGAAAATTAAAAAAGGACATAATCTATCACATTTTCAAGTTCTCAAATTGTCAAATTAACTCATTATCTTTTAGTTTTCTAATTTGTCTAAGAATGGATAATCTTCCTGAGCATATACATACTCATAGATTTTTTCTGCATCCGGATACGGAGAGTTTTCCATAAATTCGATACACTCTTCAACAAAGTCTCTGGACTTGTTATCCATAACTTCCAGTTCTGCTTCTGTAGCCCATCCGTTTTCTAAAATTCTATGTTTTATCAATTCGATTGGGTCATCATTTTTATGAAGAGCTACTTCTTCTTTAGATCTATATGGCTCGGCATCAGACATAGAATGTCCTCTGTAACGGTAAGTTCTTGCTTCAATGAAAGTAGGTCCGTCTCCTCTTCTTGCTCTTTCAATAGCTTCGTAAGCCGCTTCTGCCACTTTTTCAGGATCCATTGCATCTACAGCAAGACAAGGCATTTCGTATCCTAATCCTAATTTATAGATATCTTCGTGGTTGGCTGTTCTTTTTACAGAAGTACCCATTGCATATTGGTTATTTTCTACAACAAATACTACTGGAAGTTTCCAGTTCATTGCCATGTTGAAGGTCTCATGTAAAGAACCTTGTCTTGCAGCACCATCACCAAAGAAACAGATGTTTACTGCTTTTCTGTCGAAATATTTATCCGCAAAAGCAATACCTGCACCTAATGGAATTTGTCCTCCAACGATACCATGTCCTCCGTAAAAACGGTGTTCTTTACTGAAAATGTGCATAGATCCACCCATACCTCCGGATGTCCCTGTAGCTTTACCACAAAGTTCCGCCATGATTCTTTTAGGATCTACTCCCATCGCCATTGGATGGATGTGACATCTGTATGCAGTAATCATGCTATCCTTTGTAAGATCCATTGCATGTGTAAACCCGGCAGGGATAGCTTCCTGACCGTTATACAAATGTAAAAATCCTCTGATCTTTTGTTTTAGGTAAAGAGAACGGCATTTGTCTTCAAACCTTCTCCACATTGTCATATCTTCATACCACTTCAGGTATACCTCTTTAGAAAATTCTTTCATGTGTTAGCTCTTGCTTTTTTATGATGAAATAGTTGAGCAAAATTATGAAAAAAACTTTGTTTTTATTCTATACATAGATAACTTTTCGATTTTTCTGCAAAATCTATTTGCGGGCTGTATGGATTATTCTTAATTTCCGACCCCCTGGAAGAGTGATAAAGCTACGTTTTATCCGTTACATTCTTTTCGTCAAATCTTAGAAATCATCCTATCCATAAGACTTTCCCGAAACAACACATAATTCGGAAACATTAGGATTCTTTATATTTCGTTCTCCTATTTCATTCCTCTTTAATTATTGTTAATATATATTTTGGTTATTTCAACAACTTCTTTTCGGGGGAAAAATCTGTAAGTTTCAGGCTTCTGTCTTCAATTTCATTGACGAAATTACCATATTGTTTTGCCGTTCTGGTTTTAATTTCCTTCCATTCTTTATCTGTCATAAATCCTTCCCACGCCATTTTCATTGCATGTTCATCTTTCCACTCAAGCAGGTAAACAAATTCTGTTTTTTCATTGAATTCCGATTCCCAGATCGACACAATGGTAAATCCATATTTCTTCATGATTCTCAATGCATGATCTCTGAAGCGATCCAGAAAAACCTGTTTATTTTCTTTTGGAATTTCATAGATTCTTAATTGATGGACAGGTTGTGGTGTAGAAATATTTTCCCCTGAAACCTTTTGTCCAAAAACTAAATAACCTGATAATATAAATAAGTATGTGAATAGATATTTCATGATAATAATGATTAAAACAGATCAATTAAAATTAAACATTTCTTGCAAAACTTAATACTAATTTAAAGACGCAAAAATATTTCACTCCATTAAAATCAACTGGTAATCAAACAACTTACCCATTAAATCAACTATTCCATCTCATGGTTTTCATTTGATTTTTGAGGTTATAATAGTATATTTGGTTTTTAAACTTGATTATGGAAGAAAAACAATCTTCATTATTACACAAAATTTCAAAAGTCATCTCTGATTTTTTTAATCCTTTGGTCTCTCTTATCATTTTCTTTATCTATATGAGCATCAGAGAATATTCCCTTAAAGATTCTATCCTTTATTTTCTTCCTGTATTATTAATGATCATTATCCCGGTTGTGATATGGCTGGTGTGGAATGTAAAGACGGGAAGATATACCAATATGGATGTTTCCAACCGTGTCCAAAGGAAAACGTTATATATATTTATTGCAGTCTGTGTGATCGCCTATCTTCTTTTTAATTATATCAGAAACGGATATATAGATCTTGTCATGCTATTTATCCTGGTGCTTCTTTTCGCTCTTCAGATCAGCAATCTTTTTATAAAAAGCTCAATGCATACAGCGTTCAATGTATTTGTAGCAGCGCTCTTTTTCTCACTTGACTGTAAAATGGGTCTTGCGTGGCTGGGAATCGCTATTTTGGTCGGAATCACCCGTATTATTTTAAAAAGACATACCGTAAAAGAAGTATTTATGGGGGCTGGAATAGCTTTTCTGGTATCTTTTATCTATCTTTATTGCAATATTCAATTTCAACATTAGAATACTCTATGAAAATAAATCATCTTACTGCCGCAGAAGAAAACTTTATGAAGCTGTTTTGGAGAATGGAATCTTTCTATCTGAAGGACGTTATGGAGCAGCATCCGGAACCGAAACCACACCAGAACACGGTTTCCACTTATTTGAAAATATTAGTTGAAAAAGGTTATCTCTCCACTGTAAAAGAAGGAAGAATCTTCAAATACAGCGTACTTGTTCCTTTGGAAGAGTATAAAAAATTTCTATTGAAAGAGCTTTCATATAACTTTTTTAATAATTCAGGGAAGGAAATTCTGGAACTTTTATTAAGTGAAAAATTAATCTCCCAGGAAGATATGAAAGGTTATTTTGATCTTAAAATCGAGATAAAGCCAGCCAAAATCGAAGAACCTAAGTTTGAAGTAGCTGAAGAAATCCTGAATCCTAAAAAAGAAAAGAAGACCAAAGGAAAAGAAAAAGACAAGGATAAGGATAAAAAGAAAAAAAAGAAAAAAGATTAATCTAAACCTTAAAAACACCAAATCATGAAAACAAAATTCCAGGAAACTCTAAGCCGGGCCAATGAAGTCATTTTCCGATATCCAATGATTTTGGCAATGGCTTTATTAGCTGCTATTGGCACCATATGCATTGTGGAAACGGAGCGTAGTGAAATTACTTCTTATATTAAGTTCACCATTTGTTCCTGCCTCGGAATTTCTCTGATGTTTGCACTAAAAATGTTGTCACAGAGAATCGGGAAAGAATTACTACTACACGTATCCGGTATAATTTTCCTTATAGGTTTTTATTACATTCTGCCTGATAAAAAAAACAGCTTTACAGAAGTTTATGCTTACATCATTGCTGTTACCGCCCTTCTCTCCCATCTACTGGTATCATTTGTTCCGTTTCTGAAGAAAGACAGAGAGCTAAGATTCTGGCAGTACAACAAAAATCTTTTTATCAATATCTTTCTCACTGCCGTATTTACTGGAGTTCTGACAGGCGGTATGGAATTAGCAATCTTAGCCGTTGACAAACTTTTTGACTTTAACTTCCATGACAGAATTTACAGAGATACATTCTTTGTTCTCTCTATTTTTGGAAGCAGTTTTATTTTCCTTTTATTTAATGATAAAGGATTAAATAACCTTGAAAAAGACGGCACCTACCCTGTTGTTTTGAAGTTTTTCACTCAGTTTATTTTAATTCCGTTACTCCTTATCTATGTAACAATTCTTTATTTCTATTCTGTTAAAATATTAATCAACTGGCAGCTTCCAAGAGGCTGGGTTTCTTACCTTGTTTTAGCCTATAGCATTGTGGGTATCCTTGCATTACTTCTGGTTCACCCGTTAAAAGAAGAAAACGCAAAATCCTGGGTCAGAATATTTTCAAAAGCATTCTATTATACCATTGTTCCTTTGATTATTCTGCTTTTCACGGCTATTTTTACCAGAATTTTAGAATATGGATATACAGAACCTAGGTATTTCGTTCTCCTGCTTGCTCTATGGCTGTTAAGCATTGTTGTCTACTTTATTTTCAACAAAAAAGCTACGATAAAGTTCATTCCTGTCAGCTTATTTTTATTTGGCGCTTTTGCATTGATTTTCCCTTACCTTAATGCATTCAGTGTAGCTAAGAGAAGTCAGAAAACAGAATTGATGAATATTTTAAACCAGCATCAGCTAATGAGTGCCGGCAAGATAAATTTTCAGAAAAAAGTTACTGATACTGTTCGTAATGAAATTGCTGATAAATTTGAATTTCTGGCTGAAAGAAGGCAAAGTGAATTCCTATCAGCTCTCCTGAACGAAAAAGATCAGGCTGAATTAGCAGATAATATTGAAAAAGGTACATTTTATAGTATCAATTACGACATTCAGAGTAAGTTCTCAGATGTGAATGTCACCGCAAAAAACAGAGCATATGAAATGAACAGAATCGTTCTTGTTCGTGAAGAACAGGCTGTAGAACTCGGGAATTATCAGTATTTAATTTCTTTCCATCGTTATAGCAGAGATCCTCAAAAACTGAATGATGACCAGTTTGAGCTGACAGATCAGCTGACAGAAGAATCCTCGTTAAAATTAAGTTTAAATTCTAAAGAAGAAGTAGACTTCGGACCACAGATTATTAAATTATTTGAGAAAAATAAAAACAAGAAAGGAAATGTAGTAATCCCCGAAATTGCTATGGAATCTGATTTAGGAAAGTATCACGTTAAACTTATTTTCAGTGAAATTACAAGAGAAAAGTATTCTGACAATGACACTGCCAGTATTTATTACGAAAATGTTTACATCCTTATCAAATTAAAATAAGCATTAAAATAAAAAAAGAGACTACCTTGTGGATAGTCTCTTTTTATTTTATCTAAATAGTTTGTTATCTATTAGTTCCTGAACTCCACAATGGAGTATAATCGTTATAAACTACTAAGTTTCCGTCATTTTGCACAGAAAGCTTGTTGGCTCCTCTGCGGGAAGTATTTGAGCTCCATACTGCTTTATTGTAAGAATCATAAACAACAAGATTTCCATCTGCCTGGAACTCCGCTCTGCTTCCTTTATTATCTGTTCCGGATGCCCAGATAGAATCTCCGTTATCATAGGATAAAACCAGATTTCCGTCATTTTGGAAAGTCAAATAATAGCTGCCATTAGGAGAGAATACTTTTGTTCCTTTACGGAATTTGTACCCAGTACTTATATTCCCATTTCCACGGCCAAAGCCATTGTCTCTTCCACTATTTTTCAAATCGCTTTTTGAGGCCCATAGCGGATTGGTACCATTATAAATGACAAGATTCCCGTCATCCTGAATAGTTAATCTTTCAGCTCTTCTTCCATTAGTATTAGAACTAAAAGCCACCCCATTTCCGGGAGTATAAACTACTAAGTTCCCGTCATCCTGAAAAACAGCTCTCACTCCTCTATTATTTGTTCCTGTATCCCACATTGCAACTCCGGCTCTGTTATATAAAACCAGATTACCATCATTCTGAAAGGTCAAATAGTATCGGTTGTTACTTGCCCAGTATTTTCTGTTTTGTTCTATGTTCTGCCCAGTATAAATGTTTTGTGCATTAATTAATAATCCACCAAACACCATCATTACGACTAATAAATGTTTTTTCATTATAATTACTTTTTGATTGATTGATAATTTTCTAAAATTATGCCAAAACATCATAATATTTCAACCCAAGTTATAATTAAATGATTTACTGGAAATTAAATTCCATAAAAAAAGCGGCTTAAAAGCCGCTTCATATTTTTACCAACGATTTCCGCCTCCGCCACGGTTGTTACCATAGCCTCCGCCTCTATTGTTGTTGTTACCATAACCTCCACCTCTGTTGTTATCGAAGCTTCTTCTTGGCTTCTCTTCTCTTGGCTTAGCTTCAGATACGTTTAGAGTTTTTCCGTTAAATTCTTTTTGGTTAAGAGCTTCAATAGCTTGCTTTCCTTCTTCATCACCCATTTCTACGAAACCGAAACCTCTGGAACGACCAGTTTCTCTGTCTGTAACGATTTTAGCTGATGATACATCACCAAATTCTGCGAATAGATCGTGCAACTCATACTCTTTAGTTGCGTAATTGATGTTTGAAACAAAAATGTTCATTTTAAATAAATTAAAAAATTAATAAAAATTTGGTATATAAAAGAAAAACAACATAAATTAATGAACAAATATTGATTCCAAATATAAACGTATGCAAGATACAATTAAAAATTTCAAATCAAAGCTTTTTTTAAATATTTCTCACATTATGTTGAATCTAAAAACAAAAAAAGCACACAAAACAAGCGTAATTAATTAAAAATCAATCAATTAGGTGAAAATAAATTTTATTATAAAATTAGTTAAAGATTTAAAACAAATACTAACGTTGAGCCCTCAAAATCAAGTTAATATGACATACAACATTCTATTTATCAGCTTCCTTACCGCCCTATTCTTTATAAAATTTTAAAACCTGAACCTAAATATGAAACTATACACCACAAATTATACCAACACACTCATTGAAGCTGCCGAAGATTGTCCTGTTTTCCGTGCACAGATTCCTCCGGAAAAAAAGGAAAAAACACTCGCTAATCTCCAATATGAGAAACTTATAAAAAGTCCTTATCAATATTCTTCTGATGATCTAATTTTTGAATGCTATGCCATTAAAAATGAAATTTCAGAAAACGAGAAAGAGGATGAAAGGGAAAAGTTCTTTTCCAAAGGCCAACCTTGTCTGCGGTGTTCTCCTTTGGCGAAAAAATATGGATTTGGATTTCATCATAATCAGGAAGGAAAAGTCGCCCTGATTACCATAGAAAGTGAAGAATATCAAATATTGCTGAATGATTCTTCCATAGCAAAAACGAAAGCCATGCGTTCCAAAAGAAAATGATTGAGAAAATGAATGATTCTTTTCAGATCAATAAATACTATTCTTTTGAAAAGATCAGCTTTTAACACTAAATTTGTACTGCAAATTATTAAAAGATATGAACTACCATACCAGAAAATGGGTGAAACCCGAAGACTTAAACCCCAATCATTCACTTTTCGGAGGAAGACTTCTTCAATGGATTGATGAAGAAGCTGCACTTTATGCTATTATTCAATTAGAAAACACAAAAGTAGTCACAAAATTTATTTCTGAAATCAACTTTGTCAGCTCAGCCAAACAAGGAGATATTATAGAAATAGGAATTGAAGCTACTCATTTCGGATCTTCTTCTATTACTTTAAGATGTGATGTAAGAAATAAAATGACTCATCAAACCATCATTACTGTAGAAAGAATTGTTATGGTAAACCTTAACGAAGAAGGCAATCCTGCTCCTCATGGCAAAACCCAGATAGAATTCGTAAAAGACAGGTTAAACAACAGCCTATGAAGATTTTCATAAAGAATATGGTCTGCAACAGATGCATTGCTGCAGTAGAAAATATTTTCCGTAATGCAGATATAAAAACAGCTAATATCTTACTGGGAGAAGTAGAAACGGAAGCTGATGTTTCTCCTGAAAAAATGCAGATCATAGAAAAAGAACTGCTTGATACAGGTTTTGAAAGGATTATGGATTCTGCTCATCAGACTGTGGAAAAAATCAAAAACCTGATTATTGTAAAAATAAGCGACCTTGATATCTCGGAAGACTTCCTGCTTTCCGAATTTTTAAGTTCAAAACTTCACAAGGATTACAGTGCTCTTTCCAAAACATTTTCTCAAAACGAAAATATCACATTAGAGCAATTCTTCATTCTTCAGAAAATAGAAAAGGTAAAAGAACTTCTTTTATACAACGAATTCAATCTTACTGAAATTGCAGGAAAGCTTGGTTATAAAAGTGTACAGCATCTTTCTTCCCAGTTCAGGAATATAACCGGATTCACTCCTACTGAATTCAAAAAACTCAAAGAACACAATCGCAAAGCGCTTGACAATCTTTAATACGTTTGAGTGTTTGAGCGTGAGTTAAATATTTCTATCACTCTTAAAAACGCTCAGACGCTCAAACCCTACAACTCTCAAACCCTCTTACTCTTATACTCTCAAACTCTTCCACTCCACCTAATTTTATAACTATTATCCTTAAATTTATAACAACCTTAGGTTTCCATTTTGGAAATTTGTACTATAAATTTAAGAATCATGGAACAACAGTATAAAATACTCGGAATGACCTGTTCCGGCTGCCAGAAAAAAATTTCCAATCAACTGAACAGTGTTGATGGTGTTAAAGCCGATGTTAATCTGGAAACTCATACCGCAACCATCACTTCTGATTATGGTGTGACACTTTCGGCATTAAATGATGCCCTGGCAGAAATAGGAAAATACAGACTTGAAGATCCCAATCATCCTGAGACAGCATTCATAAAACCTCAGGACCGTGTATCTCCGTCTTCGGTATACTATTGTCCAATGGAATGTGAAGGAGATAAAGTATATTTCAAACAGGGCGAAAGATGTCCTGTCTGCAAAATGTATCTGATTCCTATTGAAGAAAAGCTTGCTAAAGATCCTAATCATCAACCAACCTATTCATCAACCAACCTTCCTGAAAACTTTAAAGATAGTACCGGGAAGCATTATTGTCCGATGTTTTGCGAAGGGGATAAAGTATATGATGAAAAAGGCAGTTGCCCTGTTTGTCATATGGATTTAGAACCGATTACGGAAGAACTTGCCCAAAAAGCAAATTCTCACCAGCATCATTCTCATTCTCACAGTCATCATGATCACCACCACAGCCATAGTCATGAAACCCCTAAAGTAACTGATGAAATGGCAGGCAGATATTACTGTCCGATGTATTGTGAAGGTGATAAAACCTACGACTCCAATGTAGGATGTCCGGTTTGCGGAATGGATCTTGTAAAATATCCTGAAAAGAAAACTGCAAAATATACCTGTCCTATGCACCCGGAAATCATTCGTGACGAACCGGGAGACTGTCCGATCTGCGGAATGGATCTCATAAGAATGCCCGACAGCAGTGATGATGATGAAGATGAAACCTACACTATATTAAAAAGAAAATTCATTACTTCACTGACGTTTACTATTCCGGTTTTCATTCTTTCAATGGGAGGAATGTTGATCAACTTCCCTTTCTCTCATCAGATTCAGGGATTTATCGAACTTGCTTTAACACTTCCGGTGATGTTTTATTCAGGATGGTTTCTATTGAAAAGAGGCTGGGTTTCCTTTAAAACATGGAACCTCAATATGTTCAGTCTTATTGCACTGGGAGTGGCTGCAGCCTTTATTTTCAGTATTGTAGCTCTGATATTTCCAGACATTATTCCACATGAAATTCGTGGACATAATCATGAAATCCCGTTATATTTTGAAGCAGTCTGTGTGATTTTAACCCTTGTCATTTTAGGTCAGCTGATGGAAGCAGCGGCTCATAAAAAAACAGGAAATGCCATCAAAGAATTAATGAACCTTTCACCGGATGAAGCCAACCTTATGGTAAATGGTGAAGAAAAGAAAGTTCTGCTTTCTCAGGTAAAAATAGGCGACTTATTAAAAGTAAAACCTGGTGAAAAAATTCCCGTAGATGGAAAAATCACCGAAGGTAATTCTATTGTTGACGAAAGCATGATCACCGGAGAACCCATTCCTGTTGAAAAAAATGTAGACGATAAAGTATCTTCCGGCACAATCAATGGTAATCAGGTATTTATTATGAAGGCAGAAAAGGTAGGTGATGAAACCTTGCTTTCCCAAATTATTAAAATGGTTAATGAAGCCAGCCGCAGCAAAGCTCCAATCCAGAAACTTACAGATAAAGTATCAAAAGTATTTGTCCCTGTGGTAATTGTTATTGCAGTACTTACTTTTGTACTGTGGCAGTTTTTCGGTCCGGAAGGAAAAAGAACTTTATTTGCTTTCGTAAATGCGGTTGCCGTTTTAATTGTGGCTTGTCCTTGTGCTCTTGGGCTGGCAACTCCGATGTCCTTAATGGTAGGAATCGGGAAAGGTGCTAAAAACGGAATCCTTATCAAAAATGCAGAAGCACTTGAACAGATGAATAAAGTAAATGTTTTGATTACCGATAAAACAGGAACTTTAACAGAAGGAAAACCTTCAGTAGAGCATATTGAAACAATAAACGGAGATCAGCATCAGATTTTAAAACTGGCTTTTTCTTTGAATCAAAATTCTGAACACCCACTTTCCAATGCCGTAATAAAAAGAGCAAAAGAAGAGAATCTGACGGCGGAAAAAGTAGATCAGTTTGAGAATATCTCAGGAAAAGGAGTGAAAGGAAATATCAACGGAAAGACAACTTATCTTGGAAATGAAAGTCTCCTGACCTCTCATCAGATTATGATTCCTGACAGCTTAAAACAGAAAGCAGTAGAAGTTCAGTCTAAAGCCCATACGATTTCCTATATCGCACAGGATCAGCAGGTGCTGGGATTCGTAAGTTTTACAGATAAAATCAAAGAAAGCTCCAAAAAAGCTGTTAAACAGTTGATGAGTGAAGGAATAGACATCATCATGATGACAGGAGATAATGAACATACTGCCAAAGCTGTTGCTGATGAATTAGGAATTAAACATTTCAAAGCCAACTGTCTTCCTGAAGATAAGCTGAATGAGGTAAAGAAACTCCAACAGCAAGGTAAAATTGTAGCGATGACCGGAGACGGGATCAATGACTCTCCTGCCCTTGCCCAATCTGATGTGGGAATTGCCATGGGAACAGGAACAGATGTTGCGATTGAAAGTGCTGAAATTACTTTATTAAAAGGAGATATCTTAGGTGTTGCAAAAGCAAAACTATTGAGTGAAAAGCTTCTCAAAAACATTAAAGAGAACCTGTTCTTTGCTTTCATTTATAATGTTTTAGGAGTTCCGGTTGCGGCAGGATTATTGTATCCATTCTTTGGAATTCTTTTATCACCAATGATTGCAGCTGCAGCAATGAGTTTCAGTTCCCTGTCTGTGATACTGAATTCATTGAGACTCAACTCCGTGGATCTGGATATAAAATAATATCATGACAAAAGAAAATCTTTACATAGGATGTTCGGGATTTTACAATAATGACTGGAAAGGGTCTTTATATCCTGAGAATGCCCAAAGTAAAGATTTTCTTTCTTTATATTCAACAACGTTCAATGCCGTAGAAATCAATTCTACTTTTTATAGGAAACCAACCTCAAAAACATTGTTGAAGTGGTATGATGAAACCCCTGATGATTTCAGATTCTTCATTAAAATTCCCAAAGCCATCACCCATCAAAACCGGCTTGAAAATTCCAAGGATGAAATTGCTCTATTCTGTAATCACATTCAAAGTAATCTGAAGGATAAACTTTCCGGATTTCTATATCAACTTCCTCCTTCCTTTACAAATTCCGCAGAGAACACAGAACGAATCATCAACAATATTGATCATAGATTTCTGAATG
Organism: Chryseobacterium metallicongregator; assembly: GCF_031324065.1. Lineage (NCBI taxonomy): Bacteria > Pseudomonadati > Bacteroidota > Flavobacteriia > Flavobacteriales > Weeksellaceae > Chryseobacterium > Chryseobacterium metallicongregator. Next base: position 385,837 of record NZ_JAVIXS010000020.1, read on the forward strand.
TCATTGAATTCCGACACAACTCATGGTGGCAAAAAGAAGTATTTAATCTTTTAAAAAAGCACAATATTGTCTTCTCAGGTGTAAGTTTTCCTGGCAATCTTCCCGAAGACCTTATTATTAATCATTCGGAGATACTTTATTATAGACTTCATGGAAAACCTGTTCTTTACAAATCAGAATATCGTAAAGATTTTATGGATGCACTGGCTGAAAACATTAAAAATACCACGCAAACCACATTTATTTTCTTCAATAATACCTGGGGAATAGCAGCTATTAAAAATGCCCTGTATTTAAAAAGCATCTTAAAATAAAGATTCTATAAAAATTACCTTTTTTTGTTAAAATAAAATAATTCTCCGTTCAATGAAGAATATTAAAACACCAATGTATATAGAGAAAAACTATTGGTTTCGCATTTATAAATGTTAAAAAATAAGAAAAACAAAATCATATAATTACAATTCAATTCTTATTGGAAATCGCCTTTAAAATAAAGTTCTTAAAATAAACTTAAAAAGAAAAATAACTGCACAGCATGGCATATAATTTGTTAACTTTCAATTGTTATTTTTAACGATTTTTAACAATTTAAAATTCCATTACCTTTATGAGAAAAATTTTTGCGGGAAAGTCAAAAAATGCGACTTTTCTAGGGATGTTTGCATTGATGAGTGCAACTTCGGCTTTATTGTATAGCTGTAATTTTAAAAATGAAGTGAATAACGACCCCGTCGTCAGTTCACAGGAACATCCTTCCGCAGAAATAGTCCCCAATATGGACGATGAAGGTGTAGACCCGGATAAAAGAGTGATCTACCTCACCTTCGATGATGGTCCCAATCAGGGAACCGAAAATCTTTTAAAAATTCTGGACAAAAGAAATGTTTGTGCAACCGCCTTTCTGGTAGGAAAACATGCTTATGGAAGTAAAAAACAGAAGGATGATCTGTTGTTGCTTAAGCAAAACCCTTTGGTAGAGCTAGCCAATCACAGTTTCTCTCATGCCCACAACAAATACACAGATTTTTATAAAAATGCTGATGCTGTGGTTCACGATTTTGACATCGCAAAAGACAGCCTGAAGCTTACCGATAAAATAGCAAGAACTCCCGGAAGAAATATCTGGAGACTCAACAATATTAATGTAACGGATATTAAAAGTTCTACTGTAGCAGCAGATGGTCTTAAAAAAGCTGGCTATAAAGTAATTGGCTGGGATCTTGAATGGAGACCTTCTCAAAAAATGACTTTAAAAGGAAGTCATGAAGCCATGATCAAGAAAGTAGACAGTATTTTCCTGAACGACCTTGAGAAGACTTCAAGACACCTGGTATTCCTTACCCACGACCAATATCTGAGAGATGCAGACTCTATCAATGAACTGGATATGTTTATTGAAAAATTGCAGAAGAGCAACAAGTTTGTGTTCAGAAAAATCTCTCAGTATCCAAAGATCAATGAGGTCCTGAATTAATTTTACAGTAAAAGTACCGTGTAAAATGTATTCATAACTGGCAACTGTCAGGGAATTTTCGGAAATTTGCATCTATGAGTATTAAAGAAAATTATAAAGCTATAAAAGACCAGCTGCCATCAAATGTTCAGCTGGTTGCTGTTTCAAAAACCCACCCGGCTTCTGCAGTACAGGAAGTATATGATATCGGGCAGAAGGTTTTTGGAGAGAATAAAGTACAGGAACTGATGGAAAAAGCTCCTCTTCTCCCTCAGGACATCCAATGGCACCTGATTGGTCACTTACAGACCAACAAAGTGAAGTACATTGCTTCTTTCATAGATACTATACAAAGTGTGGATTCTGAAAAATTATTGACAGAAATCAATAAAGAAGCAGGAAAGCACAACAGGAAGGTTAAAGTTCTTCTGCAAGTAAAAATCGCGGCGGAAGAAAGTAAGTTCGGACTTGAAATTTCTGAAGCGAAAAATCTTTTCCAACAATCTATTGAAGGCAGTTTTCCCAATGTGGAGATGACTGGTTTAATGGGAATGGCAACATTCACAGATGATGAACAGCAGATTAGAAATGAATTTTTAATCCTAAAAAAGCTTTTTGATGAATTAAATCAATTAAAAACATTAAATACCTTATCAATGGGAATGAGTGATGATTTCCCGATAGCGATCGAGTGTGGAGCTAACTCTGTGAGGGTTGGATCTGCCATTTTTGGGAAAAGAGACTACTCGAAATAGAATATTTAGGTACAGTTTTTGCTAATAATTGAAACAAAAAATTTAAATTTGCAACTATGCAAAAAATCCTTATAGTAGAAGACGAAAAAGCAATCTCGGGAGTACTTCACAGTATTCTTTCGGATGAACTAACCGATTATGAATTTGTTATTGCCGAAGACGGCCTTGAAGGTTACAAACAGGTAGAAAAAGAAGATTTCGCCCTAGTGATTTCTGATATTAAAATGCCTAAGCTTTCAGGAACCGAGCTTTTGAAACAAAGTCTTGCATTAAAACCAGAAACTACTTTTATCATGATCTCAGGACATGCAGACATTGATTCCGCTGTTTCCTGTTTGAAAGAGGGCGCATATGATTTTATCTCCAAACCCATTGATATCAACAGACTTATTACAAGTGTGAAAAATGCATTGGTGAAAGAAACCCTGAAGAAAGAAAACAAAAATCTCCAGACTGAAAATAAAACTTTAAAGAGAAAAGTAAGTAAAAAATACCAGATGATCGGTACCTCTCCTGCTCTTCAAAAGATTCAGGATATGATTGAAAAGGTAGCTGCTTCTGACGCCAGAGTTCTGATCACAGGACCTAACGGTGCAGGAAAAGAGCTGGTTGCTCATGCAATCCACAATCAGAGTGAGCGTGCAAGAGGCCCTATGATAGAGGTAAATTGTGCTGCAATTCCATCTGAACTTATTGAGTCTGAACTTTTCGGGCACGTAAAAGGGTCTTTTACAGGAGCTATTAAAGATAAGCAGGGAAAATTTGAGCAGGCTAATGGCGGTACTATCTTCCTTGATGAGATTGGAGATATGAGCCTTATTGCTCAGGCTAAAGTATTGAGAGCGTTACAGGAAAGCAAAGTTTCTCCTGTGGGAAGTGATAAAGAAATCAAAGTTGATGTAAGAGTAATTGCAGCAACTAACAAAAATATGCAGAAAGAAATTGAGGAAGGAAAATTCAGAGAAGACCTTTACCACAGACTTTCTGTTATTGAAATCTATGTTCCACCGTTGGATGAAAGAAAAGAGGATATCAAATTATTGGTTGAACATTTTTCTGGTATGATTGCTGATGAACACGGTACTTCTGCGAAAAAGTTTGAAGATAAAGCTATTGATGCTTTAAAAGCGCTTTCATGGACTGGAAATATCAGAGAATTAAGGAATGTTGTAGAGAGGTTGATTATTCTTGGTGGAAACACTGTTTCTGAAGGTGACGTTGCAAGTTTTGTAAGGAAATAATAACGCTATTATTTACAATATATAAAAATTTGCAGTGTTCCACTGCAAATTTTTTTTTTGACCCAATTTGAATTATAAACTATATGAATCTTAAAATATTATGAACTTTTTAAACAAAAATTATACAAAAGAATGCCTGACTTTGGCTCTGCCTGTAATGCTTACTCAGGTGGGGCAAGTTTCAGTAAATTTATTCGATAATATTATTGTCGGACAACTTTTGGGTGCCGATGCACTGGCATCTGTTTCATTGGGAAATGCTGTATTTTTCTCCATATTTGTATTAGCATTAGGCTTTTCATTTGCTATCCCTCCGTTGGTTTCGGAAGCACATTCCAGAGAAGATCATGCTACAATCAATTCTGTATTCAGCCACGGTTTTATTATCAATATGTCTGTCGGAGTTATTCTGATGATCATTCTCCTTTTGGGAATGCCACTCCTCTATCATTCCGGACAGCCTGCCAAGATTATTCCTGATACGGTAAGCTTCTTAAGCATAATGGTAGTCAGCATGATACCAATTATGGCATTTCAGACGCTTCGTGAAGTTTCTGAAGGTTTATCCTATACCATTGGAGTTACCAAAGCAACCATTATTGCCAATATCATCAATATTGCTTTAAACTATGTCTTTATCAAAGGACTTTGGGGAATTCCGGCAATGGGCGTACAGGGATCTGCATTGGCAACCTTGATTTCCAGAATTTTCATGGTGGTTTTTCTTTATTTTGTTTTGGTAAAAGAAAAAAGAACAAGACGTTATATCAAAGACTTCTCTTTAAAAATTCAGGATTTTTCAAAACAGATGTTTGATAAAATGGTGAGACTTGGATTACCTACGGCTTTACAGATGTTTTTTGAAGTAACCGCTTTTGCCGGAGCAGCATTTATCTGTGGACTGATTTCTGCTCACGATATCGCTTCTCACCAGATTGCCTTAAGCATGGCTTCATTTACCTTCAATTTATGCGTAGGGTTCAGTGTTGCCTCTACGGTAATGATTGGCAGAAAACTGGGTGAACAGAATTTTGTGGAACTGAGAAAGGTAGGAATCAACAACCTGAAAATTGCCTTTATTTTCATGTGTATCTGTGGATTGGTATTTATTTTAGGCAGAAACATACTCCCGACTTTCTTCACAAAAAAAGAAGAAGTCGAAGTTATTACCCTGGCTGCAAAACTAATGATTATCGCTGCTTTATTCCAGCTTTCTGACGGAATTCAGGTGACCGCTTTAGGAATGCTGAGAGGATTACAGGATGTGAAAATCCCTTCTATTTATACCTTTATTGCCTATTGGGTAATTACTATTCCTTTAGGATATTTCTTGTGTGTTACTTTGGAAATGGGTGCATTCGGAATGTGGATCGCACTTGGACTGGGATTAACAGTCTCCGCTGTTTTCCTGGTGAAACGATTCCTGAATATGTCTGCAAAAAAAATTAAGCAGAATTCATAAAAACAAAAAAGACTGTTTCAATATTTGAGACAGTCTTTTTTATATTCATTAATTTACAACAGAACTATGCATATTTTCTAAACACAAACAGCACAAATTAAATTCACAGATAGGCACAAGCTTATTTGCTTATCTGCTCAATTTAATCTATCCTCTTCCCTAAAATCTTCAGACTTCTTTCTACACCATCCAGAATGGCTACATTAGGAAGACTTCCCCAATCTTCAAATCCAAAGTATCTGAACAGCTTCAAACTTGGTTCATTATGAAGGAAAATAAGGGCTACAAGGTTTTTTACTCCAAATTTTCCAGCGTTATCAATGCAATACTGAAGAATGGTTTTCCCATATCCTTTTCCTCTGGAAGTTTCGTCCAGATAAATGCTCACTTCTACTGTACCACTGTATGCTGCTCTTTCATGGAATGAACTGAAACTTACCCAACCAACGGTTTGCTCCTGGTCATCTTCAACTATCCAAAGAGGTCTTGTCTGAGAATTGTGCTCCTCAAACCATTTTAGTTTGCTTTCTACAGAAACTTCTTCCATATCTGCAGTCACCATCCTGGAGGCTATTGTTGAATTATATATGACTACAATTTTATTTAAATCTGCCAATTCAGCATTTCTGAACTTTAATTTTTCCATTTGACGAATATTCGACTTAATTTTACACAAAAATACTAAATTTCAAAAACACCCCATCAAAATCAACACTTAAATTATTAAATATTAATATTTAAAACAAAATACCCCTTAAAAACACATCAAAACATCAGTAGTAAAAAAAACTTTTTTTGATATATGCAAAGACGCAATGGAATTTGAAGATCAAATATTTTAAGGTGCAAAGATTTTATCTTCGATAAAATTGAATACTGGTTATTTTTTAATCATTTGAAGATTCTTTTAATTAAGCAAATTCTAATTAAAAAAGGGCTAGCACAGTTTCCGCAACTTGCAGAAAAATTAATAGTCATCGCTTGCTGAAAATCTTTGATTTTCTTGCGCCTTAAAATTATAAATAAGGATTAAAAAACTTTGCGTCTTTGCGATTTTCCAACAAAAGAATGATGTTTAAAAATTATAAATGAGCATTGAGAAAATCTTTACATCTTTTTGCTTGTCAACGAAATTATTTCAAATCCTTTAAGATTCTATTCAAACTTCTCACTGTAATACCAAGATAGGCAGCCATATCTTCTTTAGAAATCTGAATCCCCTGTTTTGACTGCATGTTCAGTAATTGTGTTACAGTATGTTCTACCGTATACAGCTGTTGATAAGATGCTCTGCTGGAAGTATTGATAATTCTTTCCGCAAATGAATCCAATAATAAATGGTTAAGAGCAAGATCATTTTTAATCAAAGATTTGAAATAGGAAACATTGACTTCATAAACAGTCACCTCAGATACTGCTTTAACCCCACATAAACAGCTGATATTCTTAATCAATTCTACTTCTCCAAGGATTTCCCCATTTCCCAGAAATTCAACAATATATTCTTTTCCGTTTTCTTCAGTGAGATAACATTTGGCAACACCTTCTTTGATCAGCATAACCTTTGACAGCGGCTGATCCTGTATCAATACATTTTCATCCCGGGAATAAGACTTTAATACCACTTCTTCTCTTCCCTCCTGCTTATGGTAGAGCTTTTCAAAATAACTTAGAAATTCCTGATTTGTTCTTAACATATTCACCCGGGACAAATGTCCTTTTCTTATTGAGTTTTTATATTGAATTTTGCGGACAGAAAATTACAAAACAAAAATGAATAATCATATTACTACGATTGCCTTTGATGCAGATGACACGCTTTGGATCAACGAACCTTATTTTCAGGAAGCAGAAAAAGAATTCTGCATGCTTCTTGAAAATTATCTTCCACGACATTCGGTATCACAGGAATTGTTTACAACAGAAATGCAGAATCTCCATTTATACGGCTATGGAGTAAAAGGATTTATGCTGTGTATGATTGAAACCATCAGTAGAGTTTCTAATAATACAGCGTCATTGGAATTAGTCAACAAAGCTATTCATTTGGGTCAGGAACTTCTTCAGAAACCAATAGAATTATTGGATGGCGTTACCGAAACCCTTGAAAGTTTAAAAGGAAAATACAGACTGGTTGTTGCCACAAAGGGCGATTTGCTGGATCAGGAACGTAAACTGAAAAATTCGGGGTTACAGGAGTATTTTCATCACATTGAAATCATGAGTGACAAAAAAGAACACGATTACAAAAAGCTTTTGAAACATCTGGACTGTCAACCTGAAAACTTTCTGATGCTTGGAAATTCTATCAAATCAGATGTCTTACCGGTATTAGAAATCGGTGGATCTGCCGCTCATATTCCTTATCATATCACCTGGAGTCATGAACAGCATGATGTAAACCTGGAGCATCCGAATTTTATGGAGCTTAAGAGTATTGATGAGATTTTGAAGCGCTTTTAAATACGATATAGTAACACCCCCAACTTCCTTATTATATTTTTTAATCAAAAAAAGAGACTGTTTATAGGAAACAGTCTCTTTTATTATTTATTTCTTCAGGCACTTTTCAAGGAACTGATCCTGTTCCCATAAAAGGTGGAAGATATTCTCTTTAGCCTGGTATCCGTGGGCTTCTTTCGGAAGAAGAACCATTTTTACCGGAGCTCCAAGATTTTTCAGTGCCTGGAAGTATCTTTCCGTCTGCAATGTAAATGTTCCCGGATTGTTATCTGCATCCCCATGAATCAAAAGAAGCGGTGTCTTCATTTTGTCTGCATGCATGAACGGAGACATCGTGTTGTAGATTTCCGGAACATCCCAATAGTTTCTCTGTTCACTCTGGAACCCAAATGGTGTCAAAGTTCTGTTATAAGCACCACTTCTTGCAATTCCACAGGCAAAAAGGTTAGAATGTGTCAGAAGGTTTGCTGTCATAAATGCACCGTAAGAATGTCCCCCTACAGCCACTTTTTTTCTGTCGATATATCCTAAATGATCTACGGCATCAATAGCAGCAGCAGCATTGGCTACCAACTGAGGAATAAAAGTATCATTAGGTTCCGTTTTTCCTTCTCCTACAATCGGGAAAGCTGCATTATCTAAAACAGCATACCCTTTGGCCGTCCAATATACAAAAGAGCCATACGTAGGAAATGTAAAGTCATTATCATTTTGAGTACTCTGCCCAGCAGTATCCTTATCTTTATATTCTCTAGGATAAGCCCAGATTAATAAAGGTAGTTTTTCTTTCTTTGCCTTTCTGTCATAGTTTGCAGGTAAATAAAGTGTTCCCGTTAGGCTAACACCATCATTTCTCTTGTAAGTAATCACTTCTTTGTAAACGTCTTTGATACTTTCAAAAGGGTTTGCAAAATTGGTTACGGCTTCTGCTTTATTAGATTTAATATTCTTTTTAAAATAATTCGGATATTGACTCGGCGATTGCTGAGTTGTCAGAATTTCTCCTTTTGAAGGATTTAAAATATCTACAATCCCTTCTTTGGCATTTTTAAGATCAGAGGTATAAAGTCTTTTCTTTTTCAATGATTTAATATCCATTTCGTCAATAAAAGGGTGCTGCCCATCTTTGGTAAATCCATTTCCGATAAGATAGGCTTTTCCGCCTTTCATATCGATTACAGATCTCCCATATTGGTTTTTCGTTGTATTAAAATTTCCAGGATCACTGTAAACATCCTGATAATTTCGGTCATCGAAAACTTTAGATTCTCCACTTTTAAGATCCAGCAGGTAAGATTTTGTATTTCTTGTATCATACCAGCCTTCAGAAACAATAGCATAATGATCATTAGTCCAGGTTACGTCCTTATATCTCTGCTTTGTTTTGAAGAAAGACTTCGGAGCCACTGTAAACGGAGCTTCCCAGGTAAATATCTCGTCTCTGTACTCTGCTGTTTTAGACTGATCTCCTCCATCCAAAGCTTCAGCATAGGTGAGAGTAGCCGGAGCGTCACTTCTCCATGTCATTTCTCTTTTCCCGGTTCTTACGGAGGAGAATCCTTTTGGCATGATTTCATTCAAAGGAACGTCATTTACTGTTTTTACAGCATTTCCTTTCATATCATACACTATTGTTGTTGATGGAAATCTACTGAGGGGTACAATATAGGAGAATGGCTTTTTAATAACGGTAGCCAACAGGTAATTTCCGTCCGGAGATAAACTTAAGCCGGCATACATATCCTGATCTTTCAGTTTCTTAAGATTTCCTGTAAGATCTACATTATAAATTTCAGAAGCAGTAAGGGTCTCAAAGTTCTTTTCGTCCTGAGGATTTTTCAAAAGATCCTGATAAGTCCTGTTTTGGGAAGCCTTACCATCTGCTGTTGAAACAATCGGGCCTGTCGGAAGATCTTCGTTTGCATTGATAAGAGCAGCTCTGTTTTGTGGAAGTGTTCTGATCAGGAAGCTTTGAGAGTCATTATACCATATATAAGGCATTCCTAAATTAGCATTCAGATTATCTGCTGTAATTTTTTTGGCGGACGCTGTTTCCATATCTACAATCCAAAGCTCTACCCCTTTAGCAGTTGTATTGGTAAAAGCCAGTTTCTTTTCATCCGGTGAAAACGAAAGATAGGCAATTTTTGAATTGGAAGGTAAATTTTTAACCTGAATCTCATTTTTATCATTAAGCTTTCTGATCTTCAGATTATTGGAGTAGATCATGCTGCTTGAAATATTTGTAACCGGATTGATTCTAAGTCCACCAAGTTTCATTTCATTCTGACTGAGGTCTTCCAATGTTTTATATGTAGGGCGATACGTAAACACAACCCAGTCTTTTTTGCTGTTCATCAGAACACTTGGAGGTCTTTCATAATCTGCGAGTCTTAAAATCTCAGCAGAAGGTTTCTGATAGGTAATATTTTCCTGTGCATCATAAAAATTGAGAAATGCCAGAAGGCAAATAGTCAGTTTTATCTTCATATAAATTCATTTTCTACGAATGTAGTGAATTTTAAAATAATTTTAACATTGATAAATAAGACTCCTTTTGGTGTCATAATTATTTTTTTATTACATTTATCTTACAAATTAAAATAATATGAAAAATTTAAAAAAATTATCAAAAGGAAATTTAAAAATGATTAACGGAGGAAGTGCTCCATTATGTGATGCAGGCTTTATGGCTTGCAGAGTAAGAGATGAAAACAGAGCCCTGATCTGGGAATGCTTACCTAACTGCAATTATTAGTAACGGAAAAGGCACTTCATTTTCTGAAGTGCCTTCTTTATTTTGTATGGTTGTAAGATTACCAGTCTGAAGCTCTTTTTCTTCTTTCAATCATATGATCTACTGAAACTTTTCCTGCTCCAATTACCATAAGCAAAAGATAAACAGAAAGATAGATAAGGCTCATTTCTCTTTTTTCGAATGGATCTGCTCCATGAACTACAAAACCTGCAATGATCATTGTAAAGATTAAAAATCCCAGAGCAACTCTTGTAAAAAGCCCTAATATCAGGAGTATTGAACATACAAATTCAGCAAAAACCGTAAGAATCAATGACACCTGTGGTCCTAATCCCATAAAATCAAAAAACTCTATTTTACCACCAGCCAATAGCATCTGAAGCTTTGGAAAACCATGAGAAAGCATGGCAAAACCAACAAACACTCTTACTGCCAGTAAAATAATATCTTTAGGTATTGAGCTGAAATTTGAATTATTATAGTTCATGTACTAAAAAATTTATACTAAGGTAGTAAAAAATCTTTTAATACAACGGGATTACAAGCTATTTTAGTCTATCTGTAACCGAAATTTTTAAGATCTCTATCGTTCTTTCTCCAGTCTTTTTTCACCTTTACAAAAAGGTTTAAATGAATTTTTTTGGTGAAAAACTTCTCAAGGTCTAACCTGGCTTCAGTTCCAACTTTTTTAATAGCTTCTCCTTTGTGCCCGATAATAATTCCTTTTTGGGTATCTCTTTCTACATAAATAATAGAGTCTATAAAGATAATTCCTTCTTTCTCCTTGAACTGTTCAGTCACTACTTCTACAGAGTATGGAATTTCTTTATCATAATTTAAAAGAATTTTCTCACGAATTGTCTCATTAACGAAAAATCTTTCAGGTTTATCCGTATACTGATCTTTATCGTAGTAAGGCGGATTCTCAGGAAGCAAAGATTTTATTTTAGGTAAAATAACTTCTGTATTAAAAGCATTCAATGCAGAGATAGGTAAAATCTCAGCCTTTGGAATTCTGGCATGCCAATCTTCTACCAATTTTTCAAGACCTGCCTGATCTGTCTGGTCTACTTTATTTAATAGAAGAAGTACAGGAACAGGGATTTTATTCAATTTATCAATTAAAAATTCTGATGGTTCTGCTTTATCGGTAACATCTACAATAAATAGAAAAACATCAGCATCCTGCAAAGAGTCCTTTACAAAATCCATCATTTTCTCCTGCAGTCCGTATTTTGGATCCAATACTCCTGGAGTATCAGAAAATACAATCTGAAGATCATCTTCATTATAAATACCAAAAATTCTGTGGCGGGTTGTCTGAGCTTTCTGCGTTACAATCGCCAACTTCTCTCCCATCAATTGGTTAAGCAAGGTCGATTTTCCCGCATTGGGCTTTCCAACTATATTTACAAATCCAGCTTTGTGCATAAAAATAATATTACGAACTGCAAAGTTAGTAAAACAAAATTGGTCTTTACGGTTAATCTTAACAATTAAAAGAAAAAAGAGAGTTATGTGCTTAAATATATCGTGAGGAAAGGAAATTTACAGTGAACAGCAATTGCTGGGCTAACTCTACCCCGTCAAAAAATTATTTGAATTTTCGGCACCCTCCAGAGGAAGGGAATTTGCTCTTTCCTTGGCAATTTTGACGATAAATAAGTTGAATTCGGAAGAATTTTGAATATACACATAGTAATATTTATTATAAAAATTACCTGATAATTTTGTATTGCATTACTTAAAACTGATATTTTTGACTATTAGAATTCATCTTTATGAATATAGACCAGATTCTTGATAAGGTTTACCTTCTTCCTGAGACCTCAAAAAACAGTTTAAAAGAGCATATCACCGAAGTTTCCCATCCTAAAGGCTTTTGTCTGATGGAGGCTGATAAAGTGATTCCTTATCTGTATTTTATCCGGAAAGGGATTGCACGTGCTTATTCTTCAACAGCTGACAATGATATTACTTTCTGGTTCGGAAGCGAGGGACAATGTATTCTCTCGATGAAAAGCTACGTGGAGGACAAACCCGGTTATGAAAGCATCGAATTACTTGAAGACTGCGACCTGTACAGAATGGAAACAGAAAATCTAAGGAAACTGTTCAATGAAGATATCCATATTGCCAACTGGGGACGAAAGCTGGCAGAAGCAGAGATGATAAAATCCGAGGAACTGATTATTTCCAGACAGTTCAAAACGTCTTTGGAACGTTATAAAGATATTATTAATTATCAGCCTGACTTACTTAAAAGAGTTCAGCTCGGTTATATTGCGTCTTATCTTGGAATTACGCAGGTGAGTTTAAGTAGAATTCGGGCGGAGATTAAATAAATTTAAAGATTTAAGAATTGAAATATTTAAAAATTCTTATGTTTTGGGTAAAGCCAAAGGAATGATCATTTTCTTTTGAAATGGGACTAAAGTCCACTCCTATTGATATAACCATTTTTTTCCTCAAGCTTCCATCTTTCTTTCTTAAAAACCATCTTCATTTTTTAACAATTGTAAAATTTTTTCTCCTGTCAAATTCTGAAATTTGCAGTAGTAAAATTTTAAAAAATGAATTGGTTAATATTAGTTATCGCAGGATTATTTGAAGTTGCCTTCGCATCATGTCTGGGAAAGGCAAAAGAAACATCAGGAACTGAAATGTACCTGTGGTATGCGGGTTTCCTGGTAACAATGACAATCAGTATGCTTTTACTGATCAAAGCTACCCAAACCTTGCCTATCGGTACTGCTTATGCGGTATGGACAGGAATTGGGGCTGTGGGAACTGCTTTAATGGGGATTATTTTCTTTAAGGATCCTGTAAGCTTTTGGAGAGTATTTTTTATTGTAACGCTTATTGGTTCTGTGGTAGGATTAAAGGCTGTTTCTTCCTCACACTAAAAAGCGCATAAACTTCTATCTATATTTAAAAATGGGAACCGTCTTCGTATTGAAGGCGGTTTTTGCGTTTCTATTTTTATTTAATCTAATGGAATTGAGAAGGACAAAATTCTTTTATCTTTGTGAGAAACTTTTAACCTATGAAAAAAATTCTATTCCTTTTAGCAGGTGGCTTACTGACTGCCCAGCAAACCTCCGAATTACTTTCCAATAACTGGTATATTTCCAAAATGGTAACAAGCAGTGGCCAGACTACCAATACACCTTTAATAGATAATGGAGTTCCCGCAACTACATTTAATTCGGCAGGAGGAACAAGCTATGTTATTAATTCCAGATATTACAATACTTCCATAATGGGTTTCGGGATTATGCCCGGAAGCAACAATCTTATCAAAACATCAAGCGCATGTACTCTTTTGTTTTATAACGGAGGAAATGCAGCGCCTGTTCGTGCTTATGATCAGAAAAACTGTGATATTTATGGTTTAGGAGCTTATGCCTCAATATACAGTTACCAAATTACAACCAACGGAAGTGTAAAAACTTTGGTGATTACAGATCCTTCAGGAAACAAAATTTACTATAACAATACTGACCAATTGAGCACTAAAGAAACTGCTGCAGTAACGAAAAATTTTAAAGCATACCCCAATCCTGTAAAAGAGGTTTTACAACTTGAAAATATTGAGAGAAACCTTCCCCTTAAGATTTACGATTTATCAGGAAAACTGGTATTTGAAACTACAACTAACAGCAATAAAATATCAATTGATACAAGCAGTTTACAGCAAGGGCAATATATCGTAACGATAGAAAATTATAAGTCCTACCCTTTTGTTAAAGAATAAAAACAGAACATTTCATATATATAAAAAACCGTTTCAGCTATTGAAACGGTTTTTATTTTATTTTTTATAAACTACAGGTAAGATTTCATTATGTCTTAACCCGAATTTTTTTATTTCTTCTTCAGAGAATTTCTGTGAATAGAAGTTGGGGTCTATTTCGAAGCCTGCCTTTCTTAAGCGGTCAAAATAATCCATTCCGTACCAACGAACATGATCGTACTGTCCGAAATGTTTCTGACGTTCTTTTGGATCTTTAATCGTGAAGTCTTCGTAGGTTTTCTCCAATGAATTTTTCATCGGAACCTGAAGAATTCCCCATCCGCCAGGTTTCATTACCCTGTAAAGCTCGCTCATTGCTTTTGCATCGTCTTCAATATGTTCCAGAACATGATTACAGAAAATGATATCAAAACTGTCATTTTCAAAAGGTAAATCCAGAATATCTGCTTTCACATCTACAATAGGAGAATAGAGGTCTGCAGATATATAATTCAGATTGCTCATTCTCTTGAATTTCCTTAAAAATTCCTGTTCGGGAGCAATATGCAGGACTTTATAATTCTTAATGAAAAAATCAGTTTCATTCTGAAGATACAGCCACATCTGACGGTGTCTTTCCAAACTTAACGTTCCCGGAGAAAGTGCATTTTCTCTTTGTTTTCCATATCCATAGGGAAGGAATTTTCTATAAGATCTTCCATCAATAGGATCAAAGAATTTGTCACCTTTGAAAAACTGATAAATAAGCGGTCTTGCCCAGATACTCATTTTAATAAGCATAGGGCGTGGAATTTTATTCAGTAAAAGCTTAGTTACCTTTTTCATTAAAAATCCAGTTGGAACTGCTTTTCTTCATCACTTACAATCCCTAAAGCTTCGTATACATAATCAAATGTAGAAAGCAATACCGGCTTACCATTGATCACAGCTACATCATGTTCGAAGTGAGCAGAAGGCATGTTATCTAAAGTCGTTACTGTCCAGCCATCATTATGGAACTTCACTTTTTCGGTTCCCATGTTCACCATCGGCTCAATTGCAATTGCCAAACCGTCTTTAATTACTTTTCCGCTTCCTTGTCTTCCGTAGTTAGGAACCTGTGGATCTTCGTGCATTTTTCTTCCCAATCCGTGTCCTACAAGCTCTCTTACTACTCCATACCCTTCTTTTTCACAGTGTGCCTGGATTGCATAGGAAATATCTCCTATTCTTTTTCCTCTGACAACCTGCTCAATTCCTTTGTATAAAGATTCTTTGGTAACCTGTAGTAATTTTTTAACCTCAGGTTTCACTTCCCCGATTTCAAAAGTATAGGCATGATCTCCTACGAAACCGTTAAGAATAACTCCACAGTCTACGGAAAGAACATCTCCTTCTTTTACGACATCCTTGTTTGGGAAACCATGAACTACCTGCTCATTCGGAGAGATACAAAGAGAATTCGGGAATCCACCGTATCCTAAGAATGCAGGTTCAGCACCATGATCTTTAATAAAATCATGAGCCAGTTTATCTAAATATAAGGTAGTAATCCCCGGTTTAATTTCTTTTGCCAGCATTCCCAATGTTTTAGAAACCAGTCGGGCACTCTCCTTCATCAGACGTAATTCGTCTATCGTTTTTAATTGAATCATTGTATATAGATGTTAGATATTAGATGTTAGAAGCTAGATTACAGCGTTATGCTTATTTTTACTTCTTATCATCTACTGAACTTTCTATTATAAATTATAAAAGACCAAAAGCACTTGATATTAAAAAACTAACCTTTAATATCTGGCTTCTAATTTCTATTTTACCAAAAAAGTCCTTTTTTCTTTTCTTTTTTAAGTTTTGAATAGGCAAGAACTTCTTTTCCTTCAACACGGAATTCTATTCTTTCCTGAATAATATTGTAGATCTCACCCCATCCCGGAAATCCTCCTAAGTTTCTGTCATCAATAAACCAATCTGCATCTAATTTTCTGGACTGATTTTCAGGATCAAAAACTTCTCCTTCAAAACTTGAGTTCACAGAATAAAATTCTATTCCGTTTTTTTTACAGAATTCTACCGCTTCATCTAATGTTTTTCCGTGTCTGTATGTCCAAAGTATCAATCTGAAACCTTCAGACTGAAGTCTTTTCAAAGTTTCGAATGCAAAAGTTTTCGGTTTTCCAATTGCCGGGTAAGCATCATCAACAATAGTCCCGTCAAAGTCAACAGCAATCTTCTTATTATTTAACATTTTGTTGTTTTTTTAGCTTTGCAAAGATAAGAAATAAAAAGAGTGCCAAAAAGAAAGGCACTCAATACTTTTATATTTTAAGATCTTATTAGCTTTTTACCCAGCTAAACTGGAACTGAAGATCAGGAGTAGACACTCTGTCTGTAATCTTCTGAAGTCTTGCAGGAAGCTTCATCAGGTATTCCTGAGCTTTTTCTGCTTTTTCTGTAAGTCCTTTTACGTGCTCAATTTTCCATTCATCTAAAAGGTCTTTCATAATATTGATGTAATCCTGACCTGTGTAGACCATACATCTTTGTGCAGCATCTGAAAAATGTCCCCAAAGTTCACCGGCTTTCTGTCCGGACTGTCTCATTAAGTGAGCAGGCATTACAATTTTCTTACGCATCATATCTTCGAAGGCAAGAATCATTTCTGAAGGATCTACCTCAAGGATTTTTGCTACGAAATGCTTGTATGCTTTAGCGTGTCTTGCTTCGTCTGCAGCAATAACACCGCACATTTTTGCTAATTTTCCGTTTCCGGATTGTTTTGCCAATGTTCCTACTCTTCTGTGAGAAATATTGGTTGCTGTTTCCTGGAAGCTTGTATAAATAAAGTTTCTGTATGGGTCCATACTTGTTCCCAAATCGAATCCGTCATTGATAAGGTATTGAGTTGTGATTTCCACTTCTCTCATGTTTACTCTTCCGCACAGATAAAGATATTTGTTTAATAAATCTCCGTGTCTGTTTTCCTCAGCAGTCCATGCTCTTACCCAATTCGCCCAGCCTACTTTTTCTTCCTGATTGATACCGTCAACACCCATCAACCAAGATTCATAGGAAGGAAGTGCTTCTTCTGTGATACAGTCACCGATCAATGTTACAAAAAGATCATAAGGCATTTCGCGGGCAAAAGTCTGAATTTCTTCTAAGTCATGTTTGAACTCATCGCTTGAAGGATCTGGTAAATAATCGGAAGGCTGCCAGATTTTTTCAATTGGCGTTAAAAATTTATCAAGAAAAGAACCTACTTCCTTTTCCAATAATCCCATTACTTCTTTCCTAACAAGCTTTTGATACATTTTACTATTCAGTTTTAATTTACAAAGATAAGATTTATTTATTATTTAACGCATAATAAAGTATGCAAGTCATACCTTATCTGACATAAATCATAAAAAAAATGCCGCTGCAAAAGCATAACGGCATTTTTTTAACAATATTATTGAATATTAATTAACCAAAACTTCTCCAGTCATTGCATCTGGTATTTCAACGCCCATTACTTTAAGAATGGTAGGGGCTACATCCCCCAGTTTTCCTGGTTTTAAATTCCATGTGTGGTCTTTATCCATAACGATAAAAGGAACGAGATTCGTAGAATGCTGGGTATTAGGAGTTCCATCTGCGTTGATCATAACATCAGAATTTCCGTGGTCAGCAAGAATGAAAACAGCATATCCGTTTTCATAGGCAGCAGTAGCTACTTTTTCAATGCACTGGTCTACCACCTCAGCAGCTTTTACGGCAGCTTCAAAAACGCCTGTGTGTCCCACCATATCTGTATTGGCAAAATTTAAACAAACAAAATCAGCTGTTCCCTGCTCCAGTTCCGGCACGATAGCATTGGTGATATCATATGCTGACATTTCCGGCTTCAGATCGTAAGTAGGAACGTCTTTCGGGCTTGGGCAAAGAAGTCTTTTCTCTCCTGCAAATTCCTCCTCTCTTCCTCCTGAAAAGAAGAAAGTAACATGCGGATATTTCTCTGTTTCTGCAATTCTGATCTGGGTTTTTCCATTTTTTTCAAGAATTTCACCCATTGTTTCCGTCAGTACATTTTCATCAAAAACTACCTGTACATTCTGGAAGGTTTTATCATAGTTCGTTAATGTGATATAATAAAGGTTAAGCTTTTTCATATCATATTCCGGGAAATCTTTCTGAGAAAGAACTTCCGTAATCTCTCTACCTCTGTCTGTACGGAAGTTGAAACAGATTACAACGTCATTATCAATGATTTTTGCCACTGGTACTACATTTCCTGTAGCCGTAGTATTCATGAGAATAATTGGTTTCAGGAATTCATCAGTAACGTTGTTATCATAAGAAGCTTTGATAGAGGCCAATGCGTCTGTTGATGGCTCTCCAACTCCTTCTACAAGGGCATCATAAGCCAGTTTTACACGCTCCCATCTTTTGTCTCTGTCCATCGCATAGTATCTTCCTACCACTGTTGCCAGTTTTCCTGTAGTAGCTTCCATATGCTTCTGAAGTTCATCGATAAATCCTAATCCTGAATGTGGATCACAGTCTCTACCGTCGGTAAATGCATGAACAAAAACGTTCTCATTCAACCCGAACTCTTTTGCAGCAGTCAGTAATCCTTTTAAGTGATTGATATGTGAGTGTACACCTCCATTGGAAACCAACCCGATAAAGTGTACTTTTTTATTTTCTCTTCTAGCATATTCAAAAGCATCCTGGATCACTTTTTCCTGGCCCAGTGTTCCGTTTTCAACGGCCATGTTCAGTTTTACCAGGTTTTGGTAAACTACTCTTCCGGCTCCCAGGTTCATGTGTCCCACTTCAGAATTTCCCATCTGCCCGGCAGGTAAACCTACAGCCAATCCACTTGCTTCAAGCGTAGTATGTGGAAATTTCTGGTAACAGCTGTCTATGAATGGTGTGTTTGCTTTATCTATTGCAGAAACGTTAGGGTTTGTTCCCAATCCCCATCCGTCAAGAATGGCCAGTATTGCTTTTTTCGACATTTTATAAAACTTTTGTTAGACAAATTTACCTAATTTCCTATGAATAGAAGAATTTGAAGGCTCGAATTTTATGGATTGCTGATCATCAATTCATTACTTTTAAAATCACAATATATAAAAGTGGTTTAATTTATTCGTTTTCAATCCCTGTCAAAGTTTAAAATCTTTAATTGGTGAAAGGTCAGTCAGTTATTGTCTTTTTAAAATAAACCTGTAATAGACATATATTGTTCCAAATAATATCATTGAAACACCTGAAACTAGATTAGTATTATCTAAAGCAAACACTACATTAATAATAAAAAAAGTAAGTAAATAAATTACTATCAATGTAATTACAGATATAGTTAGTAATCTCATATTTTAAAATTTAAATGTTCATCTTTTTGTTTTATCACAGAACTTTTTTGTCAATTTATTAACGATCTTAAAATAATCCGTGTCTTGGCAAATCTACATATCTTTTTATAAAATTTCACCTCTATTTCCCTTCATTAATCAGTAAATCTTTTTAATTTTGCAGTATGGATTTACGAGATCAATTGAAGAATCTTTTTCCTGATCATGAAGAGCAGGATTTTGAGATGCCTGAAGAGCAATTCAAGCAGAAAGAGCCTTTGGTATGCAAATTTGAGAAAAAAGGAAGAAATGGTAAGCCTGTAACGATTGTTGAAGGCTGGGAAGGCAGTGAGGAAGACCTGAAAAAAATCTCAAAGAAAATAAAAACCACCTTGGGTATAGGCGGCTCTGAGAAGGATGGAACGATTATCATCCAAGGGGATAACCGTGATAAAATCATGAATATCCTTAAAGAAATGGGATATAAAACCAAACGTGTTGGCGGATAGTTCTAGAAATAGATCTGGGTCTCCGGCAGTAAGGTTTTTAAGTTTTCAATGGTAGATTTTTCTATAGGATTTCCTGTAAGAATCAATGTCTTCAGATTTTTAAGCTGTTTGATTTCTACAGGAATGTCTTTCAGATTATTATTGGCCAGATTCATGCTGACGATATTTTTCAGCCCTTTTACTTTGGGTGACAGTTCTGTAATATTATTTCCACTTACATTCAAAAATTCCAGATTCTTTGATTTGAAAAGATTTTCCGGAAGTTTTATGATCGCATTCTGCTGCAGTTCAAGATATTTTAAATTTTCAGGAAAAGACAAATTTCCAAGGTCATTGATCTGATTATCTGATAGGTTCAGGAATTTCAGATTTTTGATCTGATTAAGTCTGTCCGCAATAAAGCTGATCTGGTTTCCCTGAAGGTTTATTTCTTCCAGTGTCGGAATTTCCATAAGAGCTTCGGGAAAAGTATTCAGATTATTGGCATCAAAATGTACCACTTTTAGGTTCTGAAGTTTTGCAAGATTAGGATTAATGCTTGTCAGGCTGTTCAGATTCATTGAAAAAGTGGTCAGTTTCTTCAGATTACTTACCTCATCGGGGATATATTTAATGCTGTTTTCATTCACATTTAAAATTTCCAGTTCTTTTAAAGCAAAGAGTTCATGGTCCATTTTCTCAAGCTTATTGGCCATAATATTCAGAAAGAATAATGAATTCAGTTTTACGATCTGAGGAGGAAGATTAAAAAGGCCTTTCTCTCTGAAACTCATGCTGTACACTGTTTTTTCACTCTTTAGAGCCTCTTCAATATTAGTAAAAGTGGGATACTTCACCGGATCAATCTGTGCTTTGATCTGAGAAAGTGAGACTATGGAAATCAGTAAGAAAAGCTTTTTCATAAAAATAAAAGGTCTGCCAGCAACCAAAGCTGCCGACAGACAAGAATTATAAATAATTTATTTCTTTAAAAGTTTAACTGTTTTCTGGAATCCTCCTTCTGCTTCAATATTTAAAACTAAAACTCGTGATCCTTCCAACTGCTGCGTGAAATCAAGGTCCAATACTTTGTTGGTCCCGTTGAACTTCTTTGTATAAACAATTTTCCCGTCCATGCTGTAAGCTGTTACAGAAATATCTTTCAATCCTTTTACAGAATTGATTTTCACGATTCCTGAAGTTGGGTTTGGAGCTACTGTTACTGTATTTTCTTCAATTTTACTATCAATAGTTCCTAAAGTTCCTTCAACTCCCAGGTTGCTTTTAAGGGCAATTACAATTGTTGCTGATTTTCCTTTATAATCAATTGTATTTCCTGTTGCATCCACATCTGTAGAAATGGTTGAATCCGGATGCTGAATAGAGAAGAAACCGAATTTGTGATCAGGGGTAAATGTCAATCCTGTAGGTTCTGAACCAGCCGGCATAGAAGCAAATAATCTTACTTTAGGATTAGCCTGTGTATGATCCGGAGCAATGACCCAGATATAGTTTTTTCCTCCATCCTGAAGTACCCAAAGGTTTCCAAGCTCATCGAAAGTAAGGTTGTCATTTCCGTCTCCCCAAGCTTCAGATTTCATTCCCTGAGCAGTATTGAAAGAATATACAGAAGAACCTCCTCCTACAAATGTTTCCACCTGAGAAGCGGTAGTTCCGTTATCCTGTAAACGATATACTCTGTCTAATCCTTTTGCAGTAAAATAGATTCTGCCATCCAGAGGGCTGATATCAACATCTTCAACTCCATTGAATTTTGTTCCGCCTAATGACAACGCATTGGTATTGGTATTGTTCTGGTCAACTTTAGTTTTGTTCGGAACCTGAATCCATGTTGCTGTAGTTCCTGCCGGATCTCCTGCAGCCGTTAATCCCTGATCCAGTTTCAACACATAAAGGTTTCCTGATGAAAGATCATTTGGAGTATCCATTACATATTTGTATACCATGTGAGTTCCACCGTCTTCTCCATAATATGCTATAGTTCCTGCATTATTGATCACTACATTTTCGTGGTTCATGATTCCCATCTGCCATAGTTTTCCTTTGGAACCGTCAGCATTTTTAGAAATAACCTGTGCTGTTGCAGGATCAATTTCTACTAACCAACCGTAATCTTTGTAACCATCATTATTCACATCATTGGAAGTAACAGATTCTTCAGCCGTCACCACAGTTCCCCAAGGCGTAATTCCTCCTGAACAGTTTCTGATCGTTTGTACCAAACTTGGAGCTGAGAAACTTACCGCTCTTGATTTGGTCAGCTGCCAAAGTTTTGAAGTCGCGTTATAGTTAATCTCTGCCATGGTAACTCCTCCAGGATTGGTTTCATGGTTTACAGAAAGATATCCGTTGGTACTGCTTCCTGTTTTTGGAACATAAGCCGTAAAGTCATTCTGACCACCTACCAATCCTCCGCCTTCAGTATAGTTGTCTCCTTCTTTTAAAATCAGCTGGTATTTGTGCTCAGCAGGGATAATTAATTTATTAGTCTGTGCGGTAGGAACAATGGAAGTAAAGCAGCTGATGTGTGTTCCGTTACAAGCTACAGGGATAGTTGTATTGGTAGTTGTTTTCAGATAAGCATCAATTCTTAAATCTGAACTGGTTGTACTTCTGTTATGTAGTTCAATAGAAAATCTGTTAACACCGTTTACAAATTTTGACTTTGGAATAGAGAAAATGTTATAAACGCTCTCTGCTGCCCCATCAATGGTAGTACTGGAGAAAGTATTGAATGTTACAGCACCCGCAGGCATATTGTCTCTTACGACTTCTTCTCCGTTAAGGTATACAATAATACCGTCATCTCTCATTACTCCAAGTTCCATAGTATCGGAAAGTGTTGAAAGATCTACTGTAAAATCTTTAGCAAAATAAGCAGTTGTAAGTCCTGAGTTGATTGTCGTTGTTACAGGATCTCCATATCCTAACGGGCCGTTTCCAACTGCCCATGTTGAAATGTCATACGTCTGAGCATTCCATCCGGCTGGCTGCGCCTGGTTGTTATCTTTGTAGCTCCATGACGCATTCTTATTGAATATCAGAGTCTGCGCCTGAAGACCAGAACTGGCCAGTATAGCCAAAGCTCCCACTGTTAGTAGTTTTTTCTTCATTTTTTATTTGATTTATTAGACCCTGCAAAACTATTTTTTTAGAACTTTTTCTCTGTTAATAGGATTTTAAATCTAAAACGCCCAATATTAACTTATCAAAAACCTAATGTTAAGGGGATTAATTTTGTGTTAAGTAATCCGGGATACGAGGTTCGGGATCTCGGGTTGGAAGTGAAATGCAATTATTTTATTTACTAATTGTTACCAAACAAGATCTATTAAACACGATAAATCTGCCAGAAAAGAGAAATTTTTATTCGAAACATGAGTATTTTAGAAGATAATTTATTTTCAAAACGAGCTTTATTCTTATCTCTTAAAACTTTATATTTGTTATTATGATTGACACAGCTATGCAAAATAAAAAAATACATCAGGGCAGAAATATCAAACGTTTCCGTGAAATGCTTGGTATCAAGCAGGAAGCTTTAGCTTTTGAATTAGGTGACGACTGGAATCAGAAGAAAGTCTCTCTTTTGGAACAAAAAGAAACTGTAGAGTCTGATGTTTTGATGCAGGTAGCTCAGATTTTGAAGGTTCCGGCAGAAGCAATTGAGAATTTTGATGAAGAACAAGCGATAAACATCATTTCTAATACAGCGTCTTTTGATAATTGTCAACAACCAGCCTTTTTTAATAACCAACCCACCTTTAATCCCCTTGACAAAATGGTTGAACTTTACGAGCGTATGCTGAAACAACAGCAGGAAATGATTGATAAGCTGGAAAAGCTGATCCAAA
This sequence comes from Chryseobacterium metallicongregator, assembly GCF_031324065.1. NCBI lineage: Bacteria > Pseudomonadati > Bacteroidota > Flavobacteriia > Flavobacteriales > Weeksellaceae > Chryseobacterium > Chryseobacterium metallicongregator. Next base: position 409,416 of record NZ_JAVIXS010000020.1, read on the forward strand.
ACAAATAAACAGACAGGTTGATCCGATCTGTAAAACTTTAGGCTAAATTCTGAAACCAGCGTAGGTCACATTATACAAGTTTCAAAATTTAGCCTATTGTATTAAAACATATCATTCCTACCGAACCCCGGTCCTCACAAACCCGAAATCCCGAATCTCTACAATCTCACTCTCAAACTCTCCCACGCTCCAACCCACAAACCCCGTAACCCGCCTACTTCGCTTTACTCACATCCGTAAGAGCATTCAGAAAGGCTATAATCTGTTTGATTTCTGTTTCGGTAAGGTTTAATTTATCTGGTGCTAGGGTTTGATTTTTCATTTTTAATCCTAATCCTTCTCCTCCTCCTTCATTATAAAAATCCAGAACTTCTTCTAAAGTATTGAAAGCCCCGTTATGGAAATAAGGTTTGGTAAGGGCAATATTTCTAACCGTCACTGTTTTGAAAGAATAATCATAAATCCATGATTTTTCCTTTTTCACCGGACTGTTTCCTCTTCCTAAGTCCTGATCAAGTTCTATAGGAAGCTGTTTGATGGGTCTGGTAGTGATTCCCAGTACTTCAGATTCATTTTCATTAAAAAATGGAGGCACTAATCCGGAAAAGGTGGGTGCAAAATGACAGGTTGCACAATTGGCTTTTCCCATAAAGAGGTTGAATCCTTTTTTCACATCGTCGGAAACATTCTTTTCATTCCTCATGAAACGGTCAAAATCACTGTCAAATGAGTACAATGAAGCCACATAAGAACTTAATGCTTTTGAAAAATTCTCTTTACTGATCTTTCCATCTTTGAAAGCTGCACGGAAAGCCTTTTTATATTCAGGTTTTGTTTTTAGTTTCTGAATAATATTTTCATAGCTCGTATTGAATTCCTGCTCATTATAAATGACGTGTTCCGCCTGCTGTTCAAGGTAAAAAGCACGAAGATCATAGAAAAACCTTTTGGCAAAAACAGCATTATATAAAGACGGAGAGTTTCTCAGAACCGTTTTCCCTTCCACATTACTTTGTGATTTTGCTTTCAGATCTGTAAAGGCATTTTCCTGAAGGTGGCAAGTCGCACAACTCATTTTCCCGTTACCACTTAAGTTCTGATCGTAGAAAATGGATTTTCCAAGGTTTCGGAGTTCCGGATTATCTTCTGAGGATTTCAATAAGGTATAAAAATAAGGATCCAAAAAATCACTGCTGAAAAAATTTTTGTTTCCTACGTTCCAGCCTGAAAATTCTTTAAGATCATCCGGTCTTCCATCCCATTTCCCTAATTCTTCGTATAAAGGTTGTACATATTTTTTATAAAATTCAATCCTGTCGAAAGTTTCAAAATCGGTATTTTTTGAAAGGTAACTAATGGCTTCTGTTAAAATCTGGTCAGCCTTTTCAGTATTATAATTTTTAAAATAAAGATCATCATTGATGTATTTCTGCATTCCTGCAAGAGCATGGCTTGTTTCCTCAGAAATATTCAACGAACCCGGTGTATCAAAACCTGATACGCCAAGTGAATAGATCCTGATCAGTTCTATACGTAACGGTAATGTCTTATTATTCCCTTTACTCAGTCCATTTTTTAATGCACTTAAATAAAACCCGGCATAACTGTTATACAAAAAAGTAGTAATTGTTTTAATCTTTTCCTTTTCATTTCCTGCTTCGTCAGAAAATATAAGTTCATCCAATACCTGCAATCCTTCAGGTGGAAGTGTATATGATGATGTCCCAGCAGCTTCGATGTGAAACAAAGGTGCTGCGTTAAGGTGAGTCTTGGTAAATTCAGGATAATGATAAGCGATATAGAATTCAACTTCTTTGAATGAATTTCTTGTGCTGCTTAGTGATTTCTGCAGTTCTTTCAGAGAAATACGGTCTTCAGAGAACTTATCAACATCTGATTTCAACTGTTCAAGCTTGTTTTTAAAGTCGGACAACCCTTTATTGACAAATGTATTTTCGCTTTCTTTTCCTTTATAAACAGGATTAAAAGACATTACTGCAAATCCTATCAGAAGGACGATTACAAGCAGTGGATAAGATCTCATGAATTTTTAGCGGCAAAAGTATTCATCTGATGTTATCTCAGTTTTAATAGCAGATTAAATAATGTTTATATTTCTGGTACAATATTTTTCACTAATTTTAAACCCCGAAATCAAATTCATTATTCTAAAGAGAACGGTTCTTCGAAATACCGGAAAAATAATGGCGGGAGATTATTGGGAGAGGATTTTTTTAAATTAAATTCAACACATCAAAAAAACTAAATAGGAGTATGAAAACAAAACTATGGTTTGCTGTTATGGCAAGTTTCCTTTCTATGACGGCATTTTCCCAGAAAAAAAAGCAACAGGAAAAGCCATCCGGAAAACCACAGGAAATGGCTGTATATGCCGAGAAAAGAGGATCTGATTATTATTTGGTTCGTCTGGAAAAAGATAAAAACATTCCCAATGTCTATGTACATTCCAATGGGGTAACCAAGCCTTATAAAAATTATTCTGATCTGAAAGATATTGTTACAGAGTTCCCCGGAATGATGACTTCCAACAATTCAACAAAGGAAGAACTGATTTCTATTCTTAAAAAAGAGGATCACTTCTACGAAATCACTTCACAGAGGAAAGATCCTAAAAACATTGAAAAGACAGTTATTACTGTATATGAGGTAATGAACGGTCAGAAAAGGATAGTAGAAGAATACAACGACATCTACGAGGTTATGGCATCTCCTTATAAAGAAGCCATTATGATTAATTAAAAAAACAAAAAATATACATATTATGCTAAACAAACTTGCTGCCTCAGAACTTGTTCTGAATGAAGACGGAAGTGTATACCACCTGAATCTTTTACCTGAAGATATTGCTGACAAAATCATCCTTGTAGGTGATCCTGACAGAGTGGCAAAAGTTTCAAAGTACTTTGATACTGTAGAAATCAAAAAAAATAAAAGAGAATTCTATACCCATACAGGAACACTTCGTGGAGAAAGAATCACCGTAATGTCTACCGGTATCGGAACTGAAAACATCGATATCGTGATGAACGAACTGGATGCTTTGGTGAACATTGATCTTCAAAACAAAGAATTCAAGACTGAGCACAAGGCTCTTGAGCTTTTCCGTATGGGAACTTGTGGTAGTGTAAACCCTGATGTACAGGTAGATAATATGCTGGTTACCCAAAATGTAGTAGGTTTGGATGGATTGATGCATTTCTACCAGGACTACAATTTCGAAAATGAGTTTTCTAAGAGCTTCTTAGAAAAATTCCCTTACGAAAGAATCAAGCCGATGCTTTATTTCTCAGACTGGGCGGAAGAAATGGGAGAATACTACAAAGATGCCAAATACCACGGAAATACGGCAACATTCCCGGGATTCTATGCTCCACAGGGAAGACAGCTTCGTTTAAAGGCAGTAGATGATCAATTCTTAGAAACACTGAATGATCTTGGAATCACCAATTTCGAGATGGAAACCTCTGCGATCTATGCTCTTTCAAAATTATTAGGACACAAAGCCATTACCGTAAATAACGTTATTGCCAACAGAAGACGTGGAGAATTCTCTGCGGATCACCATGCTTCTGAGAAAAACCTTATTGAATGGGTATTGGAAAGAATTATTAAATAATTATTTTATTGATAATAAAGATAAAACCTCTGGAAACAGTTTCCGGAGGTTTTTTTATTTTTTATCCATCCAGCTTATCATTCCGTAGAATCTAAATACTGATTTTTAAAAGCTACATAGAGATTCCTACGGAATGACAAAGGTAGTAAAGGAAATTCTGTAAGTAAAATGAATCAAATATCATAAATAATTACAAATGAAACGTACTCGGATCCGGATACTGAAATACGTAATCCAGTTCTGAAACCAGCTTTGAAGACAGAACCTTCTTCCCTTTCACCTCAAATACTTCATCATCTTCAATATTTTTCTGGGCATTAATAACCTGGCTTTTTGGCGGATGAATGGGAGCTGTAACATTATATAGTTTTGATTGAATTTTCTTTTCAATCATTTCCGAAATAATCCCACTGATATCAGCATAATGAATATGATTTACAGCGTGATCCAGATTGCTCACATTATAGTTTTTCAGAAGTCTGTTATCTCCCATCAGGCCGCCAAGTCTCAGAATATTAAGCTGCGGAAACTTATTTCTAAGCATTCTTTCACCTGCTACTTTTTCCAAAGGAATATCTTCTTCTGTAAAATCCTGGGGCAGATCAGGATAAACACCTGTAGAGCTCATCAGAAACATCTGTCCTTTAAAATCCCCTATAAATGTTGACAAATTCTGAATCCTGTTATATAAAGAGCTTACACAACAACTTTTTTCATTGACAGGAATGGTAATAATTAAAACATCAGCATTCTTAATCTCAGACCATTCATTATAGGGTTCTGCCAGTTGATAGTCCGGGAAAGAAGCAAGTACAGCATGAATTCCTTTACTGTTGAGATCCTTTACTTTATTTTCTGTTGTAGTCGTTGCTGCTATGTCGTATTTTCCGGATAAGGAAGAGGCTATTCTTTCTCCCAACCAGCCACAGCCTATAATTCCTATTTTCTTCATATGTCAGAAACAGATTGTATTGTTAATATATTCTCTAAAGAAGCCATTAGCTGGGTCTTTACATCCTCACTCAGATTCATGCACTGCTGAACAGCTTTGGGAATATGTTTCGCTTTTTCTTTAAGCTTTATTCCATTTTCGGTAAGATTAATCAATACAACTCTTTCATCTTCTGCACTGCGGGTTCGGATGATCAATCCGTTTTTTTCCATACGTTTCAAAAGCGGGGTAAGTGTTCCGTTGTCAAGATGCAGATGCTCACCAATCTTTCCGATATTCATTCCGCCATGTTCCCATAAAACAGTCATGACAAGATATTGAGGATATGTAAGTAAAACTTCTTCCAGGTAAGGCTTATATAAGCCCGTGATATATCTGGAAACGGCATACATTTTAAAACATAAATGTTCGGATAATGGGGTCATCATTTTCTTTTAAGAAACAAAGATAATCCATTTATTTTGTGCACAATATTTTTGTTTAAAATATTTTTTTATTCAATTAAATAAAAAGAAACATCTTAGTTTCAGGCTGTGATTATTTTGTTATTTTAGCTCAACTAAAACCATACAACTCACTGTGAACATGAAAAACACGCCTCAAACAGGAAACAATAAACTTTCAGAACTCTCCATTGAGGAACTGACAAAAGAAGAAAAAAAACGTTCTGCTGCTCATATTTCCTTTTGTATTATTATGGGAATACTGATAGGCGCCTGCATCTATGTTACCATTAAAAAAGGGTTCAATGGTATCACTCCGCTTCCTCTGGCTTTTTCCCCTTTATACCTTATTATTAGAAAAAGCTGGCAAAATGCCCGAAAGGAACTTCAGTCCCGAAAACTTAATTGAAATTGACGGTCAATAAAAAAAGGACTTCCAGTCCGGAAGTCCTTCACACCATATCAACTATAATAAAAAACCTATTATTTAAAACTCATTGATCATCACATAAAAATGTCCGGAGTACAAACTGTTAGCTGTTCCTGAAATATTAGTGAGATTAATTGTAATACTGGAAGCAGAAGTCAACCTTGGATTCGAGATGGAAAATGAGGAATTTCCTACAAAATCTCCTGCCGGAGAAACTACGACTACAGCTCGCGTAGAGCCAGGTTGATATCCTGATGGAACGGGAATATCAATGGTTGTAGATTTTCCCGGAGGCAAATTATTAATCGAAATCCCGGGCCATGCTTCAAAGCTGATCTGACTTTTCTGAACACTACCCTTTTCGCCCAATTTAAACTGTCCGCTTACATCCAATTTTGCAGAGACATTCGGAGTTCCGGTACCAATGCCTACATTTGCATTATTATTTCCCAAAACAATGGCATTGGCCTGTGAAGTTGTAGCTCCATACCCTACTGCTGTCGAAAATTGCCCCAAAGCATTGGCTTCTGAACCTAAAGCTGTTGAATTCTGACTATTTGTTACCGCATTATATCCTAAGGCAGTTTCACTATTCGTATTCGTTTTTGCGTTGTATCCTAATGCGATGGACTGAAATCCATCTGCTGAGGAGTTGTTTCCTACTGCAACAGATTCATTACTGCCGGTCTGCGCGTGAAAACCTATGGCTGTAGACCTGAATCCTGCTGCAGTGGTTTTATTTCCTACTGCTAAGGCTTCATTTCCGGAAACTACAGTTGCATTTCCAATAGATATTCCCATAAATGCCGAACTAGCGCTTCCCAAAGCAATACCATTCTGACCGGCCACAGATCCTATTCCAAGGCTTACAGAATTGTCAACTCCCAGTTTTCCTGCTGTTAAAGCGTTGACTTTAAAGATCAGATCATCGTAGGTTTTTGTTCCTAAAGCCAACGTTGTATTCGCTCCTCCATAATTTCCAACGTTCGTACCTGTAAGATTCCAGTTTGTTCCATCTACTATTTTAGTGGGGTCACCTCCGTTTGCCAGAATTTTATTCCATTTTGATTCAAACCAGTAATAAAATCCAATATCTGTAAGGGTGGAGCTTCCGTTATTCCACACGATAAGTCCGTCCGCCGGTGAAGGTACTGTAATATTGTCTGTTGTAGCAGTTAAAGCAACACTTGGAAGCAGCACTCCTTTACTGCTGGCATTGATATGAAGCATTGCTGAAGGTGCAGGATCAGGAGTTCCTATCCCAACCTGAGCATATATAAAACAAGTAAAGAATAATAAAAGTAAAGTGTAGTCTAGTTTATAGTTTTTTTGCATTTCCTCTATTTTTAGGAGGTGCAAATATACAAATTTTTAATAAATCATTGATTTTATTGAAAAAATCATAATTAAAAACACATTATGGTGATTAAAATAAAACTTAATCACGAAACATTGAAAAATGTTTAAATATCAGCTACTTATCAAATACAGCATCCATTAGGCTTTTCAGATATCTCTAATTTTCTGCTTAATTTTTTTAATTATATAATTAGCAATAAACTTCACTAAAAAATGAATAAATATCAACGGTTATTATCTGATAAAACAACTTTTTAAATGATCGTTCACCATTCCCGTAGCTTGCATATGGGCATAAATGACGGTAGATCCAACAAATTTGAATCCTCTTTTTTTAAGTTCTCTGGAAATAAGATCAGAAATCTCTGTTGTGGCAGGAACATCAGACAGCTTTTCAGGATTGTTATCAATTGGTTTTCCATCAATAAAACCCCAGATATAGTTGGAAAAGCTTCCAAACTCCTTCTGAACTTCTATAAATTTCTGAGCATTGGTAACAGCTGACAAAATTTTAAGCCTGTTTCTGATAATTCCGGGATTATTCATCAATTCCTCAATCTTTTTGTCAGAATAAGTTGCCACTTTCTTATAATCAAAATGATCGAAAGCTCTCCTGAAATTTTCTCTTTTGGATAAAATCGTATACCAGCTCAATCCGGCCTGAAAACTCTCAAGAATCAGGAACTCAAATATTGTTTCATCATCATACACAGGTCTTCCCCACTCTTCATCATGATATTTTCTGTAGAGATCATCTTTTTCGCACCAGCCACAACGTATTTTTTCCATAATAATCAATTTTTATCACTTAAAGTTACTACTGATTTAGAAAAATATAACAAAATATTATGAAAAGTTTAACAAAGAGGTTCAGTTTTAGGAATGGTTATTGTTTAATTACTGATACCAAACTAAAATTTATACTATTATGAACAATTCAGAGTACAACAAAGCGGAAAATGCAGTAAATAATGTAGAAAATTCTTTACAGAATGCAACGGACAAAGCCAAATGGAAAATCAATGAATTGGCAGACAAGGCTAAAGATTATATCAATGAGAAAAGGAATAATGATCAGGAAGCCAGCCAGGAAGACTGGCTCGACAGGGTAAAAGCTAATGTATCCGATGCCTGGGAGGATATCAAAGATAAAGCGGATGAAGCATGGGAAAAAACCAAAGATGCGGCAGAGGATGTAAAGGCAGAATGGAATAAGAAAACCAATTAGTATTTCAGTCATATAAATATTTTCAATAAAATGGAGTCTTAAATTGATAAGGCTCCATTTTTTATTATGCCATAAGCACAATTATTGTTACATTTGTATTATAATAAACATTAAAAAATTATGTCATACGGTTTACTTAAAGGCAAAAAGGGAATTATTTTTGGAGCCCTTAATGAACAATCTATCGCATGGAAAGTTGCTGAAAGATGCCATGAGGAAGGTGCTGAATTCATTTTATCTAACGCTCCTATTGCTTTGAGAATGGGAGAACTTAATGGTTTAGCAGAAAAAACAGGTTCTGAAGTAATAGGTGCTGATGCTACTTCTATAGAAGATCTTGAAAAACTTTTTGATGCCGCTGTTGCAAAATTTGGAAAAATCGACTTTATCCTTCACTCTATCGGAATGTCTATCAACGTAAGAAAAGGAAAACACTATACAGAAATGAATTACGACTGGTTGGAAAAAGGCTGGGATATTTCCGCTGTTTCTTTCCATAAAGTAATGCGTGTAGCTTGGGAAAAAGACTGTATGAATGAATGGGGAAGTATTTTGGCCCTTACTTATATTGCAGCTCAGAGAACATTCCCAGACTACAATGATATGTCTGATAACAAAGCGTATCTGGAAAGTATCGCAAGAACTTTCGGAAACTATTGGGGAGAAAGAAAAGTACGTGTAAATACGGTTTCTCAGTCTCCAACAATGACTACTGCCGGTAGTGGAGTGAAAGGTTTCGGAGGATTCCTTGGATATGCTGAAGATATGTCTCCACTAGGAAACGCTACAGCTCTTGAATGTGCAGATTACTGTGTAACTTTATTCTCTGATCTTACTAAAAAAGTAACCATGCAAAATCTTTTCCATGATGGAGGTTTCAGCAGCTCAGGGGTTACTCAGAAAGTGATCAGTAAATATGACGCTGAATAATAACGAACTAACAAAGTTCCGTTCAAAATAAATAAAACCCATGAATTGTTTCATGGGTTTTTTGTTTTTATCATGCTGATATTCATCATTCACAAATAAAACCGGCGACCTCTTCGAGGTCGCCGGATCTGTCAAAAATAATATTAAATTAATATGAAATTATAAAATTACGGTCTGTATAGAGTGTGCAGGAGCATTCAGCTTTGCAGCCATTCCTTCTATCCAAAGATTGGTTTCAATATCATTGTCTGAATCGTTCATGATAACGGTTACCAGCTGTCCGTTTTCGTTCATAAAAGCAGAAGATGTAAGGGCTGCTCTGTTGGAAGAACTTCCGATTCTCTGGGCATTCGGTTTGATATATTTTGAAACATGTCCTATATAATAGTATTCATAAGTATAGAACACCTCTCCTGTTTTGGTATCAGCAATAATTGGGGCAAAGCAGAAGTTTCCTTTGTGATTAGGCCCTCCGGTTTCATCCAATAAAATATTCCAGTCAGTCCATAAAGCATTTCCTTTATTGAAGTCGTTCAGCATATTTTTGCTGTACAGCTCTCCCAGGCTTACATCATAGATTTTATCCATGTTGAACTGTTCTTTACATCCTTCGGTAAAAGCAAGAAATTTATCAGGAAAAGCCCTGTGGGTTTCTGCTAAATTGTCAAAAAGCTGAGTTTTGTTATTCCATGTTTCATACCAGTGATAACCAATACCATGGGCGTATTTTGAGGTTTCCGGATCACTTAAAGTAGTCGTTGCTCTCTGATAAATCAAGTCTCTGTTATGATCCCAGATCATTACTTTTTTATCTTTATATCCGTTTTTCCAAAGGGTTGGACCGAGGTTCTTTTTCAGGAACTCTCCTTCTTCTTCAGCAGTATAAATACATGATTCCCAGCTTTGCGTGGCCATTGGCTCGTTCTGGACAGTCAATCCCCAGATATTAATACCTCTTTTTTCATATTCCTTAATGAATTTGATATAGTAATCTGCCCACGTCTGGTAATACTGATTTTCCAGTCTTCCTCCTTTGTATAAACTTTGGTTTGATTTCATCCATGCCGGTGGACTCCACGGAGAGAAATAGAAGGTAAAATTATTCCCGATCGCTTTCTGAGCTTCTTTAATCATCGGAATTTTATACTTCTCATCATGAGCAACGTTAAAAGTCTTTAGAGAAGTATCATTATCCTCTACATAGGTATAAGAATCACTGGAAAAGTCACAGGAATTCATATTGGTACGAACTACTGTGTAACCCAATCCGTTTTTTCCAAAATAAGCATTCAGAATTTCTTTCTGCTTGTTTTTTGGCATTTTATAAAAAGTTTCTGCTGAGGCGTCTGTAATAGCACCTCCTATTCCTATTAGTTTCTGATACTTAAAATGGGGAGCCACAAAAATACAGGCATCCGTTTCTTTAGGCTGCCCGAACTGCTCAAATGTAACTGCTCCTTTATCCACCATTTTCTCATTCACCTTCGAATTGGTAAGAATTACTTTAGCTGTTTTTCCTGCATTTTTTTTCCAATAATTCTGCGCATTGACATTGAAGGCAACGCCTACTACAAAACAACTTACAATTAGTTTTCTCATGATTTTTTCTGTTTCCGGACTCATTGGTCCTCATTTTCATTATTTATTTTGATAGACTCTTACGTAATCTATGTAATACTTCTGTGGAAAAACCGCATCATCAATACCTTCTTTTCCGCCCCAGAACCCTCCTACTGCGAGATTTAAAATGATAAAATAAGGTCTGTCAAAAGGCCATGCTTCATTATTTTTCTCTTTATTCTCGTAGGTGAAAAATTTCTTATCATCGATATAGACATCGATTTTTTCGGGAGTCCAGTCTGCTTTATAGATATGAAACTTTTCGCTGGCATCCTTTACAAACAGTGTATCTGTTTTCTGCGTTCCCTGGATATGATTATATTTTTTGGTATGAACGGAAGCATGGATATAGCCCTGGTTATAGCCCACATGCTCCATGATATCCAGTTCACCGTCGTCCGGCCATTTCTTCATATTTTCGCTCATCATCCAGATGGCAGGCCAGGCTCCACGTCCTTTAGGAAGTTTTGCCCTGACTTCTACTGTACCATATTGAAAAGCAAATTTCCCTTTGGTTAAAAGTCTTGCAGAAGTATACTTACTGTTTTCCCGATTTTCTTTTCTGGCTTCAATGATGAGATTTCCTTTTTCCATTCTGGCATTTTCAAGCCTGTTTTTGGTGTAAAACTGAGCTTCTTCATTTCCAAAACCACTTCCTCCGGTATCATAATTCCATTTTAATGAATCCGGAAGTCCTTTGCCATTAAATTCATCACTCCAAATCAGTGTCCTGCGGGAATCTGGCTTGTTTGAAGCACAGTTGAATACAGAAAGGGCGAAAGCTCCTGCTGCACAAATTCTGATGAGATTTTTAGCCTTGAGATTCATATGTATTAGATTTTAAGTTTTGGCTAAAGCCATTTTTCTGACGTTTTAATGAGCGGGTTTCCTTCGTCTCTGCTCAGGATTATAGCCCGCTTCCATTGAATTCAATTTATTTCGTCCAGGTGATTCTTTTGGTCTGAACATGTTGCGAATCAGTTCCTATCATAATGTCAAATTCTCCGCTTTCCCAATCAAAATTCAGATTGTCATCAAAGAATTTCAAATCTTCCGGTGTCAATTTGAAATCGATCTTCTTACTTTCTCCTTTTTTGATAAATATTTTCTGGAAACCTTTCAGTTCTTTTACGGGTCTTACTACCTTTCCAAAAAGATCTCTGATATAAAGCTGTACCACTTCTTCCCCGTCATATTTCCCTGTATTGGAAACAGTAACACTGATGTTCAGCGTCTGATTTCCTGTAAGACTTGTGGAGCTTAGAACCATGTCAGAATATTTGAAATCTGTATAACTTAAACCATATCCAAACGGGTATTTTGGATCATTATCAAGATCTATATAGGCTGAAACATAGTTTCTGTCTGTATTATTTTTTGCGGGTCTTCCTGTATTATAATGATTGTAGTATACAGGAATCTGACCTTCTGTTCTCGGAAACGTCATTGGAAGTTTCCCTCCTGGATTCACAGTACCAAACATAACATCTGCAATAGAATTTCCGGCTTCTGTTCCCAACCACCATGTATACATAATGGCAGGAATATTATCTGATGCCCAGTTGAAAATCAGAGGTCTTCCGGCATTAATCATCAGAATAATAGGTTTCCCTGTTTTCGCAATTTCTTTTAACAAATCTTCCTGAACACCTGTAAATCCTATAGTACTTCTGCTTTTCGCTTCTCCACTCATCGCATGGCCTTCTCCCAGCGTCATGATAACAACATCAGCTTTTCTTGCAGTTTCTATAGCTTCAGCAAACTGGCTTTTATCCTGATCATCCACATTACAGCCTTTGGCATATAATAAAGTGGAGTTTTTATCCAGCTGGTTTTTAATTCCGTCAAATTGTGAAATGATTCTTTGATTATCATCTTTAAACGCAACAGACCAGAAACCATGATTGGCTACTGTTTCTTTACCGAAAGGGCCAATCAGAGCCACTGTTTTTGTAGTTTTTGAAAGGGGAAGAATATTTCCCTGGTTTTTAAGAAGAACGATACTTTTTGAACCGAATTCTCTCCCAAATTTTCTGTTTTCCTGATTATCGGTCTGCTCTTTTTGTCTTTTCTCATTACTGAACCTGTAAGGATCATCGAAAAGCCCCATTTCAAATTTCTTGGTTAAAATTCTTCCCGTTGCATCATCTACCAGTTTGGGATCTACTTTTCCTTCTTTAACCAGTTTTGGAAGTTCTGCCATATAGACGCGGCTTTCCATATCCATATCGCTTCCACCCTGTATTGCTTTTTCAGCGGCTTCGGCACCATCTTTAGCATAACCGTGAGGCACCATTTCTCCGATGCTTCCCCAGTCTGATACTACAAAACCTTTATAATTCCATTTTCCTTTTAAAAGGTTTCTCTGAATATATTGATTGGCTGTTGCAGGAATTCCGTTAATATCATTGAAAGAATTCATGAAAGTAGCCACTCCTGCTTCTGCTGCCGCTTTGAATGGTGGAAGATAAGTTTCGTTAAGCTGTCTGAGACTCATATCTACAGAATTGTAATCTCTTCCGCCTACAGCGGCTCCGTAGGCTGCAAAGTGTTTTGCACAGGCCATTACCGCGTCAAGACTTCCCAGACCTCTCCCTTGAAATCCTTTGATTCTGGCTAAACCAATTTTTGTTCCCAGATAAGTATCTTCTCCTGAACCTTCCATTACTCTTCCCCATCTCGGATCTCTGGCAATATCCACCATGGGTGCAAACGTCCAGTGAATACCGTAAGCTGCGGCTTCCGTTGCTGCAATCCTTTCTGACTTTTCTATCATAGCCAGATCCCAACTTGCCGCCTGTCCAAGATTGACAGGGAATGTGGTACGATAGCCATGGATAACGTCCTGCCCAAACAATAAAGGGATTTTCAGCCTTGACTGCATAGCCAGTTTTTGAAAAGCTCTGGTTTCTTCAGACCCTGCAACATTGAGCATGGAACCTACTTTTCCTTTTTTAATTTCTTCTAAAACAGCAGCTGAATTGGAGTGCTGCGGTCCTGTGGCATATTCAAAACCACTGTACTGAACCATTTGTCCTACTTTCTCTTCCAAAGTCATTTTAGACAGTAGCTCTGCTACTTTCTGATCAATGGTCTTTTGTCCGTAAGCATTCAATCCCAATGCAGAAAATGCCAGTAAGAAATAAACTCTTTTCATAGTATCAAATTAAAAAATATAGGTTGCTGTAGAACGTCCTGAAATTGTTACTGCAGCGGTTTTGCCGGCAAATTTAATATTAAAATTCTCATCTGCCTGATTATCGTTCTGCACAATTAAAACTATTTTCCCAAATTGAGTCTTAAAAGCCGCCGTTGAAAGTTGATCCGTCTGTGTGGAAGCGATCCGTTGAGAACCTGCAGGGATAAATTTTGAAGCATGTGCAATAATATAATAGGAAACATTCCTGGTGAAATTCTCGCTGTCGGAAACGGTTATAGCTCCTTTACATTCTGTACATCCGCCAGCTGTATGAGGGGCAAATTTCGGATCATTGGCAAGATTCCATTCAAGAGCTGTTTTGCTCCAGTTTCTCATAGAGCCTATGATTACATTTTTTGTATGCCAGTTCAGATCTTCGGTAAAAGTTCCTTTTGAACCTGTCCACTGCTCAGTAAAATATAAGTTTTTATCAGGGAAAGCATCATGTACTGTACTTAAAGCTGAAATATCTCCTTCGTACAGATGAAAAGCAGATCCATCTATATACTGATTGGCATCAGAATCTTTTAAAATATCAATCGCATATTCAGGTTTGTTGCAATTATGATCATACACAACAATTTTGGTGGTGATTCCATTGGCTTTAAAAACCGGACCAAGATGGTTCTTAATAAAATCTCCCTGTTGCTCAGACGGCATATACAAACTTGGATTATTTCCGGGATGTAAAGGTTCATTCTGAGGAGTTACAACATCAATGGTGATTCCTTCTTCCTTCATGCCCTGAATGTATTTTACAAAATATTGCGCATACGTTCCATAGAATTCAGGTTTTAAGCTTCCTCCTTTTGATTTTCCGTTGTCTTTCATCCAAACCGGAGGAGACCACGGTGCTGCAATGATTTTAATGGAAGGATTAATCGTTAAAATTTCTTTCAATATCGCAATCAGATTTCTATCTTTTGCCAGACTGAACTTTGAAAGTGAAGCATCAGTCTGTCCTTCAGGAAGATCATCGTATGAAAACACTTCACCATCAAGATCGGAAGCTCCTATACTTAGTCTTAAATAACTGATAGAAATTGAGTTTTTGCCATTTCCAAAAAGTTCTTTAAGCAGCGCTTTTCTTTTGGAAGGTGACAACCGGTTGATTACCTCAACGCTTCCTCCTGTTAATGTATATCCAAAGCCGTCAACATATTGAAACTTTTGAGTGTCATCAATTTCAATATTCTGAAAGCTGTTGGTATTATTTACAAATGTAACGGAAGTCTGCTGCTGTAATTTTACGCTTGCATCACCTTTTGTAAGCCAGTACTGCACTTCGTTTCCTTTATTGGAAGCCACTGAGGTACATGATAAAGGAAAAAGGGCCACACCACTAAGTAGTGCGGCACCTCTAAAGAAACTATATAAGTTGTGAAACTTCATGTGTTAGTAACCAGGATTTTGTTTTAAAGCTGTATTTGTTAATTCATTAAATGGAATAGGCAAAATTTCGTTCTTGCCCGTTTTAAATCCTCTGGCTCCAAGTTTTGCGGGAGCATCGCCCCATCTCACAAGGTCAAACCATCTGTGTCCTTCTCCTGCAAGCTCTCTTCTTCTTTCATCTTTAATAGCCTGCAAAGAAACAGGAACTGATGCTAATCCAACTCTTGCTCTTACTGCATCTAACAAAGCCTGAGCTCTTGCTCCTCCACCTCCTAAAGCTTCTGCTTCCATCAGATAAGTATCAGCTAATCTTATAGCGATATAATTTTGACGGAAATTTAGTTCTGTAGGACCTGGAAGATTAGATTTGTCTGCATTTCTTGGTAAATATTTATTTAAAAAATATCCTGTATCCTTATATCCTGGTGAATACGTAATTTTACCTTCATTCTTGAATTTTTTACCATTGAAGATTGTAGCATCCAAACGAGGGTCTCCTTGCATAAAATTAAACAAATCGTCAGTAACCGGATTAAATCCCCAGCTCGCATAAAGGTCGGGAGCATCATTATTAGGTACATTGGCAACACGTCCGTAAGATTTAATACCTAGCATTACATTTACAGAGTTACCTTCATCCTTACCTGAGCCCCAGAATGACCAATCAGCATTACTTACATTGGTATGCATTACTTCAAGAACTGCTTCTGTAGTGAATTTATTATCAACCTTCCATAAGTCGGCAAAGTTGTTGACTAATTTATACCCATACTGACTTGTTTGCCCTGGTGTACCATTAACCATTTCAAATTGAGCAGCGGCTTCAGTATTCTTTTTATCATATAAATAGATCTTACCTAAAATGGCTCTTGCAGTCCCCTGTGTAATTCTTCCTTTTTCACTTGCTCCGGATGGCATCAACATCAGATCAGGTATAGCAGAAACAATATCAGATTCTATCTGAGCATATACTTTTGCAGGATCTTCCTGAGGAATATTATAGAAATCATCAGTGGCCAAAACAGGTTTCAGAATAAGAGGAATATTTTTGAACATTCTTAATAATTCAAAATAGTATAATGCTCTTAGGACTTTGGCTTCTGCAATAAATCTTTTTCTGGTCTGATCATTCATCGTTGCACTTGGAATCCTGTCTAATAAAAGGTTGGCCTTTGCAATTCCCTGATAATAATCTTTCCAGTAGCTGGCAGGCATAATAATAGGATTAATGGAATAATTGGAAAATCCTTGAATACCCGCACCATCTGAAGAATTTCCACCTCCGGAATAGAAATCATCAGAGGCTCCGTTAAAGAAAGTCACCATGTTTTCAAATCCTCCAGCATATTTTCTCAGCATATCATAAGTAGCGACCAAACCACTGAATGCCTGTTCTTCATTTTTAAAATAGTTACCTGAATCAAAAGTTCCTGTATTCTTTACATCTTCCAGGTTTCCTTTATCACAGGACACGGCACCAAAACTTATACCTGTTAATAATAAAACAGCTACACTTTTATATATAAATCTTTTATTTTTCATTTTTTTTTGTCATTAAAATTGAACATTAGCACCGAAAAGGAAAGTTCTTGCCTGTGGATAGAAAGCTCTGTCTATACCATAAGTATCAGTACCAGCAATTTCAGGATCGTATCCGGTATACTTTGTAAAAGTTGCAAGATTTTCCCCTGTCACATAAAATCTGATTTTTGAAGCACCAATAGTTTTTGCAGCATCTTTAGATAAAGTATATCCAATCTGAACTAATTTAAGACGTAAGTAATCTCCTTTTTGAAGATAATAATCTGACATTCTGGTATAGTTCTGATTGTCATCATTTCTTGTGACTCTGGCTATTGTATTAGAAGTTCCTTCTCCTGTCCAACGATCTAAGATTGATGTTTGGTAATTTGCTTCCTGAATATCCAGTCTTCTAAGCCCCTGGAAAATTTTATTACCCGCTTGTCCCTGAGCGAAAATCATCAAATCGAAGTTTTTATAATTCATATTGATGGTTAAACCAAATGTATATTTTGGTACAGAATTCCCAAGGTTTACAAAATCTTTCTCATCAATCACCCCATCTCCATTTGCATCAAGTCTCTTGAAATCTCCCGGTTTTGCATTAGGTTGAATCAAAGCACCATTTGCATTTTTATAGGCATCAATTTCTGCCTGATTTTGAAAAACTCCCAGGTTTTTATATCCATAGAAAGAACCGTATGATTCACCAACCTGTAATCTAGATACAGTTCCCAACGTCTGGAAACCAGCAAAGTTTACATAGGGCCTGTTATCCTCAAGTCTTGTAATTTCGTTTTTCAGATAGGCAAAATTACCATTCGCAGAAAAACCAAAGTCTCCCCAGTTCTTTCTGTATCCTAGACTTACTTCAACTCCATCATTGTTCATATCCCCAATATTCCTGTATGGATTATTGATTAATCCTAAATAACCAGGAAGTTCAACTCTTCTCAGGATATCAGTACTTTTTTTCCTGTAAACGTCAACACTTAGATCAAAATTTCTAAAAATCTTAAGATCTGCAGCAATATTGAGTTGTGATGTTCTTTCCCATTTCAAATTAGGGTTTTCCAAAGTACTTGGCGCATATCCGACACGGATTATATTATCTCCAAATGTATAATTGCTTCCGGCCACCAGGAAGTTGGCAAACTGGAAATCATCAATAGCGTCATTACCCAGTACTCCATATCCTCCTCTAAACTTTAATGAAGTAATTACTTTATTTTCAGGCCAGAAATTTTCGTTAGACACATTCCAACCTAAAGACATTGCAGGGAAATTCCCCCAGTGATTGTTGCTTCCGAATTTTGAAGACCCATCTCTACGAATTGTTCCTGTAAAAAGGTATTTGTTATCATAATCATAAACTACTCTGGCAAAATAAGAAGCTTTGTGGGTTTGTTTTCCATCCCAAGCATTCCCAGTTTTATTTTCCTGAGCAATATCAAAATTGAAAGATGCATCTTCCCAATTATTTACAGGAAGATTGGTAAACCTTATATTTTGTCCCGAAGAAATATTATACTCATAATACCCTTGCCCTAATAATACATTTAAGTTATGTAATCCAAATTTATTTTGGTATGTCAATGTATTTTCAGTACTCCATTCAAACTTTTTATCTGTCTGCCTGAATAAATTATTGATATCATTCTTATTAGCCGTACTTAGGTAATTTCTCGGAGTAAATGCCTGCTCACCCCAATAGGAAAGTTTCCCGTTCATACTGGATTTAAAGGCAATGTGTTTATTCAGCTTTAATTCAGCAAATACATTGGCGATAATATCATCAGACCATTTGTATCTTCCTAATTGGGTTTGTCTGAAGGCCAACGGATTACTCATCTCTTTACTTACATACTGAGAAATTCCATAGGCATTTCCATTGGGATCTCTTACATAATTTGGATTATTAACATAATCACTATAATTAGGCTCATTATTGATCCCGTTAGTGACAACTACAGGAGTTAATGGATCAAGATTTATCGCAGAACTTAACGGCCCCCCGAATTCTCCGTTGTCCGTAACTCCCTGCCATCTTGTGTGAGTATATGCAAAGGTTTGACCTACTGTCAAGAAATCAAAAACCTTATGCGTTGAATTTAATCTTGCATTAATTCTTTTATAGTTTGAAATATCTCTCAGTACAATTCCCTGCTGATCATAATATCCGAAAGATGAATAAAAAGTGGATTTATCATTTCCTCCTGCAATACTGAATTCATGAGATTGGCGCTGTGCACTATTAAATATTTGTTTTTGCCAGTCTGTTCCTGTTCCATAAGATGAGGGATCTCCTAATACAGGCTTCAATCCATCGTTGAGATATGCCTCATTCATAATGGTTGCATATTGCGAGCCATTCAATAAGTCTAACTTTTTAGATACTGTTCCCACCCCAAAGAAACCATTATAAGAGAGATTTAATTTCCCTTTACTTCCTTTTTTTGTGGTGATCAGAATAACACCCTTCGCAGCAGACACCCCATAAATAGCAGCAGAAGCCCCATCTTTAAGAACTTCCATTCCTTCAATATCAGACTGATTCAGCCATCCAATATTATCTACTACAATTCCATCTACCACCCATAAAGGATCATTACTTCCAGCTCCAAAACTGGTAATACCACGTACACGAACAGTAGCAGCAGTTCCCGGCTGGCCAGAATTTGATACAACAGAAATACCTGCAGCTCTTCCCTGCAGAACCTGCTCCGGCCTTCCTGCTGTAGGAGCATTCTCTATATCGCTGGCTTTAATACTCGCAATAGCTCCCGTCACATTACTCTTTTTCTGAGTACCGTAACCGATGACTACCACTTCTTCTATTTTGTTTTCTTTCGCAAGTGTGTCCTTCACCTTGGTGGTCTGGGCACTGAAGTTGGCCGTAAAATAGAGGACGGCAACCACTCCTACGCTTCTTGATATTCTTACATTCATATACAGTTATTGTTTAATTCTCAAATTGAGACAATAAAAATATATTTTTTTTTAATTAGTTAACATTCTATTCATAAATATTTTAATTTTTCTTTTATTTTTCAGGGTTAGAAGCCCTATCTTCGCATCAATATTTCATAAAATTTCATAAAAAATTAATAAAGTTATCTCCCAAAATGATCGCCAAGCCATTCAAAATTTCTCTTCCGCTAAAACTTACCTTTCTCATTTTTTCAATGGTTCTAAACTGTATGGGACTTGTGATTCTGCAGTTGTCAGAAGAGAAAATCACCTATGGAGAACTGGGACTTTTAGAATCTTTTAAAGATCTGCCCATTGCCTTTATTTCACTTTTTGCAGTAAGCTTTATCAACAAAACCGGACCTAAAAAAGCATTGATTCTCGCCCTGGCTATCGTTGGATTCTGTTGCTGCCTTCTTCCCTTTGTAAAAGTTTTCTGGTTTTATAAATTGTGGTTTGCGATTATAGGAGCCTGTTTCGCTATTGGTAAAATCTGTGTTTTTGGAATTATCAGAAATAATATTTCGGATGAAAAATCTCTGGCAAAGACCATGAATAATGTAGAAGCTTCTTTTATGATCGGGATTTTCGTAGTGAATACGGGTTTTGGATGGGTGATTTCCAGCCAGTATTCTGAATTCTGGAAGTTTGGTTTCGTGCTGATTGCTTTATTATCTGTACTGACTATTTTTTTGCTTTCGAAAATAGAAATAGTAGAGTCCAGGCCTATGGAAAGTAAGAGTATTCTCTCAGAACTGTCTGGGTTTACCACCCCTGCAGTAGCTTTGTTTTTAGGAGTGGTCTTTTTTATCGTCTTCGTAGAACAGGGATTCAATTCATGGCTTCCTTCTTTTTATAAAAACCATCTGAAAGTCAATTCTTTTTTTGCGCTTCAGGCCACTTCTTTTCTATCCATTTTTTCTTATGCCGGGCGAACGGTTACTGCCAATATCATCAAAAGGTTTTCGTTACCCAGGTATTATATCATTTGTATGAGTCTTATTATCACCTTACTGATCATTATACTGGGCATACAGTATTTTGATTCGGAAGATTCCAGATTCTTGCTTTTTTTATTTCCGGTTATTGGCTTGTTTCTTTCACCCCTCTATCCTGTGATCAACTCAAGAATGATTGCGCAGGTGGATAAAGATAAAATCAATCTTTTCACCTCTCTTATTGTTATTTTTTCTTCTCTGGGCAGCTCTGTAAGCTCTATTATTATGGCTGTTTTGTTTGAAAAGCAATTGTTGAATTATTATCCATTATACATCTTATCTTCTGTAATTCTGCTATTTGTGATTAGTTTTATATATTTTACTGTCACAAATAGAAAATAGTTTTATTTTTACTGCCATGAAAATCAAAGACACAAAAAGTAAAGAAACGCTACAGGAACTCATTGACACGAAAGATTTCGTAGCGCATATTTCCGTTGACTGCACCATATTCGGCTTTCATAATAACATTCTGAAAGTTTTGCTTTTAAAATATCATGATCTGGATCTGTGGTCACTTCCGGGTGGTTTTGTTTTCAATGACGAAGACCTTAGAGAAGCTGCTGAAAGGGTTTTGTTTGAAAGAACCCATCTTAAAGGATTATTTTTGAAACAGTTTCACACCTTTGGAAGAATAGACCGTACCGAGAACAATGTACACCAGATTCTTCTTAAAAATAAAGGTATCACCGTACCTGAAGATCACTGGATTTTCCAGCGTTTCGTTACAGTAGGATACTGCAGCCTTATTGATTTTTCGCTGGCTGATACCTTCCCTGATGCTTTCAATGAAAGCTGTGAGTGGTTTGAAGTAAACAACCTTCCTAAAATGGCATTCGACCACGACAGAATTATCGAGACAGGTCTTGAATATCTGAGAATGAATATCAATACAGAGGTTGCAGCAAGTAACCTGCTTCCGGAAAAATTTACCATGAAGGATCTTCAGGCTCTTTATGAAACTATTTTAGGACAGAAATTCAGAAGAAATAATTTTCAGCGAAAAATTTTAAGCCTAAATATACTGGACAGAATGGAAAAACTGTATGACGGCTCAGCCAATAAAGCCCCATATCTGTATAAATTTAAAACTGAAGTTCATAATTCTACCAATCAGTATCCTATCTCTAATGATGAGGAGTCATAAAAATATAAATTTAATTAAAATCATAAACAAAGTAGCAGTACACCTCTGAAAATCAATAGTAAAACAAGTTTTCAAAAAAATTTTCTAGACACCACGAAAAATGTTACTTTTAACCAAATCAAAAAATCATGTCATATTATCCTCTTACTAGCATCCCTGATTATTATGGAATTGATGCTTTACTTACTGAAGAACATAAACTAATCCGACAATCTGTAAGAGACTGGGTGGAAAGTTTTGTAATGCCGCAGATAGATCAGGCCGCTCAAAATCATACAGATATTCCTAATCTTATGAGAGAATTGGGGAAAATCGGAGCACTGGGACCTTATATCCCTGTTGAGTATGGCGGTTCAGGATTAGACCAGATTTCTTATGGTCTGATTATGCAGGAGTTGGAAAGAGGAGATTCTGCAGTACGTTCTGCAGCTTCGGTACAAAGTTCATTGGTGATGTTCCCTATTAACGAATTCGGTTCTGAAGAACAGAAAAAGAAATATCTTCCAAAGCTTGCTGCCGGAGAAATGATTGGATCTTTTGGATTGACTGAGCCTAACCATGGTTCTGACCCAGGTTCAATGGAAACTTATTTTAAAGATATGGGTGATCATTATCTTTTAAATGGGGCTAAAATGTGGATCACCAACTCTCCTTTATGCGACATCGCTGTAGTATGGGCAAAAAATGAGGAAGGAAAAGTACAGGGATTAATCGTTGAAAGAGGAATGGAAGGCTTCACTACTCCTGAAACTCACAATAAATGGAGCTTAAGAGCTTCCAAAACCGGAGAACTGGTATTTAATGATGTAAAAGTTCCGAAAGAAAACCTTCTTCCTGGAGTAACAGGATTAAAAGGACCTCTATCTTGTCTGAACTCTGCAAGATATGGAATCTCATGGGGAGTAATTGGTGCTGCTATTGACTGCCATTGTACTGCTGTTCAGTATTCTAAAGAAAGAAAACAGTTTGGAAAACCAATTGGCTCTTACCAGCTTCAGCAGAAAAAACTGGCTGAATTCCTGACTGAGATTACAAAAGCTCAGTTACTTTGTCTTCAGTTAGGAAATCTTAAGAATGCTCACAAAGCAACTCCTGCTCAGATCTCTATGGCTAAACGTAATAACGTACATATGGCTATTGAAATAGCCAGAGAATCCAGACAAATCCTTGGAGGTATGGGAATCATGGGTGAATTCCCGATGATGAGACATGCGGCAAACCTGGAATCTGTAATTACTTATGAAGGAACGCATGATGTTCATTTACTGATCACCGGATTGGATATTACAGGAATCAACGCTTTCTAAAAAAGATAAAAATATAAATAAAGAGTCTGGCCAATGGTCAGACTCTTTTATTTTACTCACTTTGCTGAGAATTGATATTCAATGAATAATTATTAATACTCTAAAGTTTTCGCTTTTTTATTAAAATTATTACTTTAATACCACACAAAAACAAACAATATGAAAAAAATCACAACTTTTTTACTAAGTCTTACAGCTCCTTTTTACTTTGCACAGCAGGCTGGTGATGTTGTAAGTGCCGAACAGAAACTGGATTTAACACCTCAGGGAGTCATCAATTTTATCGCCAGTAATCTTGGTGATCAGAATGCTCCGGAATTTGCAAATTATCTGAACAGCTTCAATCTTGGGCTGAAAGGATACAAAATCACTTATTACACCAAAAATGAGAACAATGTTCTTGTAAAAGCAACAGGATTATTGATGTATCCTAATGTACCCTTTAAACTTTCAACTGTGGTATCGGATCACGGAACTACAGACAGCAGGCATAATGTTCCGTCTAATTTTAAAGGAGCTTTAACCGCTGGATTTGTTGTTGAACTATCCTATGTACTCAACGGTTATATTTTGATGGCACCCGACTACGTAGGGATGGGAACTGGGGACGGAACTCACCCTTATGTAGATTATGCCACAGAAGCCGGAGCGACCATAGATTTTATAACAGCAGCGAATAAAGTATTGGCCCAACTGAACCTTAAACGTTATGACGAATATTTCCTGGCCGGATATTCGCAAGGCGCTCATGCTGCTATGTCAACGTTAAAAAGATTAAGCGTTTCAAATCCCAATCAGATAAAATTTAAGTACGCTTACATGGGAGACGGACCTTATGATTTTTCCGGAGTAACGTTAAATAAAGGAGTCCTGGAAAAAGATATCTATCCTTTCACCTCATTCCTGGCCAATGTACTCCATACCTGCAACAATACAGGTTATAAAACCTATAATAATGATATTTCAGAAGTTATTTCTGCTGAATACCTCGATAAATACAACTATCATGTGGTTCAGGATAACGGAGGACTTTTATGGGGACCTTTTATCTGGAGAAAACTCTTTACCACCAACTTCGTAAATGATGTCACCAACAATCCCAATAACAAGCTAAGGCTATGCATGAAACCTAAGGATGTGTATGACTGGTACAATAAAACACCAATGACATTGGGACATTCTACTGTCGATTTAGCTATTCCGCCTGAAAATACTTCTAAAACTATTGATGTTCAGCGTGGCTATTATCCATGGTGGGATCTGAATAAGTATAAACTGGATTCTTTTTATTGGGGACCACTGGGCCATGTGGGAGGAATTCTACCCTTTACATTAGCTTCTAATGCTAAATTCAATACGCTGAGAAGCGGTGGGCTTCTAAATGAATGGGCTATTGCAGGATCAATTTTTGGTAAGCAGTCAGCAGAGAAAACATCTGAAAAACCTTTCCTTCTTTCTTCACAGATCAAACCGGATTTGGGTAATATGCAACTTGTTGAAATTACAGATTTCAATAAAGAAAAAGCACAGAGCAGAACAGCCATTAATCAAAATTTATCAACTTTAAAAGACGGAGTTTATTTATTGAAAGTATCGGAAAACAATGAAAATAAAATAATTCCATACATTAAAAACACGCCTCAGGAAGTTACCGAAAACGAAATTGTACAATCTGTGAATACATCCGTTTTGAAATTAAAAGTAAATCAGGAGGAACTTAGTGCTGTACATATTTTTGATGAAAATAAAACATTGGTCAAAAGTATTTCGCAAAAACAATATCGTGAGACCGGAGGAATCAACATTCTGGAGTTGGAAAACAAAAACTATACGTTTGAAGTGGTTACACCTTACTATAACCTTCAGTTCAGTAAAGCGGTTGGAGGGACAATATCATCAGAAAATAACACTGATATTTATACTCAGAGACAACAAATTGTAGCGAAATCCGGCAATGATATTAAAAACATCAGCATTTATAGCATTTCTGGTGCTCTGATTATTCAACAGGAAGTTAATAAACCTGTGTTTGAATCCAGAAACTTGGAATCAGGAGTATATCTTGTACAAGTCACCCTTTCTAATGGAAAATCCATCAACAAAAAAATAAAACTGTAAAAACAATCACTCTTCATATCTCATTTCAAGTTAATTTTGGCACTTCAGCAATGAAGTGCTTTTTTATGGATGAATAACTCCACTAAAAATGATTGGAGATAAATTTTATTTTAAAATACTTAAAATTACATAATCCATTATTAACTATCATTTTACGACACCAATTTTCAACTTCCAGCAAAAATTATATTAAAATAACATAAATGATTCTTGTCATTTATTTTGAATTATTCTAAATAAAATTAGCAAACTTCTACTGAGCATGCTACTTTTGCCGAAAGAATAATGCCAGATGGTACATCATGACTCCCGCTTTCCTTTGAGGCTTCGATTTTTCAGTTTTCTTATTTTTATCATTACGATGACAGCCTTCAAGGCACAAAACCTACAGTTTAGAATCACTTTTGAAACAAAAAGCAAAGATCCGGACTTAGTAAAAGGTTCTGAAATTAAGATTTCCAGCGAAGAAACTGCATATTCAGTATTTACCGATGATAAAGGAACCGCACAACTCTCTCTTGTGCCTGGAAAATATAAAATAGAAGCCTGGAAAAACGGGATTTCAGTATATTCCGGGAAGATATCCGTCACAAAGACAGAAGATTTCACGCTGCACTTTCAGGAGAAACTCAACACCATTGAAGAAGTGGTGATTACGGCAAAAGAAGGAAAAGGGCTTACCTCTTCCTCTATCATTAATCAGCGGGCTATGCAACATTTGCAACCTTCAAGTTTTTCCGAGCTTCTGGAACTTCTTCCAGGTGGAAGATCCAATGATCCGGTTCTTAATCAGACCAACAAGATCAGTCTCCGTGAAACCGGAAGACCTGGTACTGATTACGATACTTCTTCGATGGGAACTACATTTTTGGTGGATGGTGCTCCGCTCAACTCTAATGCCAACCTGCAGTATTCTTATGATTTTTTAGACAAAACAAATAACGGACTTAAAAGAAGGCTTAATATAAACAGCGGTATAGATATGCGAACGATCTCGACAGATCAGATTGAAAGCGTGGAAGTTCTTCGTGGAATTCCTTCCGCAATCTATGGAAATCTTACGTCAGGAATTGTAAAAATCACTAATAAATCCGGCTATACAAAATGGAAAGCCAGGTTTAAAGCAGACGGTTACAGCAAACTCTTTGCAGTAAGCAAAGGTTTTGAAAATAAAGAAAAAGATCTGAAAATCAACACAGGCCTGGATTATCTGAATGCAAAGACCGACCCAAGAGACCGCTTGGAAAGTTATAAAAGAATTACCGCCCACCTTGGTATCATGAAAGAAAAAAAGTATGATCATGGAACAGCAAAATGGCAAAGCAATCTTAGCTATACCGGTTCACTGGACGGTTCAAAATCTGATCCTGACATCGATTTGTCGGAACTGAATTCTTATGAAGTGAATACTCATTTCCTGAGCCTTTCCAATGTATTCAATTATACTAAAAACGAACCGTCATTCTACCGCTCCACTGAAATTCAGGCAACGGCTAACCAAAGATTTGACAAAATAAAGCAAACCAAGTTTATCCAGCTTGAAAATGCAACGGCCTTTCCTCTGTCCGGAACTGAAGGAGAATACGATGGTTACTACCCTGAACCACGCTACATTTCAAATTATACAGTAGACGGAAAACCTCTTGATCTGTTTGTCAAAATGACTAATAATTTTCAGCTTAATTCTCAATCGATGACGCATGAGTTCAATGCAGGATTCGACTGGCAAATGAGCAAAAACTGGGGGAAAGGACAATTATTTGATATCTACAGACCTATTGATCCTAAAGCTACCTTCAGACCGCGTGCGTATCGTGATATTCCTTCTTATATGACTTCTGCGTTGTTTATGGAGTCTATCAACTCTTTACATGCAGGTAAGCATAAACTTACACTGGCATTAGGACTGAGAGGAAACACCATGATGAATTTACCTTCTTCTTTCAAAATGAACGGAAAGTGGTATGCAGATCCAAGAGCCAATTTTCAATGGGAACTTCCCTCTTTTGAGTTGATGCACAAAAAGACAACTTTAGCATTAACCTTAGGATATGGTAAACAAAGTCTGTTTCCCGACCTCAATATTCTGTATCCTGAACTTATTTATAAGGACATCCAGCAGCTGAATTACTTTCATAATAATCCAAACTACAGAAGAATCAATTATAAAACCCTGATTTACAATCCGCAGAACCCGGATCTCGAACCCGCTATGAATGAAAAATTTGAAGCAAGAGTTGATTTCAGTCTGGGAGCACATCAGCTGTCTGTTACTGTTTTCAAAGAAAATATGCGCAATGCATTCCGTTCTATGAATGAATATTCTCTGTATCAATACAAAAAATACGATACTTCGGGACTGAATCATGATGCCATCACTTCTCCGCCGGATGTAAATACACTTCCCTACCAGACAGTGAATGAAAACTTTCTCTATACCACTCAGCGAAACGGTAGCAAAGTGGACAAAGAAGGGATTGAATTTCAATATTCATCCAACAGAATTCCTGTGATCAATACAAGGCTTACCTTAAACGGAGCGTGGTTCCGAACAAAATATGGAAACAGCCTGCCCGTATACAGAGGACGAGATTTACTGATCAACGGAAGACCTTATCCTTATCTTGGATTATATGAAGGGATGGAACCCAATTCGGTGAATGAGGTCTTGAATACCAATCTGATGCTGGACACTTATATTCCCCGTCTGGATCTTGTTTTTTCTTCATCATTCCAGTTTTCCTGGTATTCTATGAGACAAATTCTTCCTATGAGCGGAGTTCCAAGCCATTATGTGGATCAGAATGGTACTGTTCTTCCCTATAACCCTGATTCTGTAAAAGGAACTATTCTGGAAAGCCTGATCATTGCTCAGAATGAAGATGTATACAATGCCACCAGAAGACCTATGGAAATGAATCTTAATCTGAAAGTGACCAAAAGTTTCAGAAACAAAGCAGTCGTGGTCTCCATGTTTGCCAACCGATTATTCAGTTATTATACGCCTTACGACATCAACGGATTTACCATCAACAGAAAAGGAGCTTATGATCCTTATTTCGGAATGGAAATCAATTTCAACTTATAAACAATTTCAATTCAATAAATTATGTTAAAACATGTATTAAGAACACTGTTCGTATTGTGTGCAGCTTTTGCCATTACAGCCTGTTCTTCAGATTCCAATGAAGCTCCGGAAGCAAAAACCTCCTTAAAACTGGAGCTTAAAGTCGTTCCAGACAATATTCAGGTTAAAGAATATAAAAACCTTACGATCAGCTTCAAAGAGTTAAACTCAGGATTTACGATTACTCAGGAACTTAAAAATAACAATATTTTGCAGGTTGTTCTTCCTTCAGGAACGTATAACATTACTGCGGAAGGAAGCATCGTATATGGTGACAACTCCGGATCGGTAGAAGCTAAAGTTGCCGGTGTACAAAACGGAATCGTTATCAATGGTAATGAAACCAGTAAAACGCTGGATCTCTCTTTGAAATCGGGTAACAGCGGTGATCTGATCTTAGAAGAAGTCTTCTTTACCGGAACAAAAACACCGCAGGGAGCGATGTATTTCGGTGATCAGTATTTTAAAATTACCAATAATACGGACAAGACTTTGTATGCAGATGGTATGCTACTAATCCAATCCAGTTTTATGACCAATGAAAAACAGGATTACAGCCCCAATATCATGGCAACTACTCTATCTGCAGGTGCTATCATCAGAATTCCGGGAAATGGAACGATGTATCCTGTAAAAGCCGGAGAGTCTATTATTATTGCTGAAGATGCTATTAATCATAAAGATTTTAATCCTTCATCCATTAATCTTTCCAATGCCAACTTCCAGATTTTCAAGGAAGACTCAGATGATATAGACAATCCTTCCGTTCCGAAAATGGTAAATGTTTTTGAAAAAATGGTGATCCATACCCAAGGATATTACGCTTATGCATTGGCACGTATGCCACAAGGAATGACTAATGAAGCATTGGTTGCTCAAAACTCTTATACTTATACATATAACCTTACCATTAACGGTGATGTATATCCTATGGACGGAACTGCGGTTAAAATCCCCAATGAATGGATTACAGATGCGGTTAATTTAAGTGTACAGGATTCATTCCAATGGCTGGTAACGTCACCTTCTTTGGATATGGGATGGACTTCCGTAACTACTTTTGACGGAGATAAAAACCGTTTCGGAAAAGCTGTCCGCAGAAAAGTAACAGGAAAAACAATAGATGGTAAAAATATCCTTAAAGATACCAATAACTCCACAACAGACTTTGAACATGGTGTAAAGCCATCTTTATTCAATTAAAATGAAATATTTTCTTTCCATATCGATCCTGTTCAGCTCCTTTTCAGGGATAAGAATGCATGCCCAGATCAATGACACTATCACAGAGAAAGTGCGTGAAGAATATAGCTTTGAAAGGCTTATTAAAAACAGTATTACCATTAATCCGGCCAGTTATTCCGGGGCAAGGAAGTATAGCAGCACTATTTTTAATGTATTGACAGAAAAAAGCAACACTCCTAACCAGCTGCAACAAAAAGGAAAAGGAATAAACTTATGGGGCGCGGAAGTGTACAGTTTACAGAAGCTCGATGATAAAACTTCAGTTTGGGGAAATGCTTCTTACACACAAGGGAAAAATAAGCACATGGTATGGAATGAAAATTCAGATTATGATCTCATCTATCCTTATGTAGCAGCGGACAGTGTGGGTGGTGATATGAAATTTGAAAACTATAGCTTTTCAGGAGGATATTCCAGAAAAATAGACACTTACACTTTAGGAATTACAGGAAGTTACCAGGCAACATTGAGTTACAGAGATATAGATCCACGACCGAAAAATACAGCGGCTCATTTTTCTTTGGCAATGGGAGCTGATAAACTGATTCTGGGGAAGTTCAGAGTTGGAGCTTATGTACATGCTGAAAAATATACTCAAAAACACTATCTGAGCTTTGTAAGCAATCAGGGATACCCTATGATTTATAATATGAGCGGATTGGGAAATTACAACGAGCTGCTTTCCGGAAAACTTCGTCAGGCCTATTACGAAGGTTGGTCTTACGGAGGAGGTTTACAGATCTTTGAAGCAGACAACAGAAACTGGTATCTGAATATAGGTCTTAAAAAGTTTAATCTTGATAAATTATTGACAGAATATGCAGATCTGAATGCCTCAAAAATTGATGAACAGCAGTTTACCTTTTCGGCTGGAAAATTCTTTGATTCAGGAAAAACAGTCTGGGGAATTTCTGCAGAAGGAAGCAGTACAGAAAGAAAAGGAACAGAAAACCTCTTTATGAACGAGAACTCAAGAAATTATATACAGATCGGAAGTGTGGAAAAATACAACCATAAGATCAATACTATTATTTTCAAAGGGCTTATACAGGTGGGCAATGAAAAGGCAAAATCATCTCTGCTTCCCTTCTTTGGATGGGTTCAGGAAAAAGAAAAGTACAGCAGTCCTCTATCAAGAATAGAATTAAGTAAACTTATGTATGGAGCGGATTATCAATGGTTGAAAACTTTCGAAAATCTGCAGACCTTGTCTGTTGTAGCAGGACTTTCAGCTACCAATGTCTATCAAAAAGATGCGCTTTTCAACAATTCCGGAAAATCTTCCATCAATACAATGCTTCAGGAAAATTATGTCTTTCAGTCTTCTGATTTCTGGCAGGCAAAACTTGATATTCATTTTCATTTCAACTTCCCTGTCGTGAAAAATGCTTTTGTAGGAGCTAAGATGATCTACAGTAATTTTAACAATGGCAGCAATACTTTATTGGCAGTCAGTATAGGAAGTATATTTTAAACACATGATGATAAAATTTTCAGATATTAAATTATTCGTTGTTCTTGGAGGAATTGCTCTATTCTCTATGCAGCATACTCTTCAACAATAC
Organism: Chryseobacterium metallicongregator; assembly: GCF_031324065.1. Lineage (NCBI taxonomy): Bacteria > Pseudomonadati > Bacteroidota > Flavobacteriia > Flavobacteriales > Weeksellaceae > Chryseobacterium > Chryseobacterium metallicongregator. The sequence continues at coordinate 440,604 of NZ_JAVIXS010000020.1, forward strand.
AAAGTAGACTATGGAGAAACTATAGAACAATATAAAAGACCTGTACAATACTGGCCCAAACCTACAGTGGATGCAGAGGTGAAATGGAAAGAATTTGAAGCCATAGAATGGGATTCCAATTATTATGATACACAGGAATTACCCGAAGTAATACTTGGAAAAAAGCTGTTTTTTGATCCCAAACTGTCACAATCCAGCCAGGTATCTTGCAGCAGCTGTCACAACCCTGAACTGGGCTGGGCAGACGGTCAGGAAGTGGCATTGGGAACCGATCATTTGCAGGGAAAAAGAAATACACAATCGCTTTTCAATATTGCGGATCGCCAATCCTATTTCTGGGACGGAAGAGCCAAGACATTGGAAGAACAACTTGTAGGACCTATTTCTGCTCATAACGAAATGAATATGAAGCCGGAAAAGCTGGCCGGAAAACTTTCAAAATTTAAAGAATACAAGAAGCTTTTTAAAGATGTCTATCAAACTGATAAGATTACATTTGATAAAATCGCCAAAGCTCTTTCTACTTTCCAAAGGACAATCAGAAGTCAGCCCAGCAAACTTGATAATTTCATTAAAGGTGATTATAAAGCCATGAGTGATAAGGAAATCTACGGGATGCATCTCTTCCGTACCAAAGCAAGGTGCATGAACTGTCACTACGGAAAAAATCTTACAGACGAATCTTTTCACAACATAGGGCTTACTTATTACAAACGGGAATATGAGGATCTGGGTCTCTATCATATCACCAAAAATTCTGATGATACCGGTAAATTTAAAACCCCTTCGCTGAGAGATCTTGATTACACTGCTCCATGGATGCATAACGGACTGATGGATGACATGCATGGTGTTGTCAGTTTATACAACAGCGGAATGCAGATGATTAACCCTACTCCGGAAGAAAAAAAAGCTGATCCTAATTTTCCGGTCACAGATCATCTGATAAAGCCTCTACATCTGAATGAGCAGGAGATAGATGCCATTGTTGCATTTTTAAAAAGTATGTCCGGAAGCTATTACAAAATGCCAAGACCGGAAATCCCAAGAAAATAGATTAAATAATTGATTCTATAAACAGTAAATCCTTTTATCTAAAGTACTTATTTAGATAAAAGGATTTTTACTATCTTCTAAATTGATAAAATTTTTGTTTAGAATTTGAAGCCAATACTGAAATAGATCCTTGAAAAGTCAAGCTGGCTGTTTCTGGAAATATTCATACTGATAGGACCGATAAGAGATTCGTAGCCAAGGTTTAGTCCATAACCAAACATATCAAAACTGTCATTAAAAGGAGAAAGTTCTTCACTTACCTTTCCATAGCTGAACGAAGGGGTAAGATAAAGTTTTTTCATAATTCTGTACTGAAATGAAATGGCAGCCTTAGCTACCGAAGTCATCGGAAGTTCTTTTTGGCGAAGACCGTTGAATTCAGGGCTTAGCAGATCGTAATTGTATTCGCTCCCTCCCAGATTATACTTTTGATTCAAAAACAGATAGGGAACCTGATCTTCTTTCTTTGATCCAAAACTCGCACCCAAAAACACGTTAGCCTTTACCGTCAGCCTTCTTGTGATCGGGTAAAAAAAGTTCTCATTTAATGTGAATGAAACAAGGTTTTTAGGCTCGGAATAGTAAGATTCTTTTGGATTAAGGATCAGGTACAAGAGAGGCTGCACGGTGTTCAGATCATAAAGCTCATACTGATCTCCGTAATAAAATCTTGTACTCACCTGAAGATGATTTCCTTTTGTAGTAAAATATCTTTTATTAAGATTGTTCTGTTCAAATTTCAGGAAAGTATTGAAATTACTGTGGTTATAAAGCTTCTTGCTGTAATTATCTACTTTTGATTGATCGACCTTATCCAGTAAACTATACATTCTTTCCGTACTAAATTCCGTTCCCAGAGATAGATAAGCATTGGGATTGATGTTATAATTCAGCGCAATCTTTCCGGTTATATTACGGTACATATGGTTAGGAAAACGGTCCCCGCCATCTTCACTGATATCATACAGCCTGAAGTTCAGGTCATTACTTTTCAGGTGAACCATTTTGGCTTCCAGATCCAGCCACAGACGCTCTCCACTGTCTAAGAACTGCTGGTAAGCAAGTTTAGCTTTGAAACGTTCGGAAATATCCACTGTTGCCAGAAATCTTGATCGGTTGAGAAGAATATTTCTGTACGTATAATTGACAATAATCCCTACGGACTGTTCAGTATCATAGTGCAGCGCGAGTTTAAACGCTCCTTTTTTCGCTCTTTTCACAAATACATTCATCACAAGACCATCGTTTACATTCGTGTAGGTATAATACACTTTAACGTACTGGCGCATTCCAAACACACGGTCTATAGCTTCATTAACGGTTTTTGCATCGTAATACTTCCCTTCCGTAAGCCCCATCTGCTTTTTCAGTACTTCAATTTCTGCCGCATCAGTAATAGGCGTTCCGTCTTCTTCATTAAAAGTAAATTTTGTGGTGGGCAGTTTCACCTCTTCAATCATCATATGTTCATACGTAATTCCGGCTTTTCGCTGCGCCTCTGCAAGAGCTACAAACTCAGGCAGGTGCTTTCTGGCTTCAACCTCTCCTATTTTGATAATCTTTCTGAATCTGGCAAAATCCTTCGTTGTAATTTCTCCCAATGGATCTACAAAATCTACGAGAATATTAGAGAGTTCTTTTTGATGCTTAAAATCCTCCACCGAACGGATAGCATGAGTCTGATAAATCATCTTCATCGGGTTTTCAATCTCCTTTTTCGTAAAAAGCCTGAAACCCGTGTATCCACCAATAACAAAATCAGCACCCATCTCACGCACCTCATTGGCTGGATAATTACGATCCAAACCGCCATCCACCAAAAGTTTCCCATCAATATAAACAGGAGCAAAAGCGGCAGGAATGGCCAGTGTAGAACGAATAGCCAACGGTAGTGATCCTTCTTTCTGCATTACCAGACCTCCGTTTTCAATATCGGAAGAAGTAAGCTGCACGGGAATCCTCAGTTTGCTGAAATCGTTGATATGTTTTGCATTGAAAGTAAGCGTATTAAGAACCTCTCCCATGTACTGTCCTTCAATATAAGAACTCGGAAGAGTCGGAAATCCTTTGACTACCGGAAATTCAAGAATATATTTGTCGTATTCATCCTTTTCACTGATATTGACTTTATTATAAGGAATTTTATTGCTCAGAATCCTGTTCCAATCCATTTTATAGATTGTATGTTTCAGCTGATCTGCGTTATATCCCATTGCATATAAACCTCCCAGAATACCTCCCATACTGGTTCCTGTGATATAATCTACTTTAATTCCCAATGAATCAATCATCTTGAGAATTCCGATATGGGCAAACCCCTTTGCACCTCCACCACTAAGAGCAAGCCCAAATTTTGTGTCTTTAGTTACATTCTGAAGAGCAATATTCAGAGAATCATTCTTTTGCTGAGATTTGATAATAAGAGAAAAAGCAATAGCTAAAAATATCAGGATCTTTTTCATTGGTGCTGCTTAATGTATCTGATTTAAACTTTAAAAGTTTTTAATAAGTAGTAAAGATACACAAAAAGTTACCTGATTAACTGACTATTCTGTGAAGTAAATAAATGCATTTCAGTCTATAACTTAAAAACAAATATTCGCTCATTTTTCAGACCAGACATGTTTCCCAATACATGTCAGCTATTTTTAATACGTTTTTATAGTTTCCACGAAATTAATATCCGGGTTAAGGATTTCAAGAATAAGGCTTTTAACCGATTTCATGGCATCGTCAATATTTCCTTTATCGAACTGCAATGAAACCATTCCTTTCTTAGCGTCTGCAAAACTCCATATTCCTGTTTCAATCGGGAATCCCCAAAACTCAGGAAGGTGCTGAACAACGTAATGATAAATACAAAGCTGAAGTGCCTGCTTCCTGTCGCTGTTATGAAAATATTCATCTACATTATCCTGATCAATCTTTACATTGAGATTTTTAATCTTCGCTGTCTTATAATCAATAATTCTTAGAGTACCGTTCAGCTTATCAATCCGGTCAATGAATCCAAAGAAAGAAATTTTATCATTTCCATCGAGAGGAAAATCTATATTTTCAAACCTTCTTTCAATATCAATGATCTCCAGTTTATTGCCCTGTTTTATGAGTTCAAGATCATGATTCAGCACATTTTCAATTACCTTTTTAGCAATGGCCTTATGGATATAATTCATTCCTTTTTCATAGAATTCCGGCTGGTGCTTAAGTTTTTCAATAGCAATATTTATATATTCATCTACTGCTTTAACTGAATTCTTTAAATCACTTTCTTTTAAAACCTTACCCTTCAATACCTCATAAACTTCTTGAAGTGAATAATGGACTAGATTTCCATAATTTTTTATCGACAGCTCCTCTTCAATTTCATCCGTTTCCGAAGTGTTTAAAATCTTGGAAAGGTAGAAATCAATCGGATTATAAAGATAACTCGTCAGATGGGAAGCTGATACTTTTTCCTTCCATTTTTGAAGACGATCCTGTACAATTTGTGTCTTGGAAATTTCTATGGGTTTGGTGGCAATAGGTTCAGAAGAATTTTCAATAATGAGATGTTCGATGTCATGAGAACTCTCCATCTCGATCTGTGTAATGAAACGGCTCTTCTCGCCGGTATTCACTCCAGAGCTTAAAGCATTGTACAGCAAATGTACATTTTTCGCATCCTGAATCAGCCTGTAAAAGTGATAGGCATAAATGCTGTCATTTTCAAGAAAAGTATGAAGATCAAAGAACCTTCGGATATCAAAAGGAATATAGGTATTCTGAGAGTTTCCAAGCGGAAGTTTTCCTTCGTTTACAGAAAGCAGAATAACGTTTTCAAAGTTAAGAAGACGCGTTTCCAGTAGTCCCATGATCTGAAGTCCTCTCAGAGGTTCTCCCTGAAAATCAATACTCTCAGAATTGATATGCTGATTAATCAGGATTTCCAGCGTTTCCATTTTGATCTCAATATTGTAGGGAGTCAACTGGTTTTTGATGATTCTGAATGCATTTTCAAAGTGAGAGACATTCTCATACTGAATATCATCTATCTCAAGCCATTTTACCTGCTGGCAGAACTCAATAAGCATATCCAGATAGCCGTTGGTTCCTGTTGCTTTTTGAAGAAGTCCATAATAAGACAGACCACTAAGCAGTTCATGTAAAAGTTTTCGAGAAATATAGACAATATTCCTCTCTTCTACTTTGGCTTTAAAATCATTGATAATCTGTTCATCTTCTACAGATTTGGGAAGTTCTTCCAAAATGGGGAAAACATCTCTGTAATAATAAGACAGTTTGTTTTTTTCCAATTGTTTCTGCAGGTAGAAAAGACGTTTCACTGCATTGGAGAAAGATAAGTTTTTCAACGGAAATCCCATTGTAATATTCAAATTATCAACACCATGCATCACATCAAGGCTGGCAGGAAGAAGGTTTTCATCCAGCAGCACTACCGCAGTATTGGAGTAAGTTTTATTATTGATCTCTTTAAAGATCTCAGGCAATACTTTGGTCTGGGTTACATTCCCGGACACTTCGTATACCTTAATTTTTTTAGGTTGATTAAAATCGTCTTCTATCCACTGAAAAGCCCTGTTATCATCAAACTCTTTCCATGTTTTATGATTTCTAAGGAATTTTCCGGCTTCCTGTCTCTCATCATCGAAATAATAACGGTCTGCCTGAAAAAAGCACTGCGCTTTATTCCACTGCAAAAGGCTTCTTACAAGCTTTTCTTCTACGGGAGTAAAGGCATTGAAACCACAAAAAACAAATTCTTCTTTGGTATTTTTTGCAAAGTCGGCAATCCTGGCTTTAGCCGCCTCGTGAATCATTCCGGAAGTTGCCCAGTTCCTCTCCTGCAATCTTTCTTTTAGAACAGGGAGAAAAACGTTCATATTCTGCCAGAAATTAAGAAACTTTTTTCTTGGAACATCGTCATCCTCTCCAAGGTCCTGAGCCCATTCTTTGATCCTTTCCTCATCAAACATATACTGCAGAACTGCCTGATCACTGTCTGAAAATTTGAGAATATCATCCCAATCCTTCTGTAAGGTGGGAAACCATTTCAGAAAATCGGAAAAATCATCTCTTGGGATAAGATTCAGGCTTCGGTATACATCAAAAGAGAAAAGCCACAACGGAATTCCCTGAATAGTCTGATGATCCGCTATTTTATTGATAAGCTCCTCGATGGTAAAAAAGTTGGGAAGAAACCCTGAATAGTTATTTTCCTCCAGAATCTGTCTGACAAACACAATGGGACGTTTTCCGGGTAGAATGATATTAAACGCAGAAAGGTCAGTGTTTTGTGATAGCAGTTCGTGGATGATCTTATTGAGGAATTTCAAAGGGTTTTATAGCTTTTTAAATTGTCTAGTTGTTCAGAAATCAACTGATTATATTCGGTTTGTTTTTCTTTATCGATTCCATGACGGGTTTCGCTGTCATAGGCCATCTGGAAGTTTTTATAATCAATAGCGATTCCGTTATAAATTGCTTTGAAATATTTATTATAATCTCCAGAATTTTTAATTTTTTCAGCAACAGCCTTTCTGAATTTTCTCACAAATAATTCTGCAATATCAAAATGCTTTTGCTCATGCAGCAGGATATAATCATCCATTCTTTTGACATCTTTCCAGGATTTATCTTCATGAAAGAGCGTTTTAATGGTAATCGTAACCGGCGCTTTTGGATCGGAAGATTTTTCAGAATAAAATTCCCAGCCACAATGGGTGTAAGCCGCTACATCAGGATTCTTTTTCTTGCTAACCGGGCTTTTAAAGTTATCCCAAGTTAATTTTTTGCCTTCTTCCCAGATAATTTTCTGTCCGGATACAGTCTGTGCTGCCAATAAACATAATACAAAAGTCAATCTCATTATTCCACTACAATTGTTTTGGTAATCCAGTTATTTCCTCCATTCCAGAATTTAAAAGTATAAGTACCTTTTCTTTGAGGGCTGAAGTTGATTTTACTCGCTGCCACGTAATTCCCTTGTGTACAAGGTCCGTTGGTAATATATTTATAGGAAGTAACCGTTCTTTCCAGATTGGTATTGTAAACATAATCATATCCGTAAAAACCCTCACAATGAGACGGATAAGTGGAATAAGTTTTGATACTCTGTATCGCAAAGACATCCATGGTATCATTGACAATTTTTACGCTGTCTATTTTGATTTTACCAATAGATTCAATGGTATGATAATCATCATCATCACACGAAACCAGAAGCACGCCTAGCACGAATACTGAAAATCCAATATTTAAAAGTTTTTTCATAACCTTTACTTTTCTGATTATTAACAAATATTAGCAAAAATTATTCCTTATTCACATAAAAATCAGGAATTAAAATTACCTTTTGATACATAAACTACTTTCTTCGTATCAAAAAACTCTTCATCAAAATAGTGTTTAAGATTGAAAATTTCACATTTAAGTCCGGCAAGCTCTTCAGCAAGATCACCGCCTTTCAAATATAAAATTCCGTTATGTTTAGGGTTAAACTGTTCTTTTTCAAATTTCCCCTTCAGCCATCTTAAAAATTCCGGCATTTGAGTTACCGCTCTGCTGACTACAAAGTGGAATTTTTCTTTAAGCTTTTCTGCCCTTCCATGGATAGCCGTTACATTAGTAAGTCCTACTCCATCTGCCACAGCCTGTACTACACTGATTTTCTTACCAATAGAATCAATCAGCGTGAATTCTGTTTCAGGAAAAAGGATTGCCAAAGGAATACCTGGAAAACCACCTCCGGTTCCGATATCCAAAACTTTGGTTCCCGGTGCAAATTCCATCACTTTTGCAATTCCCAACGAGTGCAGAATATGCTTTTCATACAGTGATTCCATATCTTTTCTGGAAATTACATTGATCTTTTCATTCCATTCATTGTACAGACTTTCCAGTTTTGAGAACTGTTCTTTCTGTTTTTCAGTAAGATCCGGGAAATATTTTAATAGTAACGATGCAGACATGTGAATTATTATAAACCGCAAAAATAAGTTTTATTTCTCTTGTATTCAAATCTACTTTTCCTGATCCGGCAGTAAATTCTGGTTTTCAGTAAAATCCATTACTTTGCAATTCCTGGTATGACAGGGACACTCAGGTTTCCTGACGAGCTCACGCTCTGTACAGCAAAAATATAATTGTCTTTCGAAAGCGGAATCTTCATAGAAAGTTCAGTGGTGAATATTTTTTTCTGCCATACCGGACTGTCTGTTTCCCTTGCCAGCACATAATATCCTGCGGGGATTCCGGATTTTGGCTTTTCCCAATGTAAAGTTGTTGAATTTGTCAGTTCCTTCACATCCATTTCAACTTTCTCTGGTTTCGAGGTAGATTTTGCAAGACTTGCCAATACGGCAACATTAGCTGCGACATTCTTTTTCAGATATTTAAAATCTATAAACTCAGGAAGATCACCATACTGCTTATTGTTTTCAATTCTTATGTCCTGATGCTGATGATCGTAATTTTCATAATATTCGGTCAGTCTTACAGAAGGAAATCCGTTATTCACAAAGCTGGTATGATCTCCTCCACGCAAAAATCTGTCATTTCTATAGATCAGTTTAATCTCCAATCCGTTGACATATTGTTCTGTAATTTCTTTGATATAACGAGCCAGCTGCCTGGATTCACTATCATTTTCAAAACCAAGATTTCTGATTGTCATTGCCTTTTTATCCAGATCTTTGTAAGGCAATCCTTCACTAAACACACGAAGTATACGGGTGTTGATTTCTCCAGTTTCTCCTGCTTTGGGATTACCAATCATGTCATTATTCAAAACAGCTTCCAGTTGCCCATTTTCTCTTTTAATTTTTTCAGCCAATTGTTTAGAGCCTAACAAAGATTGTTCTTCTCCCGAAAAGGCCACGAAAATGACAGACGCCGGAAACGAAGATTTGCTCAGTATTCTCGCAGACTCTATCACAGCACTTACTCCACTCCCATCATCATTGGCACCAGGTGCTTTGGAAGTCCTGTTCATCACATCAGTAACTCTTGAATCCAGATGGCCTCCGATCAGGAAAATTCTCTTATCATTCGGATCTGTTCCTTTGAGAAAAGCAACAGCATTTCCAAGATTTGCCACTTTATCAATTCGTTTTCCATCCGGCTGAATATCTTCCTGCTGTAGATATACTTCCATTCTTCCACCGGAATTTTTAGCATATTCATTGAATTTCCTGATCACCCAATTCCTTGCGGCACCTATTCCGTGTTTAGAATCATCTATCGAACTCAAGGTATGCCGGGTTTCAAAGCTTACCAACTTTCCTATATATGATTTTAATGAATCCTCATTCACCTGCGAGACATATTTTTTCACTTCGTCATCTTTTGAATGCTTCTGAGAAAAAACAGTACAGGAAATCAGTAATAAAAAAACGGAATACCTCATATAACAGATCTTAGATTGTTAAAGATACAAAACCCTACGCTGCAAAATCATCCCTTATGAGAAATTATTTTAATCTCTTTCAATAGGATTAGTGCCCATTTTTAGCATTTCTGCGATCACATCATCCATTTTTGCTCCATATTTTTTGAGCTTATTGATATCCAGCTGAGCAACATAACCGTCCTTCAGTTGCATTTCCATCGTTCCGCTTTTGGAATCCATATTCATCGCCGCAATGTCTTCTGCCGGATTAAAAGTATAATTCTTAATAAGCTTTCTATATTCTTCACCACTCATCTGCTTATTATTTTTCGGTACAAAAGCTGTGATTGCTTTAATTTTCTTAATCTGAACCAATTCAAAACCATGATCATTGTCCCCGTCCTTAATGGCAACAACAAGCCCCGGAAGACCACTGAATTTGTATGGGCCATCGCTTATGGGAAAATCCTTGCTAAACCACGCTTCCCAAGTTCGGCCTTTATAATCTGCAACCGCTTTCTGGCAGTTCAGATCGTTGATCTTTTTAAACTCATTTTCAATTTTCCATTTTGGGATTTCCTGATCTATAGTTACCAGACTTACGCTTTTGTATTTATCATACAGGTTTATCGTCTTTTGGGAATAGTTTTTCTCAATAATATAGTTCAGATTACGGTCATAATTTTTGCCTTTCAACAATGCAGAATAATTTTTGTCTGCCCGATATACTGAATCTCTTTCATATTTAACAGCATTAGTGAAATAGGATTTTTTTCCATCCGTATCCAGGTTCATATAATCAATCACTACAGAATCCTTTTTTTCAATATTTGGTTTCATCTTATACTCGTAGACAAAACGGTAATTCTGTGCATATAAAAGCGGCACGGATAACAAAAAAAGTGCTTTGAATATCTTCTTCATGGAATTAAGTTTTTGGCTAAAATAAGATTAAAATTAGTCTCATACACCAAAAGAAATGATTTTTATAACCTAAAAGAAGTTTTGACTAAAACCTGACAAAAATCTTTAAAGTGCCTTTATTTTTATTACCTCCACACCACGTTTTTATTATATATTTGTTAAAATTCAAAAAAATACAATGGATAAACTTTCAGATAGAGTAAAAAGATTAGGATACTCCCAGACATTTGTAATGTCAAACAAAGCCAGAGAAATGAAAGCCAGCGGAATAGATGTGATTAGCTTAACTCTTGGCGAACCGGATTTCGATGTTCCGGACAATATCAAACAGGCAGCATTCGATGCCATCAATCAAAATTACAGCCACTATTCTCCTGTTCCCGGATTTCTGGAACTGCGTGAGGCTATTGCATATAAATTAAAAAGAGATAATAATCTGGAATATAAACCTACCCAGATTTGTGTTTCCAATGGAGCTAAGCAGGCTATTATCAACGTTTTGGCCGCTATTATCAATGATGGTGATGAAGTTCTTCTTCCTGCACCATACTGGGTAAGCTACGATGAAATGGTAAAAATGATGGGTGGAACTTCTGTAATGCTTCCTACATCTTATGTTACCGATTTCAAAGTGACTGCAGAACAGCTTGAAGAAGCTATTACTGAGAAAACCAAAGCTGTACTTTTTAGCTCGCCATGTAATCCGTCAGGAGGATATTATACCTATGACGAATTGAAATCCATTGCCAAAGTAATTGCTAAATACCCTCAGATAACGATAATTTCTGATGAGATTTATGAATACATTAATTATGAAACGAACACCACTTCGATTGCTCAGTTCCCAGAAGTGTATGAACAGACTGCGGTAATCAATGGAATGTCAAAAGCATTTGCTATGACCGGATGGAGAATCGGGTATTCTGCATGTCCGGAATGGCTGGCAAAAGCTTGTGAAAAAGTACAGGGACAGATGACCAGCGGCGCCAATACGGTAGCACAAAGAGCTTCTATTGTTGCCCTGAAAGCAGATCCTTCCGAATACAGATACATGATTGATGCTTTCAAAAAAAGAAGAGATCTTGTCTATGAACTGATCAAAGAAATCCCAGGATTCAAAGTGGTACTTCCAAAGGCTGCCTTCTATTTCTTCCCGGATATTTCTTACTATATTGGAAAAACCCTTGATGGAACAGAAATTAAAAACTCTGACGACTTTGCCATGTTCCTTCTGGAAAATGCTCACGTTGGATGTGTAGGTGGATTCTCTTTTGGAAGCCCGGAATGTATCAGATTCTCTTATGCCGCTTCTGAGGAAGATTTAAGAGAGGCCATGAAACGAATTAAAAATTTATTGGAAAAATTCAATTAACAAATTAATAACCCAACATAAAACACGACAGCAATGAATCTGTTAAAAAAACTAACCATCGCTACAAGTATTGCCGCTGCAAGTTTCGCAGGATATGCTTTTGGCCAGGATTTCCAATGGAAAGAAGCGACTTCCAATGGCTACAAGTATAAATATGTAACCAATGACCCAACTTCCGCAAGGTATTATACTTTGAAAAACGGATTAACGGTAATTTTGAGTCCTACCAATAAAGATCCGAGAATACAAACGTATATTGCAACAAAAGCAGGAAGCAAAACCGATCCTGCAGACCACACAGGTCTTGCCCACTATCTGGAGCACATGCTTTTCAAAGGAACAAACCAGTTTGGATCTAAAGACTGGGCAAAAGAAAAACCTCTTTTAGACCAGATTGACGCTCTTTACGAAAAGTACAACCAGACCAAGGATGAAGCCAAAAGAAAAGAAATCTACAAAGAAATTGACAGAGTTTCCGGAGAGGCAGCAAAATTTGCAATCGCAAATGAATACGATAAAATGATGGCTGGTATGGGAGCTGATGGCACCAATGCCTTCACTTCTTTTGAACAAACGGTGTACACAGAAGATGTACCTGCAAATGTTCTTGACAAATTCCTTGCCGTACAGTCTGAAAGATTCAGAGAACCGGTTCTAAGACTTTTCCATACAGAGCTTGAAGCGGTATATGAAGAAAAAAACAGATCTCTTGATGATGACGGAGATAAAGTTTTCGATACGATGTTTGCCAACCTTTTCCCTAATAACAATTATGGAAAGCAAACCACTATCGGAACCATTGAACACCTGAAAAACCCTTCTCTACACGCGATCAGAGAATATTATAACAATTATTACGTTCCGAATAATATGGGAATCATCATGTCCGGAGATTTTAATCCGGATGAAGTGATTGCAAAAATTGATAAGGCTTTCTCTTACATGAAACCTAAAGCAATTCCTGAATATAAAGTCGGGCAGGAAAAACCTATCACCGCTCCGGTTGTAAAAGAAGTGGTAGGACCGAATCCTGAAAACGTAATGCTTGGTTTCAGATTTCCGGGAGCTTCTACCAAAGATGCCAGAATGCTGAATCTTGTTGGAAACATGCTTACTAACGGACAAGCAGGATTGATCGATCTTGATCTGGTAAAAAAACAGAAACTACTGGGTGCTTATGCCGGAGCTTATGCTTTGAAAGATTATTCTGTTTTACTTTTACAGGGTAAGCCCACTGAAGGACAGTCTCTGGATGAAGTAAAAAATCTTCTTCTTCAGGAAATTGATAAATTAAGAAAAGGGGATTTTTCTGATGACCTTATCCAGTCTATCGTAAACAACGAGAAGAAAGGTATTATTCAGAAAGATGAAAAATATTCGTCAAGAGCAAGCATCCTGATGGATGAATTCACTTCAGAAGTTGATCACAAAGCATCGCTTGAGTATGTTGATGAGATTTCAAAACTAACGAAAAAAGATATCATGGATTTTGTATCCAAATATCTTCAGAACAATAACTACGTTGCAGTTTACAAAAGAAAAGGGGAAGATAAGAGCATTGTAAAAGTTGATAAACCAACCATTACACCGGTTTCCGTTAACAGAGAAGACCAGTCTCCTTTCCTTAAGAAGATTGATGAAATGCCTGAAAACCCTATCGCTCCGGTATGGTTGAATTATGACAAAGACATCGCTAAAAACAAATTAGCTGCTGTAGATGTACTTTCTGTAAAAAATACAGACAACGCTTTGTTCAGAATGTATTATCACTTTGATTCAGGAAAATGGAACAACAAAATTCTTCCATTAGCAGCAGAATATCTTCAGTATTTAGGAACGAAAGACAAGTCTTCTGAAATCATCAGTAAGGAATTCTACAAACTTGCCTCAAACTTCAATGTGAGTGCAGGAAACGAGGAAACTTACGTATCACTGGAAGGTTTAAATGAAAACTTTGATAAAACCATTTCCTTATTTGAAGATTTAATCAAAAACTGTCAGGCAGACCAGGCTGCTCTTGATGCTTACAAAGTTAGATTGAAGAAAGCCAGAGCAAACGCAAAACAGAATAAAGGAGTAATTATGTCCGGGTTGAGAAGTTACGCTCAATACGGTGCACAGAATCCTTTCAATAATGTACTAAGCGATGCTGAACTTGATGCATTAAAAGCTGAAGACTTAATTAATGTTCTTCATGATTTATTCAATTTCAAGCACAAAGTACTGTATTATGGTCCAAAATCAGGAAATGATGTAGTAGCAGCTTTGAAACCTGTTCACAAACTTCCTGCTACCCTGAAAGATCTTCCTAAGTCTAAAACTTTCGCTCAGATCCCAACTGATAAGAACAAAGTTTTATTTGCTCATTATGATATGGTACAGGCTGAAGTTTTCTGGGTAAGAAATTCTGATCCGTACAATGCATCCACTACTCCAACGGTAAGCTTATTTAACAACTATTTCGGAGGCGGAATGGGATCTATTGTATTCCAGACTATCAGAGAATCAAAAGCACTGGCTTATTCTACCTATTCTTATTTTGCACTTCCAAGTAAGAAAACAGACAAAGACATGGTTATGGCTTATGTTGGAACGCAGGCAGACAAATTCAATGAGTCTACAACGGCTATGAATGAGCTTCTGACGACCCTTCCAAAGTCTGAGCAGTTATTCGAAACAGCGAAAAGCGGATTGAAAAAATCAATTGCTTCTGAAAGAATTACTCAGGACGGAATCATCTTCTCTTATCTGAAATCTCAAAAGCTTGGAAACAACTTTGATATGAGAAAGAATGTTTATGAACAGGCACCAAAACTGTCTTTCACAGACATCAACTCATTCCATGATAAGGAAATGAAAAACAAGAACTACACCTACTGCCTTGTCGCTTCTCAAGACAAAGTGAATGAGGCTGATATGCAGAAATTAGGCGAAGTAAAAAAACTTAATTTAACTGAAATATTTGGTTATTAAAATAAACAAAAAGCCCTGATATCAGGGCTTTTTTATTTAACATCACACCAAAAACAATTATAGATTTTATTTATCGATTTTAGTTTGTTTGATAGATGAATCTTTTATATATTTGCATTAGAAATTTAAATATAAAACAGAAAATTATGTCTTTAGTAGGAAAAAAATTCCCAAATTTAACAATCGACGCAATGTCTGAAATGGGTGACGATTTAAGAATCAACATCCTTGATGAAGCAGTAAACAACCAGCAAAAAGTTCTTTTATTCTGGTACCCTAAAGATTTCACTTTCGTATGTCCTACTGAGCTTCACGCTTTCCAGGAGGCTTTAGGTGAATTCGAAAAAAGAAACACTAAAGTAATCGGTGCATCTTGTGATACTAACGAAGTACACTTCGCATGGTTGAACACACCAAAAGATAACGGAGGAATTGAAGGAGTAACTTACCCACTTTTAGCTGATACTCACAGACAATTGGCTAACACTTTGGGAATTGTTGATCAGGACTTCGAATATGACGAAGATGGAAATGAAGTTTTCACAGGTTCTAACGTAACTTACAGAGCAACTTACCTTATCGACGAAACTGGAAAAATCTTCCACGAAGCGGTAAACGATATGCCTCTAGGAAGAAACGTAAAAGAATTCTTAAGATTAATCGACGCTTACACACACGTACAAAAGCACGGTGAAGTATGTCCTGCAAACTGGGAAGAAGGGAAAGACGCTATGAAAGCTGACAGAACTTCTACAGCAGAATACTTAGCGAAGAACTAATAGAATGTGTTAATATTGAAAATGAGATAATTGGAGGATTATCAAAAATTATCTCATTTTCTTCTTTACAAAGCATTAGCACATTTTCAAATTAATAAATTTTCAAATTACAATCATGTACACAGAATTAACCGAAGATACATTACAAAATATAGTGAACGACAATGAAAAAGTAGTTGTTCAGTATGGCGCAACATGGTGCGGAAACTGCAGAATCATGAAGCCGAAATTCAAAAAATTAGCATCTGAAAATGACTCTATTCCATTTTTATATGTTGATGCTGAAAAGCTTCCTGAAAGCAGAAAATTAGCAAAAGTAGACAACTTACCTACTTTCGCAATCTTTAAAAACGGAGAATTGGTTAACCAAGTTCAATCAAACCAGGCGGAAAGTTTAATTAACCTTTTTAACGAATTAGCATAATGAAATTACCCGTAATCAGACAGTTTTATCAGAATCAGACTCCTGAAAATCTTGAAAAGACTTTAGAAGTACTGGAAAGTTTCTGCGAATTCAGAGGAACAAGCGAAGAAGATCTGAATGTTGCAGGAGAATTGATCACCAACATCTGTGGAGCTCTGGAAGTTCACGCTAATGTACAAAACGGAATGAGCGAGAAGGATGCTTTAAACTCTTTTGCTCAGAAGGTTTTAGGGTCAATTGACAAATAACATCTTACGATTATTTTTAATCAAAAGACTGTAAAAACACAAACTATACAATACCTGAGGTTTTCCTCATTACTATACTTTTTTCTATTCTTTAAGAATCTTTTCTTTCAACTTAAAATATACTTCAAAGGACTTTAACCAGTCATATGAAGCCGGAAGTTGTATGAAAAATTGTAAAGAATAACCAATTAAAATCCTGGTGATATTTTCATCAGGATTTTTGGGGTTTACTTCTGAAACCACGAATAACACAAATAATTTTCACCGATATCACAAATATTAATACAGCTGTTCAAAAATCATTCATCAAAAAAAAAGATATACAAATCACACGTCCTATTGATATTATTAAATTCGTGTTTATTCGTGAAATTATTAGTGACATTTGTGTTTAATTTTAAAAACCACAAGTAACACAAATATTCCTTCACAAATAACACAAATAAATATACGAAAGCATCCGTATCAATCTGTGGGATACTTATAAGTTTTGGCTTAAGCCGTTGGAAGATGTTCATAATGATAAAACGGGCTAAAGCCCGTTCCTACTGATATATTAAATTGTGTTTATTCGTGAAATTATAGTGACATTTGTGTTTAATTTTAAAAACCACAAGTAACACAAATAAATATACGAAAGCATCCGTGTCAATTTGTGGGATACTTATAAGTTTCGGCTTAAGCCGTTGGAAGGCATCCATAAAATATAAAACGGGTTAAAGCCTGTTTCTATTGATATTATTACATTCGTGTTATTCGTGAAAACATTTGTGAACTTTGTGTTTAAATTTTGTGTTTAAATAATAAAAAAATCCCGATGAAAGATCACCGGGACTCTATATTTTAAAAGATAAAATCTACTTATCAATTAGCTTCTTCTGCTCATCAGAATACTCAGAATGTACCAGAATAAAAGCATAATTGAAGCAAAAAGCTGCAATGCCGCTCCTACATACTGATTCGTTCCATAAGAATCTTTTAATTTACTTGTCTGATATAGAATGGTAGCTGACGCTAAAATCACCATTCCAACAGAGAACCACAACCCAAGGTTAAATCCGAAGATCATCCCTCCTACAATTAATCCAATGGAAATAAATCCACCGATTACAATGATATTTCTCAAGAAAGAAAAATCTCTTTTAGAAGTGAATGCTACTGCAGAAATCCCTGCAAACATAGCAATCGTTAAAGTAGCAGCCTGGAAGATTACATTGGCACCACCCGTCATATTGGTTGCAATAAAAAGCAGAGGTAAAAAGATAATCGCTTCCAGCAAGATATAAAAACCAAGCCCCATATATTGGGTAGATTTACTTTGCGAAAGTGACCATTTGGAAGCTAAAACCGAAGCTAGCCAGAAAACTCCGATAATCAACAGCCAGATATACCTTTGGCTAAACATCATCGCAATAAGTTCTGCCGGAACAGTTTTCAATAATATCGTTTCAACTCCAATAAATGCAAGAATAGATAAAGCAACATGCAAATACGTCTTCTTGTAAAAACTCGCCTTCTCCACGTCCGAAGAATGAGCGACTAAAACATCTGTCATCATAGTTAATATTTTTTTTAGTTAATCGAAAATAAATTTTATTTACTTCGCAGGCAAAACACCCAGGATTTTACCATCATCTTCAAATACTGCTGTAATGGCCTCTTTTGAAGATGATTCTCCTGCATATTTATATTTAATACTTGGATGATTGGTTCCATCCATCGTTTTATAGTATCCTGCTTTTAAGATTTCAAGCTTTTTATTGGGATTAATACCTTCTTTGACTTTTTTAAGAACATCATCCGTAACAATTTCCTTTACCTTATCAGAAAGCAATCCATCAATGGTTGTACGGTCAGAAGCCTGTAAAGCTTCAACGAACTTCAGGAAGTTTTCATTATACAAACTAACCTTCTCCTTACTTATACTAGCCTGCTGCTCTTTTTTGGGACTGTTTTCAATCTTTGCACCTGTTACTTTCTGTGCAAAAATCAACTGTCCGCCCACAAGAGCAAGTCCCAGCAATAATTTTTTCATAGTATTCATTTTTGTTCTGGTGAAATAAGTGATGGAAGATACGAAAATCAGACCAGTTCTAAAAATTTCATTGTATCTACATTATCCGCATACGTATCAAGTCCCGGATTTTGTGCTTCACCAAACGGGATAGCATCCAATCCGACCTCTTCTTTTGCTACTACACACTGGATATTTTCCTCATTTTCAACCATAAAGCTTTTCACATCATCCAACGATTCATATCTGCTGAAATTAATTACAGAAAGTGGGCTGAATAGCTTATCATCCTCTTTCAGCATTACAAAATTATTATCCCAGAATTTATCCTGGTTCAAAAGATAAACCGCTCTGTTATAATCATAATTATTTGCATATTTATTATGATTGATAATATCCTGGAAGCCTATGAAGTTTTCAAACAACCTGTCAATAATAAAATCCTGCGGAATGAAAATTCTCGTCACATTTCTGCATCCTAATCCGAAATATTGGAAAATATCTTTTGCCAGAAGCTGCAATTCTTCATTCGTTTCATCTCCTTTCAACACTGCAACGGAAGTTCTGTTCTTACGGATAATATTTAAATGATTTTTAAAATAATATTCCAGATATCTTGCTGTATTATTACTTCCGGTAGCAATAACTGCATCAAAATTTTCCAATTTTTCAACAAATTCAAAAGCTACATTCCCATTGGAAAACTCATTCCACTTTTTTAATAAAAAAGGGATCATATACTTATCCTTTGAAGACAGCTTAATGACAGGAATGTGGTTGCTTAGCACAACAGACATCACATCATGAAACCCTACCAAAGGGATATTTCCTGCTAAAATAAGTCCAACTCTTTTAGAAATTTTAGAGATTGAATAATTTCTCAGCCAGTTTTTGATATTTTCTTCAGTCAGAAGATCTGTCCATTGCTGTAAAGCAAATTTCTGATTATCAATGGTAAACCACGGATTCTCTATTTCAGATCTTTTTAACAATAATTCAATATCAACATCATCTTCATTGTGATTTTTCGGTTTCTTAGCTAAAAACGCTTTTATATAACCACTTAATTTAATAAGTCCTAAAACTTGATTTTCGGTATTCATAATTACTTTAAAATTGGGTAAAATTTTGTAATTTTGTGCAAATTTAAAAAAAATTAGCGATGGCTATTAAAATAACTGATGAATGCATTAACTGTGGGGCTTGCGAACCGGAATGCCCAAACAATGCAATATATGAAGGAGCTGTAGATTGGAAAGCTTCTGACGGTACGGCTCTTCAAGGTACGATTACGATGCCGTCAGGACTTACTGTAGATGCCAATTCACCACAGGAACCTGTAAGTGATGATGTATACTTCATTGTAACAGATAAATGTACAGAGTGTAAAGGATTCCATGAAGAACCTCAGTGTGCAGCGGTATGCCCTGTAGACTGCTGTGTACCTGATGAAGATCACGTAGAATCTGAAGAAGCTCTTCTTAATAAAAAAGCATTCTTACACGGTGAATAAAAAATTCCGTCTCATCATCTGTGAGGCGGTTTTTTTAACCCAAAATCCAATTAAATCAAAATAAAGCAGAAGGATAATTAATTCCCAAAGCATCCAAAAATAAAAATATGAACAAAAAACACAATTTTAGCGCAGGGCCATGTATTTTGCCACAGGAAGTATTTGAAAAATCAGCACAGGCTATCCTGGACTTTAACGGTATTGGATTATCTCTTCTTGAAATCTCCCACAGAAGTAAGGATTTCGTTGCTGTAATGGATGAAGCGCGTGCCATTGTAAAAAGATTGATGAATCTTGGTGATGATTATGAAGTACTTTATTTAGGAGGTGGTGCCAGCCTGCAATTTGCAATGGTTCCTTACAACCTGATGAAAGTAGGAGGAAAAGCAGCTTACCTGGATACAGGAACTTGGGCGGCCGGAGCTATTAAAGAAGCAAAAAAAGTAGGAACAGTAGATGTAGTAGGTTCTTCAAAAGAAGAAAACTATTCTTTTATTCCTAAAGATTATACGGTAGGTGCAGAATATGATTATTTCCACTGTACTTCCAACAACACCATTTATGGAACTCAAATGAAATCCTTCCCTGAAGTAGATACACTGATGGTATGTGATATGAGTTCTGATATTTTCTCAAGACAACTGGATTTCTCTAAATTTGATCTGATCTTTGCCGGAGCTCAGAAAAATATGGGACCTGCAGGAGTTACTTTAGTAGTTATAAAAAAAGAAATTCTTGGTAAAACAGGAAGAGAAAATATGTTCTCCATTCTGGATTATTCTCAGCATATTGCTAAAGAATCCATGTACAATACTCCACCGGTATTCCCTGTATATGCTTCTTTACTTACTCTTCAGTATCTTGAAAGAAATGGAGGAATTGCTGCTGCAGAACAAAGAAACGAAGCTAAAGCCAAACTTTTATATGACGAAATCGACAGCAACCCGTTATTCGAAACTTTCTGTGTAAAAGAAGACCGTTCACTCATGAATGTTTCTTTCAAAATTACAGACGAAAGCAAGAAAGAAGAATTTGACAATGCGTGGAAAGCAGCAGGGATCAGCGGATTAAACGGACACAGAAGCCTGGGCGGATACAGAGCTAGCTTATACAATGCCTTACCTATCGAAAGTGTACAGGTTTTGGTGGATGTAATGAAGTCAATAAAATAGCTTATATTAGGCGACCGAAAAATAAAAGGATATAAGACAAAAGATGTCAGATAACAGACCTCAAAATCTAACTTCTGACATCTTCAATCTAACATCAATAAAATAACTCATGAAAGTTTTAGCAAACGACGGAATTTCAAAAGCAGGAGAAAAGGCTCTAAAAGAAGCCGGAATTGAAATTCTGGACAATAGAGTGGCTCAGGATCACGTTATTAATTTTATCAACGATAATAATGTGGATGTTCTTCTGGTAAGAAGTGCAACGAAAGTAAGACAGGATCTGATTGATGCATGCCCGGGCCTTAAGATTATCGGAAGAGGCGGTATCGGAATGGACAATATTGATGTAGAATATGCCAAAAGTAAAGGCATCAAAGTCATCAATACACCTACAGCATCTTCAAAATCAGTGGCAGAACTGGTTTTCGGACACTTCATTTCATTGGCAAGATTCCTTCACGAATCGAACAGATTGATGCCTCTGGAAGGAGAAACTCATTTCAATGCTATGAAAAAGTCATTCAGCAATGCGTATGAACTTTCAGGAAAAACATTAGGAGTAATCGGCTTTGGAAGCATTGGCCAGGAAGTCATAAAGATAGGGATTGCTTTAGGAATGAAAGTAATCGTTCTGACAAGAAGCCCGAAAACAGAAGTTCTTACACTGAACTTCTTCAACGGACAGTCTGTGAACTTTGAAATCACTTCCACCAATGATATGAATGCATTCCTTAAAGAGGCGGATTTCATCAGTATTAATACGCCGAAAACGAATGAGTATATTATAGACACCCCTCAGTTTGAAAAAATGAAAGATGGAGTCTATATTGTAAATACTGCAAGAGGAGGTGTCATCAATGAAGTGACCCTTATCGATTTTATCGAGTCAGGAAAAGTAGCCGGAGCTGCATTGGATGTTTTTGAAAACGAACCAAGTCCGGAACTGCCTTTACTGATGAACCCTGCATTATCACTTTCCCCTCACGTAGGTGGCAATACGGTGGATGCGCAAGAAAAAATCGGTATCGAACTTGCAGAACAAATTATTAAGCTACAAAAAGAAACTATAAGATAAATATGCCTGTTTTTAAACCTTTCCGTGGAATAAGACCTCATAGAGACTTTGAGAGCACTTTCCCTACCCATCCACTGGATAATTTCACCCAGGAAGAGATCGCAGAGAAGGCTCAAGTTGAAAATACTTACATCAATATGATTAAACCTTATGTTGTAAGTAAATCTAAAGATATTGACCGGAACCTTCGAAAGATCCGTTCCACATTTGAAGAGCTTCTGGAAGAAAAGAAATTGGTCCAGGACAACTCAGCCTACTATCTTTATGAGCAGATCTACCCCAACAAACAGATGTTCAGAGGACTTCTGGGATTGGCAAGTATTGAAGATTTCTGGAATGGAAAAATCAAAAGACATGAAAGTACCATCCCGCAAAAAAAGGAAAAACTGGCTCACTACCTTGAAAAAGTAAACCTGCAGGCTGAACCTGTGCTTCTTACCTACCCTGCCAATTCAAAAATTGAATTGCTGATGAATCATGAGGAAAAAAATGTTCCTATCTTCAATCATGTAGATTCTATGGGTATCAGACATAAAATCTGGAGAATAGACAACCGCCTGAAGCTACAGCAATTTAAAGAAGTGATTGATCAGATTGATTCGTTTTATATTGCTGATGGACATCACAGAATTGGTTCCACTGCAATCAATGCAAAATATCACAAGGAGAAAAACAAAAAGCATAATGGTACAGAACTTTACAACTTTGTATACAGCTTTATTGTCTCCAACCAGTCGATAAAGATTCATGATTACAACAGAATCTTACACGATCTGAATGGTACTTCTCCGGCAGATTTCCTGAAAGAGCTTGAGAAATATTTCCTGATTCACGAAAAAGGAGAAGCATCATACTATCCTTCTCAAAAATTCCATATTTCAATGTATATGGATGGGAAGTTCTATTCTCTTCACGTGAAGCACGATCTTCGTTCCAAAGAAATGTCTCTTGACAATCTGGATCACCATCTTTTAGATAAGTATATTTTCAAAAACATTCTGAAAATTGAAGATCCGGACAGCTCTGAACTTATTTCTTATGTAAAGGGAACTTCCAATATCAATGGAATTAATCTTTTAAAAGAAAAAGTAGACAACGGTGAAGGTAAAGTTGGTTTTGGAATTTACCCTGTAAGTTTTAATGATATGATTAAAATTTCAGACTTAAAATTAAGCATGCCTCCAAAATGTACATTTATTGAGCCCAAATTAATTACAGCCTTATTAATGTACGACATGAAACCTTAATAAATTCCTATTTTTTCCCTACTTTTATCAATGGAAAAGATAAGTAAATAAAAAATGAAAAAAATATTCATTATACTTCCACTCTTTTTGAGTGGATTTTTATTTTCTCAGAAAAAGCCACAAAAAAGCCCGGCAAAAAAAGGTACTGTTGCCAAATTTAATTATCATGATGAGTTCAGAAAAATTTCAGATGAAATTATGGCTAACGGTACTGCTTATGATAATCTTGGAGAACTCACCAAAAGAATTGGTCCGCGTTTCAGTGCAACTCCCGGTTATACCAAAGCTGTAGAATGGGCAGAAAAAAAATTTAAGGAAATCGGTATTAATATGATCTGGAGACAGGAAGCCAAAGCACCAGTCTGGATCAGAGGAAAAGAATCCTTACAAATCAAAGCAGGAAATGGAGATTGGAAAAACATCAGAATGCTTTCTTTCGGAAATTCTGAAGGAACAGGCGGAAAAGATCTGGTGGGTGAAATCGTTTTAATCAATTCCACATCAGAGCTGAATGCCATGTCAATAGGCCAGTTAAAAGATAAAATAGTTTTTGTGAATGTTCCTATGGACCCGAAAATTATTAATACAAGTGATTCCTATTTACAAACTGCAAAATCAAAATTAATTTCCGCTTCTGTGATTGCTAAGACAGGTGCAAAAGCATTAATTATAAGGTCGCTGACCACAGCTAATGATGACACTCCTCATGCTAAAATGATTTATTACGAACCTGATGATAAAGTTAAAATTCCAGCTTTATCAATTGGAGTAAGATCTGCAGATGAATTGGAGAAAACTTTAAAAAAGCAAAAAGTCACAGCTAAAATCAATATGACCGCCGAAGCGAAAGGTGACACTACAAATCCCAATATCATTGCTGAAATTGGAGGCAAAAAAGACTCTAAAGTAATTGTTTTAGGGGCTCAACTGGATTCGTGGGATATTGGTGAAGGTGCAGTGGATGATGGAACAGGTGTAGTGCAGTGCATCGAAGTGTTAAGAACTTTGAAAGCACTTGGATATGAAAATAACCACACCATCCGTGTAGTTTTGTATGCCAACAGTGAAAACGGAGGACAAGGCCGTGAGATGTATGCTGCATATGTAAAAAAGAAAGACGAAAAGCATGTATTTGCCTTAGGAACCGATGCCGGAGGATATTCTCCACGAGGATTTTCCTTGGATATGTCTCCTCAGAGAAGAAGACTGGTGTATCCGTGGAAAGAATATTTCCTTCCTTATGGCGTTTATGATTTCGACCAGACAGAAGCAATTCAGGATATTTCACCTTTAAAAAAACTCGACATTCCTTTAGCAGAGCTTGTGGTAGATACACAAAGATATTTTGATTATCACCACTCCGAGCAGGATACTTTTGATAAAGTAAATAAAAGAGAGCTTCTTCTTGGGGCTGTCGCCATAACACAGATGATTTTTATGGTTGATAAAAACTGGTAACAATGAAAAAAATAGCAGGAACAGCATTATTGCTTTTCGGAATGGTCGTTTTTGGACAGACTAAAGATGATTCCATCCAATTCAAAAGAATTTCCACTGAAATTCTAAATAACGGTAAAGGATACAATGAACTTAGAGAACTTACCAAAACCATAGGCAACCGTTTAAGCGGTTCTGAAGCCTATGAGAAATCCGTACAGTGGGCTGCCCAGAAGCTTCGTGATGCCGGAGCCGATAAAGTATGGCTTCAGGAAGTCATGATTCCGGTTTGGGTAAGAGGAAAAGAGTCATTGCACATCAAAATTTCTAATGGAAATTGGAAAAGTATGAAAATGCTTTCCCTTGGAAATTCCGAAGGAACAGGAGGAAAAGATGTCTCAGGTGATATTATTATGGTAAAATCACTGGAAGAATATGATAAACTTCCTGCAGAAAAGGTGAAAGATAAGATTGTATTTTTCAACTACCCTTTTAATCAGGAAAATGTACAGACCTTCATTTCTTATCGTGATGCAGGAGCTTATAGACGAACTGCCGCTTCATTGACAGCTAAAAAAGGAGGAAAATTTGCCATCATCCGGTCACTTTCTTCCGCTTTTGACGATGTTCCTCACACAGGCAATATGCGCTATGACGAAAATATTTCCAAAATACCAGCCATAACCATTGGAAATACATCTGCTGATGAACTGGAAGCTTTATTGAAAAACCAGAAAGTAACAGCAAAACTCAATTCCAACTGTGGAATGAAAGGAGAAAAACTTTCCCACTCTGTTATTGGGGAAATTACCGGTAAAAAAGACCAAAGTGTTATTGTTGTTGGTGGACATTTAGATTCCTGGGATGTTGGAGAAGGTGCTCATGATGACGGAGCCGGCATTGTTCAAAGTATTGAGGTATTAAGAACCTTTAAAAAATTAGGTATTCAGAATAATCATACCATTCGCGCCGTTTGTTTTGCCAATGAAGAAAATGGTACAAAAGGCGGAAAACAATATGGCAAAGTTGTCAAAGAAAACAACGAGAAGCATCTATTTGCCATAGAATCGGATGCAGGAGGATTTTCACCACGGGGAATTTCTCTGGAAATGAATGAGCCTCAAAGGAACCAGATCAAAAGCTGGGGAAATCTTTTTTTACCTTATGGTGTTTACAACTTTGAAGGTAAATATTCCGGATCAGACATCGCTCCACTTCATGAAATGGGAGTTCCCACTGCTGAACTGGTACCGGATCCGCAACGCTATTTCGATATCCACCATACCGAAGAAGACACTTTTGAAAAAGTCAACCGTAGAGAACTTTTACTGGGTTCTGCGGTGATGACACAACTTATTTATATGATTGATAAAAATTGGTAAACAATGAAAAAGATACTAGGAACTTCATTATTGCTTTTTGGAATGGTCGCTTTTGGCCAGTCTAAAGAAGATTCTATCCAGTTCAGAAAAATCTCAACAGAAATTCTGAACAACGGAAAAGGATATACAGAGCTTAGAGAGCTTACAAAAAATATTGGCCACCGTCTAAGTGGATCCGAAGCTTACGAAAAATCGGTAAAATGGGCTGAACAAAAACTTCGTGATGCCGGCGCTGATAAAGTATGGCTTCAGGAAGTCATGATTCCGGTATGGGAAAGAGGAAAAGAATCTCTGAATATCCAAACTTCCACCGGAAAATGGAAAAGCCTTAAAATGCTTTCTCTTGGAAATTCTGAAGGAACCGGAGGAAAAGATGTTTCCGGGGAAATCATCATGGTAAAATCTATGGAAGAATATGATAAACTTCCCGCTGAAAAAGTAAAAGATAAAATTGTATTCTTCAACTATGCTTTCAGTCAGTCTTTCATAGAAACCTTTAAAGCCTATGGTGATGCTGCAAAATACAGAACTACCGCAGCTTCTCTAACCGCTAAAAAAGGAGGTAAATTTGCCATCGTAAGATCTCTGTCTTCTGCTTTTGATGACGTACCTCACACTGGAGCAATGCGCTACGAAGACAAGGTTTCCAAAATACCGGCAATTGCTATCGGAAGCACAACTGCAGATGAACTGGAAGCTTTACTGAAAAGCCAGAAAGTTATTGCAAAACTCAATTCCAACTGCGGAATGAAAGGAGAAAAACTATCCCATTCTGTGATCGGAGAAATTACAGGTAAAAAAGACCAAAGCGTCATTGTTGTCGGTGGACACCTTGATTCCTGGGATGTAGGCGAAGGCGCACATGATGACGGAGCCGGAATTGTACAAAGCATTGAAGTATTAAGGACTTTTAAAAAGTTAGGTATTCCGAACAACCACACCATCAGAGTTGTTTGTTTTGCCAATGAAGAAAATGGAGTAAAAGGCGGAATCCAATATGGTAAAACCGTAAAAGAGAAAAACGAAAAACATCTTTTTGCCATTGAAACAGATGCCGGAGGTTTCGCACCGAGAGGTATTGCATTGGATATGGATGATACCAAAAGAAACCAGATCAAAAGCTGGTCGAGTTTATTCCTTCCGTACGGAGTTTACAATTTTGAAGAGCGATTTTCAGGAACAGACCTTTATCCGCTTCACGACATGGGAATTCCTGCAGCTGAGCTGATGCCGGATTCTCAACGCTATTTCGATATTCACCACACAGAAGAAGATACTTTTGAAAAGGTGAACCGAAGAGAGCTTTTATTGGGAGCAACCGCTTTAACCCAGATTATCTATATGATTGATAAAAATTGGTAATACATATGAAACCGTCTTATAAAGGCGGTTTTTTATTTTACTATTAATGACTCTTAAATTTACAATGAACTTTACAGTATTTCATTAGTGGAATTTGTGGTTCTTAAAATTAAACACAAATTTCACGAATGATTTCACGAATAACACGAATTGAATATTATACGGATGTCAAGTGACTTTACCCAAAACTTAAATATTTTTTCGCAGATTTTGCAAATTGAAACGAATGATTTGTGAAATTTGTGCAAAACATTTGTGACATTTGTGGTTTGATTGATTAAACACTAATGACACTAACGCTTTCACAAATAACACCAATTCCGTACGGCGTTTATGATGCTATCCTGAATATTTTAATACCTTTCAGCTTCGTTAATAAACTTTTATGATTGCATGGGAAATATAAAAAAATAATTTCACCGTAATATTTTCTTTACTTCAGAGTATTCAAGCTTAAAAACAGAAAATTTTTCTTTGTTTAAGGAAATAACAGATAAAAAACACGTTTCACAATAATCTCATCAATCCCGTGAAACAAAGTGTTAATCGCAAAAACAGAACTTTGGCATGATATTAGCATGTAAAATATTGAGAAAAAATTAAAAAAACACTAAGGATGAGAAAAGAGGTTTTCTGTGGATTTTCAGTTTTTCCACCGATTCAAGTTCATATCTAGTATATGAATCCTTTTTTTTCTACGATGCCGTAAAAGATACGGGTCCGTGATTAACTAACCCCCGTTAGTTCTTCACAGCAGTTTTGCACCCCGTATCTAACTGGTATCACAATAAGCAAGAATCTTTATTGATTCGAAAAAAACAAAAATATCCCGGACTTTCAGCCCGGTGTTATGATATAAATAAATGGCAAAGTCATCGTGAACCTTAGCCCAGTAAAGGAATTTATTCTTTTTACCGTGATGAGTGCGCCTTTATCCTATTAATTAATGTATAACCCTTAAAATGTTAGTAATGATGAGAGCCTTTTTTGAAATGATTTTTAAGAGAAATGAAGATGCTGCAAAATTGCATATATGGAGCCTATTGCTGGTATTAAGTTTTGCTGCATTTTCTGTGTTGGTATACGCCTTAGAACCAAGCTTTAACAGCTTAATTATATACCTGACGGCATTTGCCGCTTATATCGGGTTTGGCCTTGTATTCATCAGTTCTTTAGCCGGAACGAGTATGAAGAAAAGATAACAGAACATATAACTTTCAATTTATTTTTACTGAAAAAACCGCCCTGTTTGGGGCGGTTTTTTATTTTTAAACTCATCTTAAATTTAATAGTAAGATTATTCATTAATTAAGATATTTAGTTTTTTCCAATGATTTTTGATTTGATTCTTGATTTTATTTGTAATCATAATTTCACTAGCTTTTCTAGCATATGATAAAAAATTCCCCCAATCATAATAATCTGATTTTATAAATTCTCTTTTATTTTTATCATAAATAAATTTTCTTCTCCTGTTCGCACCAAGGATTGAAAACTTTTTATAAATCCTTCTTCTAAATAATTCTCCTCTATTTTTATTTTTCCTTTTTTTTGAATAATTCTTCGCTCTATTAATAGACCTACACATTTTTCTATAATAAGTCGATAAACTTGCCGACTTAAGCAAAACTGTATCACCATCAAATTCAAAACCTAGATAAATAAGATTTTTATTCCAATTAATCCCTGAAGTAAACTCTTGACCACACACTAATCTTTCCCCTTCTTTCTTAAAATAGAATATCTGTGTTTTAGATTCCTGTATTTCTAACTTAAAGTTTTGAATTTTTTTGTAAACACTATCTTCAATATTATTTTTTAGATTTATTGGACATACAACTATCATGTCATCCGAATATCGTCTATAAATACCAAAATTTTTAACCAAATTATTTATTTCAATATCAAAATCAAGCAAATACATATTAGCCAAAATTGAACTAATTGGAGACCCTTGAGGAATTCCAAAATTCCTTTCAATCAAATTACCATCTTTCTTTACTTTTTTCGAATTCTTTAAAAGTTTATTTTTCTTTTTCAAAAATTCTTTGACTGTACAAAAAGCTATTGTATCTTGATTTCTTAAAAATTTTACCCTTGATACCCTCTTAGTCTTAATTTTGCCATACAAATTGTTTTTATATTTTCTTTGGGTATAAATTACATTTTTAAATTCTTTAAAAATGTCAACTATATCAACATAGCTATATCTAGTTATATTTTTGAAAACATTAAAATGGTCAGGAGGCAACCTGTCAACTTCTAGAATATTCATCCAAACATTTCTAAGTAATTTATGATCTAAATTATCAAAGAAGCTCTTTATATCAAACGTAATTACAACAAACTCTTGCTCTTTATAGTCTTTTATATATTTAAAAACGTCATTTGCAAAATCAATATTACATTTATTCCCTTTATGAGGATTATTAATATCAATTGGCACAGATCTGTAAGCATTAACTACATCATGCAAAGATTTTTTTTCGATAATTAATTCATATTTATCTGATAATCGTTCTGAATAATAACTAAAAATCAAGGAATCAAGATGACTTGCGTAATACAACTCTCTCTCTTTCGTAGTAGAGATTCTTAAGGATTTCCCATTCTCTGATTCTATACAATTGCCATTATCAAGGGAATATTCTTTTCTAAACTTACGAACTTTAGATGTTTTATGAATAAATGGTAAAAAAGAATGTTTTTTAATATTTTCAGGATTTAAAATATAATTTTCAATCCATTTATATCTATCACTGTCTTTTAATGGAAATCCAATATGTGGATATTTTTTTATTTTAAACCAATCTTTTTTAACCATAGCTTTTAATTGTTTAAGTTGAAAAGAGAGAAGCCCAACACGAGGCCAGCTTTTACAATATAAATATTGTGGTAAATGCATGCTCTTTCGACGTTTTAAATAAATCTCAACGCCGCCCCGATTCAAGTTGGGTAGTAAATAATTGTCGTATCTTTACGTCTTAAAGCATTACTGTCTATGAGTAAACAAACAACATTGAAGGTCATTGCAACTATCAGTATTTATAGCCTGGTAAGTCTACAATGGTTAGCCTGTGATGAGATTATACATCTTCTCACTTGCATATATAAAATACCCTCACCTCAATAGCTTTTAATATTGAGCTAGATTAAATTAATAATCTATTCCCTTAAACGCATCCACCGGCACTTCTCTCTAATTCAACAAATTCAATTTCTTAATTAAGTGAAAACAATTTTACAAAATTAAGTATATATAAAAATACGGGAAACCGTATTTCCACGGTATTTCCAACCAAAAAAGCCACTCCATCCGGAGCAGCTCTGGTGATAACAAAGTTATCTTAACATCGTAAAAACTTATTCTTTAAACAGATCCTTCATCATTTCTTCAAGGATCTTTTTGGTTTCTTCTTCAATCATTTTTCCTGACTTTTCAACAAGCTCTTCTCTAAAAGGTTCACAGCAGGCTTTTATTCCAAAGCCTTCTTCTGTTTTTACAAATTCCGGATGCATGCCGTGTTCTCCGCATACTTCAGATTCTATTTCCTTCTTTATCTGATCGTAATTCAGGTTAAACATATTCTTTTATTTTGTTCTTTTAAGTGCATGATAAAGATAGAGGTAATAAAGCCTTGCCGAAATCCGTATTTCTACGGTATTTACAAAACAAAAAAACAGCTTTTTCAAGACGTAAAATCTTAATATGATAGTTAATTGCTCAATCCTTTAGAATTTATCCAGAATTTTCTTCGGTAACACGGTCAAAAGTTCTTTCTTATATTGCTTTTCAAGAATCACAAATTTCCACACCTTTTTATCTTTTGAAACCGCACAGGCTTTCATATTAGCGTTGATGAGATACGAACCCTCGTTGGCCAGATACTTCACATTATTTGCACCATATTTGGCTGTTAAAGCACTGGTCATTTTCTTTTTTATTTCATCGTTTAATGAACTGACATTACATTTCAGCTTCAAAAAATATTGGGTAATGGAAAAATATTCACCGGTAATGAGTTCAGGTTTTTCAATATTTCCAAACTTCAGATCCTGTACTTCAATTTTCATGAATTGATTATTGTAAGTCATATTCAGAATCTGCGTCATCTGCTCTTTTGAAACTACAGTGAAGTACTTTGGATATATACAGCTTACTGCCTGATCTATGTGTTTAGATTGAATACTGTTTACAAAATAGGTAAGTGATTTTTTTATCGCTGAATCATCAGGATTGGCCTTAGCCTGCGAAAAAGTCATTAACGACAGCAGAACGAACAGAAACAGAAGTGATTTGGTTTTCATTGTTGCATGATTATTATAAATTTGAAAATTACTTTTTACTGAAAAAACGGATAATCTTTCCAGATACTAAAATGGGTCGTAACCTGTACGTCAATCGTTACAGAATGTATTTGAGACCAATAAAAAAAGCCATCCTTTCGGACGGCTTTTTGATAATATCTTGAAGATTCAATTATTTTACTTTTACAAGCTCAACATCGAAAACTAACCAGGAATTTGGCGGGATCACTCCTCCTGCTCCTCTTTCTCCGTAAGCCATTGCAGGCGGGATCAATAATGTAGCAGTTTCACCTTCTTTCAATAACAGGATACCCTCATCCCATCCTTTGATTACTCTTCCCATTCCGATTGGAATTTCGATAGGTTCGTTTCTTTTGAATGAAGAATCAAATTCAGTTCCGTCTACCAATTTACCTGCATAGTGTACAGATACATTGTCACCCGCTTTTGGAGCTTTACCATCAGCTGTTTTTGTGATTTTATAGTAAAGACCTGATTCAGTTTTTTGCATACCAGCTTTCAGGTTTTCCACCATTTTTTCCTGGTTAGCTTTGAATTCTTCTTCTCTTTTCTTCTTTTCAGCCTCTTCTTTAGCGATAAAAGCCTTATTATTTTCTGCGATTTTAGCTTTTCCTTCATTGAAAGTTTTAGCTGCATCGTAGTGCTTGTACTCATCACCTTTGCTGAAAACAGAAACTTTTTCTAAAACGATATCAGTTTTAGGCTTATCCTGAGCTCCTTTTTCAACGTTAGCAATCGCATCAATTACATCATTTCCTTTTACCACTTTTCCGAAGATCGTGTGTCTTCCGTCTAACCAAGGTGTAGCAACTTCAGTGATAAAGAACTGAGAACCGTTTGTATTAGGTCCTGAGTTTGCCATAGAAAGAACTCCTTTTCCTGTATGCTTAAGGTCGTTTCTTTCATCCTCGAATTTATATCCAGGATCTCCCATTCCAGTTCCCTGAGGATCTCCTCCCTGGATCATGAAATCTTTGATTACTCGGTGGAAAATAGTTCCGTCATAGTAAGGAACTCCTTTAGCCTTAGCTTTGTTGTCGATTTTCCCTTCTGCAAGACCGATAAAGTTGGCTACAGTTACTGGTGCTTTCTTGTCCTCAAACTTTACAATTAAGTTACCTTTTGTAGTTTGAAGATTGGCATAAAGTCCGTCATTAAGACCTTCGTAAGTTTCTTTGTCTACGTTCATTTTTTTATAAATTGGGGTACAACTCATCAGCGAAATACTTGCCGCTGCCAGAATTATATTCTTGTTAAACAATTTCATGTATTTATAAAGCTTTTAATTTTATGATTAATGGAATGTCGTTGTCTATTTTCTTTTCGTCTCCGTAAGTTCCGTAGGCTAAAGAAGACGGCACCAAAAGCGTTACTTCCTCTCCATCATGTATAAAACGCAAAGCGTTCTCCACTGCTCTCAGTTCATCAAAGTGCCCGAATCTGGCATCTCTTCTTTCAAAAGGCTGATCGTAGATTTTAGTCTGATCAAAATCATACAGATCATAAGAATAGGAAATTGTAGTTTCATCTTTCCTTCTTTCTCTTTGATCATAACCTTCTACCGTTACCCAATAATTAAGCTGCGTTGGATAATACTTCACAGACTGACCGCTGATCCAATCCTGAATCTGCCCTCTTTCTATGACATTCAAATTTTTCATCCTGTTCTTAGAAACATCCAGATCTTTTTGGCTTAAAACCCCACCAACAGGAGGATGCGCCGTCTGTGTATTTCTGTTGCAGCTCAACAGGCTTATAGCTGATATGAAGAGTATTTTTCTCATAAACTTTTGCGAAAATACACATTTCGGGAATCAATTACAAAACTTGACACAGAAATATGTGAATGGAAGAATGTATTCATCTTCTACAAAACTATTCTTCCATTTTATATCAATGCATAAATACAAAAAAGCCGGGAAAAACCCGGCTTTCATATAGTTATTTAATTACTATTAAACTGTTTCAAGTGCATGATCTACCATAACTCTCCATCCGAAAGGATCTTCAGAAAGGTTATTTTGAAGATCTACCAAATCTTTCTTAAGAAGAGCTGCGTAGCTTTCTTCGTCAGATAATCTTGGAAGCGCAAGCTTTTCACCCTGGTATCCTAACGCCTGGAACTGTGTAGTTACTACTGCCGTACCTACTCCCCAAACTTCTTTAAGCTCACCATTCTTTAAAGCTTCAATAACTGTTTTCACAGGAATTGGTTCTACTTTTACTTCAATACCTCTTTTCTTAGCTAACTGGATGAAGCTGTCTCTTGTTACTCCGTCAAGGATTTTCTCAGATGTTGGAGGTGTATAGATGGTATCGTTAATTCTTACAAATACATTCATTGTGCCACTCTCTTCGAAATATTCGTGAGTAGCATCATCTGTCCAGATGATTTGCTCATATCCTTCTTCGATTGCCAACTGAGTTGGATAGAAAGAAGCAGCATAGTTACCTGCAGCTTTCGCGGAACCTACTCCACCGTTTGCAGCTCTTGAATAGTGATCAGAAATTTTTACAGATACCGGTTCAGAATAGTAGCTCTTCGCAGGTGTTGCAACGATAGCAAACATATATTTATTAGATACTCTTGCTTTCAAAGCTTCTTCAGTAGCAAAAATCAAAGGTCTGATATAAAGAGACATTCCTTCCCCCTGTGGAATCCACTCTCTGTCGATATCTACTAATGCCTTTAATCCGTCTAAAAACATTTCTTCAGTCACTTCCGGCATTGCAAGACGCTTCGCTGACTTGTTGATACGTTCAAAATTCTTTTCAGGCCTGAAAAGGAAAACCTGCCCGTCTTTGTCTTTATAGGCTTTCATACCTTCAAAACAAGCTTGTCCATAGTTTACTCCCATCATGGCAGGTGTAAATGGAATCGGACCGTAAGGAACTAATTTTACATCACCCCATTTTCCATCTTCGTACTCACAAATGATCATATGATCAATAAAAGTACCACCAAATGAAAAATTGTTAGGGTCAAATGTAGAAATTCTGGAGTTTTCAGTTTTTTGAATTATCATTTTTTAAAATTTTTACGATGTTCTACAAATTTAACATAATTTTCTAAATATAAAAATTTTAGAGTAAATTTGACAAAAAAATAGCTTGAAAAGAGAAATAAAGACCACAAACGACGGTAGTAAAACATTGTTTATCAATGATTTAAACGAAAATTACCATTCTCATCATGGGGCACTGCAGGAAGCCGAACACGTGTTTATCAAAAACGGACTTAATTTAATAAATGATTGCGAAATTAATATTTTAGAACTCGGTTTTGGAACAGGTTTGAATGTTTTAGTAACAATTAATGAATATTTAAAAACTGACAAAAATCATGTCATCAATTATTTTTCGCTAGAAAAATACCCCATAAATGAATCCGAAGTTAAGGATTTGGCTTACTTTGAACTTTTTGATAACCCAGAGTTTAAAAATATTTATCAGAAAATTCATCTGGCAGATTGGGAAAAGTCAGTAGAAATCATTAGTGGATTCAATTTAAAAAAGATAGAATGTGATTTTTTCGACCTGAAAGACATTGATCTGCCCAAAATCAACCTTGTTTACTTCGACTGTTTTGGAGCCAGAGTACAGCCAGATCTTTGGGAAAAACCATTATTCGAACTGGTATCTGACAAAATGGCCATTAACGGATTATTAACCACCTACTCTTCTAAAGGAAGTGTAAGAAGAATCCTGCAGGAATTGAATTTCCAGGTAGAGAAAAAACAAGGCCCTCCAGGAAAAAGAGAGATGATTAATGCCATTAAGTTATAGAAGGAAGCTTGAGGATGGAAGCTGGATGTTTACGGTCGGCTCCTTAAATTAATTCTGATTTTTTATTTTAAAATAATAATCAATAATAAGATACATTAGTTCAACATTATTAAGAATAAATAGTGTTAAAACTTCCAGCTTCGCACTTCCAGCTTTCGGATTTTTCCAACAAAATTACTTACATTAGCTATACAAATATTATACATTATATATATGATAGATAAGATCAACATTAGAGTGTATGCCTGTGCGGTAAAAGATAAACAAGTTCTGACTTTATTTGAAGAATATGCCGGCGAGCCTTTAATGAAATTTCCGGGTGGTGGATTGGAATACGGTGAAGGAGTACTGGAATGTCTGCATCGTGAGTTTGATGAAGAACTGAATGTAAAAATCAATGTGCTGGAACATTTCTATACTCAGGAAAACTTTCTGGTATCCCGTTTCAAAGAAAACGAGCAGCTTCTTACCATATATTATATAGTAGACATCGTCAACGAGGAAGACTTTATTATTTTGGATCCCTGCATCGAAAAAACAGAATGGATTGATATAGACAGACCAGACAATCCTTTTCCTCTGCCAATAGATAAAATTGTATTCGATAAATTAAAAGAAAAATTCCTGTAAGCATATTCTTACAGGAATTTTTATATTATTTCTTTACTTTAAAATCATTTGCTCCGGGATAAGGCTGCAGATAACCTGAATTCCAATTAGACTGTAGTAATGACTCTATAAATTCGTCACTTCTGTTAGCGTGAGGATCATAGCGCTCTTTCAGATCAATATCAGCCATTTTTCCTTTTACATTCCACCAGAAAGCACTCCATCCGCCTCTTAATTCTTTGATAATCTCAAATACGTTTTTTCCGGTTGCTCTGTTCATCAGCTTTGCAAAAACCTGCCCTTCGGTAGTAGTAAGATCTCTTAGTTGCTTTTCATATTGGTCTGCAAGCATATTCTGTCTTTCTCTTACAAACTTTCTTTTGGCTTTGCTGTCCATATCATTCATGTCTTTCTGGATATCTCTGTACTGCTGTAGTGCAGTAACAAATAAAGGATATACTCTGTACAGCTTTTTATTCAGAAAATAATAGTAATTCTTATCCAGCTGATTATTAAATCTCGGTTTATTCACTAAAACCAACTCATCCAATACAACTACAGGCTCTCCATTGATTTCATACACCTTAATCTTCTGCTGTTCGTCATAATAATACTTATTACCAAATTCATCCACTTTCAGGGATTCGGGCGGATACTGATTGAGTGGTTTTGCCACTATTCCATCTTTCTGACCAAAAACACTGACTCCAAAAAAGAAAATAAAAAGGCAGATAATCTTACTAAAATTCATTATTTTTACACTTATAAGAAGAAAAATTAAACGCAAAAATCATTCCTTTTTATGAAATTTGAAAAGAAATCTTTGAAATTTTTAGAGAAATATTTAAACACATCATCCCCAACAGGTTACGAACACAAAGGACAAGAAGTCTGGATGGACTACATCAGACCTTATGTGGACAAAATAGAAGTAGACCATTATGGAACCTGTTATGGGATCATTAATCCGGAAGCTGAATTTAAAGTAGTGATTGAAGCACATGCTGATGAAATTTCATGGTACGTCAATTATATTACGGATGACGGATTGATCTACGTCATCAGAAACGGTGGTTCAGATCAAACCATTGCCCCTTCAAAAGTAGTTCATATTCACGGTGAAAACGGAATTGTAAAAGGAGTATTCGGGTGGCCGGCTATTCATACAAGAACCAATCAAAATGAGCCTACTCCAAAAATCGAAAACATATTTATCGACTGTGGTGCTACTTCCAAAAAAGAGGTAGAAGAAATGGGAATCTTTGTAGGATGTATGATTACTTATCCAGATGAATTCTTTGAAATGAATGACAGATATTTCGTCTGCAGAGCTCTTGACAACAGAATCGGTGGTTTCATGATTGCCGAAGTGGCCAGACTTTTAAAAGAAAATAAGAAATCAATCCCATTCGGGCTTTATATTACCAACTCTGTACAGGAAGAAGTAGGTTTATACGGAGCAGACATGATTGCTGACACCATCAAACCCAATATCGCGATTGTAACAGATGTTACCCATGACACTACAACTCCGATGATTGAAAAGAAAAAAGAAGGAGATCAGAAATGTGGCGCAGGACCAGTAGTATTTTTTGCTCCAAGTGTTCATCATACCATCAGAGAATTAATTATTGATACCGCAAAAACCAAGAAAATTCCTTTCCAGAGAGCCGCAGCAAGCAGAGCTACAGGAACCGACACAGATGCCTTTGCCCATTCTAATGGCGGAGTACCAAGTGCTTTAATTTCCTTACCTTTGCGTTATATGCATACTACGGTAGAAATGGTATCTAAAGAAGATGTAGGTAATGTGATCAAACTTATCTATGAAACCGTTCTTAAGATCAAGCCGGAAATGAAACTGAAGTATCATTAATTAAAATGAAAAACCTCTTTTATCATCTGATCCGAAAACCAACATTAATATCAATTTTAACTGCTGTCTTTTTTAGTTATATCATTTTT
Organism: Chryseobacterium metallicongregator; assembly: GCF_031324065.1. Classification (NCBI taxonomy): domain Bacteria; kingdom Pseudomonadati; phylum Bacteroidota; class Flavobacteriia; order Flavobacteriales; family Weeksellaceae; genus Chryseobacterium; species Chryseobacterium metallicongregator. The sequence continues at coordinate 478,660 of NZ_JAVIXS010000020.1, forward strand.
TTAGCGGTATATAAAATATTTTATCCTCCCAAAATAGGGTCGGCATATAATATGATCCTTGAGATGCTGTTAATTGTCAGTGTTGTACCTTTAGGATTATTTATAATTGACAGGTTATTAGTTATTAAAATTAATAATATGAAATTAACAATCATAGAGACTATTATATTTGGAGGTATTTCCTTATATTATTTTTTGGTTGTTAATCCATTTTAAAGAAAGAAATCTAAGTAAAAGTATAAAAAGTAAAAATGAAAACGAAGCTTATTGCTCCATCCCTTTTATCAGCAGACTTTGGGAATCTGCAGAGAGACATTGAAATGCTGAACAATTCTCAGGCCGACTGGTTCCACATTGATGTAATGGACGGCAGATTTGTTCCCAATATTTCTTTTGGTTTTCCGGTGATGAAAACTGTTCAGCAGCATGCTAAGAAATTTGTAGATGTTCACCTGATGATCGTGGAACCTGAAAAATATGTTGATGAATTTATCAATCATGGTGCTGATCTTGTTTCTGTACATTATGAGGCATGTACCCATCTTCACAGAACTATTCATCACATTCAGAGCAAAGGAGCAAAAGCAGGTGTTGTTTTAAATCCTTCTACTCCGGTATTAATGCTTGAAGACATTATTGCAGATGTTGATCTTGTATTATTAATGAGTGTGAATCCAGGATTTGGAGGTCAAAAATTCATTGAAAATACTTACAAAAAGATTGCTGAAACCAAGGATCTGATCTTAAGTAACAACTCTACAGCACTTATCGAGGTAGACGGAGGAGTAAACCTTGACAACGCTTCTAAATTATTTGAAGCCGGAGCTGATGTTCTTGTTGCAGGAAATGCTGTTTTCTCAGCTGAAAGTCCTGAAAGAACAATTGAACTTTTAAAGATCTAAAAAATTATCTTTATAAAACAAAAGGCAGCCAGTGGCTGCCTTTTCTCTTGTTTGGAAATTTAAGTCGTCTTGGTTATAATCTTTTTTTCAACTTATTTGAAAATGTTTAAAACTATCTTGCTAACAACACAAAGATCTGAATAAAACCCTACGTACACATCCGTAGAAACACCTAATTTAACAGTAAGTATTTTTACTTAATTCCATTATATTTTTCAAACTTCTTTATTCCAGACACAGGCACAGACTACAAGAATGATCGAAATAACTGAAAAGACTGTTCTGATATTATTCAGAAAATTCCATCTGTTTTCAAAATTTTCCCGCATCTTTCTGATGACTTCTGTTGTAGATCCGGATATATCAAACTTATCCAAAGTATCATTCATAGGAACATTTCCGGCAATTGTTACTCCAAAAACACCAATCGCATAAGCCAGTGTAGCCAACAGAAGAAAAATAAAAACAGGTTGCTGTCCACGGAGTAAAAAGGTAGATACAGGAAGAAAAATCACTGTTCCCATAAAGCTCATAAAGAAAACAGGATTTAGGATTTCCCGGTTAATGTTCTGCATTGCTTTCAGGTATTCTGTATCAGAAAGTTTTCCGAGCCCAAGAACAACTGAGCATGAATAAGCATAGAAAAGTCCTCCTATCAGAGCAGTGAGGACAGCGGTAATGATCAATACTAGTGTTGTCATTTTCATATAATTTGATTTTGGTTATCAGAAGAATAGAATTAATAGGGATTCCATTTTTTAATGATATTCTTAGCTGTAAGAATCATTTCAGAATCCCATTTCTCTGTTTTAAAATAATGAAAATCCAGATCTTTAATGGTTTCAACATTTGAATTATCATACAGAAATCGGGTAAGCCTTGATTGTTCTTCATATAACACCAAGTCTTCTAAAGGTTTTTCCGAGTGTTCCACTTCCATCTTATTCCAGCTACTTTTTTCCTTCCCATTAAAATCTGAAGTTTCAATAATGGCTTTAACTTGATTAAAATCATTCAGGAAATCATCTCTTTCTTGTTCTGTTTTCATAGTATGCCCCAGCCTTTCAATGATCACATATTCCAGGTTTCCACATTGTGTAAGTACAGATGGCAGAACAGAAAGAATATCCTGGGGAATAATATCATCATGAGTATCTCTTCTCACCTGCTTTTTTCCATATACACTATCCTGCCAGCTTCCTCCGGAAAGATGGATTTCTTTTACCTTATCCAAAGGATATAAATCAATGATCTCCTGCATTCCTAATTCGAAATTACATGATTGGCAGTAAATATTATGAAGATCAAGAATCAGGAAGCCATTGGTATCTTCCGTCAGCTTGTCAAGAAAAACGCCTTGTTCTTTAACATCATCTATAGAAAATGAGAATGCTAGATTTTCTACCCCTACAGGAATGTTTACAGCATCCTGTAGTCTGCATAACCTGTCTTTTCCTATTTGTAAAGTTTTGGAATGTAAAGATACCGGCAAAGGTACTCCCTGATGAAAATTCTCAGTATTCATGAAACCAAAATGCTCCGTAATATGATTGTATTTCCGCAGACTGACTTCTTCTGTTAGTTTTTTCAGCCATTCTTCCTGTCTTTCTGTCCATCTCGCATCAAACAAAGAATAATACACTCCATGTCCTATCAGACGGTCATTTTCTGCGTAGAAATTCAACAGATCCCGAAGCCAATCCGGTTCATTGGTATGATAAAGGGTATCAAAAGACCATTCCATCACTTTGATAGAATTATTCTGCAACAATGGCAAAATAGCAGAAACAAAATCTGCCTCTGCCATCATGGATACACCTAACATTGGCTTTCTCATCTTCTACCCCATTCCGCAAGCCGGACAGCCGTGTCCACGAAGCACAAGTGTATCTTTTTTAACAACCGGTTTAGGTGTTCCCGGTTTTTTCTTTTCAACGGTATCCGTAGAAGTGGCTTTCTTTACTTTTTTAACAGGTTTTTTCGTTTTAGTTTCCGGTTTAGTCGTTTGTGCAGACACGCCCACCGCTAATAAACTTGCCATTAATATTGCTGGAATTTTCATAATTTCTTTTTCAGATAAATTTTACAATAAACGTTCCATTTATAAAAATACAATAATAAGAAACGTTTTGATAACAATTATTAATAAATATCAGCAACCCTTATATATGGTACCATTATCTTTATCTATATTTAGTGTTAAAATAAATCTATATATGAAAATAAGTCTGATTAAAGCTGTTTTCCTTGGGTTGATATTATCTGCAAATCATATCAGCGCACAGGTTCAGATAGCTGACAACAGCAAAAAAATGGAATGGTTCAGCAATGCAAAACTGGGTATTTTTATTCATTGGGGAATCTACTCTGTTAACGGAATCTCAGAATCCTGGTCATTCTTCAATAATTATATTAACCACGAAAATTATATGAAACAGCTGAATGGTTTTTCAGCTTCAAAATATCAACCTGAACAATGGGTAAATCTCATTAAGGAATCCGGAGCAAAATATGCTGTCATTACCACCAAACATCATGACGGAATTTCGCTATGGAATTCAAGAGCAGAAAAAGCGACAAGCATTCCTCAAAACTCTTTGGCAAAAAAGGATGTGTTAACTCCTTTTGTATCAGCGCTGAAAAAATCAGGATTAAAAACAGGACTTTATTTCTCTTTGCCGGATTGGAGCCATCCCTATTATGATATCAATACCCGGACAAAAAAACGCTACGAACTCAAAAATGATCCAAAGCGCTGGCAGAATTTTATCCGCTACTACCAAGATCAGCTCAATGAGCTTTGTATCCAATATTCTCCTGATCTTCTTTGGTTCGATGGAGACTGGGAACATACTTCTGAAGAATGGAAATCGGCTCAGACCCTGGATTTACTCAAAAAATACAATTCTAATATTATCATTAATTCAAGGCTTAATCATCACGGAGACTATGATACTCCCGAGCAGGGCATTCCTGTTGTTCCACCACAAAATCCATACTGGGAGCTTTGTTACACCATGAATGATTCCTGGGGATATCAGCCTTTTGATAAAAATTACAAAACTCCCAATATGATTGTCAGAACTCTGGCTGATGTGATCAGCATGGGAGGAAATCTTCTTCTTGATATGGGTCCGAAATCAGATGGAACGATTCCTGAGGAACAAATTGAGATTCTTAAAAATCTTGGGCGCTGGACTTCCAAAAATCAGCATGCTATCTATGAAACAACCCGCGGAATTCCTTTTGATAATTATAAAGGGAAGTCTTCTTTATCAACTTCTAAAAAATCTTTATTCCTATATCTGGAAGAAACCAGAAAATTCACAAAAATTTACGGACTGGCAACCCCGCCTGCATCAGTAAAAATCATTGGAGATCCATCCGCTGTTGTTACAATGAATTATAATGCAGAAAAAACACTGACACTGAATTTCTCCAATGTAAAATTTGACAAAGATGTCACTGTGGCAGAAATTACTTTTGACACATCTCCTGCATTTTTGAAAGATTTTAAGAAGGAAAAACATACTCTTCCCGAAATACTGGAAAACAAAAACACCCAGGAAGCAGTCTATGAGATTGCCAATGCCCTGAACTATGATCAGAATTTAGTTACAAATGATGGTCTTACAAATGATGGTCTTGACATAAAAATTAAAAAAACGTCTAAAACAAATCCGGAAACCATAGAATGGATAAGTAAGCATACTGAAGCTTTGTTTGAGACAGGAAAAGGTCTTCCGGCTGGTCACTACCCAGGAATGAGCGCTTTATCAAAAGACAAACAGACTCTTTATCTTTTTGTGGAAGGAATACCTACTGGGCCTATTGCTCTGAAAGGAATAAAAAATGAAATTGCCAGAATAAGAGTTGTTGGAGAAGGCACTATGCTGCCTCATACCATCTACAATAAGCTGTACTGGAGTGACAGACCGGGAATTATTTATATTGACGTTCCAAAGGAAAAACTGGACAAGCAAATGACCATCATTGCTGTATTATTGAATAAACCTCTGGAACTCTACAGAGAAAATGTGGGAGCAATTGAAAACAATCTTTAGTATATCTGAAAGATGCATTCATATAAAAACAAAATCCGGAGAAAATTCTCCGGATTTTTTATTTTGTAAGATGATTTTCTTAGAAAATCTCTCTTCCTGAAAAATGGAATTGAGCTTCGATTAATGCATTCTCGTCAGAATCTGAACCGTGAACAGCATTTTCTCCGATGCTTCTTGCAAACATTTTTCTGATAGTACCTTCTGCAGCTTCTGCAGGGTTAGTAGCACCAATTAATGTTCTGAAGTCTTCAACCGCATTGTCTTTTTCTAAAACTGCAGCAACGATAGGACCAGAGCTCATGAATTCTACTAATTCTCCATAAAATGGTCTTTCAGCATGTACTTCATAGAATTTTTTTGCATCAGCAACTGTAAGCTGAGTTAATTTTAAAGCTTTGATTTTAAAACCTCCTTCAGCAATCTTACCCAATATAGCACCGATATGTCCGTCAGCAACAGCATCAGGCTTAATCATAGTGAATGTAATGTTAGACATAAATGTATATTTTTTTAATGGCGCAAAATTACAAAAAATATCTTTGATTTTTATTTTAATTTTTTTTTAACATAAAAATAACTTTTATTAAGAAATTGTAAACTAAACTTTGGCACAGTAATTGTTTATTCTATTGCGATTCTCATGTTTAATTTGAGTTTTCATGGTTATTAGTTTTTACCCAGCTTCGGCTGGGTTTTTTATTTTCAAAAAACACCCTATATTTTTATCAATTTAATAATTTTTTAACTCAAATAAACCCATATACAACATTATTGAAACTTTTATTGAAATTAATACAATATCCAAAAATCGAGTAATATCATTTTTCAGATCGGAAAAAATGTGACAAAAGTGGAGTTATGTGCCGAAAAAAGAGTGCCAGAAAGTAGAGTTATCTAAAAAGAGATTTTTTTTCATTAAAAACTAAAAAAAATAAGCTAAAAAAATACACATTTCAAAACAGAATTAAATACAATCTTTAGAGAAATGATTTTTTAGAATATTATTCTAATATAGTGATACATAAAATAGTACAGATTGTCCGAATTAATCTGTAATTGTTAAAAAGAGAATGTCTTTTGCTGCTTATTTTTGAGAAGCCTCTTCTGCTTCATCCATCAATTTAATATATGTAGCATAGCGGGAATGTTGAATCTCGCCTGTTTCAAGAGCATCGATAACGGCACATTTCGGTTCATTGATGTGAAGACAGTTGTGAAATTTGCACTCTTCTCTCTTTTTAAAAATTTCAGGAAAGTAATGCTGTACTTCTTCTTTTTCAATATCAATCATTGCAAATTCACGAACTCCCGGAGTATCGATAACGTTTCCGCCAAAATGCCAGAAGTGCATCTGAGCAAAGGTTGTGGTATGCTTTCCTTTCAGGTGAGTATCTGAAATTTCAGATGTTTTTAAATTTAATCCTGGCTGTAAAGCATTCACTAAAGTAGATTTCCCACAACCTGAGTGGCCGAAAAATACTGAAGTTTTATCTTTAAGAATCTCCTGAAGCTGATCAAGATTCAATTTCGAATAGGAAGAAATTTCCAAAGTATCATATCCAATTTCCTGATATAGGAATTCAACATCCTTTACAATTTCAATTTCTTCGTCGTGTAAAACATCGATCTTATTAAAAAGAATGAGTGGGGTAATATTATAGGCTTCACAACATGCCAGAAACCTGTCCAGAAATCCTAAAGATGTTTCAGGATGTTTCAGAGTGAAGATAAAGCATGCCAAATCAATATTGGATGCAATAATATGGGCTTCTTTTGAAAGGTTTACGGATTTTCTGATTAGATAATTGGAGCGCGGTTCAATTTTTGTGATCCATGCGATATCATCCTGCTCCAGTTGAAACTCAACAAAATCTCCTACAGCAAGTGGATTGGTAAGTCTAGTTTTTATTAATTTGAATTTCCCCCTGATTCTGGCCTCGAAAATTTTATTTGTTTCCAATTCCAAAACCTGGTACCAACTGCCTGTAGATTTAATGATTTTTCCTTTCATAGATAATGCTGGTGCAAATATACGCAATTAGGGCTTAGCATTCAGGAAATAGGTTTAAAAACACATGTTTCAATTGCCCTAAATGCTGATGTCTAAGCCCTAATTTATTTTTTAGCTGAAAATTTAGTAAAAGTATTAGTCTCTTTTACTTTTTATCCACAGCTTATCTCTCAATCATAATGTTATTCTGAACTTCAATAGACTCTTCGTGAATAGCTTTGAATACTTTTTCAATAAACTCCTGAGACATTCCAGTTTCTTTTGCTTTCTGAGTAGCGTATTCTGTAATTACTTTCCAACGTTCAGGCTGGAAGATTGCAATGTCATTTTCCTTTTTAAGTTTACCGATTTTCTCAGAAATTTTCATTCTTTGAGAAAGAAGTTCAATTAACTGGAAGTCAAGATCAGAGATCAAAGTTCTGTGTCTGCCCATCTCTCCCTCAAAACCTGCAAGATTGGAGCTTCTTACCTTCAGATTACCAATAAGATCTGCAAGAACTTCAGGGGTAATTTGCTGAGAAGCATCACTCCACGCCTCGTCAGGATTGCAGTGCGATTCAATGATCGCTCCCTGGTATCCTACGTTAAGTGCTTCCTGTGTAATATCAGCAAGACCAGTTCTGTTTCCGCAGATGTGAGAAGGATCGATTAACATTGGAATATTTGGGAACTGGCTTTTGAAATCAAGGGCAATCTGCCAGTTTGGATTGTTTCTGTATTTTGTTTTCTGGTATGTTGAAAATCCTCTGTGGATTACTCCCAGGTTTTTAATATCCTGTCCTAAAAGTCTTTCCAACGCTCCGATCCATAGTGCAAGATCCGGATTTACAGGGTTTTTCACGAAGACAGGCTTATCGGTTCCTCTTAAAGCCATCGCAATTTCCTGTACTGTGAACGGGTTCACTGTAGAACGTGCTCCAATCCAAAGAACATCTACATCTGCTTCCAGAGCTGCAAACACATGGTGTGCATTGGCTACCTCAGTCGCCGTTTTAAAACCGTACTCTTCTTTTACTTTTTTTAGCCAGTTCAAACCGATCACTCCTACTCCTTCAAAACCGTTTGGTTTGGTACGAGGTTTCCAGATTCCTGCACGGAAAACCGATACATTAGCATTGGATTCTTTAATTCTCCTGGCTGTTTCAAGCATTTGAGTTTCACTTTCTGCACTACATGGCCCTGCAATCATTAGAGGTTGTGTAAGCCCATCGATCCACTCATTTTTTAAATCATTTAAATTCATTATTCTAAATTTTATTGTTTTTTTATATAATTTTTTCGTTAACAGCAATAGCCCTTTGGATTATAAAATTTAATTTATAATTCTTTTCAAAAAATGCCGTTCAAAATTGTTTAAAGGAATCAGGAAAATAATAGGGCTCTACTTCTCCTGTATTTTTTGGAAAGAAATTCAGTTAACAGTACCAATAAAATCGGTAATACGTTCTGAAATTTCTATAATAAGAAGCAGAAAAACTAAAATAACCGCTAAAAAAGTAATTAGCGGGTGCAAAAAAAGACTGATATGTGTTAGTCAAATTTTCCATTTTATTCTGGAAATGTCTTTATTTAGCGTTTCTGGTTGTAATTTGTTTTTGTCAAAAACTTATTTTCGACAGAAATATTTGACAAATATATAAAAATTATGTCAAATCAAACTTCATTAAATCATCAAGATCTTTCAAAAGTGGATTTTTTTCTATAAATTTTTCAAACATTTTTCTTTTCGTCACCACCTCAATCTTCAGATTTTCAACGTCTCTGACGTATTCTACCTCAATAATATGATTCTGAATTTTTCTTTTAAAATGATTAAAAAATTCTCCACTTATTTTATCAAATTCTACTTTTGCAGAATCTGAAGGGAACAAAACTTTGATTTTATGCTCTTCAGCTTTTACCAGTTTGAAGGTCTTAACTGCATTAAATACAAAATTATTTTTTACCTGAAGCTGTTTAAGCATAATTTTCCATTCCACCTGCAGATCTGTATCTGTAAAATGGTTCTGAGGAAGATTATCAGTTTTTACCACAACATCTTCTGTTGTTTCTACGTTATCTTCTTTATTCAAAAAGGAACTGATGCTGAAACCGGAAGAGATTCCCGGTCTTGACAATGGCTTGGTGGTTTTTGTTACTGAAACTTCCTGAACTGCCTGGGAAGCAGCAGGTTGTTGTCCTGTTTTAATTTCTTTCTTCTCCTGGGCCTTTTCCGGCATCTTCACCTCCTGTTTCTCACTGAGAAACGGAGCCAGTATCAGGAACTTTTTTTTTTAGTATCACCTAAATTAGCTGTCAGTGAAGCCAGCTGCATTAAAGCAATTTCAACCGTAAGTCTTGGGTTTTTGGAATTCTTATAATTAATATCTGCATGGTTACAGATCTCAATGCCATCAATAAGCTGCTGGGCGGCCCATTTCTGTCCTTGCTCTACAAATTTAGCCTTTGTTTTCTCTCCTACTTCAATGAGTTCCATGGTGGAAGTATTCTGTGCCATCATCAAATCTCTGAAATGATTTCCTAATCCGGCAATGAAAATATGGGGATCAAAACCTTTTTTCACAATCTCATTGAACGCAAAAAGCACTTCAGGAATTTTGTTTTCCTTCGCAAGATCCACAATGTTCAGATATTGATCATAATCCAGAATGTTGAGTACTTCTGCGGCTTTTGCCAGTGTAATATTTTTCTGGGAGAAGGTAGAAAGTCTGTCGAAGATAGAAAGTGCATCTCTTAATGCGCCATCTGCTTTCTGAGCAATCAGATACAGCGCGTCATCTTCATACTGAATATTTTCTTTTTGGGCAATATCTTTCAGATGATTCTGGATGTCTTCAATGGTAATTCTCTTGAAGTCATAAATCTGACAACGGGATAAAATTGTTGGAATAATTTTATGTTTCTCCGTTGTAGCCAAAATAAAAATAGCATGAGCAGGCGGCTCTTCCAGCGTTTTCAGGAAAGCATTGAAAGCGGCAGAAGACAGCATATGAACCTCATCAATGATATATACTTTGTATTTACCAACCTGAGGTGCAAAACGTACCTGATCTATAAGTTCTCTGATATCATCTACAGAGTTATTGGATGCTGCATCCAGTTCATAGATATTGTAAGCAAAGCCATCTTCTGAAACCGAGCCATCTTTCTCATTGATCTTTCTTGCCAGAATTCTGGCACAGGTAGTTTTACCCACACCACGAGGACCGCAAAAAAGTAATGCCTGAGCTAATTGACTTTCTTCAATTGCATGTTCTAAAGTATCCGTAATATGGGATTGCCCTACAACCGTATCAAACTCCTGAGGACGATATTTTCTTGCAGATACTATAAAATTTTCCATTGGCCAAAAGTAAGAAATATAGTTTTAATTTGAAAATTAAAAGTTTTCAAATTATTAACAAAAACGTATTTCTGCTCAAATCGGAAAACTTTTAATTTCTATTTCTTTTTGCTGTATGCAAAGTCGATCAACTCAACAATAGCGGCTTCAACCTCTTTTCTTCCTTCTTCAGTTTTCAGATCAATACCACAAAACTTATTGGCGTTGTATCCTGTATAAAGGTTGAGATAGTAAGCTCCAGACACAATCAAAGCCATAATTGCTCTGTGTCTTGTTGCTACTCCTTCACCAAAGTAAGGATCTGAGATGTTTCCAAATAAAACCTCTCCTACTTCTTCACGTTGTTCAACCAATTTCTTAAGAATAGGCTTACTTTCCGAAAGCTCCCAAAGGATGATCTTCTGAAGTTCTTTATTTTTCTTCAGGTTTTCGAACTGGTTCAATACAACCATTTTAGTAAGTTCGTGCCCACCGTCCGAGAAATCCATATCAACATCCTGGTTGACCTGGCTCCAGTAATCCTGAGATTTGATATATTCATCGATCAGTTTATCAGTACTTCCAAAGTACTCATAGATCAATTTTTTATCAAATCCGGCAACGGCAGCTATCTTGCTTACTTTTAATCCGGAATATCCTTTTACTCTTAAAATTTTACCAACTGCAGCAAGCAGTTTCTGCTTTGTTTTTTCTTTGTCCCTAATGGGGCCCTGCACTACTTTTCTAGGCATAATTATTATTTTTTCGCAATATGCAATTTTTTATTAATATCATCAAACGCATTAAGCGTTTTGTCGAGATGTTCTTTTTCGTGTCTTGCCGTTACACTCATCCTGATACGTGCGTCTTTTCTTGGTACAGCCGGATAAAGAATCGGGTTGGTATAGATTCCCATTTCTATTAGTAGTTTTCCTACATCTCCTGTTACATAAGGATCTCCAATTTTTACGGGAACGATCGCGGAGCAGGTAACTCCTGTATCTAATCCTAAATCATCCAGTCCTTTTTTGAAATAATTGATGTTATCCCAGAGTTTTTCTCTCCAGATAGGTTCTTCGTCAATTAAATCAATGGCTTTAACAATTCCTGCGGATGATGGTGGAGCTGTGGCTGAGAAGATCTGCTGGCGTGAATGGAATCTTATAAAGGCAGCTATTTTTTTATCTGCAATGACATAACCTCCCAGATTTCCAAATGTTTTGCTGAATGTACCTGTGATGATGTCTACTTTATCCAATAACCCAGCCTGCTCCAAAGTACCTCTTCCGGTTTCTCCAAGGATGCCGACACCATGTACGTCGTCTACCATTAGAAAGGCATTGTACTTTTTCACAAGGTTATAGATCTCATTAATACGGGAAGTATCACCATCTTGGGAATACACTCCGTCCACAATAACGAGTTTCGTACGGTACAGATTTTCAGATACCTTCAAAATGTGTTCCAAAGATTCCAAATTATTGTGCGGAAATGTTTTTTTATTGGTAAAAGCACATCCTTCATGTACACTGGCATGCACTGCCATGTCTAAAATAGCAAGATCTTCTTTCTGCATTAAACACTGTAAACTAGCGCTGTTAGCAGTATATCCGGTAGTAAACACTACGGCTTCATCTTCTGTTCTTTGAAAAAAACTTGAAATTCTTTTTTCTAAAGCATTGTGATAATCAAAGTAGCCACCGATAAGGGGCGTAGCTCCTGTTCCCGTTCCATATTTCTCTATTCCTTCGATAGCAGCCTGCTTTACTTTCGGGTGTTGTGTAAATCCTAAATAATCACTTGATACAAAACTAACAAATTCTCTGTTTTGGTCTGCAATATTTACATTCAGTATTGCATTGGTTCCTGAAGTATTCTTCAGTCTGTAATTCATGTGTCCGTTAGACTTTACAAAGTCTAAATATTCATAAAAAATTTCAGCTCTTTGAGCCATATCATTATCTGGTATATTCTCAAAGTCTTTAATAGTTGCTGTTGTGAAATTGATGCTCATCCTTAATCTTGTTTGTTGTGGTTTAAAAGAAACAAATATATAACTATTTAAAAGGCTTAAGTGCCTCTGTTAAGATTAAATATTATTAAAGACACAATATTTTTATCTTATTATCTGGAAACCAAAGTATTTAAATATACATCTATCTTTTTTAACGTTTTCTGCTTTTGAATTAATTAGTTTTTTCTTACCTAAATTTAATAAAAAAATCAAACAATAAAGAAATATTAATACATAAATAATAAAAAATTGTAATTATTTTTCACAAACGACTCATTTATAAAAGATTATTTTTTTATTATTTTAACATTTTAATTCACTAAACAGCCTTTAAAACACATCAATCTGAACGTTCAAATCCCTACTCTGAGACAAAAACCAGCGCAAATCTCTTGCAACAACAATATTAAACAAAAAAAGTAGTCAATTTAAACTTTTTTGGAATTTCTGAAATTTCCGGGAGTAAAGCCAGTCATTTTTTTGAAAAATTTTGAAAAATTGGAAGGATCATAAGTAAAAATACGGGCAATTTCTGCCACAGACTGATCGGATCCCACGAGCATTTTCTTGATCTGATCAATAATTTTTTCATCATAAAAGGAGCAAGGGTGCTGTCCGGTTTCTTTTTTAACGGTATCGGTAAGGTGCTTATGGGATATAGCGAGCTCTCTGGCGATCTCATTCAGTTCCATAAATTCAGGATCAGCACCGGAAATAACCTCCTGAATATGCTTATCTAAAAAAGTAAAATACTGGCGGGTAATTTCTTCGCTTCTTTTCATCGTGTATGTTTCTTGCTAATGTGTATTCAAGATATAAATTTAATCATTAAGATACAAAATAACAAGGTAAGCTTTTCGGATATTTCAAACTGGATATTTAAGAAAAACTATCTTTAAAAGCTTGTGTAGAATTTTTTACTTTTAACTTTTCCAGGATATTCTGACGGTGTCTGTTGACCGTATTGACGCTTATAGAAAGAAGACCTGCAATTTCTTTGCTTGCATATCCCTCTCCAATCCATTTTAAAACCTCCAATTCTCTGAGGCTTAAAATATTTTTATAATCAAGTTTATCTTTTACAACTACTTCCCCTTTTATCATATTAACAATCATAAAATCAGGAACACCAGATGAAGTCAATGCAATATTATAAAGACAAAGAGCCAGCCTAAGCCTGCCGTTATCGGGCGAATAAACATAAAACATACGGTGCTTCACCCATCTGTAGTCTTCATTTTTATCTTTCATTCTTATTTTTGAAACCACACTATATGCCGTACGTTCTTTTAATTCCATGGTATCCAGCAATTTGAAAAAACGGAGTTCATGGATGTATTTTTTCAGGCGGTCATCAGGATGTATCTTTTTCAGCATTTCTTCTTCCCAGATAGAGTCTATTTCCGTAGGGTTTTCATCCATCTTTAGCCCAAGTTCGTCTGCTGCCGCAGATTTATAAATAAAACTTTTATTCTCCTGCATATCGCTCAGCACAGATATTGCACCTTCCATCTGAGAGTATGCTAATGCTCTCTGTTTATAGATCTCTAGATCAAGTTGGCATTTTTTCGAAGCGTTATCCAGTAATTGATCACTAAGTTGTTCACGGATTTCCATAATGGTTATTTATCAGTATTGACGCAAATGAAGTTTAATAATACTTTTGCTAAAATAATAATTTACCCTTAGAACTTATCCCAAAGAGAATGAAGAAACTGATTTTCGGCTTTTGCATCTTATTCCTGATTCAAAAGTTTTCCGCCCAGAGTCTTGAGAAAATGACATGGTTTAATGAACCTGAAAAATGGAAAATCAAAAATAATAGCCTTTCTGTGTTTGTAACACCACAGAGCGATTACTGGAGGGTTTCACATTATGGATTTACGGTAGATGATGCCCCTTTTTACTACACAACATATGGCGGTGAATTTGAGGCAAAAGTAAAAATAACCGGCAGCTATAAAGCAAGATTTGACCAGATGGGGCTTATGCTGAGAACAGATCAGGAACATTATATCAAAGCCGGAGTAGAATTCGTAGATGGCAAATACAATCTCAGCACTGTGGTCACCCATAATAAAAGTGACTGGAGTGTCATTACATTAGAAAAAACGCCCCCAGCTATATGGATCAAAGCAGTGAGAAGACTGGATGCTGTTGAGATATTTTATTCTTTTGATGATAAAAATTATATCATGATGCGAAATGCGCCTCTTCAGGATAACATTCCTGTAATGGTTGGGTTAATGGCAGCCTGTCCGGACGGAGAAGGATTCACTGCGGTTTTTGAAAACTTCAGAGTAAAACATCTGCCGGATCAGCGCAGACTCAAGTGGCTTGAAACCCACCAATAACGATTGAATTACACTTCAATATACAGTCAATTTTATTCACCTCCCATCATTTCCGGGAGGTTTTTTTTGATTTAAAAAGGATTCTGAATGTTTAAAAATAAAAAAGAGACTGTTTACTTTTAGTACAGTCTCTTTTGTTTTTGAGATAAAAACCGTTTGTGTTCTTAGAATCATTATTTTGACAATAAAGCTTCTTAATTGTTGTGAGAATATTTTTGCAAAAATATGAATATCCATAAGCCCTGACAAAGTTATCATGTAGAATAAACCATCTTTTTTTTGTCGAAGTTTTACTACAAAATCAATTAAACAAAACTTTAACCATTAATTTAAAAACTAATAAAATTATTCAAGCACGAAAATATTTCTCATTTATAAAATTCTAAAACAATTCAGAAATCCAGCACAATACAGAGATCTACAAAAGATGATTTAAAATGAATGTGATATAAATTTATCACTTATTATTGAAATATGATAATTTGTCAAAAAAAATTGAATGGCCTATTGTCTGCAATACATGATAAAACTTATAGAAAACAAAATATGCAATACTAATTTATCGCCATAATTTCACTATTTTTACACGATCAAAAAATATAAAACACAAAAGACCAGAAAACTTCAATGATAAAAATTTATTTTCAATCGTTCCTGCCCTTTAAAAAAACTTTGACTTGTACAAATACTATTATTAACCGTCTATTGCATTAGCAGCAGATATAGATCAGTTTTGCACATATATGAGAGTTTGGGCATTAATTTTTGCTTGTATCTATCTAAACATTTCCGGGCAGCACTATACATCTACGTGGTATAACATAGATAACGGGCTTCCCCAAAGCAGTGCAAAGGCCATTGTCAAAGACAAATATGGCTTCATCTGGATTTCTACTGAAAACGGGCTGGTACGGTATGACGGGAGCTCTTTTATTACCTTTAATAATTTCAGGGTAAATAATCTTCATTTTGGTGAGTTTATAGGAGATCCCTGCCTTGACAGCATCACCGTTCTTAATAATTTCCAGGAAAATAAAATCATTATCAGAAACAGGTTTCCAAAGTTGGCAAGCCTTACTAAGGGTGATAAAATGACCTATTCTAACGGTACAGATATCCTGCATCGCATTGCCAATAATATCATTACATCGGATTTCTATAATGACATCCAATATTTTATTCAGCTTAGAAATTCTGTTTATCATTTTACAGAAAAGAATGCCATCATCTATAAGGAAGGAAAAAAGGAAATAAAAATTGCTTTTCCTTTTACCAATAAAGACCTGAACTATATTTTTGTACTGAATAACCACCTGTTCGTCAATGATCTGAAAAAAAGAAAAACCTATTCCATCTACAAAGGGCACCTTTCTGTTTCTGATAAACCTACACTTTTTAATCATCCTGACACTAAAATCTATTGGCAACAGATCACCAATCAGACTTTTATTATCAATCATGACAATATTTACCTTTTAGAAGGAAATGAAAAGGATCTCCGTTTGAAATTTCTTGTCAACTTTGAAGAAATCGGTAATCACTCATATTGCTCCATGTACTATGATGAGAGTTTCAACAAATTGTATCTGGGAACTCTTAATAATGGATTGAATGTGCTGCAACTTTCCAATTTCTATGTTTCAAGGAAAGAGGCCGATTTTTCCAGTAATGTATATTTTGCATCACTTCCTTTCAGTAAAAATACGATTATTGCTGAGGACGGAACAGAATTCGGACGAAATGGGATTGTAAAAAACCATCTATTCGGAAACAATGACAATTATCTGATGATGTATGACCATTCCGGAAATATTCTGATCAGAAAACGAAACACTATTATCAGGTTTTATAAAAATTCGGGATATAAAAAAAAGGATTCCACTTTTGTTAAAAAGGGACTTGAAACATTTATGAAAAGCGGAAGCCTTTACGGCACTACCTTCACAGATCTTTCAGGAACTCAGCTTCATCTTTACAGAAAGGACATATTTAAACAACCGGATTTTACCTATACTTTTAAAAGTTTTGTCAATATTTTTTATCAATACAATGAGAATGAAATTCTGACAGGAAACAGTGACGGACTTTATTCTATCACACTTGGCAGCAATACCATAACTCCGTTAATCAAAAACATACATGTCAAAAGTATTATCAGAACAAAGGACAATCTGATATGGATTACTACAAACAAAAACGGATTCTATCTTTTCAGGAATCACAAGCTTATCAAGATGCCAAACGACGTGAACGATTATCTCCAGTCGGCTCATTATATTCTTGAAGATCAGAAAGGATATTATTGGATTTCTTCGAATAATGGAATGTTTAAAGTCGCTAAGAAACAATTACTGCAGTATGCGGAAGGCAAAAAAACTCCGGTTTTTTACTATCGTTTCACTAAAAAAGACGGTTTTCTGACCAATGAATTTAATGGAAGTTCAGAACCTAATGCTTACGCTCTTGAAAATGGAGATTTTGTGTTTCCTTCCATGGATGGTTTTGTATTTTTCAATCCGGAAAATATTCAGACTTATTATCCTGGAAGAAATAAAATTTACATTGAACGGGTAAAAATAGGAAATTCTGAACCTCAGTATTTTCATCAGATCCTTGATTTGAAAAATGATTACAAAACAGCGGATGTCTTTATTGATATTCCTTATTTTTCCAATCCTGAAAACCTTTATATAGAGGCAAAAATATCAGGAAAAGAAAATACCGAATGGGAAAAGATTGCCACAGGAAAAGAATTAAAATACACCATCAGCAACCTTTCTCCCGGAGATTACTCCTTGAGTGTAAGAGTATTGATTTCTGCTGACGGGAAATATGAAGAAAAGACCATACGTTTTAAAATCCAGCCTCTTTTTTATCAGACCTTGCTTTTCAGGGTTTCTGCGTCCATTATTATCCTTATTATCATCATCATTATTGTTCAGTTAACCACTAATTTTCTAAGGATAAAAAATAAAGCTTTAAAACAGATTGTTCATAATAAAAACTCTGAACTGAAGGAAACCTCTCTTCACCTGGAGGTCGTAAAAAACAACCTGCAGAAAGAAACGGAATATCAGAAGAAACTTGTGGAAACTATCAGTCATGACATTACCACTCCGATCAGATTTATTGCCATGCTTTCTCAGAAACTGCATGAATCTGATGATGTAGAACTTCAGAAAAAGTACTTTGACAGTATTTATAAATCTTCTGAACAACTGTATCAGTTTACCCTGAATTTGAAAGAGTACACTGAACTTTATAAGGCTGAAAATATTTTTGAAGAAAAAGAATATCCCATCAACAGAATTCTGGAAATCAAGAATAAATTATTCTGTGAAATTGCAAAAGAAAAAGGGACTACAATTACCAATCTTACTGAAGGTATTATATTTTCTAGGGTAAACGAAAGTATTTTAACTGCTATTATTCATAACATCCTTGATAATGCAGTGAAAAATACCTTTGAAGGAAATATAACCCTTACTATTACCGAAAATCCACAAAAATCCACCATACTCATTACTGATACAGGAACAGGAATGTCTGAAGAACAGATTTCTATTTATATGAACCTGTTCAGAAATCCAAAACTGGAAACACCCAGCTTTAAAGGAAAAGGATTGGGTCTGCATATGGTTATCCATCTGGTAAAAAAGATCAATGCTGAAATGAACTTCAGACAAAACCATCCTAAAGGAACTGTTGTGGAAATAACACTCAAAAAAAACTAATCTTTATGAATGAAAGAATTTTAATCGCTGATGATCATTATGTGGTAAGAGCAGGAACCTCTCTGGTTCTTGAAACTGCTTATCCGGGGCTGAATATAGATTTTGCGGAAAATTATGACCAGGTGAAAAAGAAGTTGGAAAATCAACGGTATGACCTTATTATTTTAGATATTGATATGCCGGGAACTCAGTATAAAAAAATGGTCCCGGAGCTTAAAGATATACAGAATGACCTTAAAATTCTCATATTCTCAGGATATGACAAAGATGTAGCCATCCAATATATCAGAGAAGGAGCTGAAGGCTATCTTAATAAACAAAGCAGTGAAGAAGAAATTAAAAATGCTGTGAAAACTGTAATTGAAAAAGGATATTTCTATCCTGCAGAGCTGATTGGTCTTATTATTCAAAACAAAAGAAATAATCCCGTAGAAAAGTTATCATCCAGGGAATACGAAATCTTCAAACTTCTGGCGGATGGCAATGGTAATCTGGAAATTGCTAACAAGCTCAATATTCAGATGTCTACAGTAAGCACTTATAAAAAAAGGATTTTTCAAAAGCTTACTGTCGGAAATATTGCAGAACTGATCAAAGTCTATGAAATGATGCATTAAGAAAACGGGGCCGGAACTTCATAGTATTCCAGCCCCAGAAAAAACACAAATCTCATTAGATTTTTAAACAGCTAACCCATTGATTTTGTATAATTTTATAGAATCATTGTATTTTTAGAATCTTCAGGCGACTAATTAATACAGTCTCTGTACAGAGAGAAACAACTCCCTTGTGTTATCCGAAGTATTGGAATCTGTGGTTGTAGCATCACTGCTTCCTGTTGTAGATTTATTATCTACGCGAAATGCATAATACACTCGGTACCATCTTGGTTCGGGTTCTTGTATCGTAATATCAAATGTTACGGTCTCATTATGGGTCTGAGTAAGATAAACACCATCATCAAACTGTCTGTAAGCTCCTGGTGATAATTTAATATTTCCGTTGTCAGAATCACCGGTATGGGTAGACATTTCTGAAACCCATATTTTCACATCTGAAGTTCCTACATTATAAAGTCTCGGATTAAAAGTGGTAGCTGCTCCGGTTCCTGCTGAACTGCTGTTAAATTGTGCATCAAGTCTTAAGAAACCTCCTAAAACAGGAAGGTCTGTAAGATAGGTACTTGCTAATGTGGTCGCTCCGGAAGTACCTGCAGGGATGCTTCCATGATAGTAGATTAAATCTCCGATCGTAATGTCATCATCTTTTCCTCCGAAAGCAAATTTCCAGGTGGTTCCGTTGAACATATAGTAACCGGCTTTATCTACTTTGGCCGTTTTTACTGAAGGGGCAGTTACTGCTTGAGTGACATAGACCAAAGCTCCTGTTTGAGCCGCTAAATAGACATCGTCTTTAGCTCTTAACTGGTCTCCTGTCATTCTGGGAGCCATTACACCATCAGGCACGGTAGCCACGTCCGGTTTTCCTTCTACATGTAATGTTACTTTAGGGGAATCTGTATTAATACCTACCTGGGAATATGCGGCTAGTGAAAAACACATCATTATGCTGGCAAGAGGTAATTTTATTTTTTTCATTTTAGTATATTTGTTTAAAAATTATTTGATTTATTTAAGAATAGAATAAATCATTTAGGGTCAATTGATAGATCATCAATCAGCCTTTGTTGAGCTAGCTGATGCAAAGTTATCTGCATTGATAAATCAAATTCATAAGGAATC
Organism: Chryseobacterium metallicongregator; assembly: GCF_031324065.1. NCBI lineage: Bacteria > Pseudomonadati > Bacteroidota > Flavobacteriia > Flavobacteriales > Weeksellaceae > Chryseobacterium > Chryseobacterium metallicongregator. The sequence goes on from NZ_JAVIXS010000020.1 coordinate 498,803, forward strand.
AATGAAAAACCGGAAACAGCTCACAAAACACAAATAATTAATAATCAACAGATTAAACCAGTCATTTTCTAATATCTGACTGTTATGAGAAGATATTGAAATGATTTAAAATTACCTCCTACCACAAATGACCGCCGACAAAGACATAAAAATTGAACAGTACAAAAGACAGCTGGTTTATTATTACAACATTCTGATGTCTGTCATTCTTGCGATATTTGGGTTGATATTTACCTTTGTCATTCCTGATAAAATAATGGCATGGTATCTTTTTGGAGGACTTTTTTTATTGGATTATACTTATCTGATTGTTCGTAAAACCTATTCCGTCAATGTAATGGTACATTCTTATATCATTATTGCGACACTTTACAATTTCTATATTATGCTTGCTTTCTGGAACAATTCCATAGCAAGTTTTGTCTGGCTTATCCCCATTCCGCTGGCCGCTTATGTTTTCTTTCAAAGGAAGTATGTATATATTTACAGTTTATTTGCTTTGCTGAATATAATTGCAGGCTACCTTATTTCCAAAACCTTCAGCTTTAAATTCCCTGTACACAGACCTGAGGATGTGAGAATTACAGATACAATCCTTATGGTTTCCAACGTAGCTGTCATAGCACTCCTGCTCTATTTTAAGGATAAAATAAAACGAGTTGAAATTTACCATGAAATTGAGGAGAAGGCTCAGAGTACAATAATACAGTCTGTTTCAACACCTGAGAAGGCTCCTTTTGCTGATGAACTGTTTGAAAAAATTGAATCTGTGATGACAGAAAAACATTTGTATAAAGATGTTAACTTCAATATATCAAAGCTTTCTACAGAAATGGAAATCAACAGCAGTTATATCTCAAAGTCCATTCGTGCAAAAGGATATCCCAACTTCAATAATTATCTGAATATGCACAGAATTGCATGTGTAAAAAGGCTGCTTAATGAAAATGATATTGAAAAAGTGACCCTTATGTATATTTACACTGAGGCAGGATTCTCTAATCAGTCTACCTTCAACAGGGTTTTCAAACAGATGGAGAATATTACTCCTTCAGAATACATCAACAGTCTGCAGCTTCATTGATTTGTTTCACCAATATATATTATTGAGATAATGATTTTTAAATTCGGAAAATAATCAGGAAATTTACAGCACTTAATTTTTCCATCAAACCACTGCATTTTAATTGCAAAAAAATCATGAATTCATCTGAAAAAGCACTTCAGGGAAGCTCACGTTTCCGATATATAAAACTTTGTATTTTCTTTTCAGGACTCTCGGTTTTTGCACAGCTTTATCTTTTCCAGCCGATGCTGCCAATGGCTGCACAACAGTTCGGAGTATCTGTAGGTGATACTTCTCTGCTGGTATCATCATCCACAATAGGTATGGCATTGGGATTACTGTTTTTTGCTTTTAAAGCGGACAGCTATTCCAGAAAAAATCTCATGGTTTTTTCATTGATTTCATCTGCTGTACTTACTATTATCTCAACCTGGATTCCAAGTTTAAGCCTCCTGATTGCTATCGGAGTATTGAAAGGATTTGTTGTTTCGGGCGTCTCAGCAGTTGCCCTTGCCTATCTTACAGAAGAAGTAGATGCTCTGGCAGTACCTGCAGCCATCAGTATGTATCTCAGCGGAAATACAATCGGAGGAATGAGCGGAAGGATAATGGCAACTCTTTTTGCAGGGGAATTCGGATGGCGTAATGCTGTTCTTCTGATTGGCATAGAAAGTTTCATTCTCGGTGCCGTATTCTGGAAACTGTTTCCGGAATCAAAGTTTTTTAATCCTCAGAAAACAGACTACCATCTTAAGGTAAAACAGATGAAGTTTTTTCTTACCAACCCGTATATGCTCCGTTTATATTGTACTGCAGCATTATTAATGGGCGTTTTCGTAAGTGTTTATAATTACCTGACATTCAGACTAGAGGCCAAACCATTTTCATTAAGCCACTTTATCATTGCCTTTATCTTTTTGATGTATATTTTTGGAGTTTTCGGAACGATGATCGTAGGCCGCCTTTCAAGAAGGTTTCCCATGAATAATATTCTTAAAGCATCCATCCTGTCTATGATTATCGGAGCTGCTTTATTGCTGTCTGAAAACATTTATATCCTTATTTTCGGACTTGGGCTTTTCACCCTTTCATTCTTCGCAGCCCATACTATGGCAAGCCAGATGACCGCTTTGTATGCCAAACGTGGGAAATCTTCAGCCACTTCTATTTACTGGCTGTTTTATTATTTTGGCTCAAGTATTCTGGGAAGTGGTACCGGTTATCTGCTTCATGCCTATTCCTGGAATGTTTTCATAGGAGTTCTTATCATATCCGTTATTATAGCTCTTCTTCTGACAACTTTTAATACCACTCCAAAAGCAAGAGTAAAAAACTAATACCACATACATACCACATTCTATATTTCATGATAGCGTGACAAACCCTTTATAGACGTACTATTTTAACATATCATTAATTTTTTATAGCAAAAATTTAACCTAATCTTCACCAAAACAAGGCTTAACAATACAATGCCGGGCATACTATTTGCTGTTTATCTGAGACCATATCATCAACTAAAATTCAAAATATTATGAACGTAGCAGATCTAAAAATCAAGAACTTGGTCGAGTACAAAAATCAGATTTATACGATCACTGAGATCTTCCATAATGTTGAACAGGCTTATTTTGTTAAAATTGAAAATGATATTCAAAGTATTTCAGTTCCGGCAGCCTCCATCAAACCTATTAAGATCACTGAAGAATGGCTTGAAAAGCTTGGATTCTCAAGAACGTACAGTTCTGAACAGAGTATCCGATATGAAAGGCCGGAATCCTTTATAAAATACGATATAGACCTGAGCTCCAGAAAAATACTGGAAGGGCTGAAAATATACGGGAACGCCATAAAATGTAAATACATCCATGAGTTTCAGAATATTTTCTCAAGCTTATTCGGAAAGGAAACTGTTTTACATTATGGTTATTTGAAAACAGAATCGTAGTTAAATAGTTCTTAGTTGAGGAAGACCACAATTTAGCCCGTAAATTGTGGTCTTCTTATGTATAATCGTTTTATCTCAATCCTGGTAATTTCTGTAAATTTGCATCTGTACGACATACTTACAAAATCTAACGATGAATGCAGATCCAATTCTTTTACAGCTGATAGAACATTTTAAAGAAATAGTTACTTTAGAAGATCAGGATATTGACCGTATTACTTCCAAATTGGAAATCATTCAGCTTAAAAAGAAAGATTTTCTGCTTCGCGAAGGACAGATTTCAAGACACATGAGATTCATTGCAAAGGGAAGCCTGTTTGCTTATCATATTGACGAAAAAGGAAAAGAAAATACCACTCAGCTTGGCATTGAAAACTGGTGGGTGAATGATCTTTACAGCTATCTGAGTGAGTTACCTTCAAGAATGTTTATTCAGGCTAATGAAGATACCACCATCATCCAGATCAGTAAAAGCAATCTGGAATTACTGTACAAAGAAGTTCCGGCTATCTCAGAATTCTGGCGTCTGAAAATGCAGTCTGCCTATGTTACTTTACAGGAAAGAACTTTTGAGCACTCTCGCGTTGATGCCTACACCAAATACAGAACATTTGTCACTACTTACCGTAATATCGAGCAGCGTTTCCCTCAATACATGATCGCTTCCTACCTTGGAATAACGGTAGAATATCTGAGTTATCTGAGAAAAAAACACCTGTCTGATGTTTCTTAAGATTTCTTAAGTTTATTCCCCTCCAGCCCGAATAATTTTGCTCTCAGAAATTTAAAGAGTGAAATATGAAGGCAAAAATTATCGCTATAACAGCTCTGGCATCAGCTTCCTTGAACCTGAATGCACAGAAACTTTCCTATACCCCGGATCTTGTTTTAGGACATCGTTCCTATACTTATATGCATAATGTCAATTTTCAACTGAATGACCGGTTGAAATTGAACAATCTCACCTTATTTGATACAGAATATACCAAAGACAAAGAGAATATATTCTTCATCAGAAATACCCTATCCTATTCTCTTACCAAAAGATTGAGTGCCAATGCTGCATTTGGAATGAAAAACCCGGGAGCATTTTTCAGTGCTTACCTGCAGTATAAGATTATCCAACCCTCCTATTCTCTCTCCTATTCTATAGGAACTACGTATCAGAAAGGGTTTTCTCTGGAACAATCTATATCATTTGAGTACACTCCTTATCTGACAGAAAATTTCAAAGGATATTTCAGTGTACTCGCTATTGGGAATATTGATGACAGCGGATATCCCAGAGGTTTGCAGTTTATCAGACTAGGAGTAAAACAGGATAAAATGATGTACGGACTGGCTTCCAATTTCGACCAGTTTAATAATGGAAAAAAGACCCTGGAAAATATCGGGGCATTTGTAAAATATAACTTTTAAATAATGATAAGAAATGAAAAAGAACATTGATTTAGGACTACTTATTACCAGAGTAGCAATCGGGTTTCCCATGTCTGTTTATGGAATCAGTAAGTTGATTAACGGAATTGGGTTTATTCAAGACATGATGATCATGCATGGCTTACCATCATTCTTTGCCTATGGTGTGTTTGCCGGAGAAATTATAGCTCCTGTACTGCTAATCATAGGATTCAGGGCTCGTCTTGCAGGATTGATCTTTGCTGCCAATTGCTTCACGGCTACCATACTGGCACAAACAGCCAATATTTTCAAGCTTAATGAATTTGGAGGCTGGGCTTTGGAACTGCTTGTGATTTATATGCTTGTAAGTCTAAGTTTTTTCTTTACTGGTGCTGGAAAATATGCAGTTTCAACCCAAAATAAATGGGATTAAAATTCCCCCACAAAAACTTTCTATTCATTGATAAATCAGAATCTCAGGATTCTGGTTTATTTTTTACCAAATGACAATAAAAACAGGCATTAGACACCGGTTTCATTCCGTATTTTTACAGTAACCTTAATCGTTAGTCATGAAAGAAGTAATCGTGTATCAAATTGATTCCTTTACCAAAGAAAAATTCAAAGGAAATCCTGCCGGAGTTGTATTAAATGCAGAAAATATGACCTCTGAAGAAATGCAGCTTATCGCCAGAGAACTGAACAATTCTGAAACCGCATTTGTTTTTACATCTGATTCTCAAGAAGAAAACTTTGATTATAACGTTCGCTATTTCACTCCTACCACGGAAGTTCCATCCTGCGGGCATGCTACCATTGCAGCACTGTATGCAAAAGCTCAGGAAGAGCAATTGGATTCCTGTACCATTAGAATTAAAACACAAATCGGAATATTACCGATTTATATTGAAAGAAAAAACAATGATTATCTCATCACGATGACACAGGGAAGTTTTGAATTGAGTCCTGTTTTTGATGTTCAAGCCACTCAAAAAATTGTGCAGGCTTTGGGATTTACCATAGATGATCTTGATGAAAAATGTCCGGTACAGATTGCTTCAACAGGCCATTCAAAAGTAATGATCGGCATCAAAAGCAATATAACTTTAAATCAACTGACACCTGATCTTTCAGCTTTAGCAAAGCTTAGCAAAGAAATCGGATGTAACGGATATTTTGTATTTACTTTCGATACAGATGAAAAAGATATTTTAACCAATGGAAGAATGTTTGCTCCAGCCATCGGTATTTCTGAAGATCCGGTGACTGGAAATGCCAACGGTCCTCTGGGAGGTTATCTTATTCAAAACAAAATCAAAGAAGCTGCTGATGGTATTTTTGAATTCACTGGAAAGCAAGGTGAAGCTATCAACAGGATTGGTAAAGTAAAAGTAAAGGTCAGTATCAAAGACAATCAACCTGATATCATACATATCACCGGAAGTGCAGTATGTGTTTTCAGAACAACTATGAATCTGCAATAATACCGATATTAAGAGAAAAATGTCCCTATTGAAGACCATTGATCGTCATTAAAGGTAAAATAAAAATTGGGCAGACCCTTTTCATATACCATGACAAATCCGAAGGAAATTACTCCACATTTATTCAGAACCGAATACAGCAAAATCGTTGCGGTGCTTTGCAAAACATTTGATATAAAACATATCGAAATTGCGGAAGATATTGCCAGCGAAACTTTTCTGAAAGCTTCAGAATATTGGGCTGTAAACGGAATTCCTGATAATCCTGCAGCGTGGCTTTACACAGTGGCCAAGAATAAAACAAAAGATTATTTCAAACACCTTTCCGTGGTTGAAAAAAACAAACAGGAAGATATAAAAACAACTGAAATGGAGTTTCCAGCAATAGACTTTGATACCAAAAACATCTCCGACAGTCAGCTGGAAATGATTTTTGCGATCTGCACCCCAGTCAATTCTCAGGAAACCCAAATATCTCTGGCATTGCAGATTCTCTGCGGTTTCAGCATAGAGGAAATTGCCAATGCTTTTCTCTCCAAAAAAGAAACCATAAAAAAACGATTACAGCGGGGGCGACAAGCTCTCAGAACGCATCATTTTACCATAGATTCTTTGAGCGAAAAGGATATTTATCAGCGTTTGGAAACCGTACTGACTACTTTATATTTGCTGTTTAATGAAGGGTATTTTTCCAGAACTAATAATCTTTTAATCCGGAAAAACCTTTGTCTGGAAGCGATAAGACTTACTCTGATTCTTACTGACAACCCCTTTACCAACACCCCTAAAACCAATGCTTTGCTCGCTTTGATGTGTTTTCAGAGTTCAAGGCTGGAAGCGAGAATCAATGATGAAGGAGAAGCTACTCTTTTTGATGAACAGGATGAATCATTGTGGGATCAAGCTTTGATTGAAAAAGGTAACTATTATCTGATAGAAGCCTGCCAAACTCACAGCAATGAAGTTTCAAAATACCATCTTGAAGCAGGAATTGCGTATTGGCATACTACATCTGCCAGCCAAGATAAATGGCAGCATATTTTAACCCTTTACAATCAGCTTATCATTATTGAATATTCTCCTGTTACTGCTTTAAACAGAGCTTTTGCTTTTTCCAAAGTCTATGGAAATGAGAAAGCACTTGCTGAAGCAGAAAAACTCAATCTCATCAGCAACGGGTATTATCATGGTTTACTCGGATATTTATATTCTGAACTTCATATTGATAAGGCGATTCATCATTATGAAGAAGCGATTCGTCTGACCCAATCAAAACAGGAAAAGCAGACTTTGCGGAAACATATTCATCTTTTACAACATCCAAACTAAAATATAAATAAACCGCCTTCCGATCAATAACCGGAAGGCGGTTTTAATTATTGATCGTCTACCGTATTGAGAAAAAAATCTTCTTTTCCTATAAGGTATGTATTAATCAATGCATGCCTGTTGATCTCGATCCGGTCACCGTTGGTAATTTTATATTTCTTCAGCAACGGTTTTTGATTAAAATAAACTGCATCAGAATCAAGCAGGAAGTTCAATTTATAGGATGAAAGACCTAAACAGGTTCTGAGTACTGTTGAAACTCTCATATTAAAATTAAAAAGAGACTGTATTTGAAACGAAACTACCTCGCTCTCCATATGGATAAGATCTTCTACCGGAAGATTGGGATACAGAATTTCATACTCTACACTTTCCCAGTCGGCCTCTACATTATTTTTTCTTCTTATTTCCTGTGAAAAGGCATATTGCCAGGCAATTTCCGTATTGTTTTCTGAAAATTTGTTGAATATTTCTTTACTGATAGATTCTGTTCTGATTCTTGAAAATACCGTCATATTATAGGTGTTGTTACATTTTACACATCGATAAATCAGCCATATATCAATATTCTTTTTCTGCGCATTCAGTCTGAATTTATCGCTGCATTGAAATCTGTCGCTGCTACATTGATTGCATTTCTTTTTGAGTAAGGGAGTATTTTTCGCTTTTACCTCCCAGATATGTTGGGTATTCATTACTTATAATCGTGCTTAATATTCTTTGTTGGATTTTTTCCATAGTATTCACGCATTACAAGGGTTACATATATCCGGATTATAGCTCAAAGATTATTTCTTAAGCCATGGTCTTGCTGTATATTTCAGTTTTGATCAATACTCAAAGCAAAAACAGCAGATAAAGTCACCTTTAATAGGTAATACGATAAAATAATATGATGAAATAAAAACCTGTTCGGGTAGAATTACCCAAACGAAAGAACGATCAGCCTGTGGTTACTGAGACTGATACTAAGCGAAAATAAGTTTAAGAGTGGTTCTCAAAACGAGTTATTTACTTGGTTATGATAAAAATAGTCAATTTTATTGAAGAACAGAGCATTTTCACAGATAAATTCAAAAAAAACAAAATGCACAAGTTATAAAATGAACCACACAACAAAGAAAAATTGGGCTATACAACAAACCTATCCTTTCCGTTTCTGCCGAACTTTGTGGTATTAAAATCATCAAAATGAGACAGATTAATAAAATTTACATCAACGGCGAATTTGTTACGCCAAAAGGAACAGAGACTTTTGATCTTATCAATCCGGTTACCAATCAAAAAACAGGAGAAGTGCTTCTGGGAAATGAAGAAGATACAAGAATAGCTATTGCAGCTGCAAAAAAAGCTTTTAAAACATTTTCAAAAACAACAAAAGAAGAACGAATCAGCCTACTTAGAAAACTACACGCAGCCGTAAGCAAAAGAGAAGATGAACTGGTTTCTGCTATGGTGAATGAATATGGCGGAACATTACAATTCTGCAGAATGAGTGTTCAAAATGCAATCTCTGCCTTTACAGCCACCATCAACACCTTAGAATCTTATGATTTTGAAAGAACGGCAGGACATTCTAAAGTACGTTTTGAATCCTTAGGTGTAGTTGGAATTATCACTCCATGGAATGCCAGCAACAGCTTCATCTGTAATAAACTGGCTACTGCCATTGCTGCAGGATGTACAGCCGTCATCAAACCTAGTGAAATGAGTGCTGCACAAACCCAATTGCTTACTGAATGTTTTCATGAAGCAGGGTTACCTGAAGGAGTATTCAATATTGTCAACGGGTTAGGAAATGTAGTCGGAAATGAAATTACACAGCATCGTGATATCGCTAAAATATCTTTCACCGGATCTACATTAACGGGAAAGTCAATTGCTAAAGGAGCTGTAGACACCATGAAAAGAGTAACCTTAGAACTTGGAGGAAAGTCTCCTAATATTATCCTGGAAGATGCCGATCTTGAGAAAGCAATTCCTATGGCAGTTTTCGGGGCTTATATGAACAATGGACAGGCATGCATTGCTCCTACCCGCCTTCTTGTTCCGAGAAACAAACTGGAGGAAGTAAATGAACTTGCTAAAAAAGCTGCAGGACAGGTAAAAGTAGGAAATCCTAACGAAGAAGATACTCTTGTAGGTCCGATGGTAAGTGCCAAACAATTTGAAAGAGTACAAAGTTATATCCGTCTGGGACAGGAAGAAGGTGCTGTTCTCCTTGCAGGTGGTGAAGGTAAACCGGAAGGTCTTGAAAATGGTAATTTCGTGAAAGCGACCATCTTTACCAATGTTCGTAATGATATGCGTATTGCGCAAGAGGAAATTTTCGGGCCTGTACTGTCTATTATTCCTTATACCAATGAAGAGGAAGCTATTGCTATTGCCAATGACACCACATATGGTCTGGCAGCTTATATCAGTTCTGCCGATCAGGAACATGCAGAACGTGTAGCTGCACAGATTGATGCCGGAAGAATCTGCATTAATGGGTTTGCCCATGATCCTTATGCTCCTTTCGGTGGTTTCAAACAAAGTGGTATCGGGCGTGAGTTTGGTGTATTCGGATTGGAAGCTTATCTGGAACCCAAAGCAATTCTGGTTTAATATGATATTCTTCACAGCAAAATATTCTTATGATTGTTTTGCTGTGAAGATTCTATCATCCTAAAAAGTTTTGTAAGTTTGAATAAGAATCTATCAAGAAATACCTATCTGAGCCATGAGCGAAAATAATATTCCTTTTCCCATCAATTATTCCTGTCACTTTTCAGAATTCAGGGAAGGAGAACAATTTGCACGGATTCACAGTCTGGGTCTTGTTCTTTCGGGGGAAATGGAACTGAATGACGGAATCACAAAAACGATATTCAAGGAAGGAGAACTCTATTCTGCAAGGAAAAACAGTTTACTGAAATTCGCAAAATATCCTCCTAAAAATGGAGAAATCAGAACCATATCCATCTATTTTGATGATGCCATGCTTCATGATTTCAGCCGCGAGTATGGATATCAGGCCGAAAAGAAAGACAATGTTCCTGCCTATATAAAACCGGAACAAAAGGCATTACATTCATTTATGTACTCATTATTGCCTTATGAAGATCTTCCTGCCTCTGAGGAAATTCTTCGGCTTAAACAAAAAGAAGCTCTCCTCTTGCTGCTGAATTATGATCCGGGTCTTAAGGATGTTTTATTTGACTTTTCTGAACCATATAAGATAGATATTGAAACTTTTATGAACAAAAACTTTCATTTCAATGTCAATGTAGAGCGTTTTGCTTACTTAACGGGGAGAAGTCTGTCTGCGTTCAAAAGAGATTTTCAAAAAATATTCGGAGTTCCGCCAAGACAGTGGCTGCAGCTTCGTAGATTAAAGGAAGCCCATTTTCTGCTTACTCAAAAAGGAAGATCCGTTTCTGATATTTATCTTGATCTTGGGTTTGAAAATCTATCCCATTTCTCGTTTGCATTTAAAAAACAGTTCGGCTATCCGCCAAGCGCATTACAGGCAAAATAACTTAGATCTCCTCTAAAAAGAAATACCTGAAAGCAAGAATCACCAGAATAACGACTGCTATTGTAATAATTTTCATCTTCATATCACTCTTAAGATTTTCAGGAGCATAACGCAGTGTTTTTTCATCAAGATAAAAGTCTTTGTATACTTCAGGGTTAATTTTCAAATCTGGGCGAAACACATGTACACCTTTCAGAAAATGCCCGATAAGATCATATCGGTTTTTAAGCGGAATCACATCCAGATTGACCAGTTTCTTCTGAGGGTTTCTGTTTTCATCTTTTTCATGAACATACAGATTCTTTCTGAAATCGCTGTACTTTCCGGAAGCGCGGGATTCTGAAAATATATCTTTTGTATAAGGATTATCACTCTTTACCAAATCATAATATTTGATTGCTGACAGCACTTCATCATTCCTGTTGAGGAACAGAATTCCCTGATGATTGATGAGCAGACCACTGATTTTTTCATCCTGATTCCTCATCATTTCATACACCAGCCAACCCGCCAGTGAACCTGCAATAAGAAACAGTAATAAAAAGATCATATCAGAAGCGGTGTCTGTAGAAGGGTCGGATAAAGCATCAATAAAAAATCTCAGTAAAACAACAGCAATGGCAGCAAAAAGAATGACAATACTCCATCTCAGCCTGGCGATGTATGTAGGATTATAAGTTTCCGATCTCATTTCAGGAAATGCTTCTTTCATGGTTTTAATGTATAGTGTATTAGTTTGACCAGCTTTTAACATCTATTTAAAAGATAGTGTATCAAAATTTGCCGAGCTGCAAAAATAGAATATAAAAATGAATAGAATATTATAGAATATTCATTATTTTAACCTTTAGAAATAACAGATCGTGCCATGAAAATCATGACACGATCTGAATTATTGAATCTAATTATTTTAAAAATTTTCTACATTGCATATTCTACTGAAGCTTCTTTAGCAGCGGCCACCATTGCGATTAATGCTTTTTCTGTTTCTTCCCAATGTCTGGTCTTCAGTCCGCAATCAGGATTTACCCAAAGTTGGTTGGCAGGAATGACATTCTGAGCCTTTCTCAGCAGTTCAATCATTTCTTCTTTTGAAGGAACTCTTGGTGAGTGAATATCGTACACTCCAGGACCAATTTCATTCGGATATTTGAAATCTGCAAAAGCGTTCAGCAGCTCCATCTGAGAGCGTGAGCATTCTATGGTAATCACGTCAGCATCCATATCGGCAATGTTTTCAATAATATCATTGAACTCAGAATAACACATATGAGTATGAATTTGAGTGGCATCTTCTACCCCACTTGCTGAAATTCTGAACGCTTCAACGGCCCATTTCAGGTAATTCTGCCAGTCAGTTTTTCTTAATGGAAGTCCTTCTCTGATTGCAGGTTCATCAATCTGAATAATTCTGATTCCTGCTTTTTCCAGATCCACCACTTCATCACGGATTGCCAAAGCAATCTGCTTACATGTTTCTGAACGAGGCTGATCATCACGTACAAAAGACCACTGTAAAATCGTAACCGGACCTGTCAACATACCTTTTACCCATTTTTCAGTCTGAGATTGTGCATATTCAGACCAATACACGGTCATTGGAGTCGGGCGGGAAACATCACCGAAGATCACAGGAGGTTTTACACAACGGCTTCCGTAGCTTTGTACCCAACCGTTTTTAGTAAATACAAATCCTTCCAACTGTTCTCCGAAGTATTCCACCATGTCGTTACGCTCAAATTCTCCGTGAACCAATACATCAATTCCGATGTCTTCCTGCCAGCGGATTGTTCTCTGCGTTTCTTCTTTCAACAAGGTATCATATTGTTCTGCGGTAAGCTCTCCTTTTTTGAATTTTGCTCTCCAGCTTCTTACTTCTGTGGTTTGCGGGAATGACCCGATGGTGGTGGTTGGAAATAAAGGAAGCTGCAATACTTCCTGCTGTTCTTCTTTACGGATCTTGAAGGTATTTATTCTCTGAGCATCTTTTTCAGTAACTGCATTCGCTCTTTGTTTTACCTGATCATTATGGATAAGAGAAGAAGTTCTTCTGCTTTCAATTGCTTTTTTATTTTCTTCGAAAGTTTCAAGAATCTGTTCATTTTCCGTTCCGGATGCCAATTCTTTAAGGGTTACTACTTCTGTCACTTTTTGTTTAGCAAAAGCCAGCCAGTTTTTAATTTCAGGATTAAGATTGGTTTCAAAATCAAGGTCACAAGGTGAATGAAGCAATGAACATGATGGTGCAATGAAAATTCTTTCAGAGCCTAATTTTTCAACAGCTTTTCTGATGAATGACAATGATTTCTCATAATCATTTTTCCAGATATTTCTACCGTCGATTACTCCTAATGAAAGGCTTAAACTTTCAGGAATAACATTCAGAATCTCATCCAGTTGTTCAGGATTTCTCACCAGATCAACATGCAATGTATTCACAGGAAGGGAAACAGCAAGTGACGCATTATCTTTTAATCCGTCAAAATACGTAGCTACAATAAATTTCAGTTTCGGGAAACGTTTTCTGATTTCGGCATACACAGAAAGATACGTTTCTTTGGCTTTTTCTGTTAAATCCAATGCAAGAAAAGGTTCATCAAACTGAATCCATTCTGCTCCCTGATCCTGAAGTTTAGTTAAAATCTCTGTATAAACAGTAAGAAGATTTCCAGCCAGATCCAATTTATCGAAGCCTTCTTCTTTTTCTTTTCCTAATAACAGATAAGAAACCAGTCCGATAATCACCGGTTTTGCATTGATTCCAGCTTGTTTTGCTCCTGCAAATTCATTGAAAATTTTATCTGAGCTCAGTTTAAACTGTTGATTTTTATAAAATTCCGGAACGATATAGTGATAGTTGGTATCGAACCATTTGGTCATTTCCATTGCGGTAATGTCCAATCCGTCTTTCTGATATCCTCTTGCCATCGCAAAATAAAGATCCAACTCAGTATTGTTCTTTTTAAGCACTACTTCATGATAACGTGTTGGAATTGCTCCTACTACAAGGCTCATATCCAATACCTGGTCATAGTATGAAAAATCATTACACGGAATAAGGTCTATCCCTGCTTCTTTCTGGATATTCCAGTTTTGGTTACAGATCGTTCTTCCGGTATTCAGAAGTTCTTCCAAAAGGATTTTACCTGACCAATACTGCTCGCAGGCTTTTTTAAGTTCTCTTTTGCTACCAATACGCGGATAGCCAAGGATGTGAGTTTGCATTTTTTTAAACTTTTTAATTAAACTTATTGGGAAAGTTCTTTAAAAGGCTTCGTGATGTTTTAGCAGAAGAAGATTCAGGAAAGTCATGACATAGCAGACAGTGTAATTTCCTTTAAAAAAGAAAATACTCAAATCCGATATATCATCTGTATGACCCCAAAGCTTCAGACCGCGAAAGCATTGTCAATTCAGTAAAGGCAGGTCTCCTGACTTGTAACAGTTTCCGTCATCCTTCCCGCTTTTGGCAGTGGATCTGCAAGGACAGAAACCTTTGGTGTGTTACTTACAGTTGCGCGACAGCTCGTGATTTGCACACGATTCCCTATTAATCTACCTTAAGTAAAACCTTTCCTGTTTGATGAAGTATCTGTAAAGAACTGTACTTTTACCTTTGACTATGGCCATCAGTAAAAGCTTTTAATTTTGTGTAAAATTAACAATACAGAATAAAACTACAACCAACATCAAATAATTAAGCAAATTAAACTTTATAAAATACAAATAGAAGAATATAATTCTGTACATTTGACTGTTTTAATCATTTAAAAGAATAATATTCTGTGGAACAACTCGATGATAAGGATTTGCAGCTGCTCAGGCTGCTCCAGAAAAATGCTAAACTGACCGTTAAGGAACTTGCAAAAGAAATCAACCTATCCACCTCACCTGTTTTTGAAAGGGTAAAAAGACTGGAACAGGATGGGTTTGTTAAAAGATATGCAGCCGTTCTTGATGCTGAAAAACTGAATCGTGGGTTTACTGTTTTCTGCCAGATCAAACTTAAAATTCATGACAGATCTGTAGGCTATGATTTTGTAAAAGAGATTTTAGAAATTGAAGAAGTTGCCGAATGCTACAATATCTCCGGAGATTTTGATTTCCTTCTGAAAGTTCAGGTAAGGGATATGAAGCATTATCAGGATTTTGTATTCAATAAGCTCGGATCTGTAGATTCCATAGGAAGTACGCACAGTACTTTTGTGATGGCTGAGGTAAAAAATAACCATGGACTCACCATTTAATGGAATAAAACCGGAAAACTCATTTATTCTTCAATCCATTTTCTGAAAGCAGATGTGTTGCTCTGGCTTGTGATAAGATGATCTTTCTGCCCTTTTATCTGAACGGAAAGTGTATTTTTATTGTACCGCTCTATTCTTTCAATATGATGTTTCTGAACAAGCTCACTCCGGTTGATCCTGAAAAAATCAGAAGGATTCAACTGCATTTCAATTTCTTTTAAAGTAGATTCATTCAACAGATGTTTTTTTCCTGCTGTATCAAAAGCAAAAACAACTCCTTCTTCTGCTCTAAAGAAAGAGATCTCTTCCGTATTGATAAAATAAAGTCCCTGGTGTGAACTGACAGTGAATCTTTTCTTATAATTTTTCTGGGTATGGTTGTTATTCAGCATTTCCTGAAGTTTTGCCAAAACATCTTGCGGTTCTGAATGAGTTTTTCCTAATAAAAGAAATTTATCCCATGCTTTTTGGAAACGGTTCTGTGAAAAAGGCTTTGGTAGATATTCAATTCCGTTGCTTTCAAAGGCATTCATCCAGAACTGATCATATGCTGTGGTGAAAATAACCGGACATGAAATATTCACCTGATCATAGATTTCAAAGGCATTTCCATCCAATAGTTCAATATCGGAAAAGATCAGATCAACAGATGAGTTTTTTAAGAAAACAATTGCCTGTTCTACGATATCAATTTCCGCAACAATTTCAATAGGAGTTTCCAGTTCGCTGATGAAACGTTTTAATTTATTTCTTGCAGGAATTTCGTCTTCAATGATTGCTACTTTTATCATATTTTATGCTGGAATTACAGGAATGGTAACCGAAAATTCAGTTTCAGTTTTTAAAACATCTACCTGATGATCAGTTGATAAAGCATATTGCTCTTTGAGATTGTTCAGTGCCCTCCCTGAAGTTTTTTTACGGTTTCGTTTAGGGATTACATTATTCGAAACGGTTATTGTCTTGTCTATTTTTATTATGATCCGGACAGGTTTATCAACAGTACCAAGGTTATGTTGAACCGCATTTTCAAGTAACAATTGTAATGAAAGCGGGATGATATAACCTGATGATTTAACAGAATTGATTGTTAATGAATACGCATTTCCGTATTTGTATTGTATCAGGTTAAAATATTTCTCTGCAAAGGCCAGTTCTTCTTCCACAGACACTAATTTTTTATCAGAAACGTCTAAAACATAACGGTATATTTCGGCAAATTCATTCAGAAAATCTGAAGCTTTATGTTTGTCTTCTTCTATTAACTGATCCAGAATATTGAGATTATTGAATAAAAAATGAGGATTAAGCTGGGTTTTCAACTGATTAATTTTACTTTCAGACAGGGCATGATCATATAGAGCCAGTTGTTTCTGATATTCTGTATTTTTTTTGTAGTAACGGTACGCCAGAAAAAAACTTCCATAGATAAAGCCTCCGATCAAATCTGAAAAAGTAGAGAGAATAACAACTTCCTGATTAAAATTTTTCTCAACTTTTCCAAAAATAAGAGCAATCACAAAGCCTATTATTTTCATCACCAACAAGTAAGTCAGCAATGAAAAGCTGAATATTTTCAAGACTTCAGCAATGCTGAACGTTGATGATTTCTGCCAGTTTTTAATAAAAAAATCAATGACAAAAAACAGAATACAGGAACTGATGAGTGTAACAACAGCCGCTTCCGGAGTGAAAATATACCAATCCAGTGTTCTTCTTATGCCAATACGGGTATGAATAGACTGTACATAGGCAAACAAAAGGATAAACAGCAGGAAATATCTGTTTTGATTAATTTTGTTTAAAAGGGTTTTCATCGGTTTTATGAAGGATCACTTTTTTACAAAAATAGCCTTATATTTTTACAGGGGTGTTTTTACAGTATTATTTTTTTTCAGGAAATGATGCGGTAACGTTTCCGTTATCATCTAAAAAATCCAGTTTGGCTTCATTATTTTTATCTACACAGAATCTGGCTCTGGGCTTTCCTTTGCTGTCAAATAAAAAGAGCCCGTTATGTTCATCTTTGGTTTTCCCAAGCATCATTCTTGGTGCGCCTCCAATAAGTCCCTGCTGTTCATATTCTTTGTACTTTTTCTGTGCTGCTTCAGGATCTTTCATCTGATCCAGCTCCGCAAAGATTTCCCCTGTTTTTATTTGTGATTCTTTTGAAGGACGGTCATTGAAATAAAGTCCGCTGGATACTACTCTTTTGTCACCTTTCTTATAATCCTGGGTCAAAAGCTGCATGACCTGATCTCCGTCATATTGATCGTAAGTTAGAGATAATCCTGAACTGTGGCCGTTCTGATTTTTCTGTCCGTCATAGATAAAACCTCCGCATTCGATTCCTTCTTCATTGAAAAAGAGCATACCGGAACGTTTCTTTCTTGTTTTATTGGTGGGCCTGCTGTTTATTTTTTCTTCTCCTGAAGGAAATTTTCCAACATTGGTAATGATCATTTTTACCGTACCGTCTTTTTCTACGATATTAATTCTTTCCACATCTATTTCTGTAAATTTCTGATTTCCTGATGTTTTAAAGGCTGAAGCGGTTAAAAATACAATTCCAATGACTGCTGTAAAGGCAAATGTTCTTAAAAAAATGAGCTCTCTGTTCATACTGTTATCTTATTAATTGTTTTGACAGGTCAAAGCTATGATAACCGTGTATGCCATTCAATCAGAAAACAATGAACTAAGGAAATAACGAGATGAATGAATGACTTTCACCATTGAGTATTTTTATATCCTTCTTCTTTCATATTTGATCCGGGAAATAAAAACACCCATCAAAAAATGACGGGTGAGATATAATGGTAATTTTCAGCAATTAATTGACTGCCGGATCAATAAGCGTTGGTGTTAAACCTAATGATTTCAACAGGTTTTTGCTGTCAAAAAACAATGTTGCATAATGTTTTCCTTTTTTAAAAACCAGTTTTGATCCACCTGGGAATTCACTGTCAGCTCCTAATTTTTGTGTTTTAGCATTGTATTTAGTGAACCTGGTTTTACTATCCTGTAATGTACTTTTATTCAGAACAAGGCCAAAAGGAAGTCCTTCCACCACTAAAGATTTATTGTCTGAAGTTGTGAAAAACATCTCATTGACAACATTATCTTTTGCAAGACCACAATAAAGCTCCAACCCTGTTTTCATTGGCCATTTTGCATATTTTTCTTCATTGGCATCTTCATAAAAAACGGTTTTTATATTCAGTGCTTTTGATATTTTATCGGGTGTCTGTGGGAAGATAAATTCTGAATTCTTATCCAATAAAGAATTCAAAGCGGCTGTTTTTTGTGAAAATACAGTCACACTTAATGCCAGAAAAAAGAGGGTTACAATGAAATTAAATGGTTTCGTCTGCATGAGAATGTTTTAAAATTTTAATAATTTGATGATTAAAGGTATTAAAATTACACAATTTGTGTGATATAATTCTATGGTGAAACCTTATCTGTAAAATTCCCGATTTTACTTCTTTTGCTGCAAATTAAACACCGTACCAGCAGGATCAGTAATCCAGTGCATGTTGTCAGGAAGTTCTTCAATCTCGTCACAGGTTTCCACACCATTTAACTTCAAATATTCTGTTGCCGTTTCTACGTCAGGGACAGTGAGTTGTAACCAGGTTTCGGAATGGGTATAATTGTCGACACAATCCAGCCAAATAATATTATTCCCGAATTTTACCTCGTGAGTTCTGGAAACAGTAGGATTATTAATGGGTCTTTCCTCCACTTCTAATTTTAAAATTTCTCTGTAGAAGGCAACTGTTTTTTCATATTTATTTTTGGGAATTTTTATAGCGATATTAATTCCTGCTTCAAATTTTGGATTCATCCTCAAGCTATTTTAAAAAATTATTCAGATAGTTCAGAATCATTGCCGTCTGCATCATCAGACTCACATGAGTTTGTCCCGGGGCAATAGCCAATTGAGATTTCGGCATAGCCCCCATGTCTGCAAAAACATCACCGCCTAATAGTTTATAGGTTTTTGAGAGTTCTGTTTTGTCCAGTCCATCATTATCTCCGGCTATAATTAAAACAGGTACAGGAATTTTAGAAATATTACTATCACCAAGATCAAAAGGTTGTCCGGCGGAAGCCATCATCTGCTCCAGAAATGGAGTCCATTTTGTTTTATCTGGTGCTACAGCATTATAGGCAGTATGCATAGGACTGTTTGTAAAGAGGTCGGGTTTCATTCCTTCAAGCGCTTTATTTACTTCGGGCAGCCAGCCGTTAGTTTTATAGGTTGACGAAATAATAACCAGTTTGTTCAATCTTTCCGGACTCTGTATCGCTAATTGATAAGCCACTTCCCCACCAAAACTATATCCTGCAACATCAGCTTTATCAATTTTCAGATAGTCCATTACCTTTGTAACATCACTGGCTAAAGTTGCATGGGATAACTTCCGTTCTGAAAACGGGGTATGTCCGTGTCCCTGTAATTCAATCGCTATTACTTTCCTGTTTTTAGACAATTCAGGAATCAACTCGCCCCAATTCAGATCAATGGTCATAAAGGCGCCATGTAACAGCACAATAGGCTTTCCTTTACCATAAACTTCATAATACACTTTGATTCCGTTGGCAGGTGCATAGCCGCTTTCAGATGGTTTTATTTTTTGCCCATATATCTTAGATACTGTAAGAAAAACAGTTAGGACCAATAATGCAGAGAATTTGAATAAATTTTTCATAATATTATCAGATTTGGTGGATTAAACTTTTAATCAAAATTACCAAGTCATTCTGAAACCAGACTTGTCACAAGGCAAGATTTTATTGAAATAAAATGAATTTAAAACAACTGAATCTCAAAACTTTCTCCACAAAATATTTTTACGCAATTCCATAAAACAAATACAAAACATCATACAATTAATCAATTAAAAATAAATATTTTTACAATAATTCTACAATAGTTGATAAAATTTGATTAATTTCGAATAGAACTAAACTTAAAAATTATTATGAAAAATTTAAAGAAAATCGAAAGACAAGAATTGAAAACAATTAAAGGTGGAATTGACTGCAGAGGTGGTCAGCTATGTTTAATCGGTGGTAAGTGGCAATGTATGCCTTACGACGGATGTGGCGGTGGAAACCAGCCTTAATCTTAAGTTTAATACAATTACTTGACTATGAAAAATTCTAAAAAAATTTCAAGAGACCAATTAAAGAGTATTAATGGCGGAGCGGTAAGCTGTTCTGAAGCATGCTGCCCACCTCCGGGAATCAAAAGATGCCCTTGGGTGATTTGTGTAGCACCATGTGAGATTTTAAGTTAAAGAAGACTCTATTCTCAACAATAAACCCTGCAATTTTGAATTGCAGGGCTTTTTATATTCGTAAATATATAATTCAGATAGAAAAAATCTAAATGTCCTTTTCAAAAACAATAATTTATTTATTTACAAAATTTTGCATCCTATAATGCTCAATTGCTCTTTGTTTAAGAGGGTTTCTACTCCATTCTTCCCATTCACCAGTGTAAGGATTATAACCACATTTCAAAGGCTTGGATATATCGAGGCCTTCATTGTTTATGCCTGTTTGTTCAGTATAGGCTCTACAATCGGTACAGATATAACGGAATTCGCAATCTTTACAGACCTCAATACTATCTTTAGTTAAGTTCCAGTATTTCTTAAATTCAGGATGATTGAGAGCACTTTCCAATGTTGTACCTTTTATATTTCCAAAACTTTGAGGCATTGAGGGACAATTTTTAATGTTGCCGTCTGTATCAATTGATATTTTTTTGTGAAGACAGGAATTATGCTGCTTTGCTTCAAGATAAAAGTTACGGTTAAGATTGATATTTTTTAGATCAATCAGCCCACAACTTAAAGGAATATTAATTTTATTTTTAATAATACTTAAATGAACATGATCTAAAGTTTGAGTACCTTGTTCATTCGATGAATGCAATATAAAATGAAGAAATTTATTTGAAATTTTGTAGTGATTTTCTTTGACAAATGTGACCAATTGTGGGTCATAATTTACAACAACCGACACTTCATTAATACTGGCATCATTAAACAAATTTAATTTACTAATCACTTTTATTACATCATTTAATTCCAGTTCTGAAAATCTGATTTGTATATATTTAATTTTCAAATCACAAATCTGTTGTACTAGTACACCATTTAAAACATCAGAATTGTTCGCATCCAAAATTAAATAGTCAACATAAGAAGGAGTTTCTTTAAATTCTGATGTATTCTGAAAAGTTGATAATTCTTTCTTAGAATTTAGAATAACACCTAGTTTATTCTCTAAGATGAAATTAAGGTACTCTTCTAATACTTGTGAGCTTTCATTATCTAATTGTTTTTTTAATACAGAATAGTTTTGATTTTCATTTGATAATAAATCAAAAAGAGCAATTGGAATAAATTGTAAAAATCCAGTACTAGCATCTAAAATAATAGAATTTTTAGCACCTCTAGTAATTTTAACTGAATCAAATAGTTTTAAGAACATGTTTAATACAAAAGAGAATAATGTTTTTGTGGACGAAAAATCTTTGTTTTTCTACTTTGTTTATATTTATTTTCGGAATATTTAACCTGAGACACGCTGTTACTTTTCTCCCATTCTTGTAGAGAATATTCAATTCCTTTTAAGTATAGTTCTTCTTTTTCTTTTATAATAAATCTGCAATATATTTTTCTATCTGATAATTCCCATAATGACTGACTTGGTGAAACTGTCCTAATGGATTCACTTCTAAAAAATAGTATTCTTCATCAGACTTTAATAAATCAACTGTCCCACACTTTAAGTCGAGTTTCCTTGCTAATTTTAAAATTCTCCTTTTCAGCTCTGGTGGAAGCACAAAAGGGAGGTACTTTTTGTCTTTCTCTTTTATGTTCCTAATATCAACACCACCCGAAAAATCAAATGTAGCAATTGCCCAAATTTGTTTTTCAAAAAAAAACACCCTTATTTCATAAAGACAATGAATTTTTCTTTGGATTAATGAAGGTATAATATTCTCTTTTTTATTATGAATACTATTTAGGTCTAGTGCATGTGTGTAGTTCAAGTACAAGTCATCTTCAATGATAATAGGCTTCATTTCAGAGACTGCTTTTGTAATATAATCCTGAGACATATCAATCTGTCCCAAGTCATTCATTCTTGATAAAACGTAAGTATCTGGAATTTTTAAGCCCAAAGATTTTGCTAAAAGTAAAACTTCTAATTTATTAACTTCTTTGGTAAAGAGGTTTCCAAAGACACGAACACCATTTACCTTGAAATAATAGTAGATAAAATCTGATATGGATCTAAGTTCCGAATTATAAAAATCAACTAAACTACTATCTATTTCCCCTGTTATTGTATTGTAATAAATTCCCCCATTTCTATAGAACACTGAACTGAAGTCTTCTAATTTATACTCAACGTCTCCTATAGAAATTTTGAAAACATTATCTTTTAAATCAAAAAAAAACTTTATTGATATGTTGATTCTCACTTAAACGAACAAATTCTTTATTTTGATAAGACAACCAAGTACAAATTTCATCGGTCATAGTATCATTATCAACACTAATGAGTAGTATCATCTAACTTAATTAGGTACTTTTTAAATAACTCAGCATCATTATTATTGTTAAACTGAAAACCCTCTATAGCAATATGCGTAAAAATATAGTCCTTATTATTTAAAAAGAATATATTTTTTTGAGCTTCTTCTTCAGTTGATGTCAGACCTATTAATTTTCTTTTTCTGTCGATCTCTATTATTTTAGTATTTACTTTTGCAGCTCTCTTTTCTGGTAAGATTGCTTCAGATATATAGCAGCAATCTGCTTTCTCATCTTTCAAAATAAATTGATAAATTTTAAAAAATGAATAATCCTTTGTTCCATTATTTAAATCAAATAATTGCCCTGCTACATGGGGATTAACCTTTCCTTCATTTAAGGCCTTTACTAATTCATTTGAAAAATTAACTTTCTGACTACTATAAAGATTAGTTGCTAATTGATGCCAAATAATGTAATAAAATTTTTGATAAAACATATTATTTGCCGAAGTCAGTCCTATATTATACTCATTAGGAAATCCTTTTTTTTGAATCAATTTAAGTAAGTTTACAGATGCAATACTGTCACTTTTAGTAAGTTCTTTTTTGTAAGCATTGTAATTTCCTCCTGATAATTTTCTATAATATTGGTCAATCTCATATAATGAATCTAATTTGGTTTTATATTGTAAGTCAATCTTATTTTCACAAGATTTTACTTTGTATTGATTTAAATTTTTAAAATTTTCAGAAGCAAAATCATTTTTAAATTCTTTTCCTAAACATTTCAAAGATTGATAATTGTGATAAGCAGTTTCAAAATCCCTTGTCTTTAGAGCCACATTCATGCTATTTTGTAAATCTTTTGCATGAGGATACTTAAACTCTTGAAAAGCTTCTTTATATAGATTGTTTGCAGCCGCCAAATCATTGGTAATAATTTTATATTCAGCTCCATTTGTTAGCTTATAATATTTAATAAGATCTTGATTTGTTAATTCATAATCTTGGGCATAGGATAAAAAATTGACTACTATAAACAGAAAAACTAATATATTTCTCATTGATATTTATTTATAACAAATGAGAAGCATAATTGCTTCTCATTTATTTTTAATTTTTAAGGATTACAAGACTTATCTATTGGATATGTTCCATTATACCCCATACCTCCGTTATGGAAATCCAAATCACTTGTATACCCTGTACATACACATGCTCCTCCAGGACCAGAAGGCAATTCAACTTCCCCACCACCCGTAACACTTGGCTCAACAGATAAAAACGATTTTACAGGTTTTCCTTCTCCTCCTAAAATCTTGCATAGCATCTCATTTTGAAGTTGAAAACTTCCTAATTTTTGTAATGATTTTGTTTTCATCAAATAATTTTTTTAAATATTAATGTTTTGTTATTAGATTCATTGTAAATCACATCATTTATCAATGAATCATATAACAAACAAACATATTCCCCAGAACAAAATCAAATTTTATTAGATATATTTAAAAATTTTAGTTATTCAAATTATTTAATATATTAATACAAACATTCACAATAGTTTACATTTCATAAAAAAATTAAATACGACCGCTATTTCATCAACTAACTGAGTGGTTTTTTGATTTAAATTTTAAATATTTATCATTTGTATTTACAGACTGATCTTATTAAAAAAAACTATTTAATCCTCAATATTAAGAACTCATTTCAGGATTGGTTCATATTCCTATAGAAAAATAGTGTGCTATTTTCAAGGTATAAGATCAATAACAGGATAAGAATTTGGTTTTAATCAGAATATAAATCCTTATTTAAGTAAATACTTTTTAATAATTATCTTGAGTATATAAAAGCCCAGAAAAACAGAAAGAAGAAAAAATAAAAAATAAAAAAACCTACTGATAAAATCAGTAGGTTTTTATTTAATATTTGCGGAGAGTGAGGGATTCGAACCCCCGGACCTGTTACAGTCAACAGTTTTCAAGACTGCCGCAATCGACCACTCTGCCAACTCTCCTTTAACTCCGGTAGTACCGTTGTTTTCAGTGGTGCAAATATAGAAAGTTTTTTATTACTGACAAAATATTTTTTCAATAAAATTCGAATTTCTTGGAGTTTTAAAGGGACAGTTGTGTTCTCAATTAGAGAAAACATAGACTCTACAATCTCAACATCAGATATTTAAACTCAGAAACGAAATATTTCTACTTGTATATTTTTTTAAAAATATTTTTTATCCGTAATAATATTCGGTAGTAACATCTCCGCTGAATGCTGGGTATGCATCCTGTTTCTCCATATGTAGCTCAAATAATCTTTCGCCATTTTGACTTCCTCCCCGAATCTTTAAAGAATGCCATCCGTTTTCCAACGATAGCGTAATACTGTTTTCCTCATTAATGGTAGTAATATCTTTTAAATAGCCAATTCCTACAATTTTCACTTCATTATTAGCCGTCTGAAATACCCAGCCTCTTGACTCGACCTCTACTTCCTCATCATTCAGAATTTTTTCTTCATTTACAGAAACCCGGAATGCGTAATAGTCTTCCTCCACCCCTATAATTGGAATAGCAATTCCTGATTTTGTTATTTCATCCCCATGTTCGTTTTCTACAAAATATTTTAAAATATTATTACCTGCAAGATGATTTTCTTCCAGATATTTTGCTAAAAGCTGTGGACTAAACACCACGAAGCCTTTAAGTTCTGAGAATATTTTCTTCATAATATATTTGAATTGGATTTGGATTAAATATTTAAACTCTATTGCTGTGCTTTTGACTTACGGTCCATTCCACATCAATACAGCAATCAGGTTTTTCTTAGAATTTCAGATAAATAATTGTCTTTCTCTATGAGAAAATCATTAATTATGACAACAACTTCATCTATATTTTTTAAAAAGATTTCCTGATATTCTCTTGCCGGCTTATCCAAACTGTAAACAATTTGGGAATATTCATATTTTGATAATCCGATATAGATATAGTAAGGTTTTTCGGAATTCCGATTGTAGGTTATGTCTATAAAAAGTTTTCCTCTTACTGCTGAAAAAATCAATTCTATATCATCATACAAACCTTCATCTCTTATCAGATTATTATAAACAATGGTCCAGCTTGAAATTTTTAAAGGGATGAGCTCTTTTTTTGATGGATTCAGATATTCTGATAATGCATTGTAGAATTTATCAATTTGATGACCTGTCTCTATCGTTTTATAAATAGTTGCACCATCATGATGCCATTCTCCTAGCCTTCTGGATAGTATGCACAAATCAAAAGAATATCCTACATTGATATTTTCATAGGAAACTGAAATAGTTTTTCCTGTAATGTGATTTACAGCACTAAACAATAAGGTATCATCAAAAGGGATATCCTCTATATTATAATTTTTGTCTATAAAAACGTTTGCATCAATACTCCATCCGCCTTCCACCTGAATTCCAGTATTTACGATTCCTTTATCTTTCATTGTTATGGATAATTTGCTTTTTTTATATAACTATTGGCATCTGCTTCTGATATCGGATGGCTGTGTATGGTACCAGAAGCCACTTCCACTCTCATAAACCTTGTTTTTTCTCCCATATTATATCCAATATCGGTAGGATGTTCATAAATATAGTAAGTAACTCCACCATTCGGCACTACATTACCCTTTCTCATAGCATCAAATGCGGCTTTTTTCTCAAAATTTTTGAAGTTATCTTTTACTACATCCGGGAAATATGATCCTTCGGGTTTGCCACCTACTCCTTTAATACTTCTGGCTTTAGCATCTTCCATAGAAGTTGCCTGAATATGTTTAGTAGCGTGAATAGACGGAGGTGTAGGCCTTTTTGATTTTATAATTGAGCCTCGTTCTGCTTTTCTTCGTGACCAACCACCATCAACCTCTATTAATCCCAGCGGATCAATTTCCGAATTACTATCATGAGTATAAGCATACAGATTAGGATTATCTCCAAGCGGGCCTATTGGGTCCTGAGAAAGATAATTCCCGTTTTTCCCATCATAATACCGGAATCTATTATAATAAAGTCCCGTCTCTTCATCTTCATACTGTCCTTGCTGCCGGAAAGGAATGAAGGATTCTTCTCCTTTTACATTTTCAATTCTTCCGAAAATATCATATTCAGCACTCCAGACCAGATTTCCATCCTCATTATAAGCCTGCACAGGTCTCCCTATATAATCTGAAATAATGGAGGCCTTTCTGTTTCCTTCAATCTTTGCAGATGGCACATGGCTTCCTGTTTCATAAACCCATGTTATTAAATTCTCTATGGGCTCTTGCCTATTTATAATATTTCCTTCATCATCAATTTCATTGACAGGTCTTGCCTCAATATCATAATTCCATTCATGTAAAAGAACATTACCATCCCAAATATAACGAGTTATTTTCTGCCAGCCAATTTTAGAAATTCTTCTCCCCAGTGCATCATACTCAAAGCTTACTTCCTTGCCATCCGGACGTTTAATTTTGGCCAGCATTCCATTAGCACTCCAGGAATAAGCCCAGTCACCGGATTCCCATTCCGTTTTTTGAATTTCTGCTGAGGAACTATCATTCACATTAGGTAAAATAATACCTTCCGGCATTTTCGGGCGACTAAGCCAATCTGAGGCAATAGCTTTGTAATAAGGATGGGCATTGTCTGATTTTTCTTGATGTTCCGGTCTTACATTATTGATCACCCTTTTGCTCTTTAATAACAAATTTCCTTCTTCATCATAATGATAAAACCAGTTTTTGTCACGCATCAGCTTTCCACCTTTATCATAGATACGGTCGGTACGTTGTATACTTTCATATAAACAGCCTGTTTCATCAGGATTTTTATGCTGAACTTTTCCGTTGGAATATTCTGCAGCAGCAAGACTCCCGAATGCGTCATAATCAAATCTTGTTCTACCACCTTTTACTCTGTCAAATATAGTCAACAAACGGTTTCCTTCTCCCCATATATAGTCTTTATGAAAAGTAGTATTTGTTTTATGAGTAATTACTTTCTGACTAATAGGCATTCCGAGATGATCAAATTCAAAAGTACTTTCCACATTCCCGGTCATTTGACGGCAAATCATTTGCTCATTTCTACGGGTTTCAACATTCATCTGCCAGGGTAAAATTACCTCTGTAGTGCTGGCGGAAATATTTCTAAGCTGTCCCAGATCAGTATAGGAATAATCAATTTTCGCTCCTAAGCTACTTTCCAGACCAATAAGATTAGCCAGCTGATCATATTTATATTGAACTAAATGTTCCCCTTGTTTTTCATGGGTAATCTGCCCCAACTGGTTTCTCTGAAAGCTAACACTACTATCTTCGTTATCCGCTTTGATAAGCAATCCTGAAGTATCATACTGATATGCTTCCCAGGCTCCGTCCGGATAATCCACCTGTGTTATTCTTCCTGCCAGATCATATTCATAAAAGATTGTACTTCCCTGAGGGGTTCTTCTTTGGGTTATCAAACCATCTTTATCACGGATAAAGACAGTTTTGTGTCCCTCAAAGCCTGTTTCACCAATAATTTTGTTATTATTATCTCTTTCAAAAATATAGACCTCTCCTTTTTCATTGGTCATGCTTACTAAATTTTCGTAAGCATCATAGCCAAATGCTAGTGCTTCTTCTTTTTTATTGGTGAATGCATTCCGGCGGATCTGCCGCTTCAAGCTTCCCATTGGAGTATAACTCATCAACCATTCTGCACGGCCATCTGTAGCATAGACAGGGAGGTCATAGGCATCGTAGCGAAGTTTCAATGGCAATTGCCCCTGTTCATTCACTTCAACCACCCTTCCCATTTTATCTCTTTTCCAAAGAGTTCTGCTTAAAGGTTTCGGGCTAAAGACCAGCAACCTTCCATAGGCATCAAATTTCCAAAATTGCTCACTTCCGATAGTATTGGTAAGCTGAATAAGCTGCCCTCTATCATTATATTCGTAAGATGCCGTAACATTTTCTCTTATGCACCTTTCCGGAAGCCTTTTCCCATCAGCATATTCATAATAAACATTTTCTTCTGCCGCATCTGTATGACTGATTAATCTTCCGTGCTCATCATAATTCCATGTTTCAGAAGCTCCCGAAGGTGAAAAACGGGCAATAACCTGTCCGAACTCATTATACTGATAATGATATTCTTCTCCATCAGGACTGTGAAAAGTCTTGATATTTCCCATTTCATCATACGTATACCCCTGAACACGTCCTTCCGGACTTCCTATCATTTTCAGTTCATTGTATGTTGTAAAGTCATACCAGGTTTCTCCGCCTTCTCCATCTACTTTTTTATATACAAGAAAATGATCATCATAATAATAACGTTCTGTTTTATTATCTTGTTTAGGGTATATTACTTCTGTGAAGCCTTCTTCATCATTATAATGAAAACTTCCTTCCATATATCCATCCAAACCATTAGTATATACTACCCTACCTTTTTTATCATATTTCCAGATATAGCTCATCCCATTCCGGTTGACTCTTCTTACAATCTGATTTTTCCCATTATATTCAAAGACAATCGGTTTTTTGTGAATATCCCAGACATGAGTAAGATTACCCCGTTCATCATAATCGTAGCGGACTTGCACATCTTTTTGGTTTTTATAACAGTAATAAACTGCCGTTATCTTTTTATACTCAGGGTGAATAGTGGTTTCTATACTCGTTTCAGAATTAACATCTTTTATCCTTTTTAGAACAATATTGCGGCCTTCATACTCATATTCACGAATGGTTCCGTCACCATATTCGATCCTTGCAACTTTATATATCACTCCTTCTGTAACATGATGAAAGCGGGTATAAGTGTAGATATCAGTACCTTTGCGAACAACCCAAATACTGCTGTTAGGTCTGTACTGCCAGATTTTCTGATCTCTGAAGTAGGTCATTCCTTCTCCGATCTCAGGTACGGGAACAAGCATGGCTATATTTTCTTCAGGATGCATCCATCCGGCAAATTTGTTATTCTCTTCAGGAAGGATAAACAGATCGTGATTATTAAAAACACCGTTTCCTAAAGGTCCAAAATCATAAGGTCTATCGCTGTGCCATTTATTTTTCCAGATTAAAGGGGTGTTCCCCAGAATTTCGAAATCCTCCCATTCAAAAAACATAGCACCCGTTGCAAAATTAACAGGTTCCAGTCCCCAATGACATAATTTCTTAGAAAGAGCATTTGAAAATTTAAACTTATTGAAAGGAGCTTTTTTAAGGACACTGTTATTAAGCTTTTTTAAACCATTCGCTCCCAGTTTCCCTATTTTCTTGGTTAAACTTCTCATTAAAAACATTCCGGCAAGACGCATCAGCATTTCTCCGGGTGTATAAGTATGAGGAATAAATGCTCCTCCCACCAATACAGGTCCGCCCGTATTGATCTGGATATACATGCTTGAAAAGTTATTATAGAAAGCAAAATAAGCCAATGGATTTTTCTTCGGTTTATCAGGCATTGCAGGCAGCATGGTCATTCCGAAAGGGAATCCCATACAGGTTAATACCTGTTGAGGCTGATTTCCGCTCATTTTACTTCCCTGTGCCAGAACGGTCTGTGAACCGTAATACACTTCTCCTTCATGGGGAGCTTCCTGAGGGAAAGGAATGAGATACACCGGAATAAGCGATGTAACGTGTCTGAATGGAATAACCACTCCCATCACACTGGTTGTAGTGGTTGCCTTATGTCTTCCGTGAACATATATTGAGCCTCCCATCGGAATACTTTCTGGAAGAGAGGGCATCAGATTTCTTGCAAATTGCGGAATCGGAATCTTGATAGTAATATAATCCATAATATCAAAAACAATCCCGATAAACGGATGTGGCAATGGCAACGGAATAAACATGAATGAAGGTGGTGGCGGAATGAGAGTCCAATGGATATCAATGGCCAGCACAATATCAAAATGTTTACTTGTATGCTGAATGGCTGTGGAAGGCATTGCAGGGTTATTGATTTTAATCAGTTTTACTTTGCTTTCCGGAGCTGCTCTTTCTGCGGTCACAGCACTGTCTCCACCTCCGCCTCCGCTACTTTTTGCTGACTGATCTGCATCTCCGCCAGCAATGGACTTCACCATAGAAACAGGATTCAGGGAATCAAAATTATTTTTCATTCCGTTCTTCCAGCCCTGTGTGGTTTTATCCCAACTTACCGAAGTAACGTCTGCGTTTACCTTCCAGGAGCGGTCCGGGTTCATGTCCGGTTTTGCTACCTTGATCGGTTTTACTGTTTTTTTATTCAGATCTGCCATGATTCTTTTAATTTGAGATTACCCTGCTTTTGGTTTTTCTACACTCACCTTCCAGTCATCACCAAAATAAGTCTTCATTTCATTGTCTAGTATTCTTTTTTTATCAGTGTCGCTTTCATATTTTAGAATAAGCATTGAGGCTACAAACCTCAGACTGCTCTGTTCTCTTGCTGAGGAATCCATTACTTTTGCTATATCCAGACATTTTTCAAAATATCTGATCATTTTATCTTTTGTCAGAACCGTATCATTCAATGTAGCGATGATTCTGTAACACTCAATTGCCATTGCATATTCTTCTATTTTCTGAGCGGTTTCTGCAGCTTTTTCAAATATTTTTTCTGCTTTGGATTTTTTGGAGTTTCCTAACAGATAACTACCATAATTCATATACATCTGAACTGCTAAAGGGCTTTCCGATTCTACTTCTTCCAATATTGTACGGTAGGTATCTTCTGCCTTTTCTTTCTTCCTGTCTGCGGTATAAGCCTGGGTAAGCATAAAATAAGCAGAAATCTCTCCTTGCTTATTCTTTTGTTCTTTAGCAAGTTTCACAGCTGTTTTCAATGCATGCTCTGCTTCTTTGAATCTTTCTTTGCTTAAATGATTACTTGCGATAAGAATCTGCTGTTGAAAATCCGTATCAGGACTATTCTTTTTACGGTTAGTATGAGCTGCCGTATTCTGCATTAACTGATGAATGTCTACTTCCACTCTGAAGCTATGCGCAGAAGAGATATTGGGCAAGGTTCTGTAGGTATGATGTTCCGCCCAAACCAGTTTAATATCTTTATTTTCTGAGATCTCACAGATCCTGCACCACTCTTTCACCCACAAAGAAAGTTCCTCGGTATCACTGATCCTGAGCGGAGCAATGTAGATATAGATTTTAGCATCCTGAATATTAGGGAAGTTCTTCTTTAATTCCATCAAAGGATAAAATGCCTTATATGCATCTGTTGTAAAGTTTTCTTCTGGGTTTTTCAGGTCCCATTGGGGAATATTCTCTTCGCTTTTTTTTAACATCTCATAGAACTCAGTCCATTCATCCAATAAGGTTTGCCCGAAAGAGTTCATTCCGTTAAATTCCTGATAGTGGAGTAAAAAAACATCATCACTTTCTTCATCTTCAGAAAGTTTCGACTTGATAAACCCATCAAAAAGATCCGTTTCATGTTTTTCTCCTATACAGATCAGCATGGGTTTTTCTTCATTTTTTGAAACGACTTTCTGCCATTGTCTTTTTAACTTCACCAACTCCAAATCTACTGGATTCATCTGCCTTAATTCAGTTTTACAGTTCCACTTACAATATTTGTTTCACTTCCTCCTCCAACATTGATTTTTCCTCCACTGCTAAGATTAGCTTCAGTATCACCCCTCATAGAAAGTGTATTGGTTCCGATATCGAGCGTATCAGATTTGATTCCGACACCCGAAGTAGGTTCACCGTCTTCAGGTCCTACTCCTACTCCGATACTCGTTGTTCCACCAACACCAATATTGACTCCCTGTACAAATATTTCTTTTCCTTTAATCTGAATATTTCCATCTTTATCCATGTAGATTGAACTGTTTCCGCAACTCAGGGTAATAGAAATTTTACTGTCTATCGTTATATTTCCGGCTCCATCTAGAAAAACAGAATTTTGATCTTTATCTTTTACTGTAATTCCACCAGCATCGTCCAGACTCATCGTATGTCCGCTTTTACTGCTTAAGCTTTTAATATTATTTCCGGCTCCACCGCCTCCGCCAACGCCTCCATGGAACATTCCTCCCATCACAAACGGACGGTCAGGATGTTGATGTGCGAAATTGACCACCACCTGATCTCCTTCTTCCGGAATCGCCATGAAACCACGATTTTTACTCACTTTTTCACTTCCTCCGCCATCTGGAGTCATTACCCTGATATATTCTGTTGTGGTAGAGCCGTTTTGCCAGTCGAACTGTACTTTAACTCTACCCTGATTCAAAGGATCTACATTGGAAATTACTTTGGCAAATTGAGCATCTGCTTTTGGTGTATGGAACTCCGGACGGGGAATAAATCCGGTATCAGAAGCTATTGCCTCAAAAGTTCCGGTATAATATCCTCTGGCATCTACCTCATGATACATATCTGTAATCATCAGTTTGGTAAAATAAGTCGTTTCACTGCTTTCTGCTTTTCTCATTTCGATATCCGCGATACAGCCAGGATAAAGAAATGGCACTGTAGTAATTCCTGAAATAACAAATACTTCAGCAGCCTTACTTCCGGCAGTTCCTTTCTGGGAATTTTCCACATCCATGAAAGAGACAGCTTTTATGGGAGCTACTCTCAGTGAGGGAGTTGTAAAAGTTTTTTCTGAAATTTCATATGCTCTTTTGGCTATATCTGAGGTATGATTAATTTTTGAATTTCCTGCTGTTAATTTTTCATTTTTACTACTGTTATAGCCATAAAATGAAGGATTCACGTGCTGTGCTTTCATTTTTATCTTGACATCACTTACACTGCTTCCATACGTAAGTTTCACAGGTTTTTCCTGAGGTGGAAGCTTTCCGAAATGCAATACTTCACCATCGTAATAGAACTGTTCGCCATAGGCTTCTGCAATTCTGGCAAGATAGTTATAATGAGTCTCTTCATATTGTGAGCTGTAAGAAACATTTCCATGGGCTGCATCTACCCTGAAATCAAAACTGTTTTGTCCGAGTCCTTCTTTGATCACCTGATCTGCAATACTGTTAAGACTGATTTCCTGTGCTCCGCCAAAACTTTGAATAT
Organism: Chryseobacterium metallicongregator; assembly: GCF_031324065.1. Classification (NCBI taxonomy): domain Bacteria; kingdom Pseudomonadati; phylum Bacteroidota; class Flavobacteriia; order Flavobacteriales; family Weeksellaceae; genus Chryseobacterium; species Chryseobacterium metallicongregator. The sequence goes on from NZ_JAVIXS010000020.1 coordinate 532,429, forward strand.
GAGGAGCTGCATCCAAAAGAACCGTAGGGCTTGATCCTGTAAGAACAATATTTCCCAGGCTTCCTTTTTCCTGGCTGAAACCTACTTCTGTGATCACTCCTACAAAGTTTCTTTCCGGGCCGTCTTCAACGTCTTTATATCTGAAAATCACAGTAATTCTCTTTCCAAGAAAGTTTTGGGCCTCTTCAAGATTATGATTTTCTGAGCTTCCTAAGATATCGTGGGCCAGCATCAAATCAAATTCATGATGTTTTACAGCACTTTGTTTAAGCTGAAAATGCTTGAAATGTTTAATTACCTTTCCGTCAATTACAATTTCAAGTTTTATCACACGATTAATTCCTGCAACCTGATTTCCAGGGATTGTATTGGCATTATAAATTCCTGAAGTTGGCTGTTTGGACCATACTTTATCTTCTACCAGTGTGGGAGGGTTCGGTTGTTTAACCTGATTCATAAACATTTGAGAACCGTTTTGAACCAGCCCTGTATACGCCTGAGCCTGAGCCATTTTTTCTGTAGCTTTCTTAATGGTTCCGCTCGATTTTTCATGTACTTCCTGAGCAGCTTTGCTGACAGCCTGATCTGTCAATGTTTCTTTAATATTCTTTACAGTTGAAATTTTATCTTTGGAAACAGGCATTTTGGGTGAATGATCGTCCTGAAACATAATTGTAATATTTTGATTGATTGGGTGTCAGTTTTTTTAAGTCTGAAATTGATCTGGACAGCAAGGTTCAGATACATTTTTCGTTATCCGCACTCCATTGGTAATGGTGAAATCCGGATATTGATATCATAACAGGGTATTAAAAAGGAAAAATATAAGAGTAAGCTTACTTTATAACCCTGTTGGAATTTCAAGATTTCTCTTGATGTTATTCTTGTAATATGTGGGTTTTAATCATTATTAATTTTTTGTAATTGGATTTGTGGTATTACAAAGATAAAACGGTAATTGCTATTCGAAAAATTTTAGACACTTAATCTGAAATTTTGTCGTAGTTCTACTACTTTTCATAAATAATTCTAAAATGAATGATTAAAAAAAAGGAATAAATACCTCTATACCAAATAAATAATTAACAATTTTTAATAAATGCAAACAAACAATTTATCACTTAAAATAGAAATAAATTAAAATATAAGATCTTTTAACAAGAAAAACCAGCTATACATTGACAGCTGGTTTGTATTTTTAATAGTCTGATGATCTTTTATAATTTCACACTGATCTCCTGCACTTCCTCTGCAGAAAGCCCGTAAATTTGAGGTGTTTTTACATCCAGAAGGTTCAGGTAGATATATAATTCTGCCCTGTGATGAATTTCATGTTCTATCATGGCACGAAGCCATTTCCATACGGAAATTTCACTATTGGCAGGTGTAAGACATTTCCTGGTAAGATCTTCATCTGATAGTCCTTCAATAATTTGAAGAGTCTGTCTGTGCATTTCGTTGAAAAACTTCACTGTATTTTCATAACCGTCGGCAAGATCCTTACCACATCCAGGATAAGCACTTCTCCTTCCTGTAATAGTTTCTCCATACATATACCGTTCAATGGCAGCAATGTGTCTTATCTGATCGCCAATAGTAAATTTCCCGGGTTTATAAGAAAAATCAATATGTTCAGGAGGAACAACTTCAATAATACGATTGGTTCTTTCTCTTATTTTCCTATAATACTCAAGGAATGAGTGTACAGTTTTTATTTCCATATCTTTTGCTTTTTCTGTAAAGTGAATATAAGAAATCTAATAATATTTGGTTTAGGGTTTTATCATAAATCAATCATAAGATTAAAAAAATCCCCAATAAGTGAGTCTAAAATTTGGAAGCTCAATAAATAACCAATATTTTAGTTAAAAAATAACCATGATGAAAAGAGGAATTTGCTTGTGTATTATCCTGTTAAGTTTTAAAAATCTTACTGCCCAGTCTGCAAAAATTGATACTGAAAAACTTCTTGAGTATTATGAAACACAACGTTATGCTGATGCAGCTACTTATCTTCAGAGCATATATCCCGGAGATACACAGGATATAAAAGCCCTTTCACAAATTGCTTACTGTAATATGATGGCTGGAAAACTGCCGGATGCAGAGAAAAGTTACCTGAAAATCAACACTATTCAACCCAACAACCTGCCTACTCTATTCAGCTTAGCAAGTATTAATTCCAGACGTGGAAATGTTTCTAATGCCAAAACCTATCTTCAACAGATTATTCTGCTTGACAGTCTTAATTTCAATGCTTATAAACAACTTGCGGCTTATGCAGAAACACCTGAATCCAGACTTAATTATCTTAAAAAAGCCAATACCTTGAATGCCACCGATCCTGATGTAGCTTATGATCTTTCCATAACTTACAGCGGTCTCAAACAATATCAACCCGCTTATGATGTATTGAAAACAGCAATCGCTGCTGATACTGAAAACTTTACTTTACAACAAGCTCTATTGCCGGTTGCCAATCAGTTAACCCAATATTCTGAAGTGATTGAAATTGGTGAAAAACTACTGAAAAATCATGCTGATGTGAATGTAATGAACGATATGGGACAGGCTTATTTTTATGTAAAGGATTATAAGAAATGCATTATGCTTTACAAAGCGATGGAAGATATGGGTGTACAAAATGAAAGCACATTATATTTTCTGGCACTGAGCTATCGTGAACAGAAAGATTATAACAATGCAGCCATCTATGCACAAAAGACTATTGATGAAGCTATTTCAGACCACACCAACCTTTACTATGCTGCGCTGGCGGGTATTTATGAAGCCCAAAACCAATATAACGAGGCGGTAACAGCTTATAAAAGAGGACTGACTTTTGGTACCAGCAATATTATCTATTACCGTTTGGGACTTCTTTATGATCTCAACCTGAAACAGCCTAAGAATGCAGCGACATACTATCAGATGTATCTTAAAAACAATCCGGATCAGAACAAAGAAAAAGAACAGATTGCCTATGCAAAAGGAAGAATTCCTGTATTAAAATAAATTCAAAAAGAGATAAAAGCATTTTGTGATTATAGTCACAAGGGAATGCTCAGTGAACCTTTAATTTTGTATTCAACAATAAAAACAATCTTTATGAGCAATACCATTCAAAACATTGCAGAACAGTTTATCCACTATTTAAATCAAGAAAATTTTGACAAGGCGGAAAGCTGTCTCGATCCTGGCTTTAAGTTTATAGGAGTATTGGGTATGAGAGAAGGAGCTTCTGTTTATATGAAAGATATGAAGCAGATGAAATTTAAGTATGAAATTCTCAGGACTTTTACTTCCGGTGAAGATGTATGTTTTTGGTATAATATTAACATGGGAGAAAAAACAATAGAATCTTCGGGATGGTATCACATACAGAATGGAAAAATCAAAACCTTAAAAGTTCTGTTTGATCCCAGACCTTTATTGGATAAATAAAAACACATTAAAAACGCTGTCCCTGTTCATCTATCTTAATCGTCATAAAAAAAAATATGATTATGAAAGAATTTGCATTGATCTTCAGACTGAAAGACATTTCTGATTTTAAACCTTCTCCTGAACAGATCCGGGAGCGCATGATCTGGCTTGGAAACATTGCTGCACAAAACAAACTGGTGGATGAAGGAAATACTTTATTACCCGCTCCGGGAGCTGCCAAAACTGTAAAACCAGATAATATGGTAACGGATGGCCCTTATACCGAGATCAAAGAATTCATTAGTGGATATATTATTGTACGGGCAGAATCTATTGATGAAGCCGTTGAAATAGCGAAAGGAAACCCAATTTTTAAAATTGGAGGAAATATTGAAGTTCGTGAAGTCTTGAAGACCGGCAAGTAAGGTGGAATTTGGGAGGAATTACAGTTTAAGTTGAAAATTTCTTCATGCATTCAGCATTGCCTAAATCCAGCCTGCTTTTTTTCTCCAAACTGTATATTCAACATCTTTGCTATCAATTTCCGGAATGACTTCAGGTTCCGGAATTTTGTTAATATCTGATTCAGGCAGGACCCGCAGATTTACCTTTTTACGTTCTGCATTTAAGTTTTCTTTATTTTCTACGGGATAAATTGTTCCTTCAGAGGTTAACTGTGTCCCATATTTTTGAGGTTTACTCTGAAAAACCTGAATCCTGTCGTATAAATAGGCTTTATGCAAAAGATTAATATCATTGGAATGCTCTTCCATCATAGCATAACACGTTTTCATAAATTCAGGTTCACCGATGGCATGCTGGATAATCAGCCAGGTTGCATCATTAGCTTTCTCGCCGACTTTTGAGATGGTAGGATAACCTATTTCTGCTATAATTTCCCGCAGCCGTTTTGCATTGGCTCTATGAATATTTTCCATTTCAGGATGATAGCCTCCGGATAATTTTCCAGCCAGCAATAGTTTTTCTCTGACGGACAGATCCTGGCCAGCCATTTCGATCAGTTCTTTTTCAAAAGGAAGATTGTTCATATAGTAGTTGATAAATGATGATTGATGAATGAGCGTCTTTCTCTATGTGATTCGATCAAGAATAAAGTGCGCTCTGTTTTCTACTGAAACTTTAGGAACTTCGATAACAGTATAACCATATTCCTGATAAATGTCTTTCATACACTCAAAGGTTTCCACCGCTTTTTGAAAGGTTTGTTTTCTTTCAGGATCGTTTTCATAAATCTCTTTCCATGGGGGAAGAATGAAAACATTATGATGATAAGCCATTTCTCTTGCTTTTGCTACCATAGATACCGGAATTAAAATGTGTTCAAGTTTCATATAGCCCAACGTATCCAATATCCCACGGTCAAAGAAAACAGGTTTCTTATGGGACAACTTGCTTATTTCCATGTAGGTTTTTACAGATTCTTTAAACATCAGTTCTGCAAAAAGTTCTTTGTTAAGCCATGGAAGCCCTTCACCACCAGAATCAATCTGCTCTTTAATGATTTTTCTTCCTTCTTCAGGCACAGTTATCAATTCATGACGGGTTAATTCATCCAGCAATGTTGTTTTTCCTGCTCCGGGACCTCCGGTAATGATATACAATGTTGAAATATTCTGCTTCATGAGTGTACATTCTAGTGTATTTATAACCCCATAGCACAACAGAATTTTTATAGAAGCCGTAGGGTTAGTTATTGTTTTTAATGATACTTTTATAAGTGTTGATACGATCTTCTTCCCGGTACATATTACACAATATCAGGAGATCATCTGTATTGTACCTTTCCGCAACCTGATGTAATTTCTGATCTACGGATTCTGGTGTTTCAATCATAATTCTGTTTAAAGTAGTAAAGAATTCTTCTTCATCCTTTGTTCCCAAAATTTTCTGTTCTACTGCTTCCGGAGAAAGAACCGCATTGGGACTTGCCAATTGTCTGGATTGCAAAAACTGATAGGCCATTCCATAAGCATTACGTTTGGCATCTTCAATGTTGTCTGCTACGGATACAGCTATAGCAACCTGTAATGAAGGCTGAGGAAAATATTGCGTGCTATCAAATTCTTTGAGATAAGTATCGGTATTTTCCTTTCCATTTTTACTATTCATAAAAGCAGCGAATGAATATCCGACCCCGTGCCTGGCCGCTTCTCTGGCAGAAGTTATTCCTGAACCCAGCCACATAATTTCCGGAATATGCAGTACATGAGTCGGCTGTGCAATAAGCCCATCATATATCCCTTCTTCATCTTTTATGAATTGAATGATCTCTTCCAGTTTTGTTTCCATATTGGATAAAATGACTGGTTTATGATTGTTCAGTGCCATTACAGCATTTTTTAATCCTCCCGGTGCTTTTCCCAACCCGAGAATAAACCGTTCAGGATAAAGGGTTGACAGCATTTTGGACCATTCCGCAATTTTATACGCAGAATAATTTCTCATCATAATACCGGCTGTTCCTACTTTGATCCTGTTTGTTTTACTGAGAACAATAGCAGCTAATAATTCAGGGCTGGAGCTTCCATAGGCTTCTACGCCATGATGTTCGGAATACATAATGCTATGAAATCCTATTTCTTCAGCCAATACAGCAAGGTTAATACTGTTTTTCAATGCGGATGCTGCATTGCCACCCATGGTTGTAGGTGACTGATCTAATATCCCCAATTTCAGCTTCATACTATTGAATCAATTTTATGGTGAAGTTATGAAAAAAGCGTTACGTAATGGAAAAATATAATCTGATCATTCTTTAGGCGGGAAGACAATTCCTTCATCCTTAATCAGCTCATAGCCAAACTTCATAATGGTTTCAATCACCGGAATGGCTTTTTTTCCTTTTTCTGTAAGACTATATTCTACTTTTGGAGGAACTACCGGAAACACTTCTCTGTAAATCATCTCTTTCGCTTCCAGTTCGCGCAGCTGGCTGGTCAGCATCTTGTCTGTGATATGCGGAATGTCTTTTTTAAGTTCACTAAAACGAAGAGGTTTCTCCTGTAATCTCCACAGAATAGGCATTTTCCAGGTTCCTCCGATATGACTTAAAGCGAATTCAATAGGAGTATAGTACAATCTTTTATCATGGAAAAATTCAGGCATAATAATTTTTTTTAGGATCACTTTCAAAAAGGTAAGTATAGAACTAAAAGGTAAGTATATAGTTTTCTGAAAGTATATTCTGCAAATTTGCAAAAAAATAATGAAAATGAACAGAAATCTTTATGTGCTGGCACTCGGTGTTTTCGGAATTACCACTACTGAATTCGGAGTGATTGGAGTATTGCCAGAAATTGCTTCTACATTCCGGATATCCATTGAAAAAGCAGGCTGGCTGCTGAGTGTATTTGCATTGATTGTGGCTGTCTTTGGACCTTTTATGCTGCTTTTATGTTCTTCATTCAAAAGGAAAAATCTACTGGTCTTTTCCTTATTTATTTTTGTTGCCGCTAATATTCTATCTGCGTATATCACCAATTTTTATCTGCTGCTTGCCGTCAGAATGATTCCGGCATTTTTTCATCCGGTATACTGGTCCATTGCCTTATCTGCTGCCGGACAGACCTCAGATCCTAAAGAGAAATCAAAAGCGGTAGGCATTATTTTTTCAGGCCTTACCCTAGCCACCGTCATGGGTGTTCCATTGGCTACTTTTATGTCTGATCTGTTTTCCTGGCAGTCTTCTTTTTTACTTACTGCTTTTATTAATGGCGTTGCACTGGCAGGAGTATGGATTTATTTACCATCGATTCAAAATACCAATGCATCATCAAATAAGTTTCCCTTTAAAATATTTAACAATAAACATCTATGGATTGGGCTTTTTCTGGCATTCTTTACGATTACAGCAATGTATTCAACCTATGGTTATATGGCAGAATTTTTAAAGAGTATTACCAAAATGAACGGAAAACAGATCAGTCTGATGTTCTTCCTTTTTGGAACAGTGGGAATTGCAGGAAATAAAATTGCGGGAAAATATATGAGCAGATTTCCGTTTCAGACCACTCTTCTGTTTTTAATTCTATTATCAGGAATTCATTTGTTAATAGGACATTATGGAAATCAGTTTCTACCTATGATATGGATTATCGGATGTTGGGGGCTGGTTCATTCCGGAGGCTTTCTGATCAGTAATATGAATGTCACTTCTTCCATTTCCGGTTCTTCGGAGTTTATCAATAGTATTTTTACTTCCTGCGGGAATTTTGCTGTTACTGCCGGCACTCTATTCGGAGGATTCTGGATTGCCCGTTATGGGTTAGAGCACATAATTTGGTCAAGCATTATAGGATTAACTCTCGCTCTTATACTGGTGCTTATCAAAAGGAAGTATACAGAAACTAAACTTTAATATAAAAAATAAAACCTTCCTTATTCCGGAAGGTTTCTTTCTTTATAAAGATGATTATGCACATCTGATATCAGCACAACCACCTCCACCTCCGTTTCCGTTTTTGTAATAACATGCTGATGTAGGGCATCCACATGCTATACACTCACTCTCTGCAGGTGGACGACCACCCGTGATTGTCTTTAAATTTTGTCTCGCGATTTTCTTTAGATTTTTCATAATAAATAAGTTATTAGTTTGAAAAAGTAATTTAATAAAAAAATCATTGAACAGGTTTGATTCCAATTGTTAAAGTTTTATTTTTCTTAATATATAATATAAAAGAGTCAGTAATAAAGCACCTCCCATAATGATCAGCCACCAATAAGGTAAAACCCAGAGTACAAAATATTTCATGGAGTTCATCAGATAAGAAATCAGATTCTCTGATGGATAAACCTGTCCTAAAGCAGAGTCTGTAAGCCCTAAAATATAGGCTATCAAAGACAATATCAAGATATTTATCATCAACACTTTTAGTATATTTTTCTTCATAGTCATATTTAAAAATAAAAAAGTTGAATCGCTATCTAACTATTTATTCCCCGTTTTAAACTTTATAAGAAGGTTCTCATCTTTCAGAGGATACCCATCTTTTGAGATAAAACTTTTATTGGTCATTACAAATTCATACTCTTTATTAGGTTTAAGATCTGCCTGCAAAACCAACGTTTTATTATCGTTTTCCATTCCTACAACTTTAGTAAATGGAAAATACTCTTTTCCTTTATCAGAAAGGTTAAAAGAATAGCTTTTGGGAGTCATTTCTTTTGAAAAGGTAATTCTTATTTCTTTTGTATCTGCACTTACATTTGCAGAACCGTTTTCAGGCTCTATTTTTACGATATAAGGTAGATTCTTATCATATTCATTGATCAACTTTTGCTTATCAATTTTTTCACTGAAAAATTTTGATTTGTTCAGGAAGCTTTCAACAGATTTATTATCACTATAGTTCAGTTCAATAATATCTTTGATGGCCTGTTTTTTATCTTTGGTATTCTGGTAATACATTTTACTGATCACATATCCCACATAATAACCTAAATCCGCGCCCTCTTCTTTTTGTCTTCCATTATAAAACCAGTTGGCAAGATTACCGGTAAACATTTCTTTTTTAAATTGAGCTTTAATTTCAGCTTCATGAGCCATTCCGTAAGAAACATATTTTCTTTGCGGAGATTCATTCATCACAAGTTCTGCAATCAGATCGCATGATCCTTCCTTTATAGCCTGATTTAAAACCCTATTTTGATATCCGGTCTGCTGAGTATGTATATATTCGTGAATATTCAGAAAAACGATATTATCCAGAGACTGATTTGCAAACATACCCTTAAGCCACTCATCTTTAAATTCTGAGACATCTGTAGAGCCAATCCCCGTAGCAAGTTCAGTGCCTACCAATACCATATTTCCACTCACAGTTCCTCCAGCGTTAAGCCCGCCAATTGTAAAATACATTTCGGCATCTTTAAGTTCAGGATACAATTGCTTCAGCCTGACAACACCTGCTTCCAACTCTTTGGTCTTAGTTTTTATCGTTAAGGTATTCGGCCTTACTGAATTCCAGAATTTAGGATATTTTTCTATGACTTTTACATACACACTATCGTTATAATCTCTGGCATTCATAAAAGCTTTTAAGCCTTTTGTTGCTTTATCAGTATATAATCTTTTGATAAGATCCAGCTTTCCGGAATAATCATTTGTTTTTTGAATGCTGTCATAAGCCACCCAAAAGTTATCAATATCTGAAGTGAAAATCCTGGTTGATTTCTGTGAAAAAGCAGTGGCAAATACAAGTGAAAAAATAATTGTAGTAAAACGTTTCATGGCTATTTTTAATATGGCAATTATACATACAATTATTGTATTTCACAACCATCTTTTACCTCATAAACACTATAGATTTTAAAAGAATAGAAGGTAAAATCATATTATAATAACTCTAAAAAAAGCACAACCGAAATAGGGGTTTTATTATTTATTTATATTAATTCCAAATAATTTTAATTCTTTCCATTTTATTGTCGTAAATATTTAATACTTTAGCTTAATAATTTGAACGAATGGGAATAATCCTTAAACCAATTGATATTGTAGATGACATTTCACAAGAAGATTTCCGTGAAAAATATCTAAAGCCATGTAAGCCAGTGGTAATCAGAAATATGACAAGAAAGTGGCCCGCCTATCAAAAATGGACGATGGATTACATGAAGGAAGTAGTAGGCGACGTTGAAGTTCCCCTTTATGACAGTTCCAAAGCAGATCCTGCCGCTCCTATCAATACTCCGACTACGAAGATGCCTTTTCGTGATTATGTTGACCTTATTCAGAGAGAGCCTACAGATCTGAGAATTTTCTTCTTTGACCCTATAAAATTTGCCCCAAAACTGCTGGACGATTATGTTCCGCCAAAGAACCTTATGGGTGGTTTTTTAGATAAATATCCAAGTATGTTTTTCGGAGGTAAAGGTTCTGTGACTTTTCTTCATTATGATATCGACATGCCACATATTTTCCATACTCACTTCAATGGAAGAAAACATGTCCTTCTCTTTGAATACAAATGGAAAACACGTCTGTATAAGCTTCCTTATGCCACCTATGCACTGGAAGATTATGATATTGCCAATCCTGATTTTGAAAAATTCCCGGCATTGGATGGTATTGAAGGAATTGAATGCTTCCTGGAACACGGCGATACATTATTCATGCCTACAGGTTGGTGGCACTGGATGAAATATCTGGATGGATCTTTCTCTATTTCCCTGCGTGCATGGGATAAAAGCTGGGCTGTAAAAGCACATTCTCTTTGGAATCTTGCTGTTCAGCGTAATTTTGATAATTTCATGAAAGGCCGATACAAAAAAAGGTATATGGACTGGAAAGAAAGAAAAGCAGTAGAAAGAGCTCATATTGCTTGGAAAAAAGGGCTTCCCAAAAAGTAATAAAACTTTTTAAATAATTAATGAGTGGATGATTTAACCTGAATCATCCACTTTTTTATTATCTTTTAAGATGCAATTCAAAAATTAGTTAAATTGCAAAATGTTCCCTTAATATCAGTCTATATGTTTGAAAAGTTGATCGATAGTTTTGAGAAGCTGTGCCTGCAGATTATTATTGAAATATTGTTGGTTCCGGTAACCATCTTCAAATTGTTTCAGGATCCCCGCCGCTGCTATGACCTGTCTGTTCATGAGATGGAAAAAGAAGAAACTGAGCGTTTCCACGACTACCTCTCTCCTATCAAACTTTCTGTTTACACCTCAGTCATTGTCTCCGTACTTTTAATGGATTATGGTGGTGAGCACAATATTATCTCAAAGATCAAAGGGCTAAGTATGGTAGAAAAAGCTCTATTTATATTTTTGATGAATAATATTACTGCAGTTGTATTCAGTGTTGCTTTATTATGGTACAAAAAAGAGAAAGTGAATACAATAACCTTCCGGACATTATTATTTTCTTTCATTTATACAACGGTGTATACCTCTACTCCTTTTTTTATATTAATCAGTTCGGCTATGTTTCTGGGGCAAACATTGAATGTAGATGCTTATATTGACCGTTTGGATAAATTGAGTGAATATGGAACCAGAGACTATTTGTTTTTCCTGGTGTTCCTTGTTTTCATCATCATTGGAACCATCGGTGTTTTCAAGCTTTTCAAAGCGTTGCATTATATTCTGAAAAATAACTTCAGCTATCACCCGTATGTTGTATGGTTTTTCACGGTACTTTTCTTTGTTATTCAGCTATATTATGCGAGAGGATTTATTTAAAAACCTACCAGTCTGTTCATATTTTATTTAAATTTGTAAAAATTTTACATCATGCCCAAACCTCGAGAAAGAATAGTAAGCACTGCTATGGTTCTCTTCCATAGACAAGGTTACAACAACACGGGCATCAATCAAATCATCGATGAAGCTGATGTGTCCAAAGCAAGTTTTTACCAGCATTTTAAATCTAAAGATGATCTTTGTATTGAATTCCTTAACAAAAGGTATGATTACTGGGTGACTGAGCTTGAAAAATTCACATCGGAAGCTGAAACATTGCAGGAAAAGTTCCAGAAATCCTTTGATTTCCTGATTTACATGAATGAAAGAGAAGATTTCAGAGGATGCAGCTTTCTGAATATTCTGTCGGAAATTCCAGCTGATAAAGAAGAAATTCACAAAGTCATCCGTCATCATAAAAATAAATTGAGAGAATGTTTCAATGAAGACATTCAAAACGATATAATCTCAGCACATATCTATCTTCTTTTTGAGAGCTCCATACTGACCAGCCAGCTTTATAAATCGAATGAATTGATCGAAAAATCTAAAATAATCGTACAGGATATATTGAACGTCTCCCATTAATCCTTCAGATATGCACATTCCGGATCTTCATTCTTTTTTGAAAACTGATCTTCATTTATCAGCTGAAATTACTTATCCTGCTAAAGCAATCCTGCTTGAGGAAGGAAAAATTTCCGATAAGATGTTCCTTGTAAAAAACGGAGCTTTAAGGGTATTCTTTTATCAGGATGGAAAGGAACTTACATTGGATTTTATAACAGAAAATCAGGCTGTATCATCTTTTGACAGTTTCCTGAATGGCATTCCCTCTGATTTTGTTATTGAAACTCTGGAACCTGCTACAGTCTATGAACTTCATGCTGACACTTTTCAAAAGCTTTTGGAAGATCAGGAATTCCAACGTACCTTTTATCCGCTTTTTTACAAACGTTTCAGTGAAATCAATAAACGGCTGATCTCTTTTCTCAGGGATTCTCCTCAGAAAAGGTATGAACAGCTTCTCAAAAACCGACCTGAGCTTCTTCTGCGCTTTCCACAGCATTATATTGCCTCTTATCTTGGGATTACAAGTGTTTCATTAAGCAGGATACGCAACCGTAGGTAATTTCTTTACAATTGTTATCGTTCAGTCATGAGTCTGTAAGGTAATTTTGTTTCAAATAATAAAGTTATGAAGCATTTTATCCAACAGGTTTTCAGCGAAGTTCTGGAAAATCCGGTATTTGAAGAAGTATTAATCGAAAAGTATTTTTCAAAAGAATACATTCAGTTTGTAGATCATGCTCAACTGAATTACGATGAATTTGTCCTTCACATCAAAAAGCTCAAAGAAAAAGTAAGTGAACAAAAGCTTGAGATTATTAGCCATGCGGAAAACGGTAATATCATATTTACCAACCACATCGCAAAATCTACCCTAAAAGATGGAAGTAAGGTTGTACACAAAGTACTGGCAGAATTTACAATCCAAAATTATCAGATTATACGATGTGATGAATTGACTTTACTTGTGGAGGGTAATGATGCTGCAAAGAAATTAGGATCTGAGAGGTAGATAACACCTTTATGTCCCCCTTCACTACTCAGTTTCTATGTTAACAATTCTTAAGAAAACCTTAATTTTCTCTTCAACTCCTTTTCCAAACAGACGTTTAATTTTGTTGTGATTTTTATCTAAAACTAAGAAAAGTGAAAAAAATTTTTACGTCTGTTTTATTTTGTGCTTCAATTTTTTTCTATGCACAAACCGGTTCTCTTTCCGGAAATATCAACGATGATTCGAAGATAGCCCTGCCAGGAGCCAAGATTTCCCTAAGTCCGGGAAATATCTATACAACTTCTGATGAACATGGAAACTTTGTATTCCTGAATGTCCCACCAGGAAGTTACACCATGAAAATTGATTATCTAGGTTATGGCGTACATGAATATAATGTAACCGTAGAATCTGAGAAAAATACCCGTCAGAATATTATTTTCGACAAGAAAGAAACGTCTATTGCAGAAGTTGTAGTCTCAGGAGCTACTTTAAAAAATCAGGCGAGAGCTTTAAACAAGCAAAAAAATAACGCCAATATTACCAATGTGATTTCTTCAGATCAGATCGGGCGTTTTCCTGATGCCAATATCGGGGATGCCCTGAAACGTGTACCGGGAATTACCATACAGAATGATCAGGGTGAAGCCAGAAACCTTATCATCAGAGGGCTTGCACCGAATCTGAACTCCGTTACCCTGAATGGAGACAGAATTCCGTCTGCTGAAGGAGATAACCGTAATGTCCAGATGGACCTGATTCCTTCCGACATGATCTCTACGATAGAAGTTAATAAAACCCTGACTCCGGATATGGATGCCGATGCCATCGGAGGTTCCGTGAACCTTATTACCAGAGCTTCTCCGAACGGACAGAGGATTTCTGCGACAGTTGCAGGAGGATACAATCCCATTCGTGAAAAAGGAAATTATACAGCGGGATTTGTGTATGGAAATAGATTTCTGGATAAAAAACTAGGAGCTGTATTCAGTTTTTCTTATAATAACAACAATTTTGGTTCAGATAATATTGAACCTGTATGGAGCCAGGCTAATGATCTTGCCCAAACGGTGTATGTCAGCAAAATGGGCGTACGTTATTATAATGAACATCGTATCAGACACAGTTTTGATCTTAATATGGATTATGAGTTTAATTCTAAAAACAAGATCTATGCTTCTGCCATGTACAATTTCAGAAATGATAAAGAAACCAGACTGGCCTTAGGATATAAAATAAAACCTGTCTACAGCGCCGATGAAACGGAGATTACTGATTGGAAAGGCAGTATTACAAGACAGAATAAAGGCGGTGATGCCGATAACGACAATACCCGCCTGGAAAAACAAAGAGTTCAGAACTATGCTTTAAGAGGAGAACATTTATTAGGTTCTAAAGTAGATCTTGACTGGTCTGTCAACTATGCCATAGCCAGTGAGGATAAGCCTCATCAACGCTATATAGAATTTGAAAACAGCAAGATGAATTTTGCTCCAGACCTTAGTAATCCTGAAAAACCAATGTTCAATCTTCTGGCAGCAGACAATTTGGGAAGCTATAAACTCAGTGATCTTTCGGATGCCAATAACTTTACCCAGGAAAAAGAGCTTGGAGCCAAAGTGAATGTACGTTTTCCTTTTTCTGTTATTGATGGTCAGAAAGGAAGGCTTCGTACCGGTTTCCGTATGCGTTTGAAGAAGAAGGAAAGAGAGAATGATTTCTATGCTTTTACTCCGGTCAGCAATATGGGAAGTCTCTTATCTGTACCAACGATCAATCTTGATGGTCAGAATTTCCAGGCCGGAAATTATGTTCCGGGAACTTTTGTTGATCCTTCTTTTCTTGGAGGATTAGATTTATTCAATCCAAATTTGTTTAATGGTAAGCTGAAACCTGAAAAATACCTTTCCAGTAACTACAATGCAAAGGAGCAGATTTATGCAGGATATATCCGATGGGATCAGGATTTTAATGATAAACTATCGATGATCGTTGGAGCACGTATTGAAACAACCCAGATTGATTACACCGGAAACTATGTGATGAATGAGAAGGATCTGGTAGGACAAATTAATAATACCAATACATACACAAACGTCCTTCCTAATATTTCCTTTAAATATGTTCCGATGCAGGATCTGGTACTTCGTGCAGCATTTACAACAGCTCTTGCCCGCCCGAACTATTATTCACTGGTTCCTTATCTGAATGTTATTTCAGAGGATGAGATCGTTGCAGCAGGAAATCCAAACTTAAAGGCAACCTATGCTTATAATTTTGATTTCATGGCAGAAAAATATTTTAAGTCTGTGGGAATTCTTTCCGGAGGTATTTTCTATAAAAACCTGAACGACTTTATTTATACCTATTCCAAAAGAAATTATACGGCTAATGATTTTGCCAGCGATTTTGCAGGACAGTCCAACCCTATTCCTGCAGGAGAAAGCAACTGGAAGTTTACCCAGCAGCGCAATGGTGACAATGTAGATATTTATGGATTTGAAGTCGCTTTGCAAAGGCAGCTTGATTTTATTCCCGGAGCTTTCTGGAAAGGGCTTGGAGTGTATGTAAACTATACCTATACCAAATCCAAGGCAAAAGGAATTACCAATGAAGATGGGGTGGAAAGAACAGATGTAGGGCTTCCGGGAGCTGCTCCTCATATGTTCAACGGATCGCTTTCGTGGGAAAACAAACGTTTCTCAGCCAGAATTTCCATGAACTATGCCTCTCATTATATTGATGAGCTTGGAGGCAAGGCATTTGATGATCGTTATTACGACAAACAGTTTTTCCTTGATGCCAATGCTTCTTACAAAATTACAAGCCAGCTGAGAATTTTTGCGGAAGCCAATAATCTGACCAATCAACCGTTAAGATACTACCAGGGAATCCAAAGCAGAACCGCTCAGGCTGAATATTACAGACCAAGGTTTACGATGGGAGTGAAATTTGATTTTTAAAATACACATGAAAAACATACATTATATAATAGCCCTTTCAGTTCTTCCACTTGTGATCAACTGTACCGGGCAGAAAGAAGTAACAGAAAAATTAAAACCTACAGTGATCACAGAAACAGTGGTTCATGATACGGATGATCCCGCCATATGGATCAATCCTCAGGATGCTTCAAAAAGTATTATCATTGGAACAGATAAAGATACTGATGGCGGATTGTATGCCTTTGATCTTAACGGGAAAATTATCAATAAAGTGCTAGGATTGAAACGTCCCAACAATGTTGATCTTGAATATGGTTTTATTTTAAATGGGGAAAAAACAGATATCGCAGCGGTAACTGAAAGGGAAACCAATAAAGTAAAATTATACTCGCTTCCTGAACTAAAAGAAGTGGGAGAAATCTCAGTATTTGAAGGAGAAACAGAACGTGGTCCGATGGGAGTTTCAATGTATAAAAATCCGGAAAAAGGGGAAATATTTGTCATTGCCGGAAGAAAATCAGGACCAAGTGACGGCTACCTTTGGCAATATAAACTGGTTGAAAAGAATGGTGTTATAACAGGTGAGGTGGTTCGTAAATTTGGAAAATACAGTGGTCTGAAGGAGATTGAAAGCATCGCAGTAGATGACGAAATGGGTTATATCTATTATTCTGATGAACAGTTCGGGGTTCATAAATATTATGCAGATCCGGAGAAAGGCAATGAGGAATTAGCCGTTTTCGGGAAAGGGGATTTTAAATCTGATGTGGAAGGAATTTCCATCTACCCTACTTCTAAAGGGAAAGGATATATCCTTGTTTCCAATCAGCAGAATGATACCTTCAATGTTTATTTAAGAGAGGATCAGTCAAAAGGAAGAATTGCAGAAATTCTGGTTTCTACCCTGGAAAGTGATGGGTCTGAGGTGGCGAATGTTAATTTGGGTTCAAAATTTCCCAAAGGCGTTTTTGTTGCCATGAGTAATGGCAGGGTATTTCACTTTTATGACTGGAGAATCGTTGAAAAAGCCATTAAGTCTGCCGTGAAATCTGCAAAATAAAAATTAATCTTTTAAACCATTAAGGTGGATAAGATTGTAAGAGTATTAAGTTGAGTTAAAGTCACGAGATTGCTTCACCTGCGGCTCGCAATGACAACATAGCTCATCTTAATACTCTTCACTTTTTCATTCTTCTTAATGGTTCATATCTTAAAGTTTTTCAACGCAAAGATTATTTTGCATTACATATTATTTTAAGGTAGCTAAGAAGAGTCGATTTTTAATCGACTGATAAAGCAGAATGTTTATTCATAAGCAGCAATGCTGCTGTACATTGCCTCTTCAAAATAAGTCATTTGCATGATAAACTTTGCATTTAATATTACTTTCTTACTGCACTTGTTTTCTCAAAAACTCTGCGGTATATGATATTTTGTTTTTCAATAACTCCACCGGAGTTCCTTCAAACAATACTTCCCCACCAAATTTCCCTGCACCGGGCCCCATATCTATAATCCAGTCTGCCTGCGAAATAATATCAAGATTGTGTTCTATAACAATCAGCGTATTATTTTGATCTACAAGACCATTAAAAAATGTCAGCAGTTTTTGGGTATCACTGGGGTGCAGTCCTGTGCTGGGTTCATCAAGAATAATGATCTGATTGGTATTTTTCAGCTCTCTTGTCAGTTTCAGACGCTGTCTTTCACCTCCGGAAAAGCTATCCAGCCTTTGTCCTAATGTCAGATAATCAAGACCTAATTGTATCAGCAGATCAAAATTTTTAAGAATAAATTCTTTCTTAAAAAAATCAGATGCTTCAGAAACCGTCATATTCATCACTTCTACAATTGTTTTTCCGTTGTATCTGTATTGCAGTACATCAGGATCAAATCCCGAACCTCCACACACTTCACAAGGCTGTTCAATATCGTCCATAAAAGCAAGGTCAATTTTTTCTATCCCCAATCCTTTACAGTTTTTACAGGCTCCTTCACTATTTCTGCTGAACAGCTTATCTGAAACATGATTAGACTGTGCAAAAAGCTTACGGACAATATCCGATATTTCCAGATACGTAAGCAGATTGGAACGGACACTTGCAGCAAACAAAGATTGATCAACAATGGTCACATCCGGATAAAGTTCTGGCAGAATACGATTAATCAGAGTACTTTTACCAGATCCTGCAACTCCTGTTACGACGGTCATTACTCCGGTCGGAATATTTACGGTCACATTTTTAAGATTATATCTATTCGCGTTTTTTATTTTCAGATAGCCATCCGGCTTCCTGAATTTTTGTTTGATGGAAGGTTTCTTTGCGAAATAAGAACCTGTTTTACCTGCCGAGTTTCTCAGGTTTTTAAATGTTCCGTCGTATACCACTTCTCCTCCATTTCTTCCTGAACCAGGGCCTATATCAATAATCCGATCCGCCATTTTGATCAGATCCGGATCATGTTCTACAATTAATACAGAGTTTCCTTTGTCCCTTATCTGCTGTATAATAGTGATGATATTCTGCAGATCCTTGGGATGAAGGCCAATGCTGGGTTCATCAAATATATATAAAAGATCAATCAGGCTGTTTCCAAGGCTTCGTACCATTTTGATACGTTGAGATTCTCCTCCGGAAAGCGTATTGGTACTTCTGTCCAGCGTCAGATACTGTAGTCCTATCGTGATGATATTCTGCAGTTTTGCGGAAAGTTCTTTGATGACAACTTCATATGGTTTTGAATCCAGTGAAGTAATAAATTCAAGCAGTTCATCCACTGAAAGAGCCATACAATCAGCAATACTTTTACCTTTGATTTTGCAGGACAATATTTTTTCATTCAACCGTTTTCCGTTGCATGACGGGCAGGTTTTGGTGATCACAATATTCTTCAGAGCATCTTTTCTTGTGATGTTTTCTTTAGAATCTTTTTTCAGAAACGCTTTTTCAATTCTTGGAACAATTCCTTCGTATTTTACTGTTTTTCCCCATTCTTTATGAGGGTGTTTCGGTTTGTGTTCCGGTGCATACAACAGAGTTTCCCATTCTTTATCGGTGAAATTCTTTAGCTTTTTATCATTATCAAAATAACCTGACAAAGTATATCTTGTTAAGCGCCATCCTCCAGGCTGAAAAGTAGGGAAACGGACAGCTCCTTCATGTAAAGACTTTTCTTGATCAATTAACGCATTCACATTCAAAGTCTGAACAAAACCTAATCCCTCACATTCAGGACACATGCCCTGAGGATGATTAAATGAAAAAACGTTAGAATATCCTACAAACGGCTCTCCCATTCTCGAAAACAGCAACCGTAGGGAAGCAGACACATCTGCCGCTGTTCCCACAGTAGATCTTGCATTTCCCCCCAAACGTTTTTGATT
This sequence comes from Chryseobacterium metallicongregator, assembly GCF_031324065.1. Classification (NCBI taxonomy): domain Bacteria; kingdom Pseudomonadati; phylum Bacteroidota; class Flavobacteriia; order Flavobacteriales; family Weeksellaceae; genus Chryseobacterium; species Chryseobacterium metallicongregator. The sequence goes on from NZ_JAVIXS010000020.1 coordinate 551,960, forward strand.
GATAATGATGGGAACATTCAAATTTTCAATTTTATCTACATCAGGCAGGCCATAGTGCTGCAGACGGTTTCTGATAAAACTGTTCTGTGTTTCATTAATCTGTCTTTGTGCTTCAGCTCCGATGGTTTCAAAAACCAATGATGATTTTCCAGATCCTGATACTCCCGTAAAAACGACAATCCTGTACTTTGGAATTTTTATGGAAATATTTTTGAGATTATTTTGCCGGGCATTGGTAATTTCTATATTTTCCATATTTAAAATGCTTAACTTTGTTAATAATTAACTAAGTTAAGTATATTTATCATGAAACCCATTGAAAAAGAATTTTTTAACACATTTACAAGTTTCCAATGTCTTATTCTGGCGCATATGAACCGGGGAAATATCAATGGAGTCACTGCAGCACATTATAATATCCTTGAATTTATTTTAAGAAAAGGAACAGCCACAGGAAGGGAAATCTCAGGAGCATTTAATATCAGCCAGGCAGCTATCTCCAAGCAATTGAAATTTTTGATCAGCAATGATTTGATTATTAAGAAACAGGAGAAAACAGATCATAGAAAATTCAACCTTTCAGTCACGAATAAGGGCAGGTTTATTGTAGATAATTCTGAAACTTTCCGCAAAGCGATCACCCAGCAAACGGCTTCTATACTTACTTCTAAAGAACTGGAAAATTTTAATAATCTGCTGGCCAAAGTTTTGAATGAAATAAAATTGTAGTATTCGCCTCTTACTTATAGGTGCCGAATACTCTGTCCCAGATAGAAGTATAGAATCCGAAATTTTTACTTTCATCCAAATGGTGTTGGTTGTGAAATCTGGTTGTTCCTACAAAGAACTGGTCAAAAGAAGCCGGAAAAAATTCTCTGTTAAGGTGTCCTATCGTTCCCCAGATGAGATTAAGCAAAAGATAAACTGAAATGGAAATCACAGAAAAATCATAGCCTAAAAGTAAAACCAGCATCATTAGTCCAAATCCTATGGTTTCAAAAGGATGCAGAACAAAAAGGCTCAAAAAGTTGGTACTGATATGTTCATGATGTTTTCCATGCAAAACTTTGTAGATAAAAGGTAAATGTGCAGCACAATGAAAAAAATACATCAGAAGATCCATTAAGAGAAGCAAAGCAACAACTTCCGCTATTATCCCAATTACAGATTGATTCTGTCCCAATACAATCCATCCGGTTTTCCATAAGAAAGCTCCCAAAAGCATTACAAAGCTGTTACATGCTATAGTAAGCAGACTAAGATAAAAGTCAGATCTGGTAACAGGATGATTTTTTTCCTGCAACTGACTTTTATGGCAAGTCTTTTCAATAAAAATATACAACCCTATAGAAAACAGATATAGGAAAATATTAGCAATCAGGCTGAATATAATCCATTGTGGCCAGGAAAACTGCCAAAATATCTGTAAATAACCGGAAAGTTCTGTTTGATTAAAATTCATAAGCCCTTCATCCTTCAGCTTGATGTCATAAAGGTATGAATTTCAAAGTAAAATTAATCGATAAAGTTATATTCCAGACCTTATTTCTGTCTTGCCTTTCTTCTCAACTCCCGCAGTCTTGACGTCAGTTTCTTTCTTAAACTGTTATGATATTCCCGATAGTTTTTAATGCTGTTCTCCAGATTTTTCTTATTCAGAAGATATTCCTCATACAGATGACCCAGTTCTGAAATCTGAGTAATGACTTCTGAAGGCTGGCTTTCGGGATCTTCCGCAGCTTCTATCAGCAGACGGTAATATTCAATACGGCTGGTCAGGTTCATGTGAAGTTTTGGTTCTATTCCCTGCATGATTTTATCATTTTAGTTATTTTGTGAATTGGTAAAGGATAAAGATATTTTTTATATTATTTTTTGTTTTTGGATCCAGCTTATTTTTCCATCATAACCGGAGGTACATCACTCTGAAATAAAATTTTGATATGTCCATTCTTTTCGTGAACTGCTGATTTGAAATATCCTCCGTTAAGAGCAGAAGAAATAAGGGTTTCATTAGGATCACCCAAAGGTAGTAATGGCAGTCCGGCAAATTCATTGACATTGACCTGTGGTGAAATTCCATTGCTGTATTCTCCGCCTCCGTTGGCATTAAAGACTTTATAGATCACCGGATGAATCTGCCAGGAAATTTTTCTCGGTTTACGCTTGTCTTCCACAACAAATCCTGCCATATCTTTCCCCAGCGTAGTATCTCCCAGCTGAATAACCTGCATATAAGGTTTCAGATTATTAACTACAATTTCGGCTGCAGAAGCCGTACTGTTTGATGTGAGGATAAACACTTTCTGCAGCCCCAATGCATTCGCACGCAAAACCGTAAAGTCCAAAGCTTTGGGATCGTAAGCAATCTGTTGGGCAAATGTTCTTTTTACTTCGCCTCCGTTTTTATTTCCTTTAAAAATGATGAAAGGTGAACCAGATGATAATCCTGAAGGAATCAGGGAACAAAGTGCTGCTGCAGATGATACCGAACCACCATAATTGTATCGAAGATCCAGAATTAATTCCTTTACTCCTGCGGCTTTCAATTCCCCAAACTTTTGATATAGCGTTTGAGTCATTCCGTCAGGGAAATCATAGATATACAGATAACCTACTTTTTTACCATTTTTTTCAAAAACTTTGGATAAAACAGGCTGCTCAAAAGAGAAACCATAGTACACGGTAATGTTTTTTTCATCCGTAACGCTTCCATTTTGCCACTTTCCAACGGTAAGTTCTACAACCGTCTGGTCTTTAATGGATGAAGCCATTGCTTCGGCATTTGCGGCTGTCATTACTTTTCCATTCACTTTGGTAATGATCATTCCTCTTTCCAGTCCTGAATTGAAAGCAGGAGAATTTTGAAGCACCAGCTTAACCACCGTAGCAACCTCATTATTGCTAAGCTGAACAACCGTATAATCAAAACCGTACATATTCCTTATTGAACGTGGATACGAAGAGGAATCTTCCGTATTCACCATGAAAGAAAACCGATCCTTGGAAGATAACAGACTTTTGAAAAAATCTTTTACTGGAAGCTGATAATCCGGTTTTACGGGCATCTCATCTGCCCAATAATAATAACGTTTCATACTGTCCTGAACCCATAGATTCACAGATTCTGTACTTCCTTCCGGAAAAACGGGTGCGCTTTCGTCATTATTATTGGTACACGAAATGAGAAAGATTATGATGGCAATATATTGAAGTTTTAAAAAGTTTTCCATATATAATTACAGATATTCTGCTACGTCAATATCTCCTTTTACCACCCATTCTCCATTTTCAATTTTTTCCTGAAGGATAATCATGTTAGCCCCTGTGTGCTGTTTTAATTTTACCTGAATCATTTTAGTTCCTGCATAAGGCTCCGTAGCTCCCGGTTTGTATAATTCAAGATATACCGGAGCTGTGGAACTGAAAAAATTATAAATCTTTACAGCCGTAAAATTGTCTTTCCCTATACTATCAAATTCTGCCAGTACTACTCCGTTTTCTCTTTTCAAAATACCTTTCACATTTTTCAGTGAGGTTCCTGAAAATTCTCCCAGATTGGGAAAAATAAATTCAAAACCTACTTTCCCAAAATTAACCTGAGGTTTTACCGCATACGTCTGCAGGTAAATTCCCGGAAGATTAAAAAAGTACAGGTCTTTATAGTCTTCTATATTGTCATATGTAATATTGTATTTTGCAATTTCGGTGCCTGTTTCATGGTTATAGACAGACAGTTTATTGGTTTCTCCCTGATCCAGTACAAACTGAAGCTGAGTTTCTATTTTATTGGTATAGGACGTTTTTCCGTCAATGGATACAGGTTGTCCGTTGAATCTCAGCTGAAGAGCATCCGGTTTGGAAAATCCCTTGATATTAACGTCTCCGGGTTTCTGTACCTTATCAGACAACTCCATCGTATTGCTGTCTGTGCATGAAAAAAGTACCGTAAAAAATAGGAGTAATGCAAAGATTTTATTCATCTTTCTCAATTATTTCATTGTAAAACTTAAAAATATTGCCCAGCCCTATAAGCGGGGCAATATATAATTATAAAAAAACTAGTTGGATATATTCTGAATAGCCTTCTTTCAAAGACTACCCATTATTTTATATAAAATTTCATGGTGTTCCTAAAATCAGATTTTAAGGAGCCAGAATGCTTATTTTTTAATAAATTTCAGTCTTTCCGTTGTCTTTCCGTCTGTAACTTCTGCGATATACGCTCCTGCTATAAGACCAGCTATATGAATACCTTTGGAATACTGAGTCGTCAATACTTTTTGTCCAGCTGCATTGTAAATATTAACTACCGTTGTAGTTTCTTTCAATGATGGATTAAGCTGCAGCTGTAAAGATTCTTTTACCGGATTTTCAGCTATTTGTGTTGTAATTTTGTTTCTTTTTATCTCCTTAGTTCCTAAAAATGAAGTAGCATAAATTCCTATTTCATCAATATTAATGTTCTGGATATTATTTCCACTTGCTTTTCTGTTCGCCCACATTCCGATATAGATTTTCTTCCCTGCGAAAGCAGAAAGATCTACAAGAGATTGTACAAACTCGGTAAGATCTGCCGGAAATGGATTGGCTGAATCTCCTACCTGTATTTTATAAAGACTCTGAATATCATTACCACCTGCATCTACCGTCATAGCCTGAAAATCAGCTAATGTAGGAACTTCTTTTTGTGGTGTACTTACATAGATAAAAAGATCTCTGGCAACAATAGTATGGGTAGTTCTCTGCCTTCCGATATTCGCAGCTAAAGTAACGGTACCTGCAGTATTGGTAAGATCAATCTGAGGAGAAATGATCCAGTCGTTTTCCCCAGTAAAGCCATTAGCATTTCCACTTGGCACCAGACTGATAGAATGACGAAGAACGCCGGTAGTTCCATAAGTAAGAGTAGTTCCGTTATGGTAAATGTTTTGTCCCTGTACCCATCCGTTACCATTGCTGTTCAGATCATGGAATGTCCATCCCTGAAGATCAGCAGGAGTATCAAAAGAATTTCCCCATACCAGAGACTGCGCTGCAGCCAGGTGAGATAAAAACAGAACAGATGATAAAATTAATTTTTTCATAATACTGATTATTAATATTTTTGAAGTAAAAGCAAGGAATCAGCATGTGCTGTTCCCTGCTTTTTAAAAGTTTTTATTATTCTACAATTGTGAAATTGTATTTTGTCCAGATTCCCTGGAAGTTTCCACAGTTTCTTGGAGATACATTCCAGCTTCCTTCGTTGAAGAATGGCTGGCTCATCCCCCATAGAGATGCAGGTGTTCCAGTTAATAGGTTAGCTGCAGGGATTCCTGCTGTTCCTGTACCTGTAACTGAAGTAGTAAATCCGTGAACCTGAATCGTGTTGTATGCTGAAGCTGAAGAAAGCTCAGAACCTGTACCTTCTACTTTGATTCCCACAGGATATCCTGTAACTACAGCGTTATTTAATGTTAATCTTCCGTGTCTTCTGATGTGGATTCCGTTTTCATACAATACTCCTTTATTAGAGTTCTTAGCTCCAATGATGGTAAGGTTGTTGATTACCGGATGAGTCAACAATGTTGTAGAAGAACCGTCTGCGTTGTTATCAAGCTCGATACCGTTAGAATCCGGGCTTGATCCGCTAAGACTGTGTGTAGAGTTGTAATCTGCCAAAGCTAATGCACAAGTGATTGTTCCTGTATATCCGTTATCGAAGTCGAAGTTATCATCATCTGCAGCAAAAGAAACAAGGTTTGAAGCGTTTACTGTACCTCCGAAGAATTCAAAAGAATCATCTTTTCCGAAAGATACCTGAATATGATCCAAAGTAGTTCCGTTCCCTACTCCTCCTAATGTAAGACCATTGATTTCGTTTCCTGAGTTTGGCGCTAAAAGATCGTACCCTGCAAACTCAATACGTACATATTTCAATGTTCCACCGTTGTGAGAAGCATTTGTACCACCGTAATAGAAATCAGGTCCAGATAATCCTTCAATCGTTTTTGTGAAAGGTGTGTTTGTAGGAGCGTCCCCTAAAATGATAACCCCACCGAAATCACCAGGAGCAGCAGTTGTATCTTCGTTTCCGTCTAACAACTTGTAGCTGGTGAAAATGATAGGTTGAGCTTCTGTACCCGCTGCGTTGATTTTTCCTGTTTTAGAAATTACCAAAACTCCTGTAGCTGTATTGTTTGTGCTTGGTTTAGCTTTAATGAATGTACCCGGTTGAATTGTTAATGTAGCCCCATTTTTTACAGTTACAACTCCATTTAATTCAACTACACCACTCCATGTAGTATTTGAAGTAATATCACCGCTTACGCTGGTTACCGGAAGAGCAGAAGCTGTAAGGTACTCAGCAGAAGTAGATTTCATTTCGAATGGAGAAGATGAATCCGCCAGTTGATCGTTTTGACAAGCTGTAAGAGATAATGCTGCCACTGCAATTAGAGTTAGTCTTTTCATTGTTATAATTTTTAATAAATCCGGTCGTGTTATTTTATACCAGATCAGTTTTTTATTCAGGAATATCTTCCTCTCTATTCCTTCGATTTGTTTTTTGGTGTTCATCCCATCGCTGCAGGAGGAACTGCATTGCGGGAGTTCCCATGGAAATCGTTAAAGCGTGGGAAGAGCTGTTAACGTCCGGTTTTTTCAGAACTGTACTGCTGTGCGCATCATCAGTTTTTTTCAGTTTTGATCAGGTTACCGAAACCTGTACGCTTCTATAATTAAGATATCTTTTTACTCTAAGTTCTATTTCCATGCTCATAAGGCTCATTTCCTTATTCTAGAATGGAGAAATTATATTTGGTCCAAAGTCCTTGAAAATTGCCACAATTCCTTGGTGATACATTCCATCCTCCCTCATTAAAAAATGGTTGATTCATTCCCCAACCGGAAGCAGAAAGTCCAGTAGATAAGTTAGCCATAGGAATTCCTGATGTACCAGCCCCTGTGACGGAAATTGTAAATCCGTGAACAAGAATGGTATTATAATTAGAGGCAGAAGCAAGCATTGAACCTGTACCTTCTACTTTGATTCCAACAGGATATCCTGTAATGGTAGCATCATTTAATGTTAATCTTCCATTTCTTCTGATATAAATTCCATTTCCGTACCTAGCACCCATAGTGGATTTCCAAGAACCTATTATTGTAAGGTTATTCACTACAGGATGTGTTACTAATGGTGTAGAGGTTCCATCAATATTATTATCGAGTTCAATACCGTGAGAATCATTGACGGCCCCACTGAGACTATGTGTAGAATTATAGTCTGCCAAAGCAAGTGCACATGTAACAGTCCCAGTATATCCATTATTAAAATCGAAATTATCATCATCTGGTGCAAAAGAAATGAGATTGGAAGCATTTACGTTTCCTCCATAAAATTCAAAGGAATCGTCTTTACCATAAGACACCTGAATATGATCGATAGTGGTACCGCTACCTACTCCGGCTAAAGTAAGGCCGTTAATTTCATGGATTGTATAGGGGAATATATCTGTTCCTCCGAATTCAATACGTACATATTTCACGATTCCTGCGTTATGATTTTGGTTAGTCCCACCATAATAATAATCAGGTCCAAAAAGTCCTTCAATGGTTGTTGTAGAAGGAGTATTCGTTAAAGCATCCCCCAGCAGGATCAATCCACCAAAGTCGCCAGGCTCTCCAATAGTATCTTCATTACCGTCCAACAGCTTATAACTTGTAAAAATAATCGGCTGACTTTCTGTTCCTACTGCATTGATTTTCCCTGTTTTTGTGATGATCAGAACTCCTGACGGAGCTGTTGTTCCTTTTGGTTTTGCTTTAATATATGTTCCTGGAAGGATTGTCAGTGTAGCTCCATCTTTTACTGTTATTATTCCATCCATTTCGATGACTCCACTCCAGATTGTATTAGTGGTAATATTACCACTTACAGTAGTTACCGGAAGTGCAGAAGCTGTAATATATTCAGATGAAGTAGCCTTTATTTCAAACGAAGATTTCTTATCCTCTAATCCGTCATGCTGACAAGCTGTAAGGAATGATAATATTATAATTGGAATTAACTTTTTCATTGTACCGCTTTAATTATTGTATTCTATTTTATTTAGACCTATATCTTGATTGTGTTTTAAAACATATAGTTCACACTTAGGCTGAACATTCTTCCACTATAGGCCCGAAACATAATCTTATCAATATTCTTATCATATCTGTCTGTTGCACCGGGCAAAAGTCCCCAGGCTTCCCGCTCAGTTCCAATGGCACTCCCCAATCCCAAGGGTATCACATAGGAATTATAATTATTATAGTATTCCTTCACTCTGTTGAATAAGTTTCTGGCATTTAATTTTAATTCAAGATTTTTATTCCGAAGAAATTTGTAGGAGATCTGTGCGTCTGCCACAGCATAAGGACGCTGTATTTCTTCTCCTTTGTAAGCATACCCAACAGTAATATACTGATCGCCTTTAGCATTATATAAAAAGCTAAGTCCCAAACGATCACCATCATAGGTCAATCCAAGATTATAGGCATAAGGAGTCTGTCCATAGAGCGGACGTTTTACTTCATAGGTTTCATCATTCTCACCTGTTTTATAAAGATCTTTAAAGGCTACTACCTTTGTATGATTATAGGTGAAGTTTCCGCTTATAAAAAGTTTTTCCAAAAAGGTTCCGTCTGCAATAAATCCTAAATTCTTTCTTACCTCAGCCTCTACTCCCAATAATTTTGCGTTTTTCGAATTACCATTATAGAGATATAGATTTCCTTCGCTGGAAATATGTCCCTCACGTTCTATAGGTCTGTCTATATTTTTATAATACAACCCTGCAGAAAAGATTTCTCCCAATCCGGGAAACCATTCAAATTTGAAATCATAATTATTGATGACTGAAGATGTCATTTCTGTATTATAAATCAAACCATTAGCTATCGGGTCAAAATAGGGTAAACCAGTTCTTTCATTAAACTGCGGACGAATTACAGATCTGTTGTAGGCAAGCCTGAGATTCATTTTATTCGTAGGACTGTAGGTAAAGTTCATAGAGGGCATCCATTGCCACGGTTTATCCTCAATGGCCGCTCTTTCTACATTCTTGGTATCACTGGGGTCTAATTGTTGTGAGATAAGATTATATTTAAAATATTCTGCACGAAGTCCCCAAACTAACCTTAATTTCTTCCAACGGTTATCAAACATGACAAAAACCGCGTGTTGATTAACTTCTCCTTCATATTTATCATTTTTATACAGTGCCCGGGTTTCCCATCCAATACCTCCCGGTACATAGTGAGATCCATTGAACCAATCTGCAAGAGCTCCATACATTGTCAAATAATTTTTTTCACTATTCGGAACATTTCTGTTCTCATCCACCCGTAGGAAGAATTTTTGTTGTTGATTGGTATTATTTTTCAATGTTCCTGCATATCCTGTCTTCACCGTATTTTTTACGTTTCCAAAATCCAGATCCCATTTAACTGAAGCACCATAATTGTAATCAGTTTCTTTATTGGCTATATATCCTCTATAAAAATTTCCTCCTGTGTTATAGATTTTATGATAAGTCAGGATCTCACTCCCAATAAAATCATATAGCGTCAGATACTGGGTATAATCTTTAGTATCGGATGTTATCCCGGTTCTTGCTGCAAACCAGTTGACTTCCGCATTTCCTATTTTATGATTCCCTTCCAGTTTATTTTGTAGGAGCATCTGAAAAATGGGATAATTCGTATTATCAGTATAAGGCCTGTCTAAGTTTTTGATCTGAGCAGGATCATTATTGGGTATAATTCCGTTATAAAAATAATTGTAGGCTAATTCTGCATTGGAAGCCATGGCACTACCCGTAGTATATTCATTCCAACCGGTAACTCTGGTCAGGGTATTATCAAAAATATGGGTATAGGAATTACGGAATGAAATTCTGTTTTTCCCTAACTGAAGTCCGAAATTAAGCATCCCCGCAACTGTAGAGTTGTAATTATAGGAAGCACCTTTATTTTTGAAGTTATAAAATGGTATAGGAGCGACTCCTTTTGTTTCCCAATCTGCAATATAAGGTCCCGTGGTATCCAGCCAGTTTCCTCTTCCTGTGTGGTCAATGTCCAGTTTATTCTGTTCATTTCTGATGACAAATGCTCCTGCAAAACCCCATTTATTATTGTTTTTAAGCGCATATGTTCTTCCTAATGCCAGCTGTATATTAGATCCCATGTCACCTCTGGTTTTATAGGTGCTGAAATTATCATTGGTAAACTGTCTGGATTGTTCAAAAAATCTTGGATCTGTCCAGTTCATCGGTTCAAGTCCTTTAGGGAAATCCCTGCTTCCGTCATCATATCCGAAATAATCATACTTTCCACGTTTACGGGTCAGAAATTCCTTGAAGGCCGACTGATCATTATAAGAAGTTCCCAACGTTACGGTTGTAAAATTTTCATTGGGAATATCTTTGGTCCTTACTTCTACGTAGCCTCCTGCAAAGCTTGCATTCATATCAGGTGTTGCAGATTTGCTTACCACTACACTTTCTACCATTGCTGTAGGAATGATATCAAATGAAAAGTTCTGGTTATAGGCTTCCGTACTTGGCAGGTTGATTCCGTCCATGGCAGCAGTATTCCAGCGTTCTCCCATAGATCGTACCACTACATATTTATTATCAATAGTGGTGATTCCTGTTACTCTTTTCAAAGTTCCTCCCACATCGCTGTCCGGCGTTTTGGAAATCTGCTCCGCTGAAATACCATCACTCATCTGGGCTGCTTTTTTCTGCTGGGCAAGAAGTCCCGCCTGAGTATCTGCTTTACGAGATGCAGTAATCACAACTTCCTTAATGTCTGTAATTTTATCCGAAGCCTTATTTAAAGCAAATGAAACAGCATTGGTTTCTTTATTGGTAACAGATAGTTTTTCAACTCTCAGCGTATTATATTTAGGAGCTTTTATCGTCAGATTATATGTTCCTGAAGGAAGATCTATGGTGAAATCTCCGTTATTATCTGTGACTACAGTTTTCTGAGCAATAGTAACTTCTGCTCCGGTAATGGGATTTCCCACCTCATCCACTATTTTACCGGAAATTCGTCCGTTTCCCACTGCAGAAATAGTAGAGCTTTCATATTTTATCGAAATAAGGTCACCATGCAGTCGGTACACTATAGGAAGTCCGTTGGTAATATCCTTCAGACAATTGTTGACAGAAGTATTTTCACATTTCACTCCTTTTACCTTCAGCTCTTTAATGTCTACCTTGGAATAAGCCAGTCTCATTCCCGTTTTTCCGGCAAATTCTTCTAAAACTTCAATCAACGGTCTGTTGGCAGGTACAGAAAATGTCACTTTCTGCACCAGCTCCTGAGCTTCTGCGGCTACAGTAAAAAATAAGGCTGCTATGGTAATCCCACATTTCAAACTTTTCATACTTAATAGTGTTCTCTTGATTATGATTATTTAATTTTTTTGAATAATGATTTATTTCTTAAGGATATAGGTGCTTTCTTTTTTCTGTACTTCCAATCCGAGGATAAAGGCCAGGGATTCAATATTTTCACCGACGGTTCCTCCAGTAAAATCGGCAGTAATCTTTTTATTTTCAGCTTCTTTAGGATACAGAACCGTTGTACTGTAATTGCTTTCCAGGACTGCTACTACTTCTTTTAAAGGAACATCGTTAAAGCTCAAAGACAATATTGCAGGAGCTTTATTTACTGAGTTTTTTACAGGCTTCAATGAAATAACCGCTGTAGTATGAGCAATTCCGAAATTGGTCCACTTCTGATTCGGTGTAAGGAAAGAAACAGCAACTCCAGGAGAGGATACCGCTACCTTGCCTTCATACAGATCCACAGCTTTATTCTTCCCTGATTGTGAGATTTTAAATACCGTTCCCAATACTTTGGTACTGAAGCCATCCGCACGAACGATAAAAGGATGTATTTTAGATTTTGCCACAGAGAAGATTGCATCTCCTTTTAAATCTACTATCCTTGTGGACGCAGGAAAAGATTTCTCTACAGTCAGTACAGCGCCTGATAAAAGAGTAACTACAGATCCATCTTCAAGATGAACAATACGGTTTCCGGATTTTGCAATATATACATCAGGTTTAATGAACATGGTGTAGGTAAATATTCCGCCCAATGATAAAAGCAGAATAATAACTGCAGCTATTTTATAGAGATGGGTTGTAAAGCTCTTTGCAGATTGGATAGAAATAATATCTGTTTGAGGAAAGTAATACTCCAGCCCGGATAATATCCTTTCTCTGGATTCTTTAAGATGAACAATATCCAGGTCTTTTTCTGCAATATTCTTCCATTGATTTAAAAGTTCATTTTCTTTTTCAGAGATTGAGTCTTCCGAAACTTCCCGTTCCCAAAGTCTGAAAACAAAGGCTTCAATATTTTTATATGGTAAACGTTTTTTCATAAGGTCTTTCATGTATTCACAGATACTTCTATCTATAAGACAGTGAAAATGAAAAACTTCCCCAGGGCATCCTTAATGTTATATTCACATTACAACCAAATTGTTAATAATTTTCATCCTTTTTCACATTTACTCAACATTAACGTCACATTTGAGCCCTGTTTTTCAGAAATATTTAATCTTATCACACCCAAAGTTCACAAAAAGTTAATTTTCCTTTAGGTAATTTTGTATCACAATATGAGCCCAACAGACTATACATTATTAAAGAAAATAAAATCAGGCGATCGTCCTGCATTTATGCTGCTGTATGACCGATACTGGGATAGTCTATATCGCTTTGTTTTTATACGGACACGGGATAAAGAAGTCTCTGAAGAAATTCTCCAGAACTTATGGATGAAGATTCTTGAAAATACAGACGTGATACAAACCGATGATACAGAAAGTGCGAAAGGCTACCTTCTCCGCCATCTTCATTACAGAATCATTGATTTTTATAACAGCTACAAAAAAGCACCTCCTACGCTGAGCATTGATGAGTTTGATATTCCGAATGAAATTGAGATCGCAGATTCAGATTATTTTGAAATTCTTGAGGAAAATGAAATTTCTGCTTTGTTATCCATGATTGACGAGGTGGTTGCTCAACTTCCCTCAACGGAGCAGCAGGTCTACGATATGAGAATCAGGAAAAATATGTCGGTCAATGAAACAGCAGAAGCACTGGGAATCAGCAACAAGACGGTAAGTAATAAATTAAGTAAAGCGTTGGGAGAAATCCGAGAACAGCTGAACCCTGAGTATCAGTCGTCAAAGAAACTGGTTTCTATCCTGCTTTTAATGGAGGTTTTGACAAGGTATTGAGAATGGGTTGTGAGGTTCGGGATTCTGGGTCGAGTCAATCGTCAGTTTTTATAACAGCTATCAAGATTCACAGCGAAGCGTATTCACTATTGACTATTCACTAAACACTGGGAGCAAAGCTTTATTAAAGTCCAGTATTTTAAAATCTGCAAGGTTTGAATCTATGCTTTCATTATTATTCGTGAAAATTACGGTCTGCATTCCGGCCTCCTTTGCAGCCTTTAATCCTGAGTGGCTGTCTTCAATAGCAATACAGTGTTCCGGAGAAATTCCCATATTTTTTGCAGAAGTAAGATATACGGCCGGATGGGGTTTTCCCTGAGTTTCAAACTCTGATGAATGAACGGTATCAAACAGTTCACGAACCTGAAGCTTTTCAAGAACCACATGGGCTACACGCAAAGGAGCATTGGTTGCGAGCCCTATTTTATATTCTTTACTCTTAAGATTTTTAATAAACTCCTGTACACCAGACATTGTACAGTCCTGACCTTGAATCATTTCGATTACTCTCGTTACTACTTTATTTTCCAACTCAGAGGCATCAAAATTTTCCCACGGGAATCTTTCATACCAGAATTCTGTGACTTCCTGAGTGGTCATATATTTGGTTTGTGCCGCAAGATCATCTGTAACCTGCACTCCATAGGATGAAAATACATCCAGTTCTGCCTGAGTCCAGAATTTTTCTGAGTCTATCAAAACACCGTCCATGTCAAATATTACTGCTTTTAAAACCATTTCTTGAATGATAAATGAGGGATTATGAATAATGAATTATTGGCTGATTTTATACACGCAGCGCTGTCCGCCGGAAATGATGTGATCTACTCTTTCCACTTTGTACTCCTTTCCTATCAGAGATTGGAAATTGGATAATTCAGCCCGGCAGAAACCCTGGCATTCTGTTGCAGCAGCACATATCGGACAATGGTTTTCAATCAGAAAATAATCTTCACCTTCTTTTTTCCATTCTGCCATATAACCTTCATCACTACGAACCTTTGAAAGAGATTCAAGACGCTGTTCAAGAGATTTCGCCTTAGACAAAACTTTTTCATACCGTTCATGGGTATTTTTTTCCCGATCACTGATCAATAATTCCAAAGCATTTTCCCCTAAAAGATTTTTTACTGATTTCAAAATCTGAACCGTGACATCTGCGTGCGTATCCGGAAATTGAGACAATCCTTTCTCTGTAAGCGTATAATAAGTAGAAGGACGGCCCACTCCTTCGCTCTTCACCGAAGACCGGATCAATCCTTCCTGAGCAAGGTTCAGTAAATGCTTTCTAGCCCCTTCTTTAGTGATCGAAAGCTCTTCAGCAATAAGAAGCGATGTAGCTTCACCTCTCATCTTTAAAAACATCAGAATACGATCCGCAGCCGGCTTCTTCATTTGACAATATTTAGGTTGTTTTATTTTTCAACAACAAATATAGTCATTTTCTATAACCTCAAAAATCAAAGCTTAAAACAAACATTTACAAGATATTATACTTTCAAACGACAGAATCAATAAAACAACCTAAAAGTTGTTTTATTCAAATATATTTCTACCTTTGTCATACATTAATCAAAAAAATAAATACGATGAACCCATTTACATTACCCCAATTACCTTATGCTTATGATGCTTTGGCTCCTTTTATAGATAAAGAAACAATGACGATTCACCATCAAAAGCATCATCAGGCTTATGTAGATAATCTGAATGCTGCACTGGCACAAACCAATGAAATCAATCCCGACCTTGATTCTTTATTACAAAGAATCAGCGAATACAGTCCTGCCATAAGAAATAATGGTGGCGGCCACTATAACCATTCTTTATTCTGGGAAACTCTTTCGTCTCAGCCTAAGATTATGCCTGAAGGGATGCTTCATAATGATATTACAGCCACTTTCGGGAGTATTGACAATCTAAAAGCAGAAATGAAAAAAACAGGTTTATCACAGTTCGGTTCCGGATGGGTATGGTTATTTGTGAAGTTCAACGGATCTCTGGCCATCAGTTCTACTCCTAATCAGGATAATCCGATGATGGATATCCTTCCCACAAACAGAGGTTTTCCGATTCTTGGAATAGACGTTTGGGAGCATGCTTACTATTTGAATTATCAGAATAAACGTGCAGATTACCTTGATGCTTTCTGGTCTGTACTGGATTGGTCTGCCGTTGAAAGAAAATATGAAGAAGCTTTGTCAAAAGTAAGATAAATAATATTGAATATAAACAAACTATGACTGAGGAAAATTTTATCAATAAAGCAAAGGCTTCAGGCATTATTGCCCTTGACCTTTCAGACTACAAACCTACTACGGAAATTGTAGAACTGGATATTAAAGATCATCTTTTTATGGAAATGATTGTGAAGGAGAAAGAATTTAAGGAATCAATTGCTGTGGTGGATTTTTCTATATACAATGAAAAAGCAGTAGGTATTATCTGCTCTACGGATGCCATTATTCCTCCCTGGGCTTACATGCTCATTATGGAAAAACTGTCTCCTTATGCTTCTTATGTGGATTTAAACAACGCAGAAACAATACTGCTTGATCTATGGAAACGCCGTCTTATTTATGCTGACCTTAAACAATATAGAAATCAAAAAGTTGTAGTCCGGGCAAGTACCAGTCATGATCCTGCTTTGTATTTATTAGCAGCAGGATTATTAAAACCTTTAGTAAAAACACTGATGTACGGTGAGATAGGATTACCAAAAGTAATTTTTAAACAATAACAAAATGAAAGCAATTATATTCAACGGTTCACTGGAAAGAAGAACTTTATCTACTTCCGGACTGATTTCAGATTATTTGTCGGAACGTCTGAAAACGCTGGGAATTCAGACTGATATTTTTACGCTTGCAGATTCCGGCATTCCTTTATTTGATGTTACCCTTACCAAAACTCCTTTGGCTGTAGAACGTATGACTCAGATGTTTACTGATGCTGATCTTCATATATGGCTGGCTCCTCTTTACCACGGAAGCATTCCGGGCGTGATGAAAAACTGTCTGGACTGGTTTGAAGTGACCGCCAACAGCTATGAGCCTTATCTTACAGATAAAATGGTAGGCCTGGTGTGCTGGGCAGATGGTCTGCAGGCTATGCAGGGAATCAATGCTATGGATTCTATTGCCAAATCATTGCGTGCCTGGCCATTGCCATTCAGCGTTCCCATTGTCAGATCATCATTATTCGCAGCTGACCAATCTACGCAAATTTCGGATCTCTATTCCGGTAAGTTTGATAAGCTTATCACCATTGCAACTTCTAAAAAAATAGAAAAAACGACTATAAACCATTCATAACATGATAGAAACAGATATACTGATCATTGGTGCCGGCCCTGCAGGGTTATTTACGGTATTTGAAGCCGGCCTTCTCAAAATGCGATGCCATATTATCGATGCATTGCCACAGATGGGAGGCCAGTTATCAGAATTATATCCCAAGAAACCTATTTTTGACATTCCCGGATTTCCAACTGTACTTGCCGGAGAGCTCATTGATAACCTTTATGAACAAATCAAACAGTTTGAACCAGGCTTTACCTTTAATGAAACAGCCATACATCTTCTCAAACTGGAAGAAAATCTTTTTGAAGTCATTACTGATAAAGGAACAAAA
The DNA here is from genome assembly GCF_031324065.1 of Chryseobacterium metallicongregator. Taxonomy (NCBI): domain Bacteria; kingdom Pseudomonadati; phylum Bacteroidota; class Flavobacteriia; order Flavobacteriales; family Weeksellaceae; genus Chryseobacterium; species Chryseobacterium metallicongregator. The sequence goes on from NZ_JAVIXS010000020.1 coordinate 568,893, forward strand.
CACCGAGCGAAAGCCGTTATTATTGCCGGAGGACTGGGAAGTTTTGAGCCTAAAAAACCACCTATTGAAAATATTTCAGCGTTTGAAGAGCGTGGAGTTAATTATTTTATCAAAAATCCGGAGGACTATGCCGGAAAACATGTGGTAATTGCCGGAGGTGGAGATTCAGCACTGGACTGGACCATTCATCTTGCTGAGATAGCTTCCTCTCTTACTCTTATTCACAGAAGAAATGAGTTCCGTGGCGCGCTGGATTCTGTTGAAAAAGTGAAAAAATTAAAACAGGAAGGCAAAATCAATCTGATTACTCCTGCAGAAGTAATAGGATTAAAAGGTAATGATCATTTAAAGGAAATTCTGGTTGAAAAAGAAGGTTCAATACAGTCTATTGAAACAGATTATTTCATTCCTCTTTTCGGATTGGTTCCAAGGCTGGGACCTTTAACAGAATGGGGAATTGAACTGGAAAAGAATGCCATAAAAGTAAACAACAGTACCGATTTTCAAACCAATATTTCGGGAGTCTATGCTGTGGGTGACATTAATACTTATCCTTATAAAATGAAACTGATCCTGTGTGGATTCCATGAAGCGGCCATTGCCTGCCAAAGTATTTATCAGCGTCTTAATCCAAATAAAAAATTTGTTTTAAAATATACCACAGTAAGCGGAATCGAAGGTTTTGACGGAACAAAAAAACAAGCAGAAAAACAGATAGTAACCACTATTGACTAAGGATTATGGAGAACGAGATTACCATTACTGTTATCGACCAAAGCGGTAATACACACACTTTGCTATGCCCTTTAGAAATGGGGCTTACCCTTAAAGATATCTGCAAAGCTTATGAATTACCTATGGAAGCCATGTGTGGAGGTATGGCCATGTGTGCCACCTGTCATTGCTTTGTTTTGAGTGAAACATCTGCTCTTCCTGAAAAAAATGATATTGAAGAAGCTTTATTATCAGAGCTATTTACCTCCAAAGCTACAAGCAGATTAGCCTGCCAGATTCATCTTACAGCTCAAATGGATGGGCTGTCGGTAGAAATTGCTGCAGATTAATGAGTTAAAAATAAAAATTAGCACACTTTATGCTGCTTATTTTCAAAGAACAGTGTTGAACTGCTGTAATTAAGTTTAGCGGGGATTTCCGAACCATTCAGCGTTGAAGAAATCCCTTTTTTAAACCCTTTAAATTCAAACAATATGGCTATAAAAATAACAGATGCCTGTATCAACTGTGGAGCCTGCGAGCCTGAATGCCCCAACTCAGCCATTTACGAAGGTGCTATCGACTGGCGCTGGAAAGACAAAACCAAGCTTTCAGGACATATTACATTCCCCGACGGCACAGAAGGTGATGCTGATACCTACCATCCGGCTGTCTCGGATGAAGTATATTATATCGTATCCGGAAAATGTACGGAATGTAAAGGTTTTCATGAAGAGCCTCAATGTAAAGCTGTATGCCCTGTAGACTGTTGTATAGATGATCCTGATCACAGGGAAACGGAAGAAGTACTATTGGACAGACAAAAATTCATGCACAGTGCTTAATCAACTTCTATCTTTTATATTTAATTTCAATAGAGGCGGGTTTAAACCCGCCTTTTTTATCATTCTTTTTCATTCGGCTTTAGCCTCAACTTATATTGCTTTAATCTCAGTATAAATTTTTTGAGTGAAAGGAGTTTCTACACCTGTTTCAGCACCATATTTCAATACAGCACCTGCAAACAATTCCAGTTCGTTATTCTTCTTTCCAGAATGGATATCAAGCTGTAAGGAAGTAGGCGTTTCAAAAGGAAATGTAGAGGCTTTTTCAAATGTTTTATCAATGATATCTTCCTGAAGATGGATTTCTTTTTTAGCAGCAATCTGTTGTATTTCTTTCATAATTTCAGTCGCTTCCTTCTTCTGTTGCTCGTCCGTACATACAGTTCCGATGGATGAATTATGCTTTGCCGTTACCAATCCGAAACTGGCAATGAAAATAAATTTTGTCCAGATATCCGTTAATGAATTATCTTTGAAATCAAAATCAATTTTACTTTCACTCAAAAGGTCTGTAACCCATTCCACTGGAGTGGAAAAATGCTCAGGATCTCTACCAATAACCATTTTCCCGGCTTTTCCTTTATGCTCTACAATTCCTCTCTCTTTAATATGAGAAGCTACATAAATACAGGTTGGAAGAACGGTATGATCCGGAATAACGGTACGTATTCTGTCATAGATATCTGCTCCGTTCATCATCGGAAGAAGGACAGTATCTTTATTAATGACTGGCAGCAATTGTTTGCAGACATTTTCAAGATCGTATTCTTTTACACAAATCAACACGAGATCAGGATTTTTGATCTCACTGATGTTCTCTACTATATTATTAGGATGAGTCTGTGAATTGGAATGCTCCGGAGACAGCAATGTCAATCCGTTTTCTTTTACTTTCTCATAAGTTTCTCCACGGGCTACAAAAGAAACAGAATATTTTCCTGTAGTTTCATTGGTCTGATTGATTTTAAAACCAAAATAACCACCTACACCACCCAATCCTACTACAACAATATGTTTTTTGTTCATGAAATTATTTTTAAGCAAAGATCAGGGATGACATTTAAAGTATCACTTGACAAATGAAAAGAAATTAGAGTTTATGAATATCTCTTCTGATCCGGCTCAGGGAACTGTCTTTAATTCCGAGGTAAGAAGCAATTACCTTCAAAGGGACATGCTGAAAAATATCCGGATCTTTCTTCATCAGGTTAAAATATCTTGTGGAAGCCTTCTGACTCGCCATTTCGATCAACCTGTCATGAATATTATAATAATTAAGAACAAAAAGAAGCCTGCTGAACTCTCTAAACTCAGGAATATTATGGAAATTATGCTGTACATTTTCCAATCCTGTTTCCCAGAAATTGCAATCTGTAACAGTTTGATATATTTCTTTGGTAGGCTGCTGCCTGAAAAAGGATAAAAAATCATTAACAAAGCAGGGAGCTTTATAAATATTGGTGGTAATCTCCTCATTATCTTCATTCAGTATATACGAGCGGACATACCCTTTTTCAAGAAAATAGGTTTTGGTACTGATGGCATCTTTATCCAGCAAAATTGTATTGGCTTTCAATTCAAAGCAATTAAATTTTTCAGTGATCTTTTCAACCACTTCTTTTTCAATACTGAATAAGGAATGAAAGTAGGTATTAAGTGATGATTTGTCCATTAAAATGTCCTCTTAAATATACGTTGAGCCGTCTAAAGTAGCGATAATTCATGGAAGTATGGTTAATTTGAAGCGGTAAAACCAGACCGTCAAAAATTTTTGAATTTTCGCCACCCTTCCAAAGGAGAGGAATTTCTCACGTCATTAGAAATGACACTCCTAAAAACCGTTGAGACTTACATGACTTGTATTATTTCAATTTCACGGCTTTTGTTGCTATGAAAGTAGGAAGGTACTGATCAATTAAAAAACGTGGATTGGGTTGCATTTCTTCTGTAAAATCTGCAATCATAAAACCTGCCTTCAACTGTCCTCCGATAAGATCTGAAAGGGTATGTCCGAAAACCAAAGCTTCATTATTTTCCAGCTTTCTATTAATCTGATCCTGATCCAAATCTTTTATATCGGCATAAGGAAGCGTATATTTCGGTCTGATAATTCCCTCTTTTATATCCTGAGGATTCCTGTCTGCTACGAACACCACAGGATTGAAAAAGCTTGCCAGCAATGCTCCTCCTTTTTTCAAGACTCTATAAGCTTCTCTCCAAACCGGATTCACGTCTTCTACATAATGATTGGAAATCGGATGGAATATAATATCAAAGGTTTCGTCTTCAAATACACTCAGGTCTCTCATATCGCCCTGAAGTGTTTGCAATGACAGTCCATCACGTTCTGCTACTTTTTCATCCTGTTTCAGCTGTTCCCCGGAAATATCAAAAACTACAACAGAAGCTCCTGCAGCAGCCAAAACCGGAGCCTGCTGCCCTCCTGCTGATGCCAGACACAGGATCTTCTTTCCTTTTACCTCTCCCAGCCATTCTTTATTCAATGGTTTTGGGGTCAGGTGAACATCCCATTTTCCTTCTTTTGCGTCATTAATCAATTCAGAGCTTACCGCTTTTGACCATTCGTTCTGTGCTAATGCCTGTTTGTTCCAGGCCGACTCATTATGGTGTAAAAAATCTATTTCTTGCTCCTTCATATTTTTCATTTTCTGGTCATTTAATTGACAATTTACAAAAATATTGTATTCAGAAGTCATTCAACTGGTGCAGATTTTCTAAAATGTGCTGGTCCAGTCGAGCCCTCAGAAATCATAATGAATTCTAATGGACTTTGCAGTTTATCACAAATTTTGTAATTTTCTTCATCAAAAGCAATCTGCTCAGTTAATTATTATGGACAATGATTTCACTTATACCTTCATCGAACCTGACAAAGAGCTCGCAGATTTTGTTGAAAATCTGGGAACTTTTCAGAACCTTTCGGATGAAGCGAAAGAAGTGGTTATCATTCCTGACGGAAGAATTGATTTATTTTTCTCACAGTCGGCTTCAGAGCCATTTCATATTACCCTTCTCGGACTGGAAACCTATCCTGAACAAAGGTATATCGATCCCCATACAACAGCTTTTATCGTTAGTTTTAAACCTCTTGCTGTGGAATATATTTTAAATACCTCCATTGCAGATTTATTGAATATCGGAAAAGAGCTTTCTCCTGATTTCTGGAATTTTAAAAGTGATGACTTAAAGGATTTTAATCATTGCTGTACGAAAGCCACTCAAAAAATACAAGCGTTGCTACCTCAAAAAGCAGATGAAAGAAAAATCAAACTTTTTGAATTGGTGTATGCTTCAAAAGGGGAAATGAGCGTACAGGAACTTTCAGAGAAAACAGGCTGGAGCAGCAGACAGATCAACCGGTACTTTACCAAACAACTTGGTTTGTCATTAAAAGCCTACTCTACTATTTTGCGTTTCAGAGCATCATTGGAACACATTGCTCAGGGAAGACTTTTCCCGGAACTCAATTATACCGATCAGAATCATTTCATCAAAGAAGTAAAGAAATTTTCAGGAGTTGCTCCTAAAGAATTATCCAAAAATAAAAACGACCGATTTGTACTATTATCTGTATTGAAAGGAAAATAAATTTGCATTGTAAAATTTAAATCAACAATGCTGATAGACAATAAATCAATAGCAATCGTTGGTGGTGGCCCTGCAGGGCTTACACTGGCAAGACTTTTACAATTAAAAGGTGCAGATGTAAAAGTATATGAAAGAGATTTTAATAAAAATGCCCGTGTACAGGGCTCCCCTCTTGATATGCATGAAGATTCAGGTTTGGCTGCCATACGCAAAACAGAACTTCTGGAGGAGTTTAAAAAGACTTTCCGTCCGGGTGCAGACAGAACTCTGATCATGAATGAAAAGGCCGAAATATTTTTTAACGATCATGAAACAAAGCCTGAAGAAGATTTTGGACATGAACATTTTCGCCCTGAAATAGATCGTGGTCCATTAAGAAATATGCTGCTGGAATCCCTATTTCCTGAAACGGTAGTATGGGACAGTCATTTTCTCTCTATGGAGCGGCAGGATAAAGGTTGGCTGCTACATTTTAAAAATGGAAATTCTGTGTACGCTGATCTTGTCATTGCTTCAGATGGTGCCAATTCTAAAATCCGCCCTTATCTTACTGATAATAAACCTGTTTATTCAGGAATCATTATGCTGGAAGGAAATATTTCAAAAGAAAATGCCCCTCAGATTGATGCTTTGATCAAAGGGGGAAAAATAATGGCATTCGGAAATTCTCAAAATATTTTACTGGGACAAAAAGGCAATGGAGATCTCGGATTTTATGCAAGTTTTAAAGCAGATGAAAACTGGCCTGCCACTAGCGGTCTTGATTTTTCTGATAGTGCACAGATGCTAAAATGGTTCAAAACAGAATACTCGGAATGGGCTTCTATCTGGGAGGAATTGTTTGAAAATGCTGCAACTCCTTTTGTTCCACGTCTGATTTACTATATGCCGTTAGATCAAACATGGGAAACTCAATCTAACCTCACACTGATTGGGGATGCAGCTCACGTAATGCCTCCATTTGCTGGAGAAGGCGCTAATATGGCTATGCTGGATGCCCTTGAACTGAGTGAATATTTAACGGATAATCATTATAATACTTTACAGGAAGCTATTTCCGGTTACGAACAGACAATGCGAACAAGAGCTGCGATTGCCACGGAAGAATCCCTTGAAAATGGAGAACGAATGCATTCTGAAAAATCATTAGCCACTATGCTTGATTTTTTTAATAGCCATTTGGATTAGTTATCGTCAAAAATCAAAAGGCTGCCTTCTGTTGAAGACAGCCTTTTTTCCCTCTTGAAATAATTCTTTTTCTCTCCGCTTTTAGATCCTGATACGGAGATTCATTCATGCTGTTTATTTTTTGATTAATTTGGTGTTGTAAGTATTTTTCTCATCTTTTATGGTGATCACATACATTCCTTTTACAAGAGAAACTACATTTATTTTTCCATCAATCTTACCTTCCTGAACAAGTCTTCCATCCGCACTGTAAATTTTGTAATCACCTTTACCTTTAAGGTTTTTCACTTCTACAAATGTATCTGCAGGATTAGGATAAATAGATACCTCTGATGATTTTGTATCTACCGTTTCTCTCACAGCAAGGGTGCTAGCAGTAATTTTCACAGGAAGATCCATAATACCTCCGGCCTGGCTTGCCAGCTCACCACATACGCTATTCAAAGCACTCGTCGCGAATTTACCAACCACTCTCATTCTTAACACCTTATCTCCAGAGTAAGAGGTAGCAGGAACGGTGAAGTTAAAACTTGGTAACCCTATATTACCTGCATTCGTTGTCGCTGAAGTCTGCCCTACCCTTTCTGTAGATTCAAATACTCCGTTTCTATTGTAATCAATCCAGGCAGATAGATTTACCGGCATTCCGTTTTGCAACAGATTCCCTATTCTAGGCGTAAGCGTATAGGTACTGCCTTGTGTCAAATTAACAACCTTAGTAAGATCTTCGCTTAAATCTTTATAGGATCTTGCTGTAAGATCACTATAATCAAGATTTGCAACGGTAACTTTTAAGATGGCTCCTACATAAGGTGAACCTGAATTTAAAAGGCAGTAATCAACTCCTGTCTTTAATCCTTTTGTTTTGAATGTATAATTATTAGAGAAAGTCCCGGAAACAGAATTAACTACAGCAGCTACCTGTACTTCATAATTGGTTTCATCTTCTAAATTATTCAGAACTACAGAATTTGCCTGACTCACAGCATTAGACCAATTTCCTGCTCCTGTTTTTCTGTAATTAACAGAGTAAGTAGCTCCCGGAACACTATTCCAGGATACTCTTGCTGTTGTTTTGAAAATCTCAGTATCTGTTGTAGAAATGCCCGTAGGTGCTGATGTAGGAGATGTAGGTGCACTGCCCACATTTATAGCAGGAGAAACAGCATAAAAGATATTTCCTACAGCTGAAACTCTTAGTTTTATAGCTCCATTTATATTTCCTGGCATTTGTGCGCTATAACTTCCGGTGTTTGGTGTTGCAGCAACCAGATTTGTCCAGGTTGTTCCATTATCTGTAGTGTAATCTATTTTCACACTCGCTGTATTATAAGGTGCCGCATTTGTATTGGCAACATCCCAGTAGATTATGTTTACAGCATCATTATACAATATTGAAGATGCAGTAAGCCCATTGAATTTGAACGGTCCATCATTCCCTACGGTCACTGTAGTTGTTGAACTTGAAACCATAGGACGTTGAGCGTTTTGATCTCTTACTGTTACAGCATAATTCAATATTCGAGGGATATAAGATACCGTTTCCCATGTTTGCTTGTCTGTTAGGTTTCCGTTCATAACACTCGCTAGCTTTGGAAAATATCTTCTTCCGTTTGCTGTACCAGGAACTGACCTTGTTAAAGCTCCTTTTGGATTGTATCCCCATCCACTATCCCCTGAAATTGTAGAAAACTCATCTGTACTGTCATTCTGTTCCCAGGTATAGTTTACAGGATCATTTTCGGCATCAGTAGCTGAAGCTTCAAGATAATAAGCGGTTCCTTTAGGAATATTATAAGCTACCAACGGATTAATAGCTGGTGCAGTATTATTGTTTATATTTTGAGAGGCTCCGCAATTAAGTTTATTTTCTAAATTAGTTAATACCTGATCAATGGATTTATAATGGAAATATCCATCAGCATTAGCCTGCACATTATCATACGTAATCCCGGCATAGCCCATAATAGTAGTACCTCCTCCAGGTTCTACATTAGCTCCCTGATTGGCATCTGTGACAGAAGTATTTGAAAATGTGTGATTAGCTCCTAATTGATGACCCATTTCATGAGCTGCAGTAAAGTCGAAAACTTCACCTACAGGAACAGGTCCCTGAGTGTAAGCGGAACCCTTTTTTATTTCAGTATTAGTGGCCGGATCCACACAGACAATTCCGATTCCTCCTGCATTTCCGCTTCTTTCTGCATTTTGGTTAAAAACATGCCCGATATCATAGTTGGCATTTCCAACTACAGAGGTAAGGGTCTGTTGCAGCTGAAGATTTAAATTATTAGAGTAAGGATCTGTTGCCGGATCAAGATAAATGATATCCGGAAGGTTCTGAACGGTTAGATGAGCTCCAAAATCACGTTCAAAAACTCCGTTTATGCGGGTCATCGTATTATTCATGGCAGCCAGTACCACTCCTTTTTTTACATCGTTGGTCGCATTGGCCGGAGTTCCTGCTGCCGTTAATTGATATTGGCTGTATTCTCCTGTAACGGACAATGCCATTCTAAAATCTCTGTATTTTGTATTAGTAGGTCTGCTGGCGATTCCTACTCCCGAAAGCATTTTTTTACCATTCTCTACCAGTTTATTAATATTCTTAAAATCATGTTCTCCGGTATCACATTTAAAGCCATGTTCTCCTTCATCCTTTGTTTTATAGAATACTCCATAAGTTTGTTTATCAGCACTTATCGGTTCTATAAACTGGAATATACCATCTTTAATGATCATAGACTGCATATCATTGGGAGATGTACTGAATCTTACATACTTAGACGGATCATCTACGCCCACTCCTACATATGATCCGAGCTGATATCTTTCGGCCAGTGATACATCCATCACAGGATTGCTATAAACAGCAAATTTTTCAATCTTTCCTTCTACAGTAGGTAAAGAAATAATTACCGGTCTTGCACTTTTCCCGGTTTCTTCAGCATTTCTTAGCATTTCTCGAAGAGATTTCAGATCCACTCTATAAGAATGTTGTACTGCTACTCCTTCTCTTATCTGTGAAGTTTTCTGAGAGACAGATTCCCATCTCTGAGCATTGAAAACCGTAAAACAAGATGCTAATGCACAAACGAATAAAATTCTTTTTTTCATAGATTTATTTATAATTACTTTGGTTGTATGATTAATAGGTTTCTTATTTTTTATCAAAGATCATTTTGGAGTGTAATTAATACCATTTAAAAATTGCCATAAATTCAACAAAACAAAATCAATGATGAGAAATTCACAACAAATCACTTCGCAAAACTTGTATATTCTAAATAAAAAACAAAAATAAATGATACTACACGTATACAACAGCAACGACAATCAATTAATTATCAACCACTTATATTTAATGTCAAATTTTGTCTCAAATAGCTCTGTTTTATCAGTAAGTATTATTAAAAATTGCACCTTCAAAACGGATGAAAAAACAATACTGAAAATCAGATAAAAAAAAGATGAATTAAAAAAAGAATAATCAAAAACATAGTCTAAAAAGGGAGACATCCCAAGAACTCTTGCTCTTTTTCAAAAATAAGTCAACAAATCGACAAGAAATCACAATTATTTAAATATCAGACATTTAAATAATCAAATATACCATGTAGTACCCGTGTAGTATAGTCTTTTTTCTTGTTTCCATTAAAAATTTTCATATTTGACCATTGAGACCACTAAAAAAAACCGAGTGGTGAAAAGAGAATATTTCGAGTACTGTCTGACCTGATAAATCAGACAGTTTTTTTTGGATTATTGTAAGGTATTAAAGAAATGATAAATATCTGTTTCACCCGGAATATTTAACTTTTTTCTGATCCTGTATTTTTTCTGCTGAATACTCCTATGCTGAACCATCGTATAGTTTGCTATTTCTTTAGAAGTAAAATGAAGTTTAAGCATCGCACAAAAAATCAGTTCAGAATTTTCAAGATTTGGGTTAATGGTTAAAAGCTGAGCGATGAACTCAGGGTAAGTTTCTTTAAAGCGATCCAGAAATTCAGGGTCATTTTTTTTACCCAGTTCTATAACTTCTTCCTGCTTATTGTCATTCATTCTTATTTTCAGGTTTTCAGCTTCTATAGCAAGAACTTTTTTCCGTTTCCTTAAAGCAAGAATAATTCTCCAGGCATATAATCCCAGCAGACAAAGACCAATAAACGACAGAGAAACAATCCAATAGATTTTACTTTTATGATGATTAGCATCCTGTTGGGCAACTGTAATAAAAGACTCCATATCCTGATTGATGGTAGCCAGTAAAGAGGTATTGGTCCGATAAAAAGCATCTGTATAGGCTTCCAAATAAAAATAGGCCTTTTCTTTATCACCGGTACGTTCATATAACATTCTGAGATCGTTATAGATATACTTACCATAATAAGCATAGACCCGTTTTGTTTTATCATTGATTTTCAATGCTTTATTCAGAGCCTGTTCTGCCTTATCATATTCTTTATAATAAAGAAAATATTCCCCCATAATGGTATTGGCATAAAGAGCTATTCCGTCCTCTTTACCTCTCATATTGGCTTTGTTATAAGCTGTCGTTATATATTTATAGGCAGAATCCTTGTTTCTCCGTATATAAACATAATCACTGATCGCACAATCTGTAAGACCTGTACCATCCAGTTTTTTCGCTTTATGGAAATATTCAAGGGCCTTTCCATAGTCTTTTTTTTGAACAAGATAAATAGCCTGTCGGAAATAAATACTAAAAAGCAGATCGTTTTTAAGTTCTGACGGATCACTTTTCTTTATAAAGTTCATGGCTTCGTTATTATATTGAAAAGCTTTATCAAGCCTTCGAAGTTCTATATTGAAACGGCCATAGACGTTATAAAATCTGGCTTTGTGTATGTTGTCTTCCGAATTATCCAGAATCTCTTTTGCATTATCAAAGAGAATTTGTGATTTCTGAAAATTTTCCAGGGATATATTGAGTTCTGCCAAATTGATATAGCAGAGTGCCTTCCCATCTGCATAATTCATTTCATCGGCCTTTTTGTAATATCTTTTATTAAGATTAATCAATGAATCATATGCTCCGGCAATTCTGAACTTTTCATTCTGTTTCAGCAAGGCAACGTCAAATTTCTTTTCAGCCTCTTTCTTTGAATGAGAATGGCACGAAACTAAAACAAAAAGTAAGACAGAAAGAAAAATACGCATCATGTGTTTCTCTAATTAAGCTAAATTCCTATATAAATTTATGATTTAACAATGATCTTCTTAAGATAACGATTTTGTATAATTATAATATTTTCAATGGTTATTTCGGATGAGATCAACAATAAAATCTCTTCATAAAACAGAATCCTACTGCTTTTATTGTGATATAATGCTTTATTCTGCTAAGTTTTCAAAAAAATCATAAATATCTGTTTCCCCTGGAATATTCAGTCTTTTTCTGATCCTGTATTTCTTTTGTTGAACAGATTTATGCTGTACAAAAGTATAATCTGCAATCTCTTTGGATGAAAAACGTAATTTCAGCATTGCACAGAAAGACAGCTCTGAATTTTCAAGATCCGGATTAATCTCCAGAAGCGACTTAATAAATTCAGGGTAGAATTCCTTAAATTTCAATAAGAAAGAAGAATCATTCCTTTTAGCAAGTTCAATCACTTCCTGTCGCTGCTTTGTCTGGACATGGTTTTTCAACGTATCGGTTTGTTCTTTTAAAGTATTCTTCTTCTTTTGTAACCTATTAATTATTTTCCGCACATATACCCCTGAAACGGTAAGTACTGTGATAGACAATGCGATAAACAACGGAAGGTCATTTTTATGCCAGTCTGATTCCTGCTTCATTTCTGAAATAAAATCTTCGGTAGCTTTATTCATAACAGCAAATCGTTCTGCATCAAACCTTCCCTCCTCTTCCATATATTTCTTCAGATAAAAATAAGCCTTACCTCCGTCATTTTTTTTCTTATATAATTCTGCAAGCGCTTTGTAAACTTCTTTTATATGGGATGAATAGGTTCGTCTTGTCTTAATGTTGATCTCCAGTGCTTTTTGTAATGCTTTTTCAGCCTGTTCGCTATTATCTATTTCATTATAGTAATATCCCATTGTATAATAAACCCAAAGAGATTCCACATCCGTTGTTTTCTGGCTGATCATTTTTTCATCTGCCCTGGCAATGTATATACCCGCAGAATCAGGTTTATGGGTAAATAAATAATATTGTGCTACCATACAATTGGTATACGCTGAATTTTCCAGCATATTTGCTTTGGTAAAACATTTCAAAGAAGTTCCAAACCATCCTTTCCAAGCATAGTAAATTCCTTTGTTTACATAAAGTCTCGGCAGAAGTTTTTGGGTGAGTTTCGTTTTTTTTGCCTGTTTTAAATAATAAAATGCTTTGTTATTACATTCTATCGCCTTATCATTGAGTTTAAGATGAGAATAATACAGGCTGTAATCATCATAGAAGACTGCTTTATGGTAAGTATTTTCAGAGTTGATCAGGTCTTTTTCGGCTTTATTGAAAAAAAATCGGGCTTTTTCATAATTCCCTGCAGAAACATTTACCCCTGCCATATTCAGATAGCAGAGTCCTTTTCCTCCTGTATATCGCATTTTGGCGGCTTTCTTCAGATATTCTTTATTAAGCTTGACGAAAGCTTCATATTCACCGGACAGCTGAAGTTCTGAACTTTCAGTCAATAGAGATACATCAAAGTTTTCTCTATCTGTATTTTGAGGTTCATTATGACATGAAAATACAACCAAAAATATTCCCATACAGATTGTAAAGGCTATTATTTTCTTTATACCTTCTGAGTTTGTCTTTATATTTTTAAAGATGATTAAGTCAATTTTTCCCATCACCACCACTTTTCCCTATATCTACATATCTACCTATTCACTTATTTGCAAATAAGTTGATATTTTTTTGTCGTTATTTAAATATTATTCCCCAATGAGTGTTATAAATATACATAATTTATCATGTTCCTTATGAAATAAACGAGTTATTTCGCAAAAATGTAACATTCAAATAAAGTAATGTAATATTCCCCCTTTAAACAAACACTTTTCAAAATTTACAGACTGCATTGATGTGCTTTTCTGATCAAAAAAGGTATGTTTTGTTTATAATAAGACTATCTGAAATGAAAATTGTTACAAATAGATGAGATCGTTTTAAAATTTTAACCAATTATATAAAATTCTGTTGCTAAATAAAATTATCTCCATCTTTGTATATTAATGTAAATGAAAACCTGATCAGCATGAATATTATTAGCTATCGAAAACTTCTTCCCGAAGAAAGCAAAACATACCGAACAATCCGCCTGGAAAGTCTGGAGCAGTTCCCGGAATCATTTGGAGCCAATTATCATGAAGCTCTGAAAATTGAAAAATTTCAAATAGAAAGCGATATTGAAGAACAGACTTTTGGAAGATTTGTATTGGGTGCCTACGCAAATGATCTGCTTATAGGCATATGTACTTTTGTTAAAAGTGACGAAAACTCCGGTACTATTTACCAAATGTATGTAAAAAAGCAATTTCAAGGAAAGAATATAGGTCAAGGATTGATTGAAGCTGTTATTCATGAAGCAGGCAGACGATTTAATGATATTGAAATTTTTTTAGAAGTTGCTCCGGGAAATGATAAAGCTTACAATTTATACAGAAAGACAGGATTTTTGGAAGTAGAAAACAATTCTGCCCAAGATATCAGCAATTGTATTATGATGAAATATATGCCTAAATAAAAATTGAATACCCCTCAAAATCCTGATGCAGAAACCTAGTACTGCATAGTTAAATATTATAATGGAATCAGGCTATTTACTAAATTTAACAACAAAAAAAGGATACAGCTATATACCATACAATGTATCATTAATTTTTTAAGTTAAATTAAAACATGAAAACGGAAAATTTTGAAACAATATGTGATGACGGTATAAAGCTTAAAGGTATTCTTCTTATTCCGGATCATCCAAAAGCAGTAATTCAGTTTAACTGTGGCACCGGAACAAAAAAAGAATTCTATTTGTCTTTCCTTACCTATCTTACTGAAAATGATTTTCTGTGCTGTCTTTGGGATTACAGAGGAAGCGGAGATTCTTTTTCCGGAAATCTGAAAACCTGTGAGTTTACCTTTTCAGATTATGGAGTAAAAGATATGCCTGCCATCAAAGATTTTTTAAATAAAAAGTTTCCCGATCTTCCGTTTATGATTGTAGGGCACAGTGCCGGTGGGCAGCAAATCGGATTTATGAAAAACCTGGATAATGTAAAGGGAATGATCAATTTTGCTGTATCTGCAGGCTATTATATGAATATGCCGTTCTCATACAGAATGAAGGCCTATTTTTATTTTTATATGTTTGTTCCCATAAGTGTTCTGATGACAGGATACGTAAAAGCCAAAACCTTTGGATTAATGGAAAACCTGCCCAAAAATGTAGTATATGAGTGGCGAAACTGGCTTGAAAAGAAAGATTATTTTTTTGATGCTCAATTTTATGGTACCACTGTTCCTATAGGGCATTTCAAGAATTATACATTCCCCATTCATCTATTCTGGACTACCGATGATACCATTTCAAGCCAGAAAAACACCGAAACATATTGGAAGCATATTGGCAGTAAAGAAGATATCACTTTCACAAAACTGGTTCCTTCAGAATTAGGATTGAAAAAAATAGACCATTTCGGTTTTTTCAAAAAAAATATGAAAGACAGGCTTTGGATACATGTCGTAGATAAATTAAATCATTTTATTTAAACATGTAATTCTGAATGTATTCATCTCAACTTGTATTGATATCACAAAATTAAAATCTCAGTATAAAGAAAAACGGACAAACCATTATAAAATAGTTTGTCCGTTTGTTGTGACCCGGCTGGGATTCGAACCCAGGACCCATACATTAAAAGTGTATTGCTCTACCAGCTGAGCTACCGAGTCGGACACTTACTTTTTTAAGCAAATCCCTTTGTTTAAGGGACTGCAAAGATAGAAACTTTTTCAGTAAATCCAAATTTCTCTCCGTTTTTTTACTTAAAAAATTGAGCAAAAAAAACAAAAAAATGACAAGCTCTATAAACTGATCAACATCTAAATCATCATTCCCTTTTCATAAACATTTGTTTATTAATCGATTTATATCCCAAAGTACTACCAGCAGCGATTCAACGATTTTTTAATCTTTGAATCACCAATCATTCAGCTTGGCAAAAGTATTGTGGTCGGAGAAAATCTATCAAAGAGATTCGTGAAAAAAATATATAATGGACATATTATACCTAGTATCAATTGTTATTATTACAACTGCATTTCCTAAATACAAACAAGCTTCTGTGATACATACACATATGATGTATTTATGATGTATGCTTGGTGTATATATGATGTATATAAAAACAAGACCTTGCATTATTTCTAGCCATAAATTTGCATTAATCTTATAAATAAAACAATTTTGAAATGAAAAAAGAACTATTACTAGCAAGTATGCTCGTTACCTGCACCCTTGTAAAGTCTCAGGTGGGGATCAATACCCAAAATCCTCAGGGAATATTTAACATTGACGGATTAAAAAATAACCCGACAACAGGAATTCCTACGGCCATTCAGATGAAAGATGATGTAATGGTAGCTTCCAATGGTAATCTGGGATTAGGAGTTACAAGCCCCGAAACAACATTGGATGTAAACGGTGCGATAACCCATCGGGAAACCGCTTTACCCGTTTCTGGTAATGCTGCTACAGTACCCACTAATGTAAGTCAGGTACAGCTCACAGGTGCTGCAACAGGAACAGTAGTGATTACTGCACCTGCTGCTCCTAATGCTGGTCAGCTTCTTTTAGTGTATAACAATACTACCGGAGGATTTGGGGCTACATTAGGAGGAGTTACCGTTCCCAATGGAAAAGCTCTGGAATTTGTTTATAGTAATTCATCCTGGATTTCTACGGAAGGCGGTCTTTTGGGAGCAACTCCGGTGAATATCTATACAGCAGATGGTACTCTTACAGGCAACAGAACAGTAACCACAGGGGCTAACACCCTCGCATTTACAGGAACTGCTTCAAATGCATTCTCTGTAGACGGCACTACCCTTTCCGTAGATGCAGCCAATGACCGTATAGGAGTGGGAACAACCACTCCAGATTCTAAACTTACAGTCAGTACCCCGGATAACAGTTATGGTTTCAGCCATACCAATGGTACAATAAGGCTGAAATCTTTTATTGGAAGCGGAGTTGCTTCTTTTGGAACTTCTACTAATGATGATATGAGATTTATGACAAATGCCTCTCAAAGAATGACTATTACTGCCGGGGGAAATGTCGGGATAGAAACAGTAACTCCTCAAAAAAAGCTGCATGTTCACGGATCATTGCAGCTTGATGATGAACTTAGCCTCGGAGGTACTGCCACTACTGTAGGATCAGCAGGAACTGCGGGGCAGGTACTTAAATCCAATGGCCCCGGGACATCACCTTCCTGGCAGACATTAGCAGGTGTTCCGAATGCTACAGGAACAGTAATTGCGGTGAATGGACAGTTTTTAGTGGCTCAGGAAATATCTGTACAAATGACTAATGACTTTACAATAAGTGGAACTGGTCCAGCCTTTCCTATAGGAAATTTAACCAATGAAATTATAGACAATGAAAACCTATATACAGGTTCATCTGCTAACAATTCATTTAAGGTGTCGGCCGATGGTGTTTATTTGATAACAATTAATGTCCAGTTATATACCACTAATGGTACTATCCCAGCAGTTGGCATCTGGGATAACGGAACCGCCAGCTGGGTGGCTCGTGTGAATGACTATTATTCAGCACCGACAAACCTACTACAAACTTATACCTTAATTACTTCTATTCCTATGCTTGCTTCGACTACTTATTCATTCAGAGCAGCAAATACAGCTGATACAGTAATAAGATCTAATAGTATAGGAAGTACAGGTTCTGGCCCTGTCACACAGATATCCGTGAAGCGATTAAAGTAAAATTTACAAAACAGATTCATTAGTTGTGAAAAAGCGAATTCAAACACTAAAATTTCTGAAAAAATCATTTTGTTTAAAAATCATTTTGTTTAAAGTAAACAGGTCGGGTTGTAACTTAAAATTATGACTCTGCCTGTTTTTCCTTTATTAACAAAAGACATCTTGATTTTCTTAAAGTCAATATTCCTTATTCATATTGGAGTTTCTTTATTATCTGCAATATTGGTTTAACATACAGGATAAAGATAATAGGAATTCAATTAGTTATCATTGATTTAAAATTGAGATATTGATCTGATAAAATAATACAAATCTATTTCAGTATCAATGTACAGTTTTTTACGTATTCTATATTTTTCAGAAAAACGTTAATGTGTTTTAGAAATCAACAACACTTATGTAAGAATCGGTAGTACTGTCAGCTAAAGCATTCAAAATAACCATAAATGTTATTCTTGCAGGTAAATGATGTAGATATAATGTACCTCTTATTTAGACAACGATAGAATTAAATATTAGTTTTATAGAATTTCTATTTCTTATTATCCTTCAAAGAAACCAAGTTCTTATAACATATTTACTTTTCTTCAGCCAGAGTATTTCATGAACCTCCTAATTAGTATTGCTTCTATTTCTGGCTGAAGGTTTAAACTGATCATATACAATAAAATTATTATCAGATCTGTTTATTAAAATTCACTCCCGATATCACCTCTGCTGCCCCTTCAAATAAAAAAGACAAACCATTAAAAATGATTTGTCTATATGAAGTGACCCGGCTGGGATTCGAACCCAGGACCCATACATTAAAAGTGTATTGCTCTACCAGCTGAGCTACCGAGTCGGACACTTACTTTTTTAAGTAAATCCCTTTGTTTAAGGGACTGCAAAGATAGAAACTTTTTCTTTACTTACAATACTTTCGCAAAATTTAACGAACTGAATTTTGCTAACTTTTATAAAATCAGCGACAAAAATTTTACGCTCTGGAGCAGATTGGTTAGTTTGAAATTCAAAGATGAACAAAAAGGCTTTCAATGAAAAAATGAGCACTTCACTGAATCTCTTGTTTATCATGATTTATTACTACAAAAATCTCATTTTTAAAAATTTGAAACAGCCTTACAATCAATAATTTGTTTTTTTCAAATAAATTCACTATATTGATATATGAAAAAAAATGAACGTCAGGACAATATAACACACGCTGGCAAAATTAACGAACGAACAAAAGCATTGGAAGTCCTTGAAAAAGCGAAAAAAATACAAGGAAAAATTACATTTCTCCGTCAGGGAGCCGGGAGAAACTTTAAGCCCAAAAATGAGGAGTAAAGATATAACTGAATTTCAATTGCAAAAGTACGAGTACAATCAACTGGTCCGTTAATTTAAATAATCGGCCATTTTGAAACATTATAGCAAACACTATAAATAAAAAACCTGCAAATTATTTTTGCAGGTTTTTTTATGCTTTTGAAAATTCTCATTTTCACATTGTGACCCGGCTGGGATTCGAACCCAGGACCCATACATTAAAAGTGTATTGCTCTACCAGCTGAGCTACCGAGTCGGCCACTTACTTTTTCAAGTAAATCCCTTTGTTTAAGGGACTGCAAAGATAGAAAAACCCTCTTTAAATCCAAATTTTTTCAAGCTTTTTTATGATAAATTTTATTCTTTAAAATTTAAACACCTGTTTATAAATCATTTACAGATTACATTTTATTCATTAAAAATATAAGGTATAGTTTTCGCTGATTATACAATCGGCGAAAACTTTTAATTCAAGATTGTATATTTTAAAGAGAATTTTCAGATTTTCTGTTGTGATATTCAAAAATCTCAATAATGCTATCCATTGTCTCCTTACCGAGATGTTTTCCAATCAGATAAAGAGCAGCGTCAATTCCAGCGGTAATTCCAGCAGTAGTTATCAACTGTTCCTGATCCACATAACGGACATTTTTAACCACATTAGCTTCCGGATTATATTGTTCTAAAGTATCTAACAACATGCTATGGGTGGTGATATCATGATCTGCGAGGATCCCCGTTCCGGACAATAGCATACTCCCTGTACATACTGTAAATACAATAGTTCCGGTATCATAATGAGTTTTAATCCATTGTAAAACGGTTTCCTGAAAATCATTATCCTTAAGGTATTTCATAATATGTTCAGGATTTGCTCCCGGAACCACAATCATATCCGGCTTAGGACAGGTATGTATATCGTAAGTAGGAATAACAGCCATCGTATTGGCTTCCATATACACCGGTTCTTTTGTTTTTCCGACCGTAAAGCAATGATAAGAGTTGGGATGTACAACATTCGCCTTAACGAAAACATCCAAAGGCCCATTTAAGTCAAGAGCTTCTACCTGATCATAAATTAAAAATGCGACATTCATTGTTTTAGTGTCTTGTTTCATAATTCTTTTATTTTTAAGATGATTATTTTTTGGATAAAGACATAGTTCTTCCCTACCGATCATTGATAACGATCAGTTTCATTTTAAATCCGTAAGAGAAAAAATTTATTCTGTAGTTTTAAACGCTTTCCGGTATTGAGCCGGAGAAAGGGAAATATTTTTAAGGAATACCCGGCGAAGCGAAACGGCATTGCTAAATCCACATTTAACGGCAATCATGTCAACACTCATCTCAGTATATTCCAGCATATTTTTAGCCTGATCCAGTCTCATTTTTTCAAGAAACCGGCCGGGAGTCATTCCTGATTCTTTTAGAAATACCCTGGAAAAATTACGGGGACTCATATTCAGTGACTCAGCGATATATTCTACTGTTATGGCTTCATTCAGTTTATCTTTCAACAGGTCACGAACTTCTTTTGTAAAAGGAGACATTATTTCATATTCCGGCAGCGCATCTCCAAACTGAGACTGCATTCCGGATCTTTTTAAAGGCAAAACAAGATGACGGGCAACTTCTGTAGCCAGAGGCTTTCCAAAATCTTCTTCTAAAAGTGCCAGTGCAAGATCCATCCCGGAAGAAACACCTCCTGAAGTATAGATAGGTTTATCACAAATAAAAAAAGGATTGACATTCACTTCCAGCTTTGGATAACACTTTTGAAGTGTATCTGCAAATTTCCAGTGGGTAGTTACCTGCTTGCCATCCAACAGACCTGCTTTGGCAAGAACAAATGCCCCAACGCAGACAGATCCCAGCCGTCTTACATCTGATTTTATATTCTGAAGATAATGATAGAGATCATGGCTGATTTCCTCCAGTACACTCAACGTTGTCCCTGCTACAAGCAAAGTATCTACAGCGAAATCAATATCATAAATGGTATGGCTGCATGATAATGGCATTCCTGAGCTGGAATAGATAATCTTCTCTGATGTTCCGGAAACGAGATATACATGATAGCCGCTATCCTCTTTATCAATGTTCAGAAAACGGTTGGCTGCTGTAAAAACATCCCATGGTCCGGCAATATCAAGCAGCTGCACCTGTGGTAACGCCAGAAGTACTATATTTTTTATTCCTTTATGTTTTCCTTCTTTCTTCATATCTCGTTCTGTATGAGTACAAATGTAGAGAGAAAGGATCTTGTCTGCAATGACAAAAAACATACAATTCCGGCCAGAAGTGTTCATCCATTTTCTAACAAAATAAAAGAGACTGCCTTATCAGACAGTCTCAGCACTCTACTATAAAATTAGCTAACAAGCTATACTTTTGATTGATAAACAATACAATTTCACTTATGCAGGTGAAAGTCTGCGGGATTTCAGATAAAGAGCGGTTCGGTTGAGGTATGGGAAAAGAAAAATCAACAGCAGTGAAGCGGCAAGAAGCCACACCATCATTTCATAATAATCCATCGCAAAACGCACATGATTCTGAATATTCATTCTTCCTACCAATAAATTATCAGCAGCTTTTACAGCCTTATCTTCAGACATTCCTCTTGCAACAAGCTTAGCCGTCTGATGGTGAAGAAAATTTTTAACTTCCGGATCTACCACACTTAAATGATCCTGAAAAGCATTGTAATGACGGCTTTTTTCAAAGAGTTCAAAAAAATTGATCAGAGCAATGCTGATACAAAATCCGAGATATCGTATTGCTAACGCTGTTGCGGCAGCTGAAGGTCCAATAATAGCGGGAACGGAAGAAATAATATAAATAATCGTTGGAACCATTATCAATCCTACCCCTAATCCCTGAAGAAATAACGGAACGTAATAATTAAACTCATCAGCCTGAACATCAAAAGAATAATACATTAATCCATGAAAGATCAATAGCATTAAAAAACCTGGTCCCCAGATATATCGTATATTTTTCTTTTGCAAAACCATACAACAGGCAATAATGACCCCAATAACCAACCCTGCAAGATTGAAAATATTAATATAGGATATATGGAATGGATCTAAATGCAGCTCTGAGGCAAAATAGGTATTGACAATTCCTGAGGCAAACCGGCATATATACATGACAAAAAGAATCAGTAAACCTACTTTAAAGTTCCTGTATCTGAAAACCTGCAGATCAATATAAGGTCTTTTGATCGCTTGCTGACGGAATATTGATATTCCCGCCAATACAACAATCCCAATGACGCTTCCCAGAATCCGGCTATCTTCCAGCCAATAATATTCCTGACCAAAAATGGTAATATATCCTATTAAAACCAATATCGTACTGAAAAGTCCAAAACTCTGCCAGTCGAGTTTATAGAGATGAAATCTCGCATGGGTTCTGTAGTTGCTCATTGCAAGAGTGAGGAAAATAAGTCCCGGAAGGTATGAGAAAATTGCTGTTTTATAAACAATATTAAAATTGTAGGAATCAATAAGATCTGCGGTAATCAGATTATTGAATGGCAAAGCACAGATCAGAATTCCGAAGAATACTGAAAAACTGATTTCCCTCCCCCTCTCGTTGTTTAGTCTCGTAAAAATAAGGGTAAGCGAAAGGTTTACATTTCCGGCAAATAACATTCCCTGCACAAAACGAACCGGAAACAAAATATAGACTTCACGGGTGAAATAGCATATCAGACAAGCCAGAATCTGCAATGTGGTGAACAGAAGAAAATATTCTTTTGCAGCCAAAAAACTAAAAAATCGTCTTTCCAGGCTATAAAAACCTACATAACCTGCATAAAACATGGCTACTGAAAACTGGATATCCGCTGGTTCACATCCATAATATCCGGCTGCGGCATTCAGATTAGACAATGGCAGAAAAAAGATAATGATTCCCGGAAGCGTCATTGAAAAAAGAATAATCTTCACCAACCATTCCGGAGCCCATTTTTTGAAATAGGGCATTTGTCTTTTAGCCATTGGAATGCTTTTTATTGGCGTAAACATTCACATTCATTCCTACTTTCAGAACATCAATCTGACTTCTTTGTCCATCCACTCTGATTCTTACAGGAATACGCTGGACAATTTTCACGTAATTCCCGGTGGAATTATCTGGTGGAAGCAGTGAAAAACTTGAACCTGTTGCAGGAGAAAGGGAAATAATAGTTCCCTGGAATTCTTTGTCCGGATAAGAATCCGCCACAATTTTCACATGATCTCCGATATGCATATCCTTAATCTGAGTTTCTTTATAATTGGCTACCACCCATTTATCAGTTTCATTATTGACTATAAAGGCCAGCGTTTCTCCGGCATCAATCATCTGCCCAACCTCAACGGTTCTTCTTCCCATTCTTCCGTCATATGCAGCGGTAACAGCCGTATAACTTACATCCAGTTTATGACGGTCCAGCAGTGCTTCCAGTCTTGCAATTTCGGCTAAAACAACTGTTTTTTCTGCCCGTATATCATTGATCTTGGATACCGAAGCTGCATAATTATCCTGTGAAGATTGATAATCGCTTTCATTGACATCCAGGGTTGCTTTCACCTCCTCAAGACGTTGTTTGGTAGCAGATTCTTCATCATAAAGCTTTTTATATCTGTTATAATCAAGTTGCTGTTTCCAGACTTTCGCTTTGCTTGCATCTATCTGAGCCATTGCTGCTGCTGCTTCCTTTTCTGTAGTACCTGTAGTACTTTCCAATACTCTCAGTTGTGCACGGGCTTTCTGAATGGCAGCCTGTGTCTGTTTTTCCTGAAGAATATATTCTCGGTTATCAATAATCAAAAGAGTATCACCTTTTTTAACTTCCTGGTTTTCTTCAAACTTTACGGCTACAATGAATCCTCCAGCTCTTGAAATAATAGGGTTTACATATTCCTGAACCTGTGCATCATTGGTCTGCTCATATGCATAATAATTTTTTAAGGTAAAACCGCCCCAGACAGTAAGTGCAGCAACGATTACAACTGAAATCCATCCTGTGATCTTCGTGATCATTCTATCGGTGGGAGTATATTTTTTTTTCATTGTATTATAAAACGCCTGTAATGTTTTGTAGTAAATAATAATTGTTCTGTGCCATAATCTTTGCCGCTTCAAGCTCAAATTTTGTCTGAAGCAGCTGTATATCTGCATCCAAAAGTTCAGTGATAAGTGAGGTCTGGCTGAAGTAAGTATTTTTGATAATACGTGCATTTTCCTTTGCCTGAGCAACATTGGCTTCTGCCACTTTTATCTGTTCTAAAGCTTCCTGGTAACGCAGATAAGCTTCTTTCACCTGTTGCCTTACTTTATCTTCCGTATCCTTGTGTACTTCTTCTTCTTTTTCAAACTCCAGCTGGGCAGCTTTCACTTTATGAGTGTTGTGGTAAAGGGAAGAAATAGAAAACGATGCTTTAATTCCAACGATTCCCAGTGAATACCAATAAGGATTATAGGGATAAAGGAAAATCTGCGGATTGGCGTAATAAAATTCACCATACATCCCTACTTTAGGTCTTACATTGGCTTTTACCTGTTTCAGTTTGATTATGCTAAGCGCTGTCTGCTGCTCAGAAACATGATAATCAAAAGAATGATCCAATGCCAGTTTGAGATACTCATTATAAGTTGTACTCTCATTCCACTGATTAAACGGTGCTTCAGGAATAACAATCTGCTCATCCGGAATTCCAAGAATAATATTCAGTTTCTGCATTGCAATCAGGATATCATTTTCTATAGTCACCAGAGTCATTTTTCTTTTGGAAAGTTCCAGTTCAATCCTTAAAACATCACTTTTCAATACCACTCCATTTTTATAAAGAGTCTGTATCTCTTTAAGCTGTGTTTTTTGATCAGTGATATCCTGTTTGATAAGATCTCTGAAGATTAATGTTTTCTGTAATTCAAGATAAAGAGCTGCTGTTTTGTAATGAATATCAGAAACCGATTTTTCTTTCTGAATATCTTTAATTTTCTGAAGCGTCTGATTTTCCTTGATCTTAAGATTCAGCTTATTTCCGTTATAAATGTTAAGGTAAAAATCTGCTCCGGCTCTGTAAAGCGTATGAATCACTTCATGCTGTGTAGGTTTGGAAAAAATTCCGTTTTCATAGATGGGAATGTTGGAAGCTTTTTCTGCAGAACCTTTGACTTCTATTTCCGGAAGGCGTTCTCTTTTGGCATCTTTTACTTCAGCTTCAGCAATGTCTACATTGATGGTATTGATTCTGATATGACGGCTATTTTCTTCCGCTTTTTGCCATGCGTCTTTTAGGGAGAGTCGTATGGTATCCTTTGTTGGACTGCCGGTCTGAGCTGATATAGTGGAGGAAATTCCGAGCATCAGCAATCCGGCGACATAAATTTTCATTTGAATTTTTGAATTATTGCATTGCAAATTTATCAGCAATCCGGAAATTTTATTTATCTAAAATAGTCAACTTTTACATGATTCCGGCCAAATGATTATATTTGCATTTCCAATGGGATTTTAAAATTTTTTATGGGATTAATTGCTGCCCTTCCGGACATTGATAAAGACGATAAAAGTGTATTTGTTATGCACGAAAAATCAGAAAAACTGATTCCTTTTCACAAACATACGAAAGGACAGCTGAGCTATGTGGAAGGAGGAATCGCCTATATTACGATTGATAACAGAACCTATGTGGTTCCGGCAAGACATTTCTTCTGGATTCCGCAAGGAATGGAACATATTTTAGAAATCGGATATACGGCAACGGTTCTGCGTTCTCTTTATTTCTATGCCCATGATGATGTCTCTGATCCTTTCTACAGCAGATTGGGCATTTATCCGGCATCAGAACTCCTGATCCAGATGATCAAATATTCTGAAATCTGGGATGAAAAACATGTAACGGCAAAAGATGAAAATTTTGAATTTTTGGTAGCTTTAAAAAAAATCCTCCCAAAAACTCACAAACAGCCATTACCCATTATTTTGCCCGC
Organism: Chryseobacterium metallicongregator; assembly: GCF_031324065.1. Classification (NCBI taxonomy): domain Bacteria; kingdom Pseudomonadati; phylum Bacteroidota; class Flavobacteriia; order Flavobacteriales; family Weeksellaceae; genus Chryseobacterium; species Chryseobacterium metallicongregator. Next base: position 594,573 of record NZ_JAVIXS010000020.1, read on the forward strand.
CACCCATAACAAACAGATGATGAAAATTGTATCTTATCTGGAATGGAATATCGGAGAAAAATTGACTCTGGCCAATGTCAGCAGCAAATTTGGTTTGAGTGAGCGTTCTCTGTCACGACTTTTCAAGGCTGATATGGATATTTCTTTCCTCCAGTATTTAAAAACATTAAGAATCATCAAAGCGATTGAACTGCTTTTAAATACAGACAAACCCATCAATGAAATCGCCGATGATGTGGGTTATAGCTCTATCAGTGCTTTCAGTGATACTTTTCATGAGTTTACCCAATCGAGACCATCTGATCTTAGAAAGAGTAATAAAACAATTCAAAACATGATGGGCTAAACGCTTCACGTATGATCTTCATCACATTGATAAAAAAATAAAAGACCAATATGTCTTTTATTAAAAATATCTTTCTATATTTGTCCTATAAAAATCAGTAAAATGTTTTCAAAAACGTGCGAATATGCTTTAAGAGCCTTGATCTATATTGCCCAGCAGTCTAAAAATGACAGCAGGGTCGGGATTAAAGACATTTCAAAAAGCATCCATTCACCAGAGCATTTTATTGCTAAAATTTTGCAGGATCTGAGCAGAAAAGGATTTGTACAATCTGCCAAAGGTCCGAACGGAGGTTTCTATATGGATCAGAAAAACCTGAATACCTCCATTGCCGATATTGTCAGAGAAATTGACGGAGACAAACTTTTTACCGGTTGCGGTCTTGGGCTTGATCAGTGTTCGGAAACGCATCCGTGCCCACTCCATGATCAGTTCAAAAGTATCCGACAGGATCTTCGAATCATGCTTGAAACCTCAAAAATTCAAATGTTTGTTGATAATCTGGACTTACAGCTTACTCATTTGAGGGCTTAAAAAAATTTAAACAAATAAAAGATAAAAAGATCTTTTAATATTAAATGAATCAAAATGAAATTAGAACTCAAAAATCCTTTCGTATTGATGTTACTCTGTCTGATGACCGGAATGTTTTTTACCATCAGTTTTCTGGAAACACCAATGAAGTTTCAGGTTCCGGGAATTACCCTTCCTACCGCATTAGGTTTAGGAAAGCTCATGTTTGGATTCTCTTCAAAAATACAATGGGGATTTCTTATTGTAATACTAATACTGATGTCAGTCAGTTGGAAAAATTATACGAAAACTGACTTTATAATTCTGGCTGTTTTAGTTTCTATCCTTGCTGCAGAACAGTTCTGGCTTCTGCCGGTACTTGATTCCCGTGTTGATTTACTTACATCAGGAAAAACATTATCTCCTACTCCATTACACGACTATTTTATTTATGCTGAAACCGCAAAAGCATTGATGTTCATCATAGCCATCATATTACAATTCAAAAGAAATACAGTTCAATAATAACACTATTCATTATGAAAAAACTCGTTCAAAATACCATTATTGTATTGACTTTAACTACATTATTATTCTCCTGTTCAAAACCGGAAACAACTCCCATTCCACAGGCCGAACCTTATTCCGAACAACAAGTTGTCCAACCACAGCCAGTCGAAACAGTTCCTGAAACTGCAGCTTCCTCAGGTGCATCAAAACATGAAGGATTGAAATTAATTGAAGGAACGGATTGCCTTACCTGTCATAAAATAGATTCAAAATTAATAGGTCCTTCTTATCAGGAAGTTGCAGCAAAATATACAGATGCTGATCTTGATATGCTGGCACAGAAAATCATTGAAGGAGGCAAAGGCAATTGGGGCGAAATTCCCATGACTCCTCATACAGGATTGAGTAAAGAGAATGCCCGACAGATGGTAAAATATATTTTATCTCTTAAAAAGTAATTAAAAAATTTTAAAATAATAAAAGACAAAAAAGTATTATATTATGAATACAAGAACAGACTTTATAGGAAATATGGTGGCTGAAGATTTCAGAACAGCTGCAATTTTTAAAAGACATGGTATCGATTTCTGCTGTAAAGGAGGAAGAACCATTGAAGAGGCATGTAGCAATAAGAAACTTGCTCCTGAAAAGATTTATGAAGCACTGGAAGCCCTTCCAAAAAATCAAGATTCTGCAATAGACTTTAACAGCTGGCCGCTAGATCTTCTGACAGATTATATTGAGAAAACCCATCACCGTTATGTAGAAGAAAAGACCCCGGTTTTGCAGGCATTTCTTGATAAATTGTGCAAAGTACATGGAGGAAGACATCCTGAACTGTTTGAAATCAATTCTTTATTTAATGAATCGGCACACGATCTGGCTGCCCATATGAAAAAAGAAGAGCTGATTCTGTTCCCGTTTGTAAAAAATATGGTGAAGGCTAAAATATCCGGAAGTTCTCTTCCAAAGCCTCATTTTGGAACTGTAGAAAATCCGGTTCACATGATGGAACATGATCACACAGTAGAAGGAGACCGTTTCAGAAGGATCGCAGAAATCACCCAAGAATATCTTCCACCTGCAGATGCCTGCAATACTTATAAAGTAGCTTTTGCGATGCTTCAGGATTTCGAAAATGACCTGCATAAACACATCCACCTTGAGAATAATATTCTTTTCCCCAAAGCCATCCGACTGGAAAAAGAATTTGCCGTTGAATCTTAAAAATTAATATAGAATGACACCTAAAAAACTTTGGATATGGCTTGCTGTAGTAATGGTTGCTTCGTTTGCGGTTCTTATCTTCTACGGGACTGAAATTTACAGGAAAATACCACCCATTCCGGGCAAAATAGTCAGCACAGATGGAACTGTGATGGCTACCGCACAGGATATTAAAGACGGACAGAACGTCTGGCAGTCTATTGGTGGGCAAACAGTAGGAAGTATCTGGGGACATGGTGCCTATATTGCTCCGGACTGGACGGCTGATTATCTTCACCGTGAATCTGTTCTTCTGCTTGATGAACTGGCAAAAAAGGATGGAAAAGTTTATCAAGAACTTCCGGATGAAGAACAGGCAAAATATCAGGTACTGTTAAAAAAAGAACTTCGTACCAATACTTTTAATGAAAGCAATAATGAAATTGTTTTCTCCCCGGAACGGGCTGAAGTGCAGAAACAGCTTTCACAGTATTATTCAAAATTATTCATGAATGATGCTTCCATGGCAAAACTTCGTGATCAGTATGCTATTCCTGAGAATACCATTAAAGATACCGGAAGAATGGCTAAAATGAATGCTTTCTTTGCATGGAGCACATGGGTTTGCATCACAGAAAGACCAGGAGATGATGTAACCTATACCAATAACTGGCCCCATGATGAATCGGTTGGAAACATTCCTCCTCCTTCATTACATTTATGGTCAGGGTTAAGTATATTACTTTTATTAGGTTGCGTAGGTCTTTTGGTATTTTATCATGCCCGAAACAAAGAGGAAGAAATCAGTGAAGCTCTGCCACTGGAAGATCCATTACGAAATATGAAACCTACCCCTTCTATGAAAGCCACTTTGAAATATATTTGGGTCGTTGCTCTGCTGATCCTTGTTCAAATGCTTGCCGGTGTAGTTACAGCCCATTATGGTGTGGAAGGAAGCGGATTTTATGGGATTCCTTTGGATCAGTTTTTACCACAGTCGGTTTCCAGAAGCTGGCATGTACAGCTAGCAATATTCTGGATTGCCACTTCATGGCTGGCCACAGGACTTTATATAGCTCCCGCAGTTTCAGGGCATGAACCGAAATATCAGAAACTGGGAATCAATATATTATTCGGAGCCTTACTGATTGTTGTACTGGGATCATTAACCGGGCAATGGCTTGGTGTAATGCAAAAGCTTGGTCTGGTTGATAATTTTCTTTGGGGACATCAGGGTTATGAATATGTGGAACTGGGAAGAGTATGGCAGATCTTACTGCTTATCGGGCTTATTCTCTGGTTGGTTTTAATGGTCAGAGCATTGCTTCCAGCCTTGAAACGTAAAGATGGAGACCGTCATTTGCTGACCCTATTTACCCTTTCATCCGTAGCCATTGCATTATTTTATGGAGCAGGATTAATGTATGGAAGACAAACTCATATGGCGATTGCCGAATATTGGAGATGGTGGGTTGTTCATCTTTGGGTAGAAGGATTTTTTGAAGTATTCGCAACGGTAGTGGCTGCCTTTTTATTTACAAGGCTGGGATTATTAAGGTTGAAATCTGCCACCAATGCCGTTTTATTTTCTACCATTATTTTTCTTGGCGGAGGAATTCTGGGGACATTTCACCATCTGTATTTCAGTGCTACGCCTACCGCTGTACTCGCCTTAGGAGCTACTTTCAGTGCCCTGGAAATAGTGCCGCTTGTTCTGATAGGCTATGAAGCATACCAGAATTATCAACTGAGTAAATCAACCCCATGGATTCAGGCTTACAAATGGCCTATCTACTGCTTCATTGCCATGTGTTTCTGGAATTTCCTTGGCGCTGGAATCTTTGGATTTGCCATCAACCCACCTATCGCATTGTACTATATCCAGGGATTGAATACCACTGCAGTACATGGTCATGCAGCCTTGTTCGGAGTTTATGGGATTCTGGGAATCGGATTAATGATGTTTGTTTTGCGAGGACTTTATCCTGACCGACAATGGAATGATAAATTAATTGGCTGGGCTTTCTGGATGATTAATATCGGACTGCTGGTAATGGTAACGATAAGTCTTCTGCCGATAGGTATTATGCAGTCGGTAGCCTCTATAAAAGAAGGTTATTGGTATGCACGTTCTGCAGAATTCATGCAAACGGACATCATGCATTTTCTGAGATGGATGCGTGTGCCGGGAGATATTTTACTGGCTGCTGGTGAGCTGCTTCTGGTAATTTTCATCATCGGACTTAAATTGGGTTGGTCGTTGAAAGAAAAACGTTAGCATTCTTTATTCAAGCCTCATGAGTTAACTTATGAGGTTTGATTATCTTTAAATAAAAAATCATGAAACGCAATCAAAATATTATCCCGCTTTCCAAAGATCATCATTTCGGGCTTCTTTGCAGCTGGAAAGTAAGACAGGGACTGAAAAAAGAAACTGAGGTTTCGCCGATAAGAAATTATATCCTGTATTTCTGGAAACATCATCTGGAAAAACATTTCATGGAAGAAGAACAGATTTTATTTCATTATCTTGAAGATGAATATAGAGTTCGTATACAGAAAGAACATAGAGATATTGAGGATATTGTTTCAAAAATAAGTTCCTCAGAAAATACAGATCTTATGTCAGGTTTTGCCGATCTTCTGGAGCAGCATATCCGCTTTGAAGAACGGGAATGGTTTCCCCATCTGGAGGAAAAACTGGATCCTTCTGCTTTTGAGAAAATAGGATCAGAGCTGCATCAGATTCATAATAACGAAAAGGACGACTATGAAGATGAGTTCTGGAAATAAATCTGCAGTAAATTAAAAAGCCTTTAAACATCTAATTTAAAGGCTTTTATTTAAGTTTTACTGTGTCACTTTCATCATTGCATTGGTGATTTCAATTTCTTTTTTTCTGGAATATGTGGAATCAAAAGGCTGCATGACATTGAACAAATATTGATAAAAAGGAGCGATCTGGCGTATATTTTCAGCTTCCTTCACTGCTTTTTGTTTGCCCATCTGTTGAAGTCCTTTGATAAAAACACTGAATTTCTTATCGATAGGTTCTATTGATTGTAAAAGGTAAGCATGGGCTTTTTCATTCTGTCCCAAAGTTTTGTAGGCATCTGTAACAGCTGCAACAACAAGTGCATATTCCATTGGTTTTGACCTCATCTGCCTTTTAGCCATTGCTTTAAATGAAGGAGAAAGATTCTGGTAATAATCATATTCTTCAAATATTCTTTTTTTGAGCATTTCTGCCAGCTGAAGACCTTTTTGTTCCTTTCCTGCAACAATATATCCTGTAACCATTGCACTTAATGAACGTGGATCACTGTATTTCTCCACAGGAATTTCTTTTGCGGCAAGATCCAGTAACTCCAACGCTTTAGCTTTCTGCCCATTGACAACCAATGCAGACACTGCCCTGCTGACAGACATTCTGTAGCCCAATATATTTGACGTAGCCGTTTCATCATAATAAATACTCAGATCTTTAAAATTTCCCCATCTGAAGTTTTTTACCACATGATAAAGAGAATTCGCATCTACCCTTCCTTTGTCTCCATCCGGACTCTGTGGAGTATGAATAGGAACCAGCCTGTAGCTGAAACCGTCAAACTGAAGATATTCATCCAGATAAAAAATATTTTCGCTGTCATACATTCCGCCAGAAGAGAAATTGATCGGACGTTTCCAATCGAAATTAGCCAACATATCGAGCATCATCAAATTACTTTTATAAAGTGTGTTGGCTTCATAATTAATCGTGATCTGATCTACAGCTTTTGGAAGATCTGCCTGAGTAATGATCCCGGCTTTCACCGCATTTGCCTTATTTACCGGAAGAATAAATTTACTCACCGGAAGAATATTGTATTTTTCATATTGTTTTTCTCCGAAATACATTTTAAGCAATTCATCTTTATCAGAAGATTTCAATTTCAGAAATTTCATAGCATCTTTCAAAGTCAGAGAATCCTGAGTCAGATATTTTCTGAATTCCTGAAAAGCAGTATCCGGAGCTCCCTGTTCTTTCAGCATTTGGAAAAGTTCTTCCCAGTTTTCTTTTTTCATCAGATAAACCTGATCATTAACGCCATCTCTATATTCTTCATGCGTTAATTCACCCGGAATCCCTTTCGCATTGTAAGTTCTTCTTTTCACCTGATCTATATTCCATGGAGTAGCCAAAAGGGTAAAGTTGACCGTTTTCACATCATCCCTGAATCTTTCTGTTTCCTGAATGGCCCATACCGGAAAGGTATCATTATCACCATAAATAAAAATAATATCATCTTTCGGCAATGACCGTAAAAATGACCAGGCATAGTCACGAGCTGCAGTCTTCTTACTTCTGTCATGCGAAGTGTAATTCTGAAATCCCATCATCAAAGGAATTCCTAATAAAATAAGCCCAAGAATAATGTTGGCAGCATTGGATTTAACCTTAGACTGAATCATCAAAAGGATGGCTCCGGCTCCCAGACCAATCCAGATGGCAAAGGCATAAAATGAGCCTACCATGGCATAATCTCTTTCTCTTACTTCAAATGGTTTTACTCCGGTATAGAAAACAATTCCCATACTTGTCAGAATAAACAAGGAAAGAATGGCATAAAACCGTCCAAAATCTCTGTTCAGCTGGAAAAAGAAACCAATCAATCCTACAATCAATGGAAGAAAGAAAAACTTTACGGTACTTTCATTTTTAAATTGGGCAGGCATATGATCCTGATCTCCCAATAAAGCATTATCAATAAAAGAAAATCCTGAGATCCAATTTCCATTGGTGTTTTCCATGTGTCCCTGAAGATCATTCTGTCTTCCTGCAAAATTCCACATCAGATATCTGACAAAATAATATCCGTTCTGGAATGAAATAAAATAATCCATATTCTGGGCAAAAGAAGGACGCTGTACCTTGATCAGATCATAAGGTTTCACTTTCAGATAATCTTCTGCTGTGATGGAGTCTCCTTCATATTTTGCTCTCAGTTCTTCGAAAATTCTTTTTGCTTCGGGATTGTCTGCCACATCTTCATTGTCATAATTAAAGGTGAAATCAGGTGCTCCATACAAAGAAATGTAATTCGCAGTCACTTCTTTATCTTCGTTGAACATCCTTGGCATAAAGCTTATGTGAGATTTATTAAAAACATAATTGAATCTTTCCCCGGTCTTTCTGTAAGTTCCGATTTTTTCATCTTTTTCGTAAATATCTCCGGTAATCTCCCTTTTGTAACTTCCGTCTTCATCTTTTTCCAGTCCGTTTTTATCAAGAAATGCAGTGTAATTCTGTCCGTAAATCGTAGGCCAGTCACCGTATTGCACTCTGTTATAATAATCTCTCATTCCGATGGCGGTATCAGGATCATTAAGGTTCATCGGAGGATTGGCGTTGGCTCTTATCGGAATCACCAGCCAGCATGAAAACCCGATGATCATATAGACCAGAGATAAAACAACAGTCTGATAGAGTTTTCTTTTTGTTTTTCCCGCATATTTAATCAGAAGATAACTTATGATGGTCATGAGAACAAATGCCACAATGGTCCCTGAATGGAAAGGAAGTCCCAGCCCGTTCACAAAGAAGATTTCAAGCTTTCCGAATATTGTCATAATCAAAGGGAAAATCATCTTGAATACGAAGGCAAGAATCCCAAGTGTAATCAGATTGGCCACTATAAAACCCTTCCACGAAAAAGTATAATTTCTGGCATAATACACCAGGCATATCGCCGGAATAGCCAGCATACACATCATATGTACTCCTACGGAAAGCCCAATAATAAAGAAAATAAGAATAATCCATCTCTCGCTGTCGACTGCTTTATATTCGTTTTCCCATTTGGTGATGAGCCATACCAGCAAAGCGATAAACATCGAAGCCATTGCATACACTTCTCCTTCTACTGCTGAAAACCAAAATGTATCTGAAAACGTAAAACATAAAGCTCCGATTACTCCGGAAAACAGAATCGATATTTCCTGATGTCTTGTAATTTTTTCAACATCTTTATGTAAAAGTCTTCTTAAAAAATGGGTAATCGTCCAGAACAGAAACAGGATTGTAAATGCACTGAATAATGCTGACATGGCATTGATTACAATAGAATAATTTTCTGCATTCCCCAATGCAAAAATACTTGCTACCGCTCCCATAATCTGGAATAAAGCCGCTCCCGGAGCATGGGTTACCTCCAGCTTCACGGCTGAAGAGATATACTCTCCGCAGTCCCAAAAACTCAGGGAATGTTCGATCGTTGAAAGATAAGTAATAAGCGCAATAGCGAAAAGGAACCATCCCAGTACGGTGTTCCATTTTTTAAAAGACCAGTTTTTCATATCATATTTTCCAATATTGATATGACAACCAGAGGAAAGAGTTTATTACATGAAAATTTTATTTATTTTCTTAATAATTGATTGATTATTAATACGTATTATTCAATCCTCCATCCAAAGGAATACTTGTTCCGGTAAGATAGCCTGCATATTCTGAAGCGAGAAAAGCTACAAGATGTCCATATTCTTCAGGTTTTCCGAATCTTTTCATAGGAATTTTATTTTCCCTCGCCATTCTTATTTCCTCTGCTTTTGAACCACTTTGCTGAGCCTCATGAGCCACCAGTTTTTGAATTCTTTCAGTATCGAAATATCCTGTTAAGACATTATTTACCGTAATATTATGCTGTGCAATCTCATTAGAAAGGGTTTTTGCCCAAGCGATTACTGCAGAACGTATAGAATTGGACAAGGCCAGATTTCCAATCGGTTCTTTTACGGATAAAGAAGAAACATTAATGATACGCCCTTTTTTCTGTTGAATCATATGCGGTAAAGCCAATAATGTTGTTTCGCAAACAGTTTTAAAGAGAAGGTCAAATGCTTTCTGATAATCATCTGCGCTTTTATCCAGTGCTAAACCAGGTTCAGGACCATTGGTATTATTGACCAGAATATCTATCGAATGATCATTAAAAAATCCTTTTATAATTTTCTTATAATTTTCAAAATCCGAAAAATCAGCTACCAGATATCCATGTTCCTGTTCCGGATTGATGACCGGCAGTGAAGAAACAAAGGCTTTAAGTTTTGTTTCATTACGAGCCATAACGGTAACATTAGCACCACATTTTGCAAGTTCTAAAGCAATTCCGGCACCGATTCCCTGTGTAGCTCCACCTACTAAAGCATTTTTTGAAAAAAGTTGAATATTCATATGATCTTTGGATATACTAATTGGTATAGGATAAATGTAAGAAAAAACCTTCAAATTTATATTTTGAAGGTTTAATTTTTTAAGCTCTGTTTCTCATTTATTTTACGGCTGTAGCTTCAAGTTCCACCTTTAAAGTTTCAAACAAACTTTTTACTTCAAGCATTGTTACGGCCTGTTGAAGCTTATGCCTTGCAATCCACTCCTGAAGAATGGGAAAGTGAGGCCAGAGCTCTTCAGTAGAAGTTGTATAGATATTTAATCTTACTATATTTCCACATTCATATCCTGCTGAATAGATCACTTCTTCCAGATTGGCAATAGCCTGTTCCAGTTGCGATTTCATATCATGAGTACTGGATATTCCATCAGGATCAATAGCTGCCTGTCCGGAGCAGTATAAAGTACTTTCAACATTTTTTACTTCTACAGCCTGAGAATAGCTTCTCTCTTCCTGCCATTTCCATGGATTAATGGTTCTTTTTTCCATTGTTTTGAATTTGTTATATGTTACTCTACAAAATTGCAGAACAAAAGCCTCAAATTCCGGTGATCAGAGTCACGATTATGCTGTGATCATCGTCACAATTTTATAGTGACAGACGGCTCAGTGTCTCTCTTGAGACTCCTAAATAAGCTGCTAAAAGAGATTTTGGAACCCGCTGAACCAACGAAGGATATTTTTTCAAAAGCTGCTGATACCGTTCCTTTATTCCGGTTGTCATCATGGAAATAGTCCGCTGCTGAGCGGTAATAAATCCCATATAAGCTTTTTCAAGAAAGAAATGTTCCAGTTTCGGAAGCTGTGCACAGAGTTTTTTATAATCATCCAGCTTAATGCATAATACTTCTGTCTCTTCAATGCATTCCAAAGACATTGTTGCTGCAGTTTGCTGATAATAAGCCGGAAAATCTGTTTCCCACCAATCTTCCATAGCAAATCCTATAATATGTTCTTTTCCGGTTTCGTCAGCATAAACCAATTTTAACAGACCTTTCAAGACAAAATAGTTGTAAGGAACAGCTTCTCCTTCCTGTACTAAAAACTGATGCTTTTTATATTTTTTATAGGTAAAACATGATGATATGAATTCAAATTCATCATCGTTAAGAGGAAGTATTTTTTCGATGTGGATTCTTAGCTGTTGCATCATATTCTGTTTCTTATGATTTAAAAATACGATTTAAATAGCTAAGGATTTTGTTTTAAAAGCTGATCAATCTGTTTATAAAATGAATCTTTACTATAGTCTGCCAGTCCTTTATGATGCAGGCGTATTTCTCCCTTTTTATCCAGTACAACAGTGGTTGGTAAAGATCCACTATATAATGCATCAGGAATATTTCCAGCCGGTGTAAGAAAAGGAACTGTAAAGCCTTTTTCTTTTAAATAAGATTTTCCAAGAGCTGCATTATCGTCCAGATTTACCGTAAGGAATACTATCTCCGGATTGTTTTTGTACCGATCATACAGTTTCTGAACAGACGGAAACTCGGCACGACACGGAGGGCACCATGATGCCCAAAAGTTAATGAAGACTACTTTATTTTGTAATGCCGAAGTATCTGTAATCTTTCCTTCTTCATTCTTCAGCATCAATCCGGCATAGGAAACTTTAGCTGAAGTATTTTGTGTTTCTTTTGGTTCTGATATACTGGCATTGAGAATTCCTGTGGAAGCCACCTGTCTCATCAGCCATGCCTTTGCATCTTTATTCACCAAAATGATAATAAACAATATTGTAAGGACTACAGTAGAGCCATTTTTTCTTAACCAGATTTTCAGATTTTCCATATTCTCCCGCTTAATTCCCTGCCAATATAGGATTAATATTTTGATCAAAAGAAAGGAAGGACTGTTTTTAAAACAAAAAAGCCTTAAAATACTAAGATTTAAAGGCCTTTCTCTGTGTTTTATTTTAAGTTATTATCATGGTAAGATTCTTTAAAAACTATATCTTATGGAACAGTTTCTTTCTGAAAAGGAAAAGCAGTGAACTGAAAAATGTCAGATAGGCAATATTGAATATCGCTCCTCCTACCCAACCTGAAAAAGGAAGAGGTAAAAGATTTTTTACAGGAATGATAAACAAAGTAAGTGCAAATGGAGTCAGCAAAGCCATCCATCTCGGCAACAGGGTTTTATTGAAAAGAATACAAACAGCAAAGGAAATCCATCCGACTGCCAGTACACCAATAGCTGTTCCCCAGGCGATGTTCAGCATTTTCATAAAACTTCTTCCCGTTTCCAGAAGATAAGGGTGAGAAGCAGAATCTGTATGGTAAACCGCTTTATAAATCTCCCCAACATAAAAGAATCCGGCATGTCCTAAAGGTGATAAAACCGCTCCTGCCAGTAAGATCCAGTACACCAAGACTGCGTACCATTTTTGAGTGTCTTTGAAAAACTGATACACTAGCCACGTGGCAGGAAGCAGTAAGGGTCCGGTAAGAGCACCAATCAAAGCTCCAAACATCAACCTTGGAGTGGAACCTTCCAGCATTAAAGTTGCAAATTCTACATTCACCTGATCTGCATAGGTCTTTGAAAACAAAGGATAATCAGAAGGATTCGGATCAAATCCGGCAACGTAAATATCACCAATAATCCAACATATTGACACTGCAATTGCTGCAGCAAAAGACCAGTTTATTTTACCTGAATATTTCATAAGTTTTCAACAATTAATTTTATATAAAATGTACATCGTTTCATTATTTTTTTCCATTATTTAAAAGCAAATTTTAATTATTAAGAATCATTCTAAATAATTATTACCTTTGTGCAAACTTAGTCTAAACATTCAACAGAAAGGGTCTGTAAAACGGAATAAAAAGTCCGTAAAAAGGAAATTCTAACAAAAAAAGGAAATGACAGTACGGCTATATGATGAAAACCTTGGGAATATGCTCATGGAGCGAAATTATCCTTCTTCTTATTTCTTACATGATGGAGGCATCCAGGAATGTATTACCCAGCTCATTCCTCCTTATGGAAATGGTTTTTATCACGAAATTAGTTTTACTCATGTCCACATCGGTTTTGGAAACATTGTATTGAACAAACCGCTTGAAATATACCTTGAAAGTGATTTTGATTCGGTAGAAATGCATTTTACCCTGAAAGGAAAAAGCAAAGCAATTTCGGGTAACTTCCAGAAAACTGTAGTGTTTGACAGCTATCAGCACAACATTATTTATGCCCATCATATGGAAGGCAGAATGGAATTCGAAGGTCCGGAAATGTATGTATTCGAAATCAACCTTGCCCCTGAGTTCTTTAAAAAATTTCTGCCTGAACATTCAGGACTGTTTGAAATATTCAGAAGTTCGATTGACAAGCAGAATTCATCTCTCATTCAGACTGAGCATAACCGCATTACCCATGAAATGTATCAGATTCTGAACGATATCATTTATTGTAACAGGAAAGGGATATTCAAACGAATTTATATTGAAGCTAAAGTAAATGAACTTCTTCTGTTACAGCTTGAACAGTTTCTTGACAGTGAATCCTTACCTTCTTCTCTTCAGAAAAAAGATATAGAAAAAATGTACGCTGTGAGAGATTATATTGTAAAGAACCTGAATGCAGACAGCTCTCTGAATGATCTTGCGCATCTGGTGGGAACCAACGAATTTACTTTAAAGAAAGGCTTCAAAGAACTTTTCGGAACTACCGTTTTCGGATACTGGAACGATCTCAAAATGGAACAGGCAAAAAGAATGCTTCTCGATAGTAATCTGAACATCAGTGAAATTTCCGATCATATCGGCTATAAAAATCCGAGACATTTTTCATCGGCGTTTAAAAGAAAATTCAATATTCTTCCCAGTCAAGTAAGAAAGAGATAACATCGTACAGTCTTTTAAGAGCTCATTTGTCTATTTTTTATACGGGACAATAATAAAAACTAAACAATCCCCGTTAATAATTTGTTTTTCAATAAAACCAACTGAAAAACAATAATAAATCAATATACAATGCATAATATTATTGTTTATGTAACCATCTTATTTTATCCTTGCTTTTACCATTTCCGGGAAGCTGTTTTTTCACCGGATTTATTTCATAATTAAATTGTTACGTGTAACAAATCCCCTATTCATCTAACTAATCATACATCAATTAAACATTAATTCCTATACAAGAGATCTACTACTTTAAAATAAACTAATGCAAACATCCTTTTTCAAAATCACCGCAGCCACTGCTGCGCTCTGTTTCAGTAGCCTGGCAATAGCCCAACAAACGTATTCCGTAAGTGGAACCGTAAAAGACAAAAAAAACGGTGAATTGCTCATCGGAGTCTCTGTAAAAGTAAGTGAAGATCCTACTATTAATGTTGTAGCCAATGAGTATGGATTTTACTCACTTTCCTTACCTGAGGGAAATTACACCCTGATTATTTCCTATCCTGGATATCAGGATTTTGAACAGCAGATCAAAGTAGATCAGAATATAAAAGTTGACCTTCCCCTCCTTCCTGCAGAAACTGTAGCAAAAGCAATTGATGAGGTGGTGATAACCGGCATTAAAAAGGATAAAAACCTGACTTCGGCTCAAATGGGAGCAGAAACGTTAAACATTAAAAATATAGAAAAACTTCCTGTCCTGTTTGGAGAAAAAGATGTGATGAAAACCATACAGCTTTTACCCGGTATTAAAAGCAGCGGTGAAGGAAGCAGCGGGTTCAGTGTAAGAGGTGGTGCTACCGACCAAAACCTGATCTTACTGGATGAAGCTCCGGTTTATAATGCCTCTCACCTTCTTGGTTTTTTCAGTACATTCAATAGTGATGCCCTGAAAGATGCCAGCATCATTAAAGGAAACAGCCCTGCACAGTACGGAGGCCGTCTTTCTTCTGTATTAGATGTTAAAATGAAGGATGGAAACAACAAAGACTATAATGTCAATGGAGGAATTGGTCTTATCAGCAGCAGATTAAGTGTGGAAGGCCCTATCCAGAAGGAAAAATCTTCATTCATTGTTTCGGGGAGAAGAACGTATGCCGATTTGTTTCTTAAAACCAACAAAGATTATAAAGACAACAAATTATATTTCTATGATCTGAACCTTAAAGCCAATTATCAGATTAATGAAAACAACCGTATTTACCTGTCCGGATATTTTGGAAGAGATGTTCTGGGATTGGGAGATACTTTCAATACAGACTGGGGAAATACTACCGCTACGTTGAGGTGGAACAGCATTATCAGCAGTAAACTATTTTCCAATACGTCATTCATTTACAGTAATTATGATTACAAGATCAGTCTGAAAAATGATGATACCGTATTTGATTTAAATTCAAAAATCCGTGACTGGAATCTTAAGCAGGATTTTACCTGGTTTGCAGGAAACAAACATTCTGTACGTTTCGGTCTGCAATCTATTTATCATACGCTTACTCCGAGCAGTGCTTCGGGGACTACGGTGAGTAGTTTTTCAAGAAATCCGAGATATTCATGGGAGAATGCTGTTTACATTAATGATGATTATAAAGCAACGGAAAAGCTAACGATTAATTATGGCGCAAGACTCTCCATGTTTAGTGTTTTGGGAGGAGACACATTCAATACCTATGAGAATGGTGTGCTAACCGACAGTAAATTCTTAGAAAAAGGAAAATTCGGGAAAACCTACGTGAATATTGAGCCACGTGTTAGTGCCAACTACCGTATCAACGAAGTCAGCAGTGTAAAAGGAGGTTATTCCAGAAATACTCAGAATCTTCACCTTCTGAGCAACAGCAACAGTGGAAATCCTACCGACCAGTGGATAGGAAGCAGTTACACGGTAAAACCGGAAATTGCAGATCAGATCAGCCTTGGTTACAGCAGAAATTTCAACAACAATAATTATGAACTGAACGCTGAGATTTATTATAAAGATATGAAAAACCAAATCGACTTCAAAAACGGAGCTCAAATTGGTTTTGATACAGGAGCAGATGTAGAAAGTGAATTGCTATTCGGAAAAGGAAGAGCTTACGGTCTCGAACTTATTGCCAAAAAGAAAAGCGGAAAACTGACAGGATGGATTTCCTATACCCTTTCTAAAACAGAAAGAAAAATCAACGGAATCAATAATAACGAATGGTATAACGCCAGAATGGATAAAACCCATGATCTCTCTATTGTTGCCACCTATCAGCTTAATCCAAAGTGGAGTTTTTCAGGGCTTTTCGTATATAGCACAGGAAATGCTGTTACCTTCCCTACCGGAAAATATGAACTGAACGGACAAACCATATTCCAGTACAGCAACAGAAATGCAGACAGAATGCCGGCCTATCACAGAATGGATCTGAGTGCTACTTATGAACCCAGTACCAATAAACGATTCCGTGGTTCATGGACATTTGGTATTTACAACCTATATGGGAGAGAAAATGCCTACACCATCAACTTTGAAGACAATCCTGACCGTCCCGGAACAACCCGTGCAATGCAGACCTCTTTATTCCGTTGGGTACCCAATATCACTTATAATTTCAAATTCTAAATCATGAAAAATACATTATATATCATAGTATCTCTCCTTGCCTTAACTTCTTGTGAAAAAGAGATCGACCTGGATCTGAATGATCAAAGCGGAAATATTGTCATTGAAGGAAATGTAACCAATCAATCAGGACCTTATACCGTAAAAATTACAAAGTCAGTAAGTTTTTCATCACCTAATCAATATCCGGCGGTCACTGGCGCTGAGGTTATTTTAAGTGACGATATAGGACAAACAGAAACCCTTCATTATGTAGGAAACGGAATCTATCAAACGACAACTTTCACCGGAGAGCCTGGCAGAACTTATACTTTAAAAGTTCAGGCCGAAGGAAAACAATATACGGCTCAAAGCAAAATGCCTGAAGTAGTTTATTTTGACGGATTACAGCAGAGTTCTTTCAAATTCGGAGATAAAACTACATATACCCTCTTGCCATTATTTACAGATCCATTACCATTAGGAAACCGCTACCTTTTTAGCTTTACCATCAATGATCTTACTAAAAAGTACATGAATACTTTTTCAGATAATGTAAATAACGGATTACCCAATCAACAGCCTTTAATTCTTCCTAATGACGATAATAAAGGCAGAGATCATGAAGTGGTAGTTGGAGATAAAATTCATGTAGAAATGCAATGTATTGACAACAATATATTCACATATTACAGTTCTTTGCTTCAGATTTCAGGAGGCAATGGCGGAACAGCCACTCCTGCCAATCCACCAAGTAATATCAGTAATGGAGCATTGGGATATTTTTCAGCCCATACAACAGATACGGAAACTTTTGTCATTGAACAGATGACTACTCCATAAATTTAAAAAAGGATATTCCCATCATTGGAATATCCTTTTTTATTTTCTGTTTTATCTTAATCTCCTTTTTAAGGCATAATATCTGTACAGAAGCTTATCATACCTGATCACCAAAAACAGTAATCCTGCAGTCACCATCAATGTTTTTAGGCGGATCATACTGTAGCCCAAACCACCAATGATGCATCCTGAAAAAAAGCAGGCAATAATCACCAGTTTAAGAGCGATATTCTTTTTAAGTTGTCTCTTTTCATTTTCCCGTTCTTTAAAGAAAAGTTTTGAAAGTTCTATTCCCAGATCAGTAAATAATCCCGTAAGATGAGTCGTTCTCACCACAGACTGGGATACTCTTGTTACTAATGAATTCTGAACACCCATTGCAAAAAGCAAAAGACCGGCAGTAGTATAAGAAGATATTGATAGTTTCAGTGTCTCATCATCTGATAGTCCCACAAAACCTAATATCAGAATTTCAGTTATCAAAGGAATAAGATGTGGGCGAAACATGCTACGTCCGGAAGAAAATTCAACCATAAAGCTTGAACAGAATGCTCCTCCCAGAAAACACATAATAAAGACAAGATAAGTAAGAGCTTTACTATAATGACTGAGTAGAATTTCTTCGGAAAAGAAGGCAAAGTGCCCCGTTATATTGGTGGTGAGCACTTTAACGGACATTACTCCTACAATATTCACTATTCCTGCAACAAACGAAAGTACGGATGCAAGCTTAAGATTGTGAAAATAAGTCCTGTATTTCCCTCTGTGCCTGAACATTATAAATCTCTATAAGGGTTGTGTATTTTTCTTTTTTTAAGATTTTACTCAAAAAAACAGCTGGATAAAATAGATAAGCAAAAAAAATAAATTAGAAATGTCAGCATAAAGCCGTGAAAAACATGTCCACTTAAATATTTATCCAGTGTTCTTTATAGAGTTACTATGTGCCCTAACGTAAAATCCTACTTTTTCCGTAACAAATGACAGATCGGCATATGAAGTGAAAATACTTTTCAAAAACCTCTCTGAAATGTTCTGTTTCTTATTTCAGCACCAATTTTATTACTTTTGTAAAAGTAATTCGTTCAGAAAAAAAACCTTGTGACATACATGGGTTTAAAATGTGATTTAAGTTAAAAACTGAGTACGGATTCAATAGCCTGTATAGAAAAATTATGATCTCAAAATTTATTTTCAACAATCAATATCTTTTTGATGAACTCCCAGAGTATGATAAAAATCTGCTTACAGGAGCTATGAAAACCAAAAACTACCGTAAAAATGAACCCATATTTACTGACGGAACAAAACCTAACGGTGTTTACTACCTTAATGAGGGTAAAATAAAGAAATACAAAGTTGATAATGATGGAAGGGAACAGATTATTTACATCTACAGTTCCGGTGAATTTTTCGGGTATTCTGCGATCCTGAGCAACGAATCTTATGGAGATACGACCTCAACACTGGAGAATTCTGTCATTTCCTTTATTTCAAAAGACAGCTTTCTGGAGATTCTAAGCCAGTCATCAGTGCTTTCAAGGCTGTTACTTAAATCTTTGAGTCATGAATTCAGTGTGATGGCCAACCTTATTGCTGTTCTATCTCATCGCACCGTAAGAGAAAGAGCTGCTCTCAGCTTGCTGATTCTCCATGATAAATATAAATCAAATGATACACCTGATGACGAAGTATTTATTACTCTTTCCCGTGTGGATCTTGCCAATATGGTAGGAACTGCCAGAGAAACTTTGGCCCGTATAATCAATGATTTCAAACAGGAAAAACTCATCAGGTCTGAAGGAAGGAAGATACAGATCATCAACTTTAAGCGGTTAATTCATATTGCTAATTTTTATTAATAAAGCCATTCAGATTAAAATCTCACACTTCTACTGACAGTCTGTTGTCATAACTACTATTACCTTTGTTGAAAATTAGTTTAAACAAATAAGTATCCTTATGAAACTTACCTCATTAAGAATTATCAGCAAAGACATTAAAGCAGCAGCAGCATTTTATGAACAGATAAGTGGTATAACTGCTACATGGTACACGGAAGATTTTGCAGAACTTGCTACAGATTCTATTACTATTGCTATCGGAAGTACAAGGACAATGCAACTATTTTCGGAAGGCCTGACTGACTTCGCAGGAACAAAATCAACCATTATCGAATTTTTGGTTAAAAACGTAGACGAAGAATATGAAAGAATCAAAAATATAACTTCCGAAATTATTCAGGAGCCAACAACAATGCCATGGGGAAACAGATCTCTCCTGTTCTGTGATCCGGACGGCAATATGATCAACTTTTTTACTCCTGTGAGTGAAGAGGCTGTGAAGAAATTCAGCTAAGTTTCTGTAAAAAATAAAACCTCACTGTTGATTAGTGAGGTTTTTATTCTAATTTTTAAAAATCAATATTATTTTCCAAGGAATTCAATGGCTTTTCCAACAAATGTATCATGATACTGATAGAAAGAAGTATGCCCTGAATCCGGGAAAATTACCAGTTCCGCATGGTCTAAATGCTGAGCCATATTTTTCGCATTCTGAACAGATACCGGAAGATCGTTTTCACCATGAACAATCAGTACCGGATTTTTAATCTTTTGAATTTCCGTAAGGGCATCAGCATTAGGTTGAGCCCAACTCAATACAGCGGTAAACTGCGAGTTTGAAGTGGCATCACTTAAAGGAAAATCCCTATCTGTAGTTCTAAGCTGAACTCTTGCAAAAGAAGCTTTCCCCTCTGCAATGCTTTGAGCAGATTCTGTAAAACCAAATTTCAGGAAGGAAGCTTCCGGGCTTAATCCTGCTGTTCCTGCAATAATATTTGGAAGATTAGATAATCCTATGGCTCCCTGCGGACCAGTACCTGTTAAAATCACTTTATTGATCAGGGATGGATTGGTCAGTACTATTCTCTGTGCAATAAATCCTCCCATAGAAAATCCCATAATATTCACTTTGGTATAATTTAAAGCTTTAATAAAATCTACAGCATCATCTGCCATCGCCTGAACAGTATTGGGCGTTGTTCCTTTTGAAGAAGCGACACCTTTATTGTCGAAAATAATGACCTGGTATTTCTTTGCCAATCCATCAGTTACTGCAGGATCCCAGTCATCCATTGAGCCTCCTAATCCCGGGAGAAGAACCAAAGGAACTCCGTCTTCTTTTCCTAAAACACGGTATGCTATGGCATTTCCTTTAACGGTTATGAATTGGGTTTTGGCAGTTTGGTGGCTGTTATTTTGTACTTCCTGCGTCGTGGGAGGCTCATTTTCTTCATTGCAGGATACGGTCACTACCATAAAAAGAGTTAAACATAATAAGCTTACGGCAGAGATTTTTCTGATTGTTTTCATTGTTGTTTATTTTTGTATGATTATGGTGCAAACATAAAACACAAAAACTCGCAGAACACTCAAAAGCTTTATCAACAGGACATTTTAGCAGCCCAATTAGACATTTTAGAAGGTGAAAATAAAAAAGTGAAAAATTCAAAAAACAATTTTTAAGGTTTCTGAGCCAATCTCAATGCATAAAGGGCTTCTATGGCTTTTTCAGCATCCTTTTCAGCTACAAAAATATGATCGTGAAAATAAGCAGCCACTACATTACAGCTTATATTCTCCTTTTTCAAGGCATTGGCAAAAGCTGCAGTAAGTCCTACCGCTTCAAGAGAAGAATGAATGTTCAAGGTAATCCAGGAAGAAATATAACTATAGTCTAAAGACCATTCATCTGCAATATTTTTTTCTAAAACAATAGTCACCGCTTCAGCTTCCCGAAAGAAAAACAGAATTCTTTCGATATCCGGTATTTCACTTAAGGTTTCAACAGTACAAAATACATATTCTCCGGTATTCACTACTGGTTCCATATTCTGAATCAGTACCGCTAAGTCTTTTTCTCCTGACATCTTTTTTTGATACAAAACTAAGGCATCAATGGCAGCATTTGTTTATCATTTGATAAAAAACACAAAAAGGAGGCTGTATGCCTCCTTTTTGTGTTTGTAATGTAACCTATCACTGAACCTCACTATATGTGTTTGTGTTTTTTTCTGATCATTTGGCTTTTTTAAGAAGTCCGGTTAAGGTTATTCATACACTTCTTTAATTTCATCAGTGTTTATTAATTTTTCATCATTTGTGTTTCTATAACTACCGTTTATTATTTGTATAGTTATAATCATTTGTTGTTTTTGTGTTTGAAATTTCAGAAGTTAAAAAGCATTTCTCAGTTGCTTTTTCATTACTTAAATTTCACATTACAAAGGAACAACATTCCCAAATAAAATCCCCTATAAACCCCATCGATACATATCGACCGACTTGTAGATATTTATCGATGAAATATAATATTCTGACTCTTTGAAGTGATGATTACCTTGAAACACTATAGTTTATGATGGGTTTTGACAAGTTCTACAAGCTCAACCATATTTTCGATCTTTAGTTTTTCAAAGATATTTTTTTTGATTGTGCTTACTGTATTTTGTTTGATATTCAGACTGTTTGAAATTTCCAGGTTTCCATATCCATCAGCATAAAGTTCTGCAATCTCCATTTCTCTTTTGGTTAAAATGTTGAGTGGACTTATCAGATCCGGGTTGTATACAAACTGTACCAATAGATTTCGTAAAAGAGCAGAGAAATATTCTCCCTTCTCGATAAAGGTTGTGACTGCTTCCCTTACCTCTTCCTCTTCACTCAATTTACTCAGATAACCGTCAGCACCTGCTTTGATGAATTTAAGACCATGAAGCTCTTCTTCAAGTCCTGTAAAAATCAAAATTTTAAGATCAGGATTTACACTTTTCATCTGCGGTAAAATATGAAGACTATTTCCATCCGGGAAATGGGCATCAATGACAGCCATCTCTATTCCTTTTGATTCTATGAGCTCCAATACCTGATGTAGAGATGATGTCTGATACACTTTAGCGTTAGGAACAATATCACTAATCACAATTTCCATTCCCTGGCGTACAATGCTGTGATCGTCTGCCAGAAGGAATATAATTTCTTTATTTTGAATTGGTGTTTCCATTATTATTACTATTTAAATTGATCCTGAATGTCACTTTCGTTCCTTTATGCAATTTGCTTTCCACGGATATATCGCCATCGAAAAGTTCTACAATTTCTTTTACCAGATTAAGCCCAAGTCCCGCTCCCAGATTATCAACTTCATCAGAAACCATTCCCTGATAATAAGGATCAAAAATTTTACCAAGATCCGATTCTGATATTCCTACTCCGGTATCTCCTACCGTTGTAATCAAAGAAATTTTATTGTCTCCTAGAGACTCTGTTGACATTACGAGATCAATCTGTCCGTTTTCTGTGAATTTGTTGGCATTTCCCAGAATATTCATAAAAATCTGATTGATTCTGATATTATCCGAATACGCCACTACATTTTCAGGAATTCTGTCTGTCACCACAAACCTGTTATTTCTTGTTTCCAGATAAGGAGTAATCACCTTTACAATAGAACTTATTTCATCTTTAAGATTGAAAACTGACTGTATAAGCTCTTTTTCAGCATTTTCGTTTTTGGTATATTCCAGAATCTGGTTAGACTGCAGAAGCAAAGTGCTGTTGGTAAACTTGATGGATTTAAGATAATCCTTTATCGTTTCATCTTCAGTAGTTCTGTGGATTTTATCAATGAAAATATTAATGATTTTCAAAGGAGATCTGAGATCATGACTTAGCATTCCCAGAATCCTGTTTTTGAAATTAAGGTTCTTTTTAATTTCCTTATTGGCTGCATCCAGTTTTTGTTCATAAACAAAAGCCATTCTTGTAAAATACATGATCAGAATAGAGACAATAAACATCAGAATCATCAGTCCCAATACCAGATACGTTCTGATTTTGTTATTGTTGGAGCTCTGTTCGTTGTATTCTCGTTCCAGTTCAGATTTAAAATCTTTGATGGCATTTTCGTACACTTCTATTAAGTTATTACTATACACCAAAAGCTTACTGAAATTACTGTAAAACTGTAAATTATTTTTCTGACTAAGGGCTGCAAGTAGCTGAACCTTCTTCACTTCGGCTGCATAATGCTTGTCAATAGACTTTATCGTATTGTCCATTTTGGATTTTACCTGGGAAAGATCTATGGTTTTGTTGTTGGTCATCGTAATCACCGTACTCTCCTTCTGAACATCTACTTTCCCTGTTACAGCATCTTTCAAGCGCCCAAAAAAGCCTTTCTTTTTTACAGTATCCGCATAAGTACGGGTTTGAATCTTGAAATCTTCAAAATCATTTTTATACTTGGCAGGCTCATACTGTTTATCCTCAATTTTTGCCGGTGGATTCAGGGAAGTCTGATACACTGAATCTATTAATGTTTTCAGTTTTGCCGTCTTCAAAGTATCCTGGCTATGAAGTGCCAGATTTTTTTTCAATCTTGGGCTTGTATTTTCGTATTCACCAATTTTATCAAAATTAGTCTTAAGTTTTCTCAACGACTGGAAATATAGTTGCAGATCATTATTATCCTGGGTAGCCATATATTTTTGAAGATGATCCTGTGCATCCATGAAATCTTTCCTGGAATTATCAGTCAATCCTCCCAATGCACGGCTTTCCTCAAGCTGATCTTTAATAAACTTCAGCTTCTTCCCGTTGACAAATTCATTGTAGAAAAATATGGCAATAATGACCTGTATCAATAAAATACAAAGGATCAAAGAGTAATGAACAAGTTTTCTCAATTTAAAATTTAAGAATTTATTTTTCATATTTGTTTATCAGTTAAATTAATTTCCTGATGACATAAGTCCATTAGATATTAGCCTTTAACAATATAGCATTATTTTCAATAATTTCATAATAAGCATATATCATTCAATTGGCAAAGTTAAAGTAATTTTTGTCTTCTTATAATAATGAATATTTGATTAAACTCACAGAATTTATTTTTTTTTACTATTAAAACGCTTTGTAAACACTCAGTTTTATGTATGTAAATCTATTTTTTTAGATCAATTGCAAAAAGTTGAGGTTCAGTAAAATATTATTTTTCTGTTCATTTTATTACAAATAGTAAACAATAAGTCAAAAAAATGAACAGATAATTCATAGACCATTAATTCCATACCCTCTTTATAATTGCTGAATAACCTTCCGGAAATGGATTTCCTATCATTCCGTATTTCTACTCAATGCAATATTTGGTTATTTACACTCTAAGAACTTATTCCCTCTTCTTTGTTACTTTGAAATGCTTATTAACAGTGACAATATTCAATGGAAAACCAGAATATTCACATGTACCGGAAGATTCGTCTCTACACTTAAACTATCGTAGCAAATAAGGTTCGGAGAGTATTAAAAATCAGTAATGATGGTACATTTCTTCATATTGATGTCTTTACTTTTCTGTATCTCTTCTTACGATTATAAAACATAAAAACAAATAACCTATGATTACAGAAAACTACGACGTAATCGTCATTGGCGGAGGAGCAATAGGACTTGCTACGGCTTATCATCTCGGCCAACGTCAGGCTAAGACTTTAGTATTGGAACAATATACTTTTGTGAATCAGTTGGGCAGCTCTGCAGGGGTATCACGTCAGTTCCGGATTCCTTATCCGGATGAATATATGGTACAAATGGCTCTGGATGCACAGCCTTATTGGGATGAACTGCAGAAAAAGACAGATGCCCAATTGCTTGATAAGGTAGGAACCCTATGGTTTGGAGATCCTGAAGTACACTCCACTGAAGGAAATATTGCTGAAGCAGAAAAAGCCTTACAAGCTTTAGGAGTTCCTTATACTACTTTAACATCAAAGGAGATTGAAGAGCAGTATCATTTCAAAAACTTGCCGGATAATTATACAGGATTATTTCAACCCGATGGTGCCAGTATCAATTTTAAAGCAACTATTGAAACACTTTTAGATCTTTGTCAAAAGGAAGAAACCGTAGAGTTAAGAGAAGATTCTCCGGTGCTTGAGATCAAACAAAACGGTGATCTTTTCGAGCTTACCACTCCTAATGGTATTTATATCGCCAAAAAGCTGGCCATCATTCCCGGACCTTATATCAACAGTGTGATCAATCTGCTTGATTTTAAAATAGAAGCCACTTACTGGAATATGTCTTCTGCTTATTTTAAAAAGACCGACCCAACTATACAATATCCAACATGGTTTGTATTTCAGAATGCAAGCGGAGAAAACGGGAATCAATTCTACGGATTTCCTTCCGTGGGATGGGATCATCCGGAGTACATCCGTGTAGCACCGGATTTTGTGATCAAACCCTTGGAAGAACCAAGCGACAGAACATTAATCCCGAATCCCCAGGAACTGGCCTACACTTCTGAATGGATAAAAAACCATATGACTGGCCTCAGCATTGTTCCGGAGTATACTTCAACATGCCTTATCGCTTTGAGCACAATCCCCAATAAAGAACTGCTGATTGATTTTGCTCCATCTTATGTTCCCAACCACAAAAACATTGTGGTGTACGCTACCGGATGGGCAGCCAAATTCACTCCTTTCCTAGGAAAAATCATGTCGGATCTTGCATTGGACGGACATACAGATTTCGATATTACACCCTTCCGATTAGGATATAAATATTTCTTAGCACTTTAAAATTATAGAACCATGAATCAAGAAAACGTAAATAAAAATACACCGCTGTATCCGGGAATGCAGCCCGATCTGAAAGTAGAAGTAGCCATCATCGGTGCAGGAACTTCAGGATTATACACCGCTTTCCGTTTGGTAACAGATAATAAATACAAAGCTCATGAAGTACAGATCTTCGATATGAGTGACAAATTAGGTGGAAGACTTGAATCCGTAATTATGCCGGGAATGAATTTCTGGGGTGAGCTCGGAGGAATGCGCTATCTGACTTCTCAGGAAATTGTAACAACACTGATTGAAGGTTATCCTTTAACAGAAAAAGATCTGAGCAAAAGAAGCCCGGTTCTGAAAGATAAAATGACTCCTATCCCTTTCCATATGGGAGAACCTGAGAAACTGTTGATGTACATCAGAAAAGAACGTTTCAAACAAAATGCATGGACAGAAGAACAGAAACAAGGCAATAAACTGATTACACGCTATTATCTGAATGAAAATGATGAAGGTTTCAGCTCTGATCAGCTATTCAACAAAATTATCTATAATGTCTTAATGGCAGATCCATGGGTAGCTGAAACCTATAAAAACCTGATTATTGCTGACCCTAATGGTTATGACTATACATTCAAACTAACCAGCCGCGACTGGGATGCTATAAAACCAAGAATGGTTTACAACTTCCCTGGTTCTCCTTATGATAAACGCCTGGTAAACGATATTGGTTTCTGGAACTTAATCAAAGACCAGGTTTCTCAGGAGGGGTATGAATTCTTAGCCAATGCCGGCGGCTATTATTCCAATACCATCAACTGGAATTCTGCAGAAGCGTTTCCGTATATGGTTGGAGATTTCTCTGCTGATACTACCTACAAAACCATTGAGGAAGGCTATGACAGTATTGCCTATGCAGTAGCCAACACTTATATGGAATATGAAGGAGCACGCATCTGGTCAGAAAACAAACTGATTACTTTCACCAAAGACCATCACTTGACCGCTACTCATAAATATGAATTAACTTTTCTGAATATACAAAGTAACGAAACATGGAAAGTTTACGCCAATTCAATCGTATTGGGTATGCCAAGAAAATCACTTGAACTTCTGGATCAGAACAACTTCTTTTTTGACGCCAGCAGACACCAGAAACTGAACGAAAATATGCGCTCTATCATTATGGAGCCCGCATTTAAAATCCTCATGGGCTTCGAAGGCCCGTGGTGGCGAGAAGATCTGGAAATAGATTCCGGGCATTCTATCACAGACTTACCGATGAGACAATGCTATTATTTCGGTACCGATACTGAAACCAAAAACTCAATGTTATTAGGAAGCTACGGAGATATGGAAACAGAAACATTCTGGAAAGCGCTTTCTGATGACAAAGTTCTGTTTAAAGTAAGAGCTGCCAGATCTGCCTCATTAGAAGAATTGCATAAGTTCGATGATGTTCAGGCTACAGAATTCATGGTGAATGAATTGATGAATCAGCTGAAGGAATTACATGGGATAGATATTCCACAACCCTATGTAACGTATTTCAGAGACTGGACAGATGACCCTTACGGTGCAGGATACCATGCATGGAAAGCAGGTTTTTCCGTAAAAGATGTAATGCCTTATATGAGAAAACCGCTTATAGATGAGCAGATTCATATTATCGGGGAGGCTTATTCCGACCAACAAGGATGGGTGGAAGGTGCTTTCTGTGAAGCGGAAAAAATGCTCCAGACCCATTATAAATTAGACTGGCCGTACTGGCTGGATCCTGATTATTATTTAGGATGGTAATCTTAAATACATAATAGTAAGATGATGTGTATAGATAAAGCTCCGGAGTATTTCGGAGCTTTATTATTTCCTTATTTACAGTAAATCATTGCACGGACAATCTTCTGTAAGATCTTCTATGACACTGTTTTAAATACAATTAATAATTTTAACTCAATACTTTTATGATGGTACTTATTAATTTATTACATTTGCATAACTAGTTATATAATTGGTTATTTTATAATAGTTATATAAAGTACAGGAATTTAGTGTAAAACAAAAAACATAAAAATGTCAGTTCATAAAGACGATAAGAAAAAGATTACCACGCTTCAATTAAAAAAAATGAAGGAGCAAGGCGAAAAAATAAGTGTTTTGACGGCTTATGACTATACAACCGCAAAAATCATTGATGAAGCAGGAATTGATGTAATCATTGTGGGAGATAGTGCATCCAATACAATGATTGGAAATCCAACGACTTTAAGCATCACCTTGGATCAAATGATCTATTACACAAAATCAGTAGTGAATGGTACCAAAAGAGCTTTGGTGATCGCTGATATGCCATTTGGGACCGTGTCTGGAAATCCCTTGAAATCTCTTGATGCAGCTATCCGCATGATGCAGGAAACTGGTGCAGATGCTATTAAAATTGAAGGTGGTGCAGAAATCAGGGAGGATGTAAAAAAAATAATTGATGCCGGTATTCCTGTAATGGCTCATTTAGGGTTAATGCCTCAATCCATCAATAAATATGGAACGTATGCTGTAAGAGGAAAAGATGAAGACGAAGCAAAAAAACTGGTAGAAGATTGCCATTTAATGGAAGAATTAGGAGCATTTGGAATACTGCTTGAAAAAATACCTGCTGATCTTGCTGCTCAAATTTCTCAACAAATTTCTATCCCGACAATAGGAATCGGTGCCGGTGTGAGTACAGACGGACAGGTACTGGTCATACAGGATGTAATGGGAATGAATAAAGATTTTTCACCCAAATTTTTAAGGCGATACGCAGATCTGCATACCGTAATGACAGAAGCTACACAGCATTACATAGATGATGTAAAAACAATGAATTTCCCTGCCAAAACTGAGAGTTATTAATAAAAAAATCTTGAAATATGGACTTATTCAACAGAACAGGTAAAATGGCGTTAGGTAGCAGGCTCCGTTTGCTTACAGCAAAAGTGACTGAAGATGCCACTAAAATTTATGAGTTGTATAATGTAGAAAACTTTTCACCCAAATGGTTTCCTGTATTTTTTGTATTGCATGAAGAAAGCAATCAAACCATTACTGAGATTGCCGAACAAATTGGACACTCTCAACCTTCAGTAACAAAAATTATCAAGGAAATGCTGAAGGCAGGATTGGTTGAGGATAATCTGAAATCAAGTGATAAGAGAAGAAATATTGTAGGCTTAACTGCGGAAGGGAAACAGATCGCAGAGAAAATGGTAACAATACAATGTGCAGATATAGATCTTGCTATTGACGGAATTATTGAAGAAGCTACACACAATCTCTGGGAAGCACTTGCAGAATGGGAACATCTTTTTGAACAGAAATCCTTGCTTTCAAGAGTAAAGGAACAGAAAAAGACCCGCGAAAGTAAAAACGTAAAAATCGTTGATTATAATCCGAAATACCAATCTGTATTCAAAGCACTTAATGAAGAATGGATCTCCGCTTATTTTAAAATGGAAGACGCCGACTATAAATCATTGGATAACCCTGAAGAATATATCTTAAATAAAGGAGGGAAAATACTTGTCGCCCTCTATAATGATGAACCGCTTGGGGTCTGTGCTCTCATCAAAATGGAAGATCCTGATTATGATTTTGAGCTGGCAAAAATGGCTGTTTCTCCAAAAGCACAGGGAAAAAACATAGGCTGGCTGCTGGGACAGGCAATCATCAACACAGCCAAAGAATCCGGTGCATCAAAAATATATCTCGAAAGTAATACCATGCTGAAGCCCGCCATTAACCTGTATTATAAACTGGGATTCCAAAAAGTATCCGGTCGCACAACACCTTATCAGCGCTGTAACATTCAAATGGAATTATCTCTAAAAAATTAAGATATGTACGATAAAAAAGTAGCCATTGTCATTAAAGATGATCTCTTGCCATGGCAAAAACTAAATGTTGTTTCTTTTCTGGCGGGAAGCATTGCTATTGAATTTCCGGAAACTCATGGTGAAAAATTCGTAACTGCGGATCAGGAGGAATTTTTAGCTTTTATAAAACATCCTACCCTCATCTATAAAGCAGACAATACAGAAAAACTTCAGCGCGCATTCCGCCGTTCAAGAGACCGTGAACTGTCCATTGGGGTTTATACCCAACAGCTTTTTGCTACCCGCTCCGGTGAAGAAAATGTTCTGGAGATCGCAAAACATCCTGTAGACCATCTGGATCTTGTGGGGATTATCATGTATGGTGAGAATAAAAAAGTAGATAAAGCGCTGGATGGATTAAAATTTCATGAATAAAAATCAATCATCATGTACAATAAAATAAAACAAAGCTTTGACAAGCAGGGAATCATGAAAACAATTGGTGCCCAATTAGAAGAAGTTCAGCAGGGACAGGTGAAAATTACCTGCAAATTTTCTGAAAACCTAACCCAGCACAACGGCTTTTTTCATGCAGGCGTTCTCACAACTATTGTAGACAGCGCCTGCGGATATGCAGCTCTAACCACAATGCCTGAAAATGCCAATGTATTGACTGTAGAGTTCAAAGTTAATTTTATGAAGCCAGCCAATACGGATAAGCTTGTTGCCATTGGAAAAGTTTTACAGGCAGGAAGAACCCTTACCATCTGTGAAGGATATGTCTATGATCAAAAAGAGGAAAAACTCATTGCAAAAATGACCACAACCATGATTGCTATTCATTCATAAAACAAATTTTCTCCCATAACATTTAAAATGCACAAATCTTTATTTGTGCATTTTCAGTATAAATAAATGATGTAGAAGGTTTTTTAACCCACAAAAACAGCAAGCTATTATATTCTTATTCCATATCACCATCATTAGTATTTTCTATTTTTCTAAGGAAATCTTGCCATGATATTTTCCTAACTTTTCAGTTTGAAACGAAATAAAGAATACTTCAGACAATTCATTACATTTTCTGAAATATTCAATAGCAAATAACTGCAAAACCTCTTTATCATCTTATGACAGATAAAAATTTTAATCAGGGAAAAGGATTTATATTCAGTAAACATGTGCCGGAGGAATTATCACATTTTGACCGCGTCTTTGATGTTTTCAAAGATTTGCTTACCCACACCTCTGGAGATATTGAAGAAGCTTTCGAGTGGCTGGACATGCTTGATCAGGAATATGATATTTTCAGTGATGAATACACCCTTCAGGATTTTGAAGAAGATCTGAAAAAACGAGGCTATATCAGGGAAGAAGATCCTGAAGAAGGCAATACGGGAAGTGGAAAAGGTAAAAATATATTAACACCTAAGCTTGAAGCTGCGCTTCGTGAATATGCACTGGATCAGATTTTTGGAAAACTAAAGAAAAACGGAGCAGGAAATCACCGTACCAACAAAACAGGAATTGGGGATGAAAGAGATGGAGAAAACCGTTCCTTCCAATACGGAGATGATCTTGCTGCCGTGAATATGACAGAAAGCCTGAAAAATGCACAGATCAACAACGGAATCTCAGACCTTCGCCTGACAGAACAAGACCTCATCGTAGAAGAAACCAAACATAAGGCACAAATGAGTACCGTTCTGATGATTGACATCAGCCACTCTATGATCCTGTACGGTGAAGACCGGATTACACCAGCCAAAAAGGTAGCCATGGCTCTCGTGGAATTGATCAAACGCAAATATCCAAAAGATTCCATTGATATCATTGTTTTTGGAAACGAAGCCTGGCCTATTAAGATCAAAGACCTTCCCTATCTGAAAGTAGGACCTTATCATACCAATACCGTAGCCGGACTTGAGCTGGCCATGGATATTCTCCGCAGAAAAAGAAATACCAACAAACAGATTTTTATGATCACCGATGGAAAACCCAGTTGCATTCAGCTTCCCAGTGGTGAATTCTATATGAACAGCTTTGGCCTGGATGAAAAAATTGTGAACCAATGTTTCAACAGAGCAGCACAGGCAAGAAAACTGAAAATTCCTATCACTACCTTTATGATTGCCCAGGATCCTTATCTGCGTCAGTTTGTGGAGGAATTCACAGCTCAAAACAAAGGAAAAGCATTCCTGACCGGATTATCAGGTTTGGGACAGATGATTTTTGAAGATTACGAAAAAAACAGAATAAGAAGAATATAAAGATCAGATTTTAAACGACTTAACATACAAACCTGGTCAGATAACATAGTATTACAAGACAATGAAAAACGATATTACATTCAAAGAATTAAAAAAATCCGGTTATACTCATAAAACGATTAATGAGGAAATTCAAGCTAATTTAATTGCCAGAATTAAAGCTAAAGAACCTGTATTTGAAGGACTTTGGGGTTATGAAGACACGGTAGTTCCCCAATTGAAAAAAGCAATTCTTGCCGGTCACCACATCAACTTGCTGGGCTTACGCGGCCAGGCAAAAACCAGAATTGCAAGAAGTATGGTTAATCTGCTTGATGAATATATGCCCATCGTAAAGGGATCCGAAATTAATGATAGTCCTTTTTATCCGATTTCAAAGTTTGCCAAAGATCTGCTTGCTGAATTAGGTGATGAAACTCCAATTTCGTGGGTACACCGTTCTCATCGTTTCTACGAAAAACTGGCCACTCCTGACGTGAATGTTGCAGATTTAATTGGTGATATAGACCCTATCAAAGCGGCTACGCTGAAACTACCTTATTCCGATGAACGTGTTTTACATTACGGAATGATTCCTCGTGCCAACCGTTCTATTTTTGTTTTGAACGAATTGCCGGATCTGCAGGCCAGAATCCAGGTTTCCCTGTTTAATATTTTGCAGGAAGGAGATATTCAGATCCGAGGATTCCAGCTGAGAATGCCACTTGATATTCAGTTTGTTTTCACAGCTAACCCGGAAGATTATACCAACAGAGGAAGTATTGTAACTCCGTTGAAAGACAGAATCGGATCTCAGATCTTTACCCATTATCCAAAAACCATTGCTCTTGCAAGACAGATTACAGAGCAGGAAGCATTGATTTCTGCTGAAGATAAAGCACAGATTCAGATTCCTGATCTGGCGAAAGATCTTTTGGAAGAGGTTGCTTTTGCAGCCCGTATCAGCGAATATGTGGATGCGAAAAGCGGAGTCAGTGCCCGTCTTACCATCAGTGCTATGGAAAATTTAATCGCAGCAGCGAAACTACGTTTGATTGAATCCGGTGCAGAAAAAACCACTGTACGTCTGCTTGATTTTATGTCGATCATTCCATCAATCACAGGAAAAATTGAACTGGTATATGAAGGTGAACAGGAAGGAGCTGATTATGTAGCCAAAATCTTAATTGATAAAGCCGTCATCACCCAATTTGAAAGCCTCTTCCCACGTATTTCAAAACTGGAAAAAGAAGGGATCAAAACACCGTACACTGACCTGATCAGGTGGTTCAACAAAAATCATTTAGAACTTAATTACAATGATACAGATGAAGAATTTTATGCTAAACTTGATAAGATATTACCTCTGACAACTGTAGTGGAAGAAAATACTTCAGAATTGAGCAAAGAAGACCAGAATTTCTGCAAAGAACTTATATTATGGGCATTAACTATCAATAATAAAATTGACAAATCTGAAAATCAGAATGCATTCACTTTTGATTCTCCCGGGATCGGTCAATTCTTACGTAACTAAAAATCAGTAAAATAATATAAAAGTAAAACCTTCAGTTCATCTGAAGGCTTTTATTTTTTAAGAAACAAAATCATTTTATACCAGATTGTCATTTTTAAGCACAGCAGAGCCAAAAGGATTGTCAACCAACCATAGCCACTCTCCTTCTTCATTTCTTTTCATAACACAGGATGTATTGCCTTTCATATGAATAGGATGCCCATCCGGAGCAGCTCCTGTCATTTCCCACTGATCCTGCCACATCGCCAGATCATTTACAACTATGATATGCGGAGTTTCACCTTGAATATCCAGTTTTAAGCAGCAAATCTCATTCATTGCCTTTTCTATCTGCTCAAGTCCTCTCCACTCTCTTCCATCGCGGTCTATATAAACTGCTTCAGGATAAAAACAGCTTAATGCTCCTTTTATATCTCCGTTTCTGATGCAATAACGAAAATAGGCTACAGCACCAGTTTCTGTTTTTCTGTTAAATTCCTGCATTATTTCATATTTCTGGCGTCCATTTCCCTTTTCAAACCTTTCTTATCTTTATTCCAGCTGTTGGCCACAAAAAAAGCAAGAAGTATGGGTAAGAAAGTAGTGAAACTGATCCCTTTGGTTATGGTACTGTAAATAGCAATTCCAGCTAATACTCCCAGGATGATAGCATTCACAACATTTCTGGCTTCAATAGTTCTTTTTTTCTCTATCAGCTCCTGATCCGTTAATTCTGACAAATCTTTTTCCATGCTTAATAGTAATTTCTTGGTTGTTTTTGTTATAACGGTAAAATTTATTGTTTTTAAATCTATTTTTACCGAAAGCTAAAATACAATATTGTCAAGATATTTTTTTATTTCTTTTATTTGTAATTTATTTCTTACTACCAGTTTCGGAAAAATTTCAATGCTTATGGAAGACAACCTGAATTGTATTTACAGAGTTATCAATTTCATGGAAAAGAATTACGACCAGCCTGTTTCTGTAAAGGAGCTGGAAGACATTTCTCATTATTCTTACCGGAATATCCAGCGTATTTTCAAGTACAGCTGTGGGGAGACAATAGGTGCTTTCCAGCAAAGGTTAAAAGTAGAAAATGCCTATAAACGGATTCTTTATACTCAGGAAAATCTCACCTCCATCGCCATTGAAGTAGGTTTTGCCAATATCGCTTCTTTTTCCAAAGCCTTTAAACAACATTTTGGGATTTCCCCTAAAGTTGCAAGACAAAGTAAAGAACAGCTTCTTTGTGGAGATGCAATCATCCCTGTTACCTCAGAGGTCTTACTGAAACCCGAAATTGTATATCTGAAGCCCGTACAGGTATATTATCAGAGCATTAACACCTATTATAACAATGAAGAAATTGAAGTGTTATGGGAAAAGTTCATGGAAAATGATTTCCCTGACTCTGGGGTAGAATATTTTGGAGTTATAGCCGATGAACCTTTGATTAAAACTGAAATCAACTGCCGCTATGATTCATGCTCATCTGTTCAATCCGGAAATAAAAAGCTTCCTTCAAAAATGATATTCGGTGGTAAATATGCCCGCTTTACCCATTCCGGAAGCTACGAAACAATAGACGACACCTACACGAAGATCTACTCCCGCTGGATTTTTAATTCAGGTCTTGAGTTTTCACACACTCCCATCATTGAAAAGTATGAAAATCATGCTGAAAACGGAAACGACAAGGAAAAACAGCTGACCTATATTTTATTGCCATTGAAGTAAGTTGTCAATTTGGGACAACTTTCAAAACTTTTGCTGATCTAATTTTGCCCTGTTAAAAATAGATCAATTATGCAAAAAAAGAAAATCATGTTCCTGTTATTACCTGCTCTTCTACTTTCCTGTTCTCAAACAGATCCTATAATAGAGAATCCGGATACAGTGAACCCTGCAACAGCTCTTTATAAAATGCCGGAAGAGTCTGCAACCCATGAAGGAACCTGGCTTCAGTGGCCACACCAGTATCAATACGGAACTACCTACCGAAACCGTCTGGATGCCACCTGGGTAGCCATGACCAAAGAGCTTGTACAAAGTGAAAAAGTTCACATTATTGCTTATGACGGTGCAGAAAAGAATCGTATTGTAGGACTACTCAACACTGCAGGAGTTCCTCTTACCAATATCAACTTCAAAATTTATCCTACAGATGATTTCTGGGTAAGAGATAACGGTCCTATTTATGTAAAAGATCAGAACGGACAGTTATTTATTCAGGATTGGGGATTTAACGGATGGGGAAATAAGGCAGATTACAGTAAATGTAATGCAATTCCATCTAAAATATCAGCAGATACGAATATTCCAAAAATCAATCTTAATTCAGTCATGATTAATGAAGGAGGAAATGTGGAAATTGACGGAAACGGAGTATTGATGGCTTGTAAAAGTTCTATCCTGAATAACAACAGAAATCCGGGGATGACGCAACAACAGGCAGAAGCCATATTTACTAAAAACCTCGGAGTTACCAAATTTATCTGGCTGAATGGAAAAGCCGGTCTGGATATCACCGACATGCATATTGACGGGTTTGCCCGATTTGCCAATTCATCTACCATTATCACAATGAATCCGGACGATCTTGCCTACTGGCAGGTTCCCAATGGAGATATTGATAAACTGTATGATGCAACCACAAAAACCGGAGCTGCCTATCAGTTTGTAAAAGTGCCTTTAACAAGAAATGATGTGATCACTACTTACGGAAAAAACGTAGGTCGTGCCTCATACATCAATTATTATATTGCCAATAACCGTGTATTGGTTCCTAATTATAATGACCCGAATGATGCAGTTGCCAACAACATTATCCAACAGCTGTATCCTGGCAAGCAGGTAGTTGGAATTGATTGTCGTAACTTATTTGCCAATGGAGGAATGGTTCATTGTGTAACCCAGCAACAGCCTCAATAAAATAATAGTCAAAATAAAGCCTGCTCATTTTCAGCAGGCTTTACTGATTCGGAGATTCTGTCATCAAAAAATAGCGTAAATTTGCTTTGTCCATCCCCAAAAAGATGGTTTTCTATTATACGTATTATGAAAAAAACAGCACTTTCTTTATTGGTTCTTCTGAATATTGTTTGCCAGGCACAAAATTTTGATGTAATTCCCTTAGGAATATATGGTGGTGAGCAGGAAGACAATTTATCTGCCTATCTGGTAGGCGCTCCGAAAGACAATGCATTTCTCTG
This sequence comes from Chryseobacterium metallicongregator, assembly GCF_031324065.1. Classification (NCBI taxonomy): domain Bacteria; kingdom Pseudomonadati; phylum Bacteroidota; class Flavobacteriia; order Flavobacteriales; family Weeksellaceae; genus Chryseobacterium; species Chryseobacterium metallicongregator. The sequence continues at coordinate 631,154 of NZ_JAVIXS010000020.1, forward strand.
CCTGGATGCCGGTACCGTAAATGCAGGAATCCGAAAAGCGATTGAACTAAAAAGTCTAGAAGGATCAGCAGAAACGGTTTTAAAAGATCAGATAAAAGGATATTTTGTATCCCATGGTCATCTTGATCATTTATCCGGCCTTATCATCAATTCTCCGGCTGATTCTAAGAAAGATATTTTCGCTATAGCTCCTGTGATTCAAATTTTACAGAATCATTACTTTATTACAGATACCTGGATCAATTTTGCAGATCAGGGACAGAAACCTATCCTTGGAAAATACCATTACAATGAGTTGCAGGCAGGAACTGAAATTCCCGCACCTAAAACACCTTTTTTTATAACAGGTTATGAATTGAGCCACGTAAATCCATATAAAAGCAGTGCCGCATTGGTAAGAAGAGAGAATCATTATCTGCTTTATCTTGGAGATACAGGAGCAGACCGTATAGAAAAATCTGACCGTCTGGATCAACTTTGGAATATAGCAGCTCCTCTTGTTAAAAAAAGACAGCTTAATACGATATTAATTGAAGTTTCTTTCCCCAACAGTCAGCCAGAACATCTTCTGTTTGGACATCTTACTCCTAATCTGCTGAATGAGGAATTGAGCAAACTCAAAGAAAAGACCGGACAAAGCAGCCTTGAGGGTCTCAACATCGTGGTTACTCACAGAAAACCTACAGGCGATAATCCTGAGCTTATCAAAAAGGAATTATTGAAAAACAATCCTTTAAAAGTAAATTACATCTTCCCTGAACAAGGCAAAAAGATTAGTTTACCATAACAACAAATAAAAGATGAAGCCTGTTTTTGCTTCATCTTTTTATTTCAGACATGATTCATTGAATTTTAAAACAATGACAATCAATAATTTAAATATCAAAAATTAAAATTATGAAATTTTTTCATTGCTTAATTAATTTATCATCGTAATATTGCAATATAAAATACAATAATGGGAGTTACTAAAACAGAAATTTATACTGACGAGCAAAATAAGCTGGCTTCTCTGCTTAAAGTTTTGGGACATCCGGCAAGAATCGCTATTTTACAGTATATCATTAATCAAAAAGCATGTATCTGTAATGATCTTGTTGAAGAACTTGGATTGGCACAGGCTACGATCTCTCAGCATTTAAAAGAGTTGAAGAATATAGGAATTATCAAAGGTTCCATTGAAGGAAAATCTGTATGCTACTGCATTAATGAAAGCAACTGGAAGCAGTTTCAAAATGAATTCAACCTGTTTTTTAATCAGGATGTTAGTATAAAACAATGCTGTTAAGGCATTTTTTTTGAATCAACATATCGTAATATTGCAATATAACATTATAAAATTATAACACTAAATTTTAATTTACTATGAGACTATCAGAAATTAAGGAAATTCTTCCCACCCTGAAAAATGTTGAATTTCAATTAGAAAACGGAAATTTTGTCCCTGAACATTTCCATGTAACAGAAGTGGGTCAGATCATTAAAAACTTTATCGATTGTGGCGGAGTAATCAGAAATGAAAAAGTGGTCAACTTTCAGCTATGGGATACTGATGATTATGAACACCGACTGAAACCGGGAAAACTGCTTCATATCATTCTGCTTTCTGAAGAAAAACTCGGGATAGAAGATAACGAAATTGAAGTTGAATATCAGGGAGAAACCATTGGAAAATATAACCTTGAATTTAACGGAAAAAACTTTGTACTGAAAAATAAAACAACAGCCTGCCTTGCACAGGAAGCCTGCGGAATTCCTTCCGAAAAACAAAAGAAAAAACTGTCTGAATTATCTGTAAACCCAGCATCAGCCTGCACTCCGGGATCAGGATGCTGCTAATTAATACGAATAAATTATGTATCAAGAATTATTAAATACGGTTCAATCTCTGAAATGGGACGCTATAGATACCGATAGAAAAGAGGTTTTGAAACCATTGATCAGTTTTATACAGCAAAAAGTGGATGATAGCCAAGAAATCAACCTGAATTTTATCTGCACCCACAATTCCCGACGAAGCCATCTGGCACAGATTTGGGCACAGGTGGCAGCTTCTTTCTTTACCATTCCGCAAGTCCATTGCTATTCCGGAGGAACGGAAACAACGGCATTATTTCCTAAGATCGCGGAAGTTTTAGCAGAACAGGGCTTTTCAATTTTCGGCATTGCCGATACAACCAATCCTGTATATGCTATAAAATATGATGATAACAGCCTTCCAATAATTGGCTTTTCAAAAAAATACGAGAGTCTGTTCAATCCTGTTTCGGGATTTGCAGCAATTATGACCTGTTCGCAGGCAGATGGTGGATGTCCTTTTATTCCCGGTGCAGAAAAAAGAATTCCGATCACATTTGAAGATCCTAAGATTTCAGATCATACACCGGAACAAACAGCAGTATATACTGAAAGAAGCTTACAAATTGCAACAGAAATGTTTTATGTTTTTTCTAAAATCAAAAAATAATCATGCAGCCCAGATTAAAATTTCTTGACCGTTATCTTACCTTATGGATCTTTCTGGCTATGGGGATAGGAATTGCTTTGGGACATTTTTTCCCGGTCATTCCTACTATTATCAATTCACAGTCGGTGGGTACTACTAATATTCCTCTGGCCATCGGACTCATTTTGATGATGTATCCGCCATTAGCTAAGGTTGACTATACTCTTCTGCCGTTGGTTTTTAAAGATAAAAAAGTAATCAGCATTTCTTTATTGCTCAACTGGATTATTGGCCCGGTTCTGATGTTTGGTCTTGCCATCCTTTTTTTAAGACATGAACCTGATTATATGTCAGGCTTAATTCTCATTGGATTGGCCAGATGTATTGCCATGGTTATTGTCTGGAATGATCTCGCCAAAGGAAACAGAGAATATGCAGCATTATTGGTGGCCTTAAACAGTATCTTTCAGGTGTTCACTTACAGTTTTCTGGTTTGGCTGTTTATCAATGTACTTCCTACTCAACTTGGTCTGGCAAGCTTTAATGTGAATGTTTCTATGAGGGACATCACAGAAAGCGTATTGATTTATCTGGGAATTCCTTTTCTGGCAGGATTTCTTAGTCGTTATTTCCTGATTAAATCAAAAGGTAAAGACTGGTATAACAGAAAATTTGTGCCTAAGGTATCTCCTGTGACATTGTATGCCTTGTTATTTACCATCGTACTGATGTTTAGCTTAAAAGGTTCTAAAATACTGGAATTACCAATGGATGTCATCAAAGTAGCCGTCCCATTGGTTATCTATTTTGTTTTGATGTTTTTTATAAGTTTTATGATCAACAAAACATTAAAAGTCTCTTATGATAAAAATGCATCTATAGCCTTTACTGCTACCGGAAATAATTTTGAACTGGCTATTGCTGTGGCCATCTCAGTCTTTGGCATTCATTCACCGCAGGCATTTGTAGGCGTGATTGGTCCATTGGTAGAGGTTCCGGTTTTAATACTTCTGGTAAAAGCCAGTTTATTCTTGAAAAAGAAATGGTATCATTAATCTTATTACAAAATAAGAAGCATCACCGAAATAGTGATGCTTTTTTATGGATATCAGTTCTTAATCAATTTATAATTTCCATTGTCTTCATCTTTAGCTATGGTATAGCCGTCTGTCAGTTCAAGGATCCACCCATCCCCTGATACTTTTTTATTTTCAGTTTTCACTGGATTTGATATTGAAATTTTATCCCAGTTGGGGCTCATCAATGCTCCATTTTCAACTGTCAGAATACCCCACAAATCAGTAATCCGGATATTGGGATATACTGTCCCTTGATCTTCTACAGGCACAATATTTCTTGGATCAAACGAAACATTCATTTTTTCAAATTTGACTTCAAAGTGAGGCTGTTGAATGAATTTAAGTTTGTATTCAGCAATACGTTTTTTCATTTGTTCTTCTCTATCGGTTTCCTGTTTTATAATTGATGTACCATTATAATTGTCAGATAGTTTTTCAACTGCTTTTTGCAGGTCAGTCTGAATCCTTATATCAAATGCTTTAATGAAATAGCCGGTCAGATCAGTTTTTGCATTAATTTTTTTGTTCCAGTCCGGATCTTTAAGATACAGCAAATATCCATAAACAGGTGTTGTATAATAAGCAAATGAACGTACAAATGTTGGATTTTTCATAAAACCATCAATGCCATTCAAAAGATATAATCCTGTCTGATCTTTATTTCTGCCACTCACAATCAGCCCTGTAAACTCAGCAATTCCTTCATTCAGTTCCAGCAGGTTTTCTGTAGTCTCTGAACCTTTGTAAAGCCTATTCCTATATTTTCTAAAGGTCAATGCATTGGTGAGGTGATGGGTATATTCCTTTTCTGAAGATGATCGGACTGCCTGCTTTAGCGCTTCCAATTCGAGACGAAGGTAAATCCTCCCTTCTTTCTGATCCAGATGATTATTTTCTGCATTGTTAAGAGTAAATCCCAATGAAGGCTGAATGCTGTGAAAAGACTCATGAGCCAAAAGATTAATCCTGTTTTCCTTATTTTGAGAAAGAGGAAGCATGATCATTGCCCATCTTTTTCCACCCCAATTCATAGCGGTATTTGCGATGTTGACAGCAGCAGGCAAAACTCCGGAATAGATAGTGCCATTACGTTTCAGAATTCCCTCCGAATCCGGCTCGTTGGCAAAAAATTCCCTGGTTTTCGGATCGATTAACATCATAGGACCATATAAATCTTTGTTCCAAAGTCCGATATTCTTTTTTGAAGCGGTGTTTAGCTCATCAAAAAAAATAGAAATTGTATCAGAGGAAATAGATTGTTTTTGTGCTTTTACACCCAATACAAACAAGAAAAAGAATGCTGTAAGAACAGTCTGCTTCATGGTTAAATTCTTTGTGGTTAATGTTTTTCTGTGAAAATAGATCTTGCACCTTATAGGTATACACACATAATAAGTGCAAATTAATACTTTAGGCAGCTAATATAATGAATTACAATGATGAAGAACAATTGCAACCATCAAAAAATAACCTGCAGATAAATTGATTGATGAGCTTCTAAGAAATATATATTGAGCCGTAAAGAAAAGAAAACTTAGCATTTAATAACTAACTTTGTTATTACAGACCTTATATTTTTAGCACAAGATGGAACAGACTGACCTATTGAAAACCATAAATTACTCAGGAATATTTTTTTCCTGTTTTTCGGATTACAGTGAAAAATGTATTCATGCAACTCCCGAACATGTACTGCTCTATTTGTATTCAGGAGAACAAATCATTGAAGACCGGAATACAAAAATAACCATAACAGCAGGAGAATGTGCTTTTATACGGCGTAACCATCGTCTGCTAATGTATAAAAACAGTAAAGGTGATGAACTTTACAAGGGTATTTCATTAACCTTTAACCGTAACTTACTCCGGGATTTTTATCATAAACTAAATAAATCGGATCTGCCTCAGAAGGTTCATTTTTCTGAAGAAAATGTATTTAAAATAGAACCGCGTGCCGATATTACAAGCCTATTTCAATCGCTTACTCCTTATTTTGAGGAGAATACAAGACCGACTGAAGGGGTTGTTCATCTTAAATTACAGGAAGGAATCTACGCCTTACTCAATCATTCAGAGATCTTTTTTCCTATTTTGTTTGATTTTACAGAGCCGTGGAAAATTGATATTATGGAGTTCATGAATGAAAATTATATGGATGAGCTTACCATGGAACAAATTGCTTCCTATACCGGCCGCAGTCTTGCCACTTTCAAGCGTGATTTCCAAAAGATAAGTGACCTGAGCCCGCAAAAATGGCTGATCAGAAAACGTCTTGAAGCCGCCTATTTCAAACTGAAAAACGAAGGCAGGAAAGTACAGGATGTTTATGTAGAGGTTGGATTTAAAAATCCTTCACACTTTTCCACAGCATTCAAAAAACAATACGGATTTTCACCGAAGGAAATTTAACCTGAGCTTCAGAGAAAAGTTATTTGAGCCTCGCAGTAATAGTACTGTGAGGTTCACTTTTTAATTTTGTCCTGTAAATAAATGATAATGAAAACACAGGATATTTTTGAACGGCTCACAGAAGGGGAAACAATTCCTGCAGATGATCCGCAGGCCTTCAGAATGCGTGAAGCCTCTTTTGAAACAAAGAAATTACTGATCAGAATGAACAGTTCTTCTGATCCGGCAGAAATCAGGGAGTTTCTAGGTCAGATCACCAGTAAATACATCGAAGAAAGCACGACCATCTTTACTCCATTATATATCAATTACGGAAAGAATACAAAAATCGGTAAAAACGTGTTCATCAATTTCGGCTGTACATTTCTTGATCTGGGAGGTATTACAATAGAAGATCATGTTTTAATCGCTCCCAACGTCAGTTTACTTTCTGAAACACATCCTGTTTCTTCAGTAAACCGCCACTCTCTTATTCCCGGACGTATTCATATTAAAAAGAATGCATGGATTGGAGCTAACGCAACCATTCTTTCCGGAGTTACCATAGGCGAGAATAGTGTAATAGCTGCCGGAGCAGTTGTCAATAAAGACATTCCGGACAATGTCATTGCGGGAGGAGTTCCTGCAAAAATCATTAAACCTATCTAAAGAAATATTCCCATGAAAAAATGGACAATTTTAACAGCATTTGCATTGCTGTTAACAGGAAAAGCTTATGCACAGCAAAATGAAAAGAAAATGAAAAATACAGAAAAAAACGAACTCTATACTTTTAAACTGAGTGACAATGTTATCCGTAAAAAAGTACATTTTAAAAATCGTTACGGAATATTACTTACCGGTGATCTATACAGTCCTTTATCCCTCGTTAAAAATAAAGGGCTATCAGCTATTGCCATAAGCGGACCTTTTGGGGCAGTAAAAGAACAGTCATCCGGTCTCTATGCCAATCAGATGGCAGAACGTGGATTTATTGTATTGGCATTTGATCCGTCGTATACCGGGGAAAGTGGCGGAGAACCGAGAAGTGTGGCATCTCCTGATATCAATACGGAAGATTTCAGTGCTGCAGTAGATTTTCTGGAATTACAGAAAGAAGTGGACAGAAACCATATAGGAATTATCGGAATATGCGGATTCGGAGGGTTTGCATTAAATGCTGCAGCAGTGGATCAACGGATAAAAGCGGTTGCAACAACCAGTATGTATGATATGTCACGGGTAATGTCCAGAGGATATTATGACGCCATCACTCCGGAACAGCGTACGCAATTGTTACAGCAACTTGGTGAACAACGCTGGAAAGATGCAGAAAAGGGAACATTTCAGCCCGGACCAAGGCTGAATGCTGAAAAACTGAAAGGAGATGAACCTCAGTTTGTAAAAGAATACTTTGATTACTACCGTACTCCGAGAGGGTTTCATAAACGTTCATTAAACTCAATTGGTTCCTGGAATGCAACCAATGCACTCTCTTTTATGAATATGCCATTACTCACCTATATCAAAGAAATTTCTCCCCGTCCAGTACTGATTATTGCCGGAGAAAAAGCACATTCCAGATACTTCAGTGAGGACGCTTACAAGATGGCTGCCGAACCTAAGGAGTTAATAATCATTCCTGACGCTGTACATACAGATCTTTACGACAAAACAGAAATTATCCCTTTCGATAAACTGGATGTTTTTTTTAAGGAAAACCTGAAATAAGATTATTTGTAAAACCAGATTCATTAATACAAAAGCCTGCAGATAGCAGGCTTTTGCGACGTATTGGAAAATAAAAAATTTGAATATTTTAAACCCTAAATCCCGGAATATTTTAATAAAAACAGAGGGAATGTTTTATTAAAATAGTCTTCCAACAGGATAAGGTATTCTTTTTAGTGTGTGTTCTTAGAATCGGAAATGCAATAACTTTAAGTCCAAAATATTGCACCAGTTTATTACAATCCCAGTTTCTTTTTGATGGCTTCCATTTCTGCTTCTATTTTTTTGATTTTGGTTTTCTGTTCTTCTATCTCAGCCTGCTGATCCTGAATAGCTTTTGTAAGGGCAGGAACAAGTGAAGCGTAGTCAACAGCCCAGGCTTCTCTGGTATCATCTTTTGGTTTATAGACGGCTTCAGGAATTATTTTATAGAGATCCTGTGCCAGGAATCCTATTTTATGCTGAGTCTTCTGTGTCGGATTTACAGCCGGTTTACCTTCTTTAATCTGATTATTGGCTGACAGCTCGTATTGTTTCGGCTGTAATGCCATAATGGTACTGAGACCATAGCCTATTTCTTTAATCTGGGTTTTCAGACGCATATCCGAAGTATTGACAAAACCACCTGCAGCACTCACCAACCCGTTACCATCAATTGTCACCTTAGTGCTTCCGTTGTAGCTGTACTTGAATCCTTCCGCCCCAAGATAAATCTGGGTTACAGAGCCATTCAGCGTATTGTATCCGCTTAAATCAAGATGTCCTTTGGTGGCTGCCACTTTATTTCCACCAATACCACCAACTTCCGGTCTGTTCATATTGATATCTCCATTACCATCGATGTCAAGCATACTGTTAACACTGTTACCATAATAGTATCTAAGACCTTTAGTGCCAAGTGTTACCTGAGCAAATGCAGGATTATTACTGTTTCCTTTTAAAGTAAGAAGACCATTGAAAGCATTCACTGAATTGCCGGCAGTCCCAAAAGCTGTAATATCACCGTCTCCATTGAAGTTAAGCTTTCTGTCTCCGTTAAAAAGGTAATCTCCTCCATTCGCCTGGCTGAGCTTCAACTGGGCAACATTATTATTTCCTGCTATCGTTAGCGCTCCTCCAATATTGTTTATGATTCCTGCATTAGCTCCACCTTCAGTTGTTTTGGTGGAAGAATTAAGAAACATATCCATAGAAGTTCCCACATCATTCGTGAGCCTTAAAAGAGCGGAAGCATTAGTTCCGGAATTCGTATTGCTGATGGATGTCAGTCCTGCACCATCTACATTGCTTCTGAAATATAATGCTTTGTCCAAATAATCAATGGCTGTATTCTGTAAAAGTGTACCGCCAAGTCTCACCTCCTGCCCTACAGCTGTAAGGCCGTTGCTTGCCGTTACATTTGCGCTTCCTGAGATATCCCATGTAGAAGCAGCTCCCGTAAGACCTGTACTGATCAGCTGAAGACTCTGATTAGGACCTACTGCCATACTTGCATTACCATTAATTGTTTCTGAAGCTGAAGGAGTTATTGTAATGGTAAAAGCCGTATTATTTCTGATGGTATACATACGGCCTTTGAAATTACCTGTACCAGATATTGCTGTTGGTAATGTAAAAGCAGCATTAGTAGTTCCGTTATACGAGATATGAAAATCTGCAGAAGTCATTGTATAAGCTGCGGAAGTAACAGCACTGTATTTCGCAGCTAAAGATCCGTTTACGTCCAGTGTTGAACCTGGTTGAGCTGTATTGATCCCGACACTTTGAGCAGACACAATACCGTAAGAGAGCAAAGCCACTGCTGCTGATAATGTAGTAAAGTTTTTAAACATTATTATTTGATTATGAGTTATTAATGAAGTGAAGAAATCTTAGGAAAACAATTGCCGATTCAGAGTCTTTTCAAAAGATTGAAGACTTTAACCATGGGTATTCCCGAAAGACTTGAATGAAGAAAATCATGATTATATTTTTTCATTGTTTCCCGTTTTATTTAGTACAAAGCTAAATTTTCAGAAATCCTTTTTGAAAAAATAGATGTAAATAAATCTCCATTTTAGTGTGGAAAAATTATTACAAAACAGGACCATAAAAAGTCATTATTTATTTGTATAAAAATAGAATCTGAAATATTTTTCTCATGAATATCAGAGGACTTCCTGCAGGAAATGAACTATCTTTATTCTTCACAAATTTTTCACAACCTATGAAGTTAGAATTATATCAGATAGATGCTTTTACAGAATCTGTTTTCCATGGAAATCCTGCCTGTGTTGTTCCATTAAAAAACTGGTTACCAGATGAAACCCTTTTAAAAATAGCCCGTGAAAATGCAGTAGCAGAAACCGCTTTTTTCATTGATAACGGTGATACCATTCACTTAAGATGGTTTACCCCTGAAATAGAGATGGATTTATGTGGGCATGCTACTCTTGCTACCGCTCATTGTCTTGTTTCCCTCTTACATTATCAGGGTAATAGAATCATTTTTGAAACCAAAAGTGGTGAACTGACAGTAGATGTTAAAGATGGAATGTATTATATGGATTTTCCATCAAGAATGCCCGAAGCCTCTGCTCTTCCGGATATTATATCCAGATCACTTACTATACAGCCGAAAGAAGTCTTAAAATCAAGAGATTATGTACTGGTATACGATTCTGAAGAAGATATAAAGAATATCAACATTGAAAGATCCGTTTTTGATCTTATCAATCTGGATCCTGGCGGCGTTGTAGTAACAGCAGCGGGTACTGATTGTGATTTTGTCTCAAGATATTTCACCTCACAATCCTCCATTCTTGAAGATCCGGTTACCGGCTCTGCACACTGTTCACTGATTCCCTTCTGGTCATCAAGATTAGGAAAAGATAAGCTTTTTGCTCGTCAGATCTCTGAAAGAGGCGGACAGCTCTATTGTGAGAACAAAAACGAAAGGGTAATTGTGGCGGGGAAAGCCCAAACATACTCTGTGGGATATTTCTGGGTAGAGTAAGAGAATATAATATTGTAATACATCTTTGAATCAAATAATTCAAAGATGTAAGTTAATCTGTCTGTATTTTCAAAAATAAAAAAAAATTGGCTACTCTTTTGGTAGCCAATTTTGTAGTTATTTCTAAGATATTTTAATCATTCTTGGTGGTTTCCGCTTCGCATCTTCTTTTTTCGGGATGGTTAACATTAAAAGGCCATTTTCATATTTTGCATTAATATTATCCTGATCCACAACATCTTTTGGAAGCTCAAAACTTTTTTGATAGATTGGTAACTGAATTCTCTTCTTGTGAAATTTTCATCTTTTGTCTCTTTACGATCTTCCTTCGCTGATGAAAATCATTTTTATCCATACCTGGTGCTGTAGCCTGAACTTCATAAGCCTTTCCGTTGTGATTAAACTGTATAAACTTAAATAATATTTCTAATAATAATAGTCTATTTCTAAAACATAAAATAAACTAAAGTGTGATGCATTGTATTTTTATATTTCAAAAGTATTTTATCTCAATTTTATTTGTAATTTAACAATCTGAGCTAAGTGCCACATATAGAATAACTTGGCACAAACCTGAGATATACCCATATTGTAACAAGAAAAAAGATAATTAAAAGATTGCAATAAAAAAGTACCATGATAAAGTCTGTGAATATCAAATTGTTATTAGTCCTTCTTGCCATTGTTTTTGCATTTGATTTAATATTTATAGCTATGGATCATAGTTCCTGGCGATTTTTTACCAAGCCACTGTTGTTACCTATTATTATCTGGTTTTATTTTACTTATTCTCAACAAAATGTATTTCGGATCAACCAATGGTTTTTATCTGGATTAATTTTGAGCTTTTTGGGTGATGTGTTTTTGTTATTTGGATGGGGATTTATGCCCGGTTTGGGAAGCTTTTTATTGGCTCATATTTGTTACATCGCTTATTTTTTTAAGATTAAAAAGAAAAATGCATGGAGTTGGCTTCCCTTTGTTTTTCTATATTTAGGTTCATTTATTTACTATATATATCCTTATTTAAACGAAATGAAGATACCCGTGGTAATTTACGGAATTACCATTGCTACGATGCTGTATTTTAGTATCAGAACTTATTCTTCATTATTAATCCTGGGAGCTGTTTTGTTTGTAATATCAGATTCTGTATTGGCCATTAATATTTTCGTACAGCATAGTATTGGGAAAGAACTTGTTGTGATGATTACTTATGTTTTAGCCCAATTGATATTGGTGTTGGGAGTGGTTGGTATTGAAAAAAGAACAGAATTATTCGATAAAGTGAAGCCTTATGAAAAGAAAAGATAACCGATTTTTTCATAGTATTGGGCTATTCTGTCCATTGGATTTTACTGATCCTGTTACTTATTTTATTCCTGTGTTTATCTTGTTGATAGTAGGGGAAATATTTTTGTATCAGATTCCTCAAAAAGTATTCACAAAAAGACTCATCAAAGATAATGTATCGAGTATCGGATTGGGGATAGGGGCAGTAATATTAGACTTTGGGATGAAAGCTATTTCATTGTCCTACTTTTTTTGGATTTACAATCATTTTAGACTTACTGATATTTTCGGGATCAAAGATTTCAATAAATTCTTCACTTTAAAATGGCATGCGGATCACTGGTGGCTTTGGTTATTGGTTATGATTGTTCAGGATTTTGGCTTTTACTGGCATCATCGGTTGAGTCATAAAATCAGATTATTTTGGACAGGTCATGTCAATCATCATTCGGCTAATCATTTGAGTCTTGCTATTGCATTACGTCAAGGGTGGTTTGAAATCATATATCGAGACATTTGGTATATCCCTTTTATTATTATTGGTTTTCATCCTATTATGATTGCTATGATGCATCAATTTAACCTGATTTTTCAATTTTGGCCGCATACCAATGCTATTGGAAAATTAGGGTGGTTCGATAAAGTATTCAATTCTCCATCCAACCATCGGGTGCATCATTCCCGAAAAATTAAGGATTTAGATAATAACTATGGGGGTATTTTGATGATTTGGGATCATCTTTTCGGCACGTACAAAGCGGAAGAAAAGAAAACGACGGATTACGGAATCTATCATAACATTCATACTTATAATGTTTTTCATATCGTCTTTGATGAGTTTGGAAATATGATAAAGGATGTCCGGAATGCACCTACATGGAAAGCGAAATTGGGGTATATATTCAATGCTCCGGGCTGGCATCACAATGATAAAGATGAGCGGATTTCTACTTTGAAGCGGGAATTAGAAGAAAAGATGAATTGATGGTTGTCTTGCATGAAAACAAATACGATTCTCTTCAGGTATGCAAATTTTTCATAGGAGGAGCAATTACCCTATCACATAATCACTTGAAAATGAAATAAAAAAGGATAAACACGACTCCCTTAAACTGTATGACAGGTATTTCGAGGAGCTGTTAAGATTTACCCGTACATTCCCACATTACAAAGCTATTATTACTGATAAAAATTCATTATAAATCGAAAGGCAATCATAGACCTTTCATGAGGTTTTAGAAAAGAGAAATTCCCTCTAATTTTAGGGGGAATTTTTATTTCTCTATATACGTAACAACATAAGTGCTTTATTTTACACACCTAAACACTGATTTACAAACACTTATCAAAAACAAAAGGCAGAACGAAGAAAATGGGTTTATTTTATGCTTTCTAACTCTGAAAATTTTATCTCATCTCTTCTAAATATAAGCTTTTTGCTCTTGGCTTTATCAAACATGAAGAGGTAATTTTCCGTCATGCCAACAAGTAACAAATTCTTATCTTCTTTGTACTCGATATTATTAACTGTAAAGATTAACCTTTCACGTTTCGATTCCCCACTATACCTGATTTTATAGAAATCCTGAATGGCTTTGCCTATGGTTAAAAATAACATAATGACAGCCAAATACCTAATTAACTTTTGAAACTTAATATTTCCTTTTTTAACATAAGCATAAATTACTGCATAACCAATTATCCATGTAGCCAAAGCATCTACTCTAAACTCTTCAATGCAGGAGACAATAATAAAACTCACAATACCAACGAGCAGGAAGATACTAAGAGCCCTATTCTCAGGAACTTTATCAAAAATATAGACTTTAGACAAAAAAATATGAGTTACTAATAAAAACAAACAAGTCAATGAAAGCCCCATCAAATACTGCACACTCAGGAGGATAACCTCACTTAAATTTAAGTAATTAATTATGTCGATATTCCAGAAAAAATAATAGGATAAAGTATGTACAACCCCTATAGTGGACATATACAAAGAGATAGTTGCCAGATTTTCTTTTACATAATCAATAAAAGATTTCATGTCAAGCTTTTGATTTTCATCCATAATTAGTCCTTTACAAAATTGAATTCTAGATTGTTAATACAAAAAAAACAAAGGAAAGCAAAAATAGTATAGACAACAATACTATAATGAAATCTTGGATTTTCATTTTTTTATGATTAACTGCTATTGAAACAATTAATACAACCTGTATTATAAGACCTAAATAATACCCAAGATTAAAAAGCCCTTGCAATTGTCTGGGATTAATGACTTCATAAATCGAACTTGGGATTAATTTACTGTATAAATTATATCTTACTAATAAACAGATTACTAATGTCAATGACAGGAAAAAGTTTTTCATTTTCATATCATTGCATCTTGTTAGTTCCAATATTGTTATAGCATTTATTTTTTTTGAGTTCTTTGATTCCAGGTCTCAATCTGTTTTTTTTCTTTGTTCACATTGTAATTCCAATATAAAAATATCCTATACCCGATATATAGCACTGCAAGTATTGAAAGTAAAATAACTATTACAGTTTTGTTTTTTTTCATAATTAGTTCCCTGAATTTTTAACTGGTGTTGAACGAGGAAATAAACCTTTATACCTATTGAGTAAATAACCGTTTTGCATAGACCTTAAATCAGCTTTACTATCATTCCTATTAAATTTTAAAGCTCCATCTTTAGTGTCTTGTAATGAAAAACCTAAAACATTCATGTAGTGTCCCCAAATAAAATTCCCAGCATCTAAATGATTGTATGTCTGATAGCCATCTCCTTGAAAGATGTAAAGAGGCCCTTTATCTTTCAAGATTTCAGTAGCAGGATTCCAAGTTTCTCCCTCTCCTTGTTGCATTAAAAAATCAGATAGATTATAAACAGATGCATCCATTTTTCCACCTGCTGATTCCGTTAGTGCCATAAAATTTCTTCCTATGTAACCTTGCTTACTAATTCCAGAATCTCCTTCAAAAAAAGACATCCAATCATTGGTTATTGAGAATACAAATTGATGATTTTTGAAATCACTACCAAACTTATTCATGTTATATTTAATTGCAGCAACATCCGTTTTAGGGTCATTAAATTGATAAACAGTCTGTTGTTTGCTTTTGGAATTTTCAATAACTAATTGGTCAGGTTTATCATTCTCATCAACTCTAACAAATTTTCCTTCTTCATTAAATACATAATCATCTTCCAATAGACCTGTTGGGTCACTAAATCTTAAAGGATTATTAAAAGCAAATCGGTAAGGAGTCCAATCACTATGCTCTTCACTCAAAGGGTCAGGTGAAAACCATCTCCCTGCTGTATCTAAATAAGGCTGTGCATCTGGGTCACTCAAATCTATTTCTCTGAACTCTGTTATCTCCTTGGTTTTTCGATTGTATTTTACAGAACCAATATTAACAACAGCATCCATATCATGGAATTCTAAGTACTTCCCTTTGCTCAGTGTGGCAATTTTAGGATAATAACCACGGTCTTTAAAAGGATTTCCAATAGCAATATTTTTCCTTCTTCTTTCAGCTTCTTCAGGAGTGATGGAATCTCTGGTTTTCAATACCTCATCCATATAAGGTCTGTTTCTCTCTTCTTTGGTAAGTTTAACAGGATTTACCCATTTCTTTTCAGCTTTTGGCTTAGCTTGGGTTTTCTTGACTTGAGCTTGTGTAATCCCTGCCAGAAGTACAAAGCCAGTAAGTATAATTCTTTTCATTGTCATTTGTTATTTCGTAAAGTTATTTAATAATTTTTTATTCTCATATTTATTTCTCTCTGTTTTAAGAGATACCAACCAGTCTAAATACATTTCTTCGGGCATCTGACGATAGCCTGTCTCATAGATATGCCCATATTCCTGTGTCATAAGCTCCATGAGTTCTTTAGCCTTTGGGTCTTGTTGAACCTTTTTAAGGTTTTCAGGATTGGTGGAACTCAAATTCTGTTTATCCATCAGTTTTTCAAACTGTGCTTTATGAGTTTCAGCCCTAAGGATAAGAGCTTTAGCAAAGTTGGGATAAATCTCTATTGCTCTGTTAACTGCTTTTAGCACAAAATCTCCATCATTATCAGGAAAGTTTCTGTTGTATGCTTGTGCTAAATCAAATAGGCATAAAGCAAGGCTTTCTTTGTTGTTCAGGGCTTTCATAAACACCCCATTTTTGATGGCATCCAAATGAATGTATCCAGAAGCCATCAGCCATGAATCCTGGGGAAATATGCCACTGGTAAGCTCTGTGTTATACCAACCATCCGATTTAATTTGATGTTTGATATATACATGATTAGGAGCTAAGGCTAAATTGGCTGTTTCTCCTAATTCCTCTGCTAATATCTTGTAGAGGTAAGGCATAGAATTGCAGTTCCCTTTCTTGGTAGCTAATAATTTTGATACAAATAAGTTGGTTATATCATTATGTCCAAATACATCAGTAAAGTCATAATTAAAAGGTTTGTATTGTATTACAGTATCTTTTATAGCAATAGGTAAAGTTTGACACATAATAGAATATACTGCTGCATATTTGCTTACTTTGTCTTTATCAGATTGTTTGTAATTTAAATCCCTATTAGCTACAATAGCTTTGGCAAATTTTGTTAAAAACCTGATTTCGTTATTAAGCTGTACCGTATCCAGCTTTCCCTGAAAATAAGCATTCTCCACACTGAATACAGCATCTTTAAAGCTATATTTTTGCTTATCATTCAGCATATTATCAATTGTCTGATAGGCATCATTATAAAACTGGTTATTCTGAGCTTTAACTATTCCTGAACTTAGCCATACCAACACTAAGAATAAAAGGGGTACAATTTTTTGGGATAAATATCTTTTCATTATTGTTATAAATGTTTTGGGTCTATTGGGAAGTACTGGGCTTTCTCCTTAGGTTGTTCAGATTCTTTTTTCTTTTGTTCCTGGGCCCTTCTCAAAGCTTCCTGTTGTTTCTGCTTTTGCTTTTCAGCATTAATCTGTTTCATTCTTTCAGCAAGAGCTTCACTTTTCTGCCTGTTGGCTTCACCTTTCATATTCCCCAACCATTCTTCATAAGCACCATCAGGCATCGGAACATAACCCAGATTGTCAATATTATTGAACTGAGCTTTAGTTTCCTGCAATAGAGTTAATGCTCTTGGATAAAATCTGATATTTTGTAGTTCCTCAGGATTTTCAAGGTTCTTAATTCCCAAATGCCCTGCTACATATTCCAGTTTAGCCTGTTGAAAAGTTGATTTTAGCAGGTTGGCATAAATGTTATTGGGTGAGTATTCCAGTGCTTTATCCAAAGCTTTTCCTACAAACTCATCCATTCCGTATTTGTGGGCATAACCATTGGCTAAATCTGCATAGAACTGGGCTAATAGTTCTTTTTTGTTTTGCTCTTTCATATAAATATCATTCTGCAAAGCTTCTGATTTTATATAGCCTGATTCCAAAATAATTGAGCTTGTAGTAAATATTCCATTGGTAAGCTCTGCATTTTGCCATTCCTGCTCTTCATCCTTAAACTTCACATAAGTATGGTTGGGAGCAAAGGCTAAATGAGCATCTGCATTCATTTCTTCTGCCAGCATTAAATAATACAAAGGCATTGAATGACATTGCCCAGAGCCTGTTTTAAGGAGTTTGGAAACAAACATTTTGCTCCAATCCTTTTCACCCATATAATCTTCAAAATCATACTTGACAGCTTTATGCTGAACTCCTCCCAGCTTCATGCCTTTAGAAAGGTATTCAAAAATCATCAGGTTTTTATCTGTATTGCTTTCAGTATTCTGCTTTCTCTCTTTCATTTTCTGTAAGAGCTGTTTTGCTGTTTTCTGAATTCCAGATTTAAACTGATTATAATTTTGTTTATTCCCATAATAGGCATTCTCCACAATGAAATTGGCTTCACTTATAGAGTAATTGTCAGTATTGAGTAAGGCTAATTGATTGTAAGCATCATAATAGGATTGTGTGCTTGCTTTTCCTGAAAATGAAGGCAGGTTATAATAAGAATCTTCTAAGGCTTGTTGTCTGTAATAGTTCTCCTGTTTATTTCTGAGTTCCTCTTCCTGAGCCACCTTTCTAAAGTCTTCTTCCATCATTTTTGCATTCTGTTTCTGAATCTGTGAACTTCTTTGATTATATAAACCACCATCAGGAACAGAGGGAGCAACAGACCTTGCTGCACTTCCGTAATTTGGATTTGAAAAGTTACCTAGATTGCTTGGTGTGGGAGCTTGAGAAGTGGGAAATTTAGGAATTTGCCCAAATCCATAAATACTTATACACAGTAAAGGCAAAATCTGTATTTTTTTCATCATAAATACTCTTATATTGTGTTTTTTAGAGGTTCATAAATCTACAAAAATTCATTGAATTGTGAAAATTACATCCAGTATTAAACTTACATTTAGACAAAAGTATATGAGGGTAACGACAAAAACATGTCACATTATAATTAATTTCTGAAGAGTCTTCGTTTTAATATTTTAAAAATTCATTCCAATATAAAAGTTATAATTAATTCCGTTAAAATGCTTTTTAAAAAGGAAATTAAGACATAGTATTTTAATTAAGCATTGTTTATTGTATATTTGATAGAAACCACATGAAAACTTAGAAGATGGAGAAATATTATGTATTTGGTGATGAATCTGGAACACCTTCAAAAAATGATGGTATAAGTCATTTCATTTATGCTTGTGTTCTTATTAAGGAATCAGAGTTACACAAAGCTAGAGAAGTTAGAAACTACATCAGTCAGCAGTTTCTAGATGGACATATAATTAAAGCAAGCAATAGAGCAATAAGTAAAAATTTTTCAAAGAGGATTAAAATCTTAAAATACTTATGTGAAAACTTAGATTTTCATATATATTCTTTAGTCATTGATAAAAAGGCTCTATTCAGTAAAGGTTTAGATATTAAAACCAGCTTTATAAAATTTTTCCAAAGGATTTTACTAAATGATTTAGCAGGAAAAGTTTCATCATTCCATGTTTTTATTGACTCAACAGGAAATGATGATTTTCAAATCAGTCTTAAAAAATATTTAATTACAAAGATTCCTGAGTTTCAAACTAACCTTTTTAGTCAAGAAAATAGTTATCATTTAAAAAGGGATGATGAGGAAGAACTTATTCAATTAGCTGATTTAATTTCCAATTCATTAATGATGATTTATTCAGAATCTAAAAGAAATGCTAATTGGGAAGAATTATTTAATACACTAGAACCTAAACTGTTTCAACCACTTGTTTTTCCCTACAATTCTATTCTAAATCAAGAAGATGATGAAGAAATTTTTAAGGTTTCTAAGTCAATATATAGTAGTGTTCTAGAGACAATAGAAAGGTTTAAAGAGGGAAATATTGACAAAGTTAAAAGTGTCATAGTTAATCATTTAGTATACATATCAAGAATATTCCCGACTCGATTAATAGAAACCTACGAATTAAAAGATGAGATAAAAAGAGTTCTAAATCTGGAAGTAAGTTTAGAAAATATTAGAATTCATATAAGAGATTTAAGATATAAAGGGATTTTAATCATATCAAAAGCGGGTAAAAGTGGTTATAAAATAGCTGTTAATGAACAAGATATCAGCTCATATTTTCAACATTATCTATCGTACATCATTCCAATGCTTGAAAAAGCTAATATTGCTGATGAAGCACTAAAAATCAGCATGGATTCTACCAATTACAGCAAGATACATAAGTTTATTAAGGCTTTAAAGGAACCTGATATATTAGAAAGCTAACGTATTAATCAATACAAATTTATTAATTTCTAGAAAATATAACATCAACTATAAAAACATGAACATTTTTAAAGAACCTATTTTAAAAAAGCACAAGAATTAAGTGAGGAATATGCTTTCATATATGAAAATGCACTTGTTAAATACATCAAGAATCTAGGGAAAATATGGGGAAGAAAACTTTAATAAAAAAAAAAAACAAAACCCACTGATTATCAGTGGGTTTACATTTAACTATTGCGGAGAGTGAGGGATTCGAACTTGGCAATAAAAACTATCTGAATATGGGATAATTAAAATAAAATTCAGACTATTGCCACGAATTTGCCACTACTCTATATTTTTAATCTGCAAAATCTTAACTCTTGACTAAAGAACTCTTTAGTTTGAATATACAAATATAAAACATTTTACCTTAAAGGATTAATACACTATAATTTATTTAAATATTGCCCAATAAAAGAATCAGGTTCTGCATTGAAAAGATGGCGATAGGTATTATGCTAAATTTGGTTAATATCAATGATTTTAGAAGAATTATTACGCCTAAGAAATTTGACCACTCCCTGTATATGATCTAAACTTTTCTAAGGCCTAGCCTTCACTATTAATTTTTTCCAAGTCTTTCATTATATAGTCCTTAACAGTTTCAGGATATCCGCTGTCGATCACGGTGTATTTGATTGGTAGTATCATTGCCGAAGCATATTAACAGACAATCTCCATCCTTGCCGGATATGCCTTAATATGAATGTTCATAATATAGCTATTAGTTTTAACTAATTTATGAAAAGTAAATCATAGTGTATCGTCATGAAACCACAAGATAAAACATTGCAATTGAATAGGGAAAATGAAAATATTATTTACCATTTCCATAAAGCTTTTCAAAAAGCTCTCCCAATTTCTTTCCTACTGCCTTTTCAATAAGAATTAATTCAAATGCTTCTAAAGCTCCTTTGCGAAAATATAGCTCAGATAGTCTAACCTCAGAAATACCTGTTTTAGCAGAAATTTCTTCAATGGTATTTGTAGATACTTCCACTTCTCTCATTATTGAGCCAAAAACATTTCTCTTTTTTTGATTATACTCTTTCAACTTATAATCTTTTAAATTAGGATATGTGAAAGATATCGCTGTTGAAAAACTATCTTTAAAAGCTGTAACTAATAAATAAAAGGTTTCAGCAGATAGCTTTTCTACAGAGCCATTTTTCAACTTACTTATTTGCCCTTTAGATAAACCAGACTTTTCTACTAATGATTTATCTTGCCAATTAAGATCCTTTATTCTTTTAGTAATGTATTTATCAATCTTATGATTCATATAAAATTATAATTTCTTTGTTTTAATATTTTGTAATTAGGAAACTAATTTGTATATTTGCTTTAGCGATTTGATAATTAAGCCAATGGCATTAATTAACGATGTTTTCTCGAGCCAAACGACCAATTTTCAACCGAGAGAACCGTGAAATCGCTTCATGTCTAAAAAGTTCATTACTTTTGTATCGGCATGGAGTGGTTCTCACGTAAGCTTTAGGTTGAAACTTTATAAATCTTTGGATTTAAAGTTGGGTTTGGTCGCCCATGGCTCTAAAGTGTGAGACTACTCTTTGCTTTTTACAAGGAATCCCTCATATTTGAAAACATCGTTCTATACCAACATTTAAAAAAGTTAATATGAGAACGAAACTATTCAACATTCAAATTAAGGAACCACCAGCAGGTTAATCTTCTATTTTCATAAAGGCCATCAGCTCTATACCTAATATTAAAGTGAGGTAGGTTTCAACATGAATTTACAAAATACATTGCCACTAAATTTGGACTTCTTTTAAACTCGCACCTTAAAAGTAGTCTTTTTGTCTCATAACTACCAAATTCTGTTTCTATAAAGGCAAAAGAATAGAGGTATAGAGCCGTTTTTTAGGTAAAACATTATTCATATCAATCAAGATGCCTAAAAGCTTAGGGGGAAAACTGCTTTCTCTACCCAAAATAGCAGAGAAAGCAACTAAGTTTGAAGACCTGACAAAAATTGGATAAATCCAATAAATAAATTTTGATTTTCCCTAGTTTTCACGCTCATGATTGTCAGCTTGAGCGCTCAGAAAAAAATAAAGTCCGAAGATGCTCTATTTTCATCAATATGCGTTAATCTCTTGGAAGTTGTTAACGATACTCAAAAGACCATAGATTTATCCTCAGATTTTTAGTTAAATACACTGCTTATGAAACCAACAGATTCATTACCATTACCCCGGATGTTGAATGATCATCAGCTATATGAACTGCTGAAAAAAGGTAACCCGACTTCCTTAGATCATATATATTTACGCTACAAAAGACTTCTATTGTGGCTCGGAAGACAAATGCTTGAGGATGATTTTGTAGTGGAGACACTTGTGCAGGACACTTTCCTTAAACTCTGGTTATACCGTGACTCTATTGAAACTCCGAATCATATTCTTGGCTTTTTACGGTTTGTTTTGAAAAGAGACTGCATATCATATTTTAATGCTCCAAAAAATAAATTCACCCGCTTAGTTGATTCCCTTGAACGTTTTGAGAATTATCAGGATTATCTTATCGGTTATGATCCCATGCAAGATAAAGAGCATCTTATCCGTCAGGAGTCCGATCAAAAAGATTTTGATGAAGTTAATAGGGTTTTAAATGTAATAAGTCCCAAAAGAAAGCGCCTGATCAGACTTTGTCTTGAGTACGGCTTTCAGTACAAATCCATTGCAGAGGCAATGGGAAGCAGCGTAAAAGACATAAGCAATGAGGTTAACAGAGCCATAGACGATCTTCGGAAAATTCTTAATAGAAGTTCTCTTGAAAAACCAAAGGAAAAACCTTCCGATAGTGAAGAGCAACCAAATAAATTAAGCAGTCAGCAGCTTGAGATTATGAAAAGAAGGGTCGAACAAAAATCTTCTTTCATAGTAATTGCCAAGGAACTTAAACTTTCTGAAAAGCAGGTCCATCGGGAGTTTCTATATGCTTATCAATATCTACAAAATAAAAACATCTCCGAAAAAGCTCTTTGAAATGGAAAAATCAACGATTACACTTACCCGAAAAATTCAGCTGCTGATCGACGTTCCTTCCAATGAAAAAAACGAAGTGTGGGAAAAGCTCTACCGTTATCAGAATCGCTGTTTCCGAGCGGCTAATTTAATTGTTTCCCATCTGTATGTTCAGGAAATGATTAAGGATTTCTTTTATTTCACCGAAGAAATCCAGTACAAGCTGGCTGATGCAAACAAAGATCAAATGGGAATATTTACACGTTCTAAAACAAACACAACGGCACGTATGGTTTTTGACCGATTCAAAGGTGAGATTCCTACCGATATTCTTGGAAGCCTGAATAATACGATTCAATCTACTTTCTCTAAAAACAAAGCCGATTATTGGCAAGGCGTAAAATCTGTAAGAAATTTTAAGAGAGATATTCCCATTCCGCTCCCGGTTAAATGCATCAGCAAAATGAGATATGATCCTGAAAAGAAAGCATTTTGCTTCAATATGTTCGCTATTCCGGTTAAAACGTATTTAGGGAGAGACTTCTCTGATAAGCGCATAATAATGGAACGTCTTTTAAGAGGTGAAATAAAGCTTTGCACATCACAGATTCAGGTGAAAGCCGGGAAAATCTATTGGCTTGCAGTATTTGAATTTGAAAAAGAAGAGAATCATTTAAAACCCGAAATCATCGCTGAGGCTTCCTTGTCTCTGGAACATCCAATAGTAGCAAAAACTGGCAATGTACGAATCAATATTGGCACAAAAGAAGAGTTTTTATATCGCAGGCTTGCCATTCAGGCAAGTCAAAAGAGAATTCAATCCAGTATTGCCTATGCGCGTTCTGGAAAAGGAGCTAAACGCAAACAAAAAGCATTGTATAAAACTGAAAATTTGGAGAGCCGATATGTAAGTCATCGACTTCATGTGTACAGCCGGAAGCTTATCGATTTCTGCATCCAGCAACAGGCGGGCACACTAATTCTTAAAAATCAAGAGGACAAAATTGGTATCGCAAAAGAACAGGAATTTGTACTTCGCAACTGGAGTTATTATGAATTACAGACCAAAATAAAATATAAAGCAGAAAAAGTTGGTATCGAATTAATCATTGGATAGCTAAAAAAAATGACGAGGGTGCTTGTAAACCCGTAGGGTGAGGTTATGAACTCTCACTAAATACTTGAATAGTATATACAACGGCGTGGGTTCTTTTTTTACTTATAATATTGAACAGAAAATATATAAGAGAAAAACACAAAACGCTTTACAATAATGTTTTGAATAAAACAAGAGGCTTTAGCTCTTGACTCAATCAGAAGAAATTTCTTTCTCAAAAAGGAAGAAACGAAATATAATTTTTTAACTGAACAAAATAGAGTTATCTGACTAAATTATTAATGCTGTATTAAATATTCTAAAAGGATCTAAAAACAAATATATTTCCAATTTTAATAGTCGTTTAATTGTTTTTTCCATTGAAAATTTTTGAGTTCTTACCCTAATTCCCCGACGATTAATTATATTTTTCAAAAGAAAAAGGAAAAAAAGAAAGCACAAAATTCATTATGAAAGATTTTAAAAAGCAAGTTTATGATGAAAAATACGACCTGCAAGGTGGAGATTTTTTAGCATATCGTTTGGACCTGAATTTGTCTTTTAAAAATCTGAAACAATACCTTTGTTTTCTTTTATGAATTTTTGCCAGTTCTACTGTGACCTCTTTATCTTTTTTCTTTTTTGTTGAACCGGAATATTTTCGGTATTATATTGTAAACCATGATTATCAAAATTCAATAACGAAAAGATTTCTAAGCTGCTGTCAGCATCTTTAAAAATCTCCTCTAGTGATGAAAAAGGAATCTTATTTTCTTCAGAAACTTTTTTACAAACACTGCCAAGTATTGTTACTATTTTTTCTTTGGTTGTATTAAATAATTTTGGCTGTTTAAATTTTTCAAACTGTATGGCCTTTATAATTGTATCCTTCACTGAATTGAAATAAATCTCCTTTTCTTTCGTGTATGCAGTAACGTTAGACAAAACAAATGACAGCTTGTTTTTTAATAGTGATACTTCTTTAGTTAACTCAATATTCTTTTGTTTAAGCTCAGTAATTATTTTGGTTTTGGATTGAAGAATTTCTTTATTTTTAAGCAGTTCTATATTATATGACTTAAAAACTCTCTCGTAGTTTTTAATCGTTTTATCTGTTTTGATTTTACGAAAGCCTAAGAAATCATTTTCTTTTACTATAAGATCTTCAAATCTTTTAGAATTGAGCGCTGCCTTCATTTCAGCTATTTTGTTGTTTAGCAACAAAAGTTCTTCTTCTCTTTTTTGAATTTTAAATTCTATGGCTTCAAGCCGTCCTTTGGAGCCTGAAACACCTCTATCCATTTCCAGATATTCAGCCGTAATATCCTGCATTTTTGAATAATGAAATGATTGATGCTTCAATGTTTTTCCAGTTTCTAAATCCTGCCAGTCGGCTACTAAATGAGCATGATAATTGGGCTTCCATTCTTTAGAGTCCTTATCATAATGTCCTTCATCTTTATGAATGGCAATTTGAAAAATTCTTATTCTTAGTTCTTCTTCTAGCCTTTTAGAGAGCCTATGCAGATCCTGCATCGATGTATCCTCTTTAATTACAACTACAGCTTCACGAATTGGCAATGCATTTTTTTGTAATTTTCTTCCAGACTTTTCCTTGCAGTATGCTTCTATTGATTTAAACCTGTCTGAAATTTTATCTTTGATCCAATATTCGTTTTTTTCTGTAAGATCCTTTTTTATATAATCGAAGGTTTTTCTTCTGAAATTGTGCGCTTCGGAATCTGTTTTCACCGCCTTAAAATTGATAGATGTTTTCACGGCAATAAAATAATTTACCTAATCATTATTTTTAGATAATAAGTCCTATAGGGCTTCGATTTTCACTCATTGGCTTAATAAAATAATCCGCATCGGTTAGATACGGATTTATATATTAGTAAAAAAATGAACTTGATAACAGAGCATTGAGTAAAAGACTCAATAAAGGGTATTTTTTACTTTCATATATAGAATAATTCAGACCCAATTGAAAATTGTATTTTTCGAAGTATCTCCAGGGGTATTTCTATTCTTTTATTTTCTTTTCTTATTTTCTTTTTTATTAAATGTATCATTTACCATTCTCTCAATAATACCATTATATTTATTTTGCTGTTCTAAATTTGCGCCATGTTCTGTCTCTGAGTCATACCTAGCCTGAAAAGCACTGTATTCAACAAAATTCGCGTCGTATAATTTTTGAAAATTATCATTAAAATCTTTTGTACCTTTAATCTGGCTATGTATAACATTTTGAAGTTTATCAGCAAATACATGAGCAATGTCAAAATGCTTCTGTTCATGATTGAGGATATGACTATTAGTAATATATTTTTTATTTATCCATGATTTTTCAGGGTAAAATATCGCATCTATTTTTATTTTGATCTTACCAGTCCATATGGAATTAGAAACAATTTTATAATCCATTCCAATATATGATTCTGCACCTGTACTATTATCTTCCTCATGTGTAGGATGAGCAAAATCTTTAAAATCCAACTTCCGATCCGTTGACCATTGAATTGCTTGACTTAATAAATTTTGAGAAATTAATAAAAAAACAATAAAAATTTTATACACTACATTATTATATTTTAATTTACGATCTAATGTTGTTGAATTCTTTCAATTCAAAATAACAGTTCTCACAAACAAGTGTTATTCCCGCGAATTTCTCAGACTCTTCATCCCATCCATCATATTCATTTCTGATTTTTTCACACTCACTACACCAGGCCTGTAAGTCTTCCTCTTCTTCTAAATCCATTCCCTTATAAGTATCAAATGCTTCTTCAAAACCTTTTGGAGTTTCGAGATCTAAATGCTGACATACAAAAGCAGATCTTGAATATCCATGAGTACAACAATCAACATTCTTTTGCTTCAGCATTCTTACATCTGATGAATCTTCATCAACAACATTGATGATTAACCACTGTTGACTTTATATACTCCCATACCTTTCAAAAAATCCAGGGAGGTTGCTTAAAGCCTGGATAGTAATAAAAAAACCATAGCAACATACGTATTTTCAAGGAATTTCTTTCCCTTAATTTTCAACTTAAAAGGAAAATACATTGTTCATTTTGGGGTTTCTTCCGCAATCCATTTCGCTGATTTTAAAAATCGTTTTGATACATCATCACTCCATTCTGTACCATAGTCGATCTCATAAGTCCTGCAATTCTCATTTCCTAAAATAATTTGCACGACCTGTAAAAGTTTATTCTTTTCTATAATTACTGACACTTCTTGAAGCTTTCTATTCCAGGCAGGAGAAGGATTAGCACTTCTAGCTGAATCTAAAAAGTTAAGCAGCTGAACTTTAATTTCAAAGTCTTTCCAAATATCTTCTGATATCTCCAAATTCATAATATCATTAAGGATCTTATAACAGCCTTGTTTATTCTCTACTTGAAATTCCTTCAAATAAGCAATTAACTCTACATCGGTTATTGAAACTAATTTTAAGATCTTTTTAAAACCGATAATATCATGGTGGAAGGTTTTCTGATATAGTATGTGCAATATGTTTTTCAAAGTTTCAAACTTAATACTTGCTGAAGCTTGCTTAATAATACCCCGAACATTTTCTATTTTAAGAATGTCCTCCAAAAAATTACTGTTAGGAGAAATAAAATAATTCTCCCGGAGATAAGCCGTAACGTGCAAAAAATCTTCTGGCGAATAGACAATCATCCTATCTTTAACAAGCTTAGATATCAAATTATCTCTAAGCAATGCACCAATCCGTGCTACATATAGTGGTCTTAAAAAAGCTCCATTGAAAACATTATTGTAGTTTAATAATTTTGGAAGAATATATTTATAAATTTTTCTAGCAATTCCTGATGAAATTAGGTCATTGAATTGCATCTCCAATTCGTGTTCAAACTTTCTTTGTATTTCAATATTACTAGTTGCTTCTTCATGCTTCAATAATAATAAGTCAAACCAATACTGGATATTATTAAAATCAGCTTTAGAAATATTTAACTCTTTGGCTAATACTTTTGATTTCGCAAGTTCACTGTTTTTAAAAATCCAATATGAATTATCTGTCATAATTTCCTTTTAATTTAATACTCCGATCTGATGCTTCCTAGCTAATTTGCAAAGTGTATTTATTAAAATTTAGGGTGTTAAAAAATAATGCTCTAAATAAACAACAAGTTTTTAAATTTATCTTCTATTGGGTTTTGCAAATTTCAGAAGCGAAGACATCTCCTTCAAATTGAGTCTCAATAATAGCACATTTCCCCTCTATCTTTTTGATTGTACAAAGATAACCACCATGAGAGTTAATATACTTATCAGTTTCGTCATGCTGGCTTTTGGTAAGATCTAATAGTAATATATATTGGCAGTTACTCTTCCATAGTATCTTATAGTATCTATCCTTCGATATTTTTTTATTTGTAGAAAGATCAAACGTTTCTTCTATTTGAAAATCATTAGATCTTTGTATAAGGTATCTCTTATTTGTTTTTTTATTCAATAATTCAAACTTCCCAGATTTAAAGTCTGAACAAGTAGAATAATCTGTATCAATTATTTTCGAATTATCACTGATAAAAAAACTAGCAAAAACTATAAATATTAATTTCACGAAAACGCTTTTATTATTATGAAGATTAGCATAGCATTTTGATATGCTAATCTTGAGTTATTTTTAGATTGAGAGTTACTCTTCTTCATCCTGACATATTTCAATTTGTTTATTTTAAGATAAGCTACATAATTTGTGGCTTATCTTTTTGTAGTATTTAGTAAGGTGGCTTTATGGTATTGCTCCACCTTAAAATCTTATAAACCTATATTACTTAAACTTATGATTATCCATAGTTCTTCAACTCATCACTTAAATCCTTAGAAAATTCTGTCAAATCAACAACAAATCCTGTTCTATCAAAAATTGGAAAGACATTAATTAAACAACCATGATCAGCAATAAAATCAATAATTTCATCTTCCAGATCATCCAAGTCTAGCTTTTTGACTTCACAATTTTCCCACCCATTAACCTTACAAAGTTCTGCATATTCCTGCGAACTCCACAACGGGAATAATTCTTCCTCGTCAATTTTTGACACTACGTAATCTCCAGTAGCATCTATGAGAGTATAAAAAAACTCAGAATCAGCTACTTTTTTTATAAAGTACTTATACCTTTCTTTCGGCTCTAAAGCAATAACACTTTCAATCTCTTTTTGATTCATTGTTCATATTTTCTAATTATGGTTCTTTCTGTTTTTAAGTTTTCTGAGATATCATAGTAATACGCCAGTCTGATGTTTCCTACCTGATCGGTATGGCCAGTCTGTTTTGAAATTAAAAATTTAGGGTATTATAATACAATACCCTAAATTTTATAAGTTGTCACATCCGATCACTGGGATAGTCTTACATAATCTTTTACAAATCTTACCATACATAAACTTCCCTATTCAAATCCCAAAGATTATCAATTTCATTTTCTTCAAGAAATTCTTCAAAACTATTCCATCCCTTTTCTCTTATCAACTGAGCTTCTTCATTATAGACTGGAATTATCAGTGGGAAAATGACTGATCTTTCCTCCAAATCTAGCTGTTGTAAATTTTCATCAAAATAAAAAGGCAAAGTAAAATATAATGAATTCATTTTAGTCTCTGAAGTCATCGTAAAATCAAATGATATAACATCGCCTCTCTGAACATTTATTTTTTGTTCAATTACATATTCAGAAAAACTCGTTAAGAAAGAAGCTATTTCATCTTTACTAAACTTATTTTCACATACGAGAATAAATTCAAAATAATAACCAACAAAGTAGCGATTAAGCCCTAAAGTTGAATATGTTCTTATTTCTTCAAAGGGAATATTCTCATATAATGATATTGTAACTTCATATCTTTTATCTGTAATATTTATGGCATTGGATATTTCACCAATATATTTTTCTAGGTGCTTTACTATTTTCATCTGTGAAATCTTGAATCGTTATCTTTTGCGGATCGGTTACAACCGAAACATTCTACTTCTACTCCTGTATTATAATTATCTAATTGTTCCTTTCTTGTCATTCCATCATGATTTCTATTTACCCACGAAGGATAGTGGCTTGCATCCCAACCATCAGGACCACTTCTTTTTTCTCCTTTGTGTGGATTTCCCTTAACATTCTTTTTACATGTCGGACACATTTTGGTATTTGGTAATGTGCCATCTTTTGCGTTATCCCAAGCATCTTTCAATGTTTTTTTCCTAAATGATCCTCGTTTAGCAATCACTCTTCCTTCAGCAGCGGCCTTGGCTTTTCCTGTTAATTGTTTTGCAGCAGCTTTAGCTTCTTGTATTGCTTTTAAAGCCGGAGCCTTACCTCCTTGTGCTGTTAATGCTCCTTCAGGTCCACCAAAAGCTGCCATTCCTAAAGTGGCTAAATCAAAAGAACCATTTACAACTTTTTCTTTAAAGGATTCTTTAGGAACACCAGTTAACAGAGTTAAACCACCATCTTCATCAACTACATATTTATTTCGTACGGCATCGTTGGTAATTACATTAGCTGTTCTTACAACATTGTTTGAAAAGGCTGCTCTTATGCTATTAATTCCTCCACCTATGAATTCTGCAAACTCTACCGGGTCTCCAGGTAGGTCCTGTTCTCTTTTGGTGCTTTGCCACTCTAATCCCTCTAATTCTCTTCCATCAACAACTCTGTTTTCCGAGAAATTATAATGTGACTGATAGGCATATTTTTCACTTAAAGGGTCCACATTAAAGAACCTCGCCATACCAGCATCATAATTCCTCCATCTGTAAGAACTCCATTTGGTATCAATCTGGTTTTCCTGTCCCTGAGTAGAATATCTATAGCTTGGGGTTACTGTACCATTAATATTAAAATCTCCACCAAACTCAAGCCCGAATGGATAGTAATGGTTGGTTCTATCTATTTTCAGGCTGCCGGAAGCATCTTTGTAATACGCTAATCTGACATTTCCGACCTGATCTGTATAGTTGTAAATATACAGATTTTTAATAAAATCATAATACCCTTCCGCTGTGGGAACAAAGCTTAAAATGTCATCAGTATACTGAAATCCATCGAGATAATCAGTTTTGCTTACAGTTTCAAACTGTCCTCTTCCTGTTCCATATGTGTAGATTTTTCTCAGTTTGGCTCCGGCAGCATTATACAGATATTTTGTATTGACATTGTAAGTCTCAAGATCATGAGTGTTATATAATTTATTAAATTTTATGTAGTTGGGAAGGCTAAGGAAATTATAATCTATCTGCAGCATCCCCCTATCCTCATGGGTAATCATATTTCCGTTACCATCATAAGGAATTGGAGTTGATACTGAAGCCGGATAACCTGCATAATTACTTGAAGCATCACTAACTGTATTAACCCTGTTCCCAGCATAAGTGTAAGTAAGATCATCAATCTGTTGTGCTCCAAATCCTGTCAAAAATCTGTTTCTTCTAAGGGTTTGAATATTCCCGTTGACATCATAAGTCAGGGTTTCGTTATAATAATTATTCTTTGGAACTGTGGCATTGGGTTCAGAATAAATTCCATTTTTCAACCTTTCTAATCCGTCATATTGGTAATTATATCTTCTGAATGTTCCATTATCAGCACTTGACCAGTCTATTTCTGCAATATTCCCATTGTATTTGCCTGTAGAAACCTCTGAATAAACAGGATTATGGTATTTAAGCTCATAGGCAAATAGCTTTCCGTTTAAATTGGCAGGGTCATTCACTTTCGTAATCCATCCACGGATATTGTAGGTCTGATCTATTGACTGTAAAGGAATACCCGTGGTATTACCTGTCTTTTTATTGATAAGCTGCCCGAGGTCATTATAGGTATTTTCTACAAGAAGTTCTTCTGTTAGACTGTTTACCTTATGATAGTGCTTCAACAGTCTTTTCTGGTCATCATATACAAGTGTTTCTTTGATAACCACTTCAATATCCGCGTTTCCTTTTTTATGATAAGTGTAGCTTTCATCCACAGCACCAGAGAAGTCAAGCTTGAATTCCTTTTTGGTATATCCACCTAAATGATTCCAGCTTTTTTCACTTACTTTTTCCCCTTTGGTGTTATAATAGAAATACGTTTTTGTCCAGTTATCGTCCTCAATGTTTTTTACATAGGATGCTGTAGGCAGCCCCTGGGTATTGGCACCTCCGTTAAGAGCTTTGTCTTCGTTCACTACATATTGATCGAGGATTTTCGCTGGCGGAAACTCTTTTGTATCCCTTGGATAAGAGTCATAATAATTAACAGAAAGAAGTGTCTGAAAATTAGTAAAAAGAGTATTGGTGTAATACACAACAATACCATTTTTAGTAAAACCTGTAGCAGTAGGGGTTTCGCTGATAACAAGACTGTTAATCTGTCCTTGCAGATCCGCCCGGGTTCCTCCATCAATAAGCCCGGTATAGGCCACACGGCCAAAGGCATCATACTTGGTCAATAGCCACTGTCCTTTATTTTTCAGGTTCACATCCTGCGAAAGTACCGGACGGTCTGCTGCATCATACACCACAGATTCCCAATCATCTCTTCCGGGTAATCTTTTCTCCACCAGTCTATCCAAACCATCATATCGATATTGGTAACAAAGGCTGTTTAGAATATCGGTGGTTACAACATTGTTATTCTGTTCAATTTTCTTTACTGCCAACGCAGGAATCACAAATGCCTTTTGTCCGTATTCATTGTATACATAATAGGTATCTATGTTTTGTGTTCCATCTGTTCTACGTACCAGTACAGTTTCCCCACGTCCGTTCTGAAACTGGATAACCGGGGTTCCATCTTCATCAGTTACCGTATTTTTGTATAATATTCCCGCGGCATAAAACTCACTTCCCGGCACTATGGATACAGAAGAAACAGTTTTGTTATCTGTTCCTGTGGTTGTATTGGTGATAAATTTCTTTACCTCTGTTCCCAGATTTACTTCATATTTAAGCTTTTGGGTATGTCCGGCCGCCATTTTCCAGGGATCACCTGGCTGGGCCACTTGCTTCACCCTGTCTAAGGGAGAATTTTCAATCTCTTTTTCCGTATAGGCATTGGCTGCTCCGTAATAGGAATTTGCCGTACTTTCGTTGACAATCCCGGTATGGATCGCCGAATTGAGCGAATTGGCAGGAACAGGAAGAATATCTTTAACCTGTCTTCCAAATGCATCATAAGTAATCGGGGTAACCAGGTCCTTTCCTGTGCTTGTTGCTTTTACACTGACAATCTGTTTTGGTCGTCCTAATCCGTCAAAATAGGTAATGGTCTCAGTCTTCTTACTGCAATCACCACTTAGGCAGGTTTTGGATTGTATAT
Organism: Chryseobacterium metallicongregator; assembly: GCF_031324065.1. NCBI lineage: Bacteria > Pseudomonadati > Bacteroidota > Flavobacteriia > Flavobacteriales > Weeksellaceae > Chryseobacterium > Chryseobacterium metallicongregator. The sequence goes on from NZ_JAVIXS010000020.1 coordinate 664,343, forward strand.
AGTTTTCTGTTGTACTTTGTGCATAGGTCATCATCACTGTAAACAGCAGACCTAATAGTTGTATTTTTTTCATTTGTGTTTACTGCTTATAGTTATACTTGATTTCTTTAACAACCTTATAACTGTAGGTTCCAGCGTTGTCTCTTTCCCTTACCAGAACCTGCTTCAATCGGTTTGCTGTATCATAGACATAGAGTTCCCTTTTTCCTGATGGGGGTGTTATCGTAGTGATCCCCACCAAAGGATCATAGGTATATTTGGTCGTCATTCCAACGGGCTGAAAGGCATCAAGAGCCAGTAAGAACTCAGCCTCTTTGGTAGGATCCGCTGCATCTTCATTGGATTTCGCCACGATAGTAGTGATCATCCCTTCTATCTGGCTATAGAGTACACCTACAATTTTTGCAATTGGTCTGGTTTTGTTATAGCCCCAGACAATACTTACGGGGGTGCCGTCTTTCTCTCTGTACTGGAGAATATTCCCATTTTCATCATACTTTTCGTAAGTAACATCCTTAGAAGAAATAGCCGGGTTAAGGGTATCATAAGAATAGTCAAACAGCGGAAGCACTAAACTTCCGGTAACCGTATGAGGCAACGCCGTTGGATAAATAGTTTCTTCCCTTGATGTTACTTTGGTAATATTATCTACTGTTTGCTGTGCTTTCGTTTCCAACGAAATACCCACCATATTTTTATCAATCATCAACTGATTGTTTTTCTCATGAGCGTACTGATATGTTTTTTCCGTTGTAGACAGATCTGGGAATATGGTTTTTTCCGAAGTTATCTGGGTATGTTTAGGATTATTATAGAAATACTGGGTTTCTGTTTTCATCGCATTTCCGTTCAGGTAATCTATTGTTTTCTGGGACTTCAGATATTCAAAATGGGAAATGTTTTTGTATTGCATAATGTCCAGGTTATCCAATTTATCTTCATAAGTAATAGGCCCTACCGGTTTACCAAAACAAACATCATTATAGGATTGAGTAGTATTTTGCGCCCCTGATCCCTGGCAATTCTTATAACCATCTAAAGCATTATATCGGTGAGAATGATTGGCTGCACAATAGGTATACGAAATGGTTTTTACCACATCTTCTGCCGTACAGAGCTTTGTCTCATTCTTGGTAACAGGATTATCATAATTTTTTCTGATCGAAAAGCCATCCACCTGATATTTTCTGTTGTTATCTTCTTCATAATTCATCTCTACACTTCGCATCAGATTACCTCCGGCATCCAGATATTTAGTCAAAAGTTCGCGTCCATTTTTCCACCCAAAATTTGTCCAAACTGAGTTTCGGATATTATCTCCATGAAGTACTTTACCAAAATCATCTGAACTAATAGAATAATTATGGATAATATTGGATTTCCCCTCTACAATTTCCTGTACCGTTTTATAGAATACATTGGGATGGGTAGCAAAGAGTTGGTTAATATTGGAAGAAGTCACCATTGTATAAGGAAATCTTTCTACACCTGTAGGAACAGATCCGCTTGGTAAGTTAGGGTTATTTGTGCTACAGGTTCTGGTATAAAGAAGCTGCTCCTCAAATGCAGGAGTTCTTAATACCACGGCTTCTGTATATTGATCATTCAAATCACGGTAAATAAACTTTCTTGTATTGGCTACACCATTTTCAGATGTATCTACAATCTTTGCGATTCTTAACCCGCCAATAGGAGCTTCCCTGTCTCCATACACTGCCTCTTTAGTGGTATAGCTTGCTGATGCAGTAGAACGGGTACAAACAAACAGCGTCCAAAGCTTAAGGGTTAAAGGCTCATCTTTCTGAACATGGGCAAAAAGGCCTGCTCCATTATTAGTAGGAAAAGTAACCGAATTACCAGCACTGGTAACAATTCCGGTAGGGGTTTTAAAATATAATGGGACAGCCTGACCATTAGAATTTAACAATGAAACAATTGCTCTGTGTTTCCCCGTAACCTGCTCAGCAGGATCGCATGAACTGTTAAATTGTGCACTTCCTCCCAAAGTGATGTCTTCTGTCCGAAGCGGAGTAAAAGCTACTGTATTTTCAACATGACCGTTAGTATCATCAGCGGTGGCTTTGATTTGAGTTCCAGTTCTTTCAGAGGGACTGAGCATTACATTTTTTTCTATCGCAGTATGGTTTTCGTAGAAAAACTCTGTTGATCCTTTAGTAGGATAAATAATCTTTTGAAGTATCCCAATAGCTGTATTTTGCGGAACAACAGACTGTGATGCCCCATTATATGAACTCCACATAGATACCTTTTCTATATTAGGAACCAGATTGGTATTGGAGGTATTACCATTATAATATCCCCAGCTATCCCTGCTAAAGGCAAGTCTTTGAGGAAATCCATCTGGTAAGTTGTACTGAAATCCATAGGTCGTGTTTAAAACACTATCCACTACAGAAGTAAGAAACAGACGGTTATTTGCTGTAAGGTTGTAATTGAGAGTAACGTCATTAATAATACTACCATTAACCTTTTTGGTAACTTTCTGTAATCGTTTATAATCACCGCTACCTCCCGATTGTAGATAATCAAAAATAATTTCTCCATAAGATGGATTGTTACTGTATATTCTTTTAATCTGTTTTCCAGCCACAGTCTGGTTATGGTTGATCAGTTCACTTACCTGAGGGTACCTTATAAATGCGGAATTCCCACAGCTTGATGTCATTGGACCCTCGTTAGGTGATGTATAGGATAATGTTTGTGACTGACTCATAGTCGCAGTATATCCGCCATCCACATTCTCAAAAAATACAACTTCTCCGCTGGATATGTCTTCAATTTTTGTCAGATACCACGCTGTGGTAGAAATTGATATCAGAGAATGTCCGGCTCCAGCAGTACGGTTGGAAGTCGTCTCTTTGTCTGTAAAGTAATATTTGATTCCATTATCTACTGTTATGATAAAAGAATTCCCTCCACTTGTCCCCTCAATAACAACATCCTTTTGGGAATAAATCACAGGAATTCCTTTTTTGTCAAAAACAAATTTAATCTGCATTCCCCCAAAGCTGGCCATATACAAATCCTGCTCCGTATCTATATCATCAAAGGAGGCATCCTGGAAAAATTGCATAGCAGCGGTTGTATTAGCACCCAAATCTCCAATATTGGTTGGAATGTTAATATTGGATTGATTGTCCTCATCAGGAAGATCTCTTATTACCCTTGTAATAACACCACCTGAAACAATATTCCAGCCCAATCCGGTAGAGCCGTTCATGTCGTCTACCTTGATTCCATTGGAAAAATAATTGAGCCTGATTGGGATGTTAATATTTCCAGCCTCAAAAGATGTTACAGGAATATCTACATTGGCATTCCCTGTAAAAAGGCTTACAGGGATGTTTCCAAATGCTCCCAGTTTATAAGACTCCGCGGATGGAGGTATAATGTTGGGTAGCGTTGATGATTTGCTACCTGTAGTTTGTGCGAGAGCTACCCCCATAGACAAGTAAAAAAATAAGCTTGTAATATTTCTTTTCATTGTGTTTTTATTTCTTAATTAATTTGGCGTTAACCATTTTATTAGTATCAGTTTTAATCGTCACCAGGTAAGCTCCCTGAACTAAAGCTTGTGTATTGATCTTCGTAACTCTGTTCTTAGTTTTCAGATTCTGAAGCTGTCTCCCAGACATATCATACAACAGAATATCAGCCTGTTTGAAATCATTGAATCCTATTTCTACATAAGCATAATCTGATACAGGGTTCGGATAGATTTTGATATCGTATTTTTCAATCAGCTGATCAACCTGTTTGTCTCCCAATTTCACAATCTTCCAGTTCTCTTTGCCTAATTCTTCTGCACTGGTTCCTGCCAATACAATAGAACCATCTCTATTAAGTTTTAAATCTGAAAGTCTCTCTTCTTTTTTTCTGGATTCTCCTTTGACATATTTTCTCCACTGCTCATTGCCATTTTGATCTAAGTAGAGCATCCAAAAGGTTTCATCATCAGTTTCTATTCTTCCTTCTGCCTGAGTGTAACCTCCTAACAAAATTCCTTTTGAAGACTTATCATCTGCTGAATGAAGAACGCTCATACTCATCAGTATGTCCCTGTTTTTGAAGTTGTAGGATTTCTGCCACTGATCCTCTCCTCTTTCATTTAAAGAAATCAGCCAAAGGTCAGTTCCTTCTTCCAATCCAACCGTTTTATTCCCTGATCTTTCTGACCTGGATTCTCCACCAATGATAAAGCCAGTTGAAGTTAATGCCAGGGTTCTCAAATGGTCATCTCCTTTACCTCCAAAATTCTTTTCCCATTCTACCCTTCCGTTTTTGTCAAGCTTCACGATCCAGTTGTCTCCCTCACCAAAGTTTTCAGTTTTCTTTGTTCCTCCCAGCGAACTTCTGGAATAAATTCCAAGCAATGCTCCGCCATCTTTCGTTGGAATCATCTTCTCTACTTCATCTAAGCCTTTTCCCCCTAAGATTATTTGGGATAGCTCTTTTCCATCTTTATCCAGCCGGGTAATGAAGACATCTTTGGAACCATATCCTTTTGAGCCATTCTGTATATTTCCGGCAACCACGAATCCGAGGTCTGTTGTCTGTATAACTGCTCTTGCTTCTTCGTCCGAAGAACTTCCTAATGTTTTCTGCCATAATTCATCACCGAATTCATTGATCCGGATCAGCCAGATATCAGATCCTCCCTTAGAATCATCTTTCTTATCCAAACCTTTCCCTGAATACGAAGTACCTGCTAACAAACTTCCACCATCCTGTGTAGTAACAGTTGCTGACAAATAATCATGATTCCGCCCGGAAAAATATTTTTCCCACACTTCTTCTCCCTGCTGGTTTAGTTTTACCAAGTGAAAATCATAACCGTTGTTTTGCTTATTTGCTTGCTGAAGTTTGTCGCTCTGAATTGAGCTTCCCGTGATCACATACTGCTGATCGATGGTTGTAGTAACCTGGCTTAAAAAATTCTGGGTGGAGGATTTTATATCCTTCTGCCACACCACTTCCTGAGCAGATATGCCCAAGACCGTGCATAGAGTGAATGCACCGAAATAGATTTTTTTCATATATGTTCAAATTCTGCACGAATTTAATATTAGTTGGTATTATACAACATGGGGAAAACCCCATATTTTTTATAGTTTTTTCGTTAGCTTTAGTCATGAAATATTTACAGATCTATCGTAGATATGTCTTAAATTCTGATACAAAAGTATATTGTCATTACGACAGAACTTGTCGCTTTTTTATTACTATTAAATACTTTAATAATTCATGCGTAAAATATATCGCAAATCAAATCCACAGTAATAAATTAAAAGTTAGTTTAGTAATAAATACTTCTCTAAAAAGTAAATATTCTAAATAAATAATGATTGTATATTCAAAATCACTAATCTTCCAAAACAAAAAATCTATACTAAAAAATATCAAACAAAAAAAGTCTCACAGAGCGAAGCAGCAACTTTGTTAGGACGTCAGGACTTTCAAAGTTGCGAATGAGCTCCTAACTTTTCCGCATAGTTATAAGACGCACGCATATTATTAGACAATATATCCGTTTTTAAAACAGAATCTTAGGAACATTATTTTTTATAATGCAGGGGTTTTTGTTAATCTTTTAAAAGTATAAAACAAAGCCATCTACATATTATAGATTTTAAGGTATCCAACTAAAAGGCAGACTTCTTAAAATTACAAGAGCCAATTAGAAGCACAAACTATCCTAAAATTTAAATTAACTCTATCAATGTGCAGGTACATACTTACGTATCTACCAACAGAAATAAATTAGTGAGTCATATTATTAATACTTCCATCAATAAAGGGCTTATAATTTAGCTTTCATCGCTAATCGAAGCCAAATAGTTCCTTGTAAAGCCCTTGTAGAGACATACCTCATTTTCAGAATTAATTTTCTGAAAAATGAAAATATGCTATATAAAGAAACTGTCAGTAAGGAAATGTTGGAACTTCTGCAAAAACTGATGAAAGAGGAAAGACTAAAGGACTTTACCCTGGTAGGTGGTACTGCACTCAGTCTAATGCTTGGTCATCGTTTAAGTATTGATATTGATCTGTTTACAACTAAGCCGTTTAACGAGAAGTCCATCCTAAACTATCTTTCGAATAACTATCCTGTAGAAGTTAAAAATACATTTGAAAATACATTACTTTTGAAAATATCTGAAATCAAGGTCGATATTCTTGCCCATCAGTATCAATGGCAATTGCCTACAATAATAACAAAAGAAGCCATTAGGTTGGCATCCCTTGAGGATATAGGCGCCATGAAACTTCACGCTATATTTCAAGATGGAAGCAGAATAAAAGATTTCGTTGATATGCATTTTCTATTGGAACACAATTCTCTTAAGACTTATCTTGATTTTTATCAAAAAAAGTATGGAGGAAATCCCTCACTTGCTGCCTTAAGTTTACTACATTACGACAGTATTGATAGGAATGTACAAGTCAAGATGATAAAAGGTAAAAATATAACCTGGCAAAATATAGAGGAGAGATTAAAAAAATCAGTCCATAACCCATTACTTAAATTTACTGAAATCAAAGAGCAAAATAATAAACAAAAGAGACGTGGATTCAAGCGTTAAACTTTTATATATCACTATTATTCAGTAAATTTATGCTATGAAAACAGGAAATAAAAAAAGACCGTGCTTTGATATTGATCCTTCATTTTTTTGGGATTTTGATTTAGATGCGATGGATCTAGATAAAGCCTATAAGTCAATTATTGCCCGCATTGTTGAACGTGGTAATCAAAACGACATTGATAGAATTGTAGAATTTTATACTTACGAAAGAGTAGTCAAAGCAATTCGTGAAGAAATCCATTTCCTACCAAATTATGCAATTGATAAAGCTATAGAGTTTTTCCCCGAACTTAAAAAAGAGGAAATGCACTGCTATATTAATCGTAAGGATAAACCATATCATTGGATATAGCTAAAAAACTACTTATTTTAGCTATAAACTCAAAATCAGTTATATTTTTGAGAAAACAATTTCTTGTATTAAAAATTGAAAGGTGGTACATTGGAAATAACAATGACAATAGTAATGGATGAACAATTAATTACTATCTTTCCAACCACCTACAACAGCCTAAAATCTTTCACGAGACATTGCATAGATATGAATTTCTTCCCAAAGTTATTATCTTAGTAATTACTCACAGCTGGAATCAGGTTTGGAATGTTGTGAATTGCTTTCAAAAATTATTATCTTCGTGATTAGTCACAGCTCTGCCTGGCAACGCCTACACGCTCAGCCCGTTGTGAATTGCTTTCAAAAATTATTATCTTCGTGATTAGTCACAGCCCTAAAGTAAGTGATATGATTACCATGTTGGTTGTGAATTGCTTTCAAAAATTATTATCTTCGTGATTAGTCACAGCCCGATCAATATCAGCCCATAGAACTATCGGGTTGTGAATTGCTTTCAAAAATTATTATCTTCGTGATTAGTCACAGCCCGGGAATTTAAATCAAGAAGTTACAATAAGTTGTGAATTGCTTTCAAAAATTATTATCTTCGTGATTAGTCACAGCATTAGAAAAATAAATGATTTTATCACAGAAGTTGTGAATTGCTTTCAAAAATTATTATCTTCGTGATTAGTCACAGCCCATCTTTACGGGAAAGATCATCAATCCTAGTTGTGAATTGCTTTCAAAAATTATTATCTTCGTGATTAGTCACAGCAAGAGTTAAAATATACAAAGAAGCTGATGTGTTGTGAATTGCTTTCAAAAATTATTATCTTCGTGATTAGTCACAGCTTTATAGGAAAATTATCACACCTTTTTGTAGTTGTGAATTGCTTTCAAAAATTATTATCTTCGTGATTAGTCACAGCTTTATAGGAAAATTATCACACCTTTTTGTAGTTGTGAATTGCTTTCAAAAATTATTATCTTCGTGATTAGTCACAGCCAGACAGTTTAACGTATTTCAGAATGCAGAGTTGTGAATTGCTTTCAAAAATTATTATCTTCGTGATTAGTCACAGCAACAACCAAGCCAATACTAAAGTGAATTCTGTTGTGAATTGCTTTCAAAAATTATTATCTTCGTGATTAGTCACAGCTATGGTAGAACTACTGAGACTTATCCGCGTGTTGTGAATTGCTTTCAAAAATTATTATCTTCGTGATTAGTCACAGCCAACAGGCAAGGCTTCAAACTGAACAAGCTGTTGTGAATTGCTTTCAAAAATTATTATCTTCGTGATTAGTCACAGCCGGTTCTAAGAACATCAAGTCTATTTGCATGTTGTGAATTGCTTTCAAAAATTATTATCTTCGTGATTAGTCACAGCAATCCTTCTGGGTTGTTTAGTGAGTATTCCGTTGTGAATTGCTTTCAAAAATTATTATCTTCGTGATTAGTCACAGCATGACAACGTGCGTGAAGCTCACGCCATTCGTTGTGAATTGCTTTCAAAAATTATTATCTTCGTGATTAGTCACAGCGCAGGCAAAAAATTTAAAATAATCATAGATGTTGTGAATTGCTTTCAAAAATTATTATCTTCGTGATTAGTCACAGCTATAGCTTAAATAGAATATTCCACCAAATAGTTGTGAATTGCTTTCAAAAATTATTATCTTCGTGATTAGTCACAGCAAACAACCCTATTTATATTGGAAAAAAAGTGTTGTGAATTGCTTTCAAAAATTATTATCTTCGTGATTAGTCACAGCGCTGTAGCGTCAAGCATACCTAATGCTTTTGTTGTGAATTGCTTTCAAAAATTATTATCTTCGTGATTAGTCACAGCGCGAATTATATTGTAAAAAACGGCGAAAGGGTTGTGAATTGCTTTCAAAAATTATTATCTTCGTGATTAGTCACAGCAAAAGAACGTGAATATCAGTTTGATATGTAGTTGTGAATTGCTTTCAAAAATTATTATCTTCGTGATTAGTCACAGCTTAGATACATTTTTGCAGGTAATGTTCCTAGTTGTGAATTGCTTTCAAAAATTATTATCTTCGTGATTAGTCACAGCAGCTCTTACATATGGATTAACTCCACACACGTTGTGAATTGCTTTCAAAAATTATTATCTTCGTGATTAGTCACAGCAGGTCAAAAACAGTAACCAAAACTTAAAGTGTTGTGAATTGCTTTCAAAAATTATTATCTTCGTGATTAGTCACAGCACAACTATCAATTTTGACTCCAATGATACTGTTGTGAATTGCTTTCAAAAATTATTATCTTCGTGATTAGTCACAGCCATCATTTAATTTATAATTACTTTCCGCATGTTGTGAATTGCTTTCAAAAATTATTATCTTCGTGATTAGTCACAGCAATCAATGTCTTTTTGTAAATATTCAGATGGTTGTGAATTGCTTTCAAAAATTATTATCTTCGTGATTAGTCACAGCAATCAATGTCTTTTTGTAAATATTCAGATGGTTGTGAATTGCTTTCAAAAATTATTATCTTCGTGATTAGTCACAGCTAATAACAGCTTGCTTAAAAAAGACAGGCTGTTGTGAATTGCTTTCAAAAATTATTATCTTCGTGATTAGTCACAGCGGATATGGAGCAAAGGTGGATTACTTCAATGTTGTGAATTGCTTTCAAAAATTATTATCTTCGTGATTAGTCACAGCTTTGAATTCAACAGAACTATTGTGCCAAGGGTTGTGAATTGCTTTCAAAAATTATTATCTTCGTGATTAGTCACAGCCTACACTCATAACACTTACCACATGGGTAAGTTGTGAATTGCTTTCAAAAATTATTATCTTCGTGATTAGTCACAGCACCGTTTGTAAATGGCACTACGTAGAACCGGTTGTGAATTGCTTTCAAAAATTATTATCTTCGTGATTAGTCACAGCCTAACCAAATTTTATTATACGCCAAAAAAGGTTGTGAATTGCTTTCAAAAATTATTATCTTCGTGATTAGTCACAGCACCTGCAAAACAAGAGGGTGGCGAAACTGGGTTGTGAATTGCTTTCAAAAATTATTATCTTCGTGATTAGTCACAGCACCGAACATGCGTAAAGTCTGTTCTAACATGTTGTGAATTGCTTTCAAAAATTATTATCTTCGTGATTAGTCACAGCCAATAAAGATCTGCATGGCTCCATAAAATCGTTGTGAATTGCTTTCAAAAATTATTATCTTCGTGATTAGTCACAGCTTTCTAATTTCCATAAATCCATTTTTTATTGTTGTGAATTGCTTTCAAAAATTATTATCTTCGTGATTAGTCACAGCTTAGATGGCACAGGGGGGAATGTTATTATAGTTGTGAATTGCTTTCAAAAATTATTATCTTCGTGATTAGTCACAGCCAAACGGAGCTATTCCAATAGCGGTTCAGTGTTGTGAATTGCTTTCAAAAATTATTATCTTCGTGATTAGTCACAGCAAAACAATGTCAATAACCGCGGTTGTTCCTGTTGTGAATTGCTTTCAAAAATTATTATCTTCGTGATTAGTCACAGCAAGATATTTTTGGAATTGCATATTGGTATAGTTGTGAATTGCTTTCAAAAATTATTATCTTCGTGATTAGTCACAGCATGTATTTATTTTTATTAAAAAACTCAATAGTTGTGAATTGCTTTCAAAAATTATTATCTTCGTGATTAGTCACAGCTTTTACGTGAGAGATATTATCGATCAAGTCGTTGTGAATTGCTTTCAAAAATTATTATCTTCGTGATTAGTCACAGCATTCAAATCAGGAATGTGTTTGGTCCGATAGTTGTGAATTGCTTTCAAAAATTATTATCTTCGTGATTAGTCACAGCATGGTGAGTTTATCAAAGTAACCAGCTACAGTTGTGAATTGCTTTCAAAAATTATTATCTTCGTGATTAGTCACAGCATATTGATGATATAGCAGAAGTGAAATGTCGTTGTGAATTGCTTTCAAAAATTATTATCTTCGTGATTAGTCACAGCTCAGCCACTTACCATTACCTTATGATCCATGTTGTGAATTGCTTTCAAAAATTATTATCTTCGTGATTAGTCACAGCAAAAAGAATTCATTCAATAACGTAAGGATAGTTGTGAATTGCTTTCAAAAATTATTATCTTCGTGATTAGTCACAGCACTACTTTTTTAGTTCTGCATCCTAAACTAGTTGTGAATTGCTTTCAAAAATTATTATCTTCGTGATTAGTCACAGCATTCTGATGAAAACACAGCCAATGTTTTTGGTTGTGAATTGCTTTCAAAAATTATTATCTTCGTGATTAGTCACAGCTGATCAAGAATTTATTCTTAGGAAAATACTGTTGTGAATTGCTTTCAAAAATTATTATCTTCGTGATTAGTCACAGCTTCGCATTCAGGGCCGTCCATATCCTATTGGTTGTGAATTGCTTTCAAAAATTATTATCTTCGTGATTAGTCACAGCAAGTATCAATAAGTGATTTTGTATTGTCTTGTTGTGAATTGCTTTCAAAAATTATTATCTTCGTGATTAGTCACAGCCTCAAAAAATAATCTACTGAAAACCAGTAGATTATTTTTATGTTTAGAATTTAAAATTTAGAATAATTCAAGCTGCTGAAAGGTTGGAGGTGGCTCTTCTTTATTCCTGGCAAAGAAGATTTCAATATCTCCAAATTGTTTGTCTGTGATACACATAATGGCAACTTTTCCGGCTTTTGGAAGCATAAATTTAACTCTTTTAATATGAACCTCAGCATTTTCCCGGCTCGGACAATGGCGTACATACATTGAGAACTGAAACAAGGTGAAACCATCATCAATGAGTGCCTTCCGAAAGCGGTTAGCATCTTTCATATTCGCTTTGGTCTCAGTCGGGAGATCATATAATACTAAAACCCACATAATCCGGTATGCATTAAACCTTTCGGCGTTCATAACAGTTCAGGATAAGAAATTAATCTTTTTTCTCCTGTATAGCATTTGTAAAGCGACGACACCGTCATTTTTACAGCAACCAGCAATGGTCTGGTTTTATCATCAATACGCACATCTTTGGTTGCAATCTGCAGAATATGAGCTTTAAATTCTTTCGTCAGTTCTTCTGCATCAGGATGAATTTCCAGCCACTGCATTACTAGTAAATCAATAAACGGACGATAAGGTTCCATCAGATCATCGGCAAGACAGTAAGGATTATATTTATTTTTATGAAAAATTCCCAATACGGGCAATAATCCTGTTTCAACAATAGCCCTAGCGACAATACTTCTGAGAACCGCATACCCGAAATTAAAGAACTGATTGGGTGATTCTCCGAAACGCTGTCTCAAAAAATCAAGGCTGATCAGATATTTCCAATAATGCTGAGCTGCAATACCTTCCATATTGGTTAAATCCCCAGACTTTACATTTCTTTGGTATTCAACCATTGGTTCATAATAGTTTTCCAATTTCATCAGAACATTTTTCTGATTTTCAATTTTACATTCCACGGTTTGCTTCCAAAGCTGTTTTTTCAATGGTTCACTTGCTTCCAACTGATCTTTTACCCTGTCGGAATGTTCAGTATGACCATACAACGGTAACATAATTCCATGCGGCAAATGATGTGCATCACAGCTTACCACCACAACATTATTCCCCATCATTTTTTGGATCAGATTATGAGAAATAGTAATTTGAAAATGGTCCAACATCAAAAGCCCTAAATCTTCCACAGGAACACTCCCCTTTTCCGTTTTGGTTTCTGGACAGAGAATTTTCATCTGCTCATCTTTTAATTTGAGATAAGCGGGATTGCCGATGTAAATGGTGCGGGTGATCATACTATAAAAGTTTTAATATTCTCCTACCTGAACTATTTTTCCCACGTGATTTAAACGAATCTTCAAAACACCTTTTAATCCACTTAGGCCTTCTCTTCTCCATGTAATACCTTTCAATGCTGAATTATCTTCAACTGTAGTTTCTAAGTGATGCCTGAAGAAATAATCTCTGATTGTAAATTTCTGAACTCTAAATAAATTTTTAGAGATTAAATTAAGATTCCTTTCATCAAATAAATCATTTTCTTTCGGGTCAAAATCTTCTGATGGAAATAAAAACATTTCATTCTGTTTCATTGTAAACAAGAATTTCCAACCTAACCCAGAATTATATTCTTTGTCAATAACTGGTAAATTTTGATTTACTCTTTCTACAGCTTCATAAAAACTCATAACTTTTTCCTGTAGATTGCCATTTTTATCTTCATAAATTGCAACATGATGATTATTTCCTGTACTCACGAAATCAACGGCTATCATTTGACCATTTTCATCTAAAATATTTTTTCCTAAATGATCTTTTTTGTAATGTAAAGCTTCGGCATTATTAATCCCTGTAATAGTAACCGCCTTTATTGAAATTCCTTTTGATTTATTAAGCCATATTGGATTCTTTTCCAAATCAGAAAAGGCTTCTTTAGGGTTGCCGTTAAATTGTTTTAATCTTTCACTTAGAATATTACGAACGCCTCTATCAATAACTTTTTCAATATTTTTAAAATCTTTAAAAATATCAGGATTAACAGCTTTTCTAATCGTATAACCAGTTTCATACCATGCTAAAGTTACAGTTTCAGGTAATTGCTCCGTTTTTTCGACATTAAGAAATATTGGATTTTTAGAAATAATATTTTTTCCGGTGAATGCTTTCTTAGAATCACTACCAAACTCCTGCAATCTTTTTAGCAGAGCATTTCTATATTTTTCATTTTTAACTTTCTGAATAGTTTCAGCGTCAAATTTTCCTGATACTTTTTCTTCTTTTGTTGTAAGAAATTTTGAACTTCCGTAAATCGTTTCTTTATGAAGCTGTCCTCTTGGAGTAAGTTCAGTTTTTGCAATTACGCTTCCTTTTTTCTTAATTTTATTGATGTTTTTGGTAACTACTTTATTTTTAGTTTTATGAGAAATCAATATTTCATCTAAATGTTTTATAGCTTCAGCTCTAAAATTTTTGAAAGGCTTTTTAAATCTTCTTTCCTTTGAGCCATTTTTCTTTTCAATTATTTCTGTGATATTGTTTTCAATATTTGTAATTATTTTATGCTCTTTATGTGCTTCATTTTTTCTTGCATTTAGGTAATTTAAATACTGAATATGATTATGAGTAGTAAAAGCAACCGTTAAAGCATCCATTGCATGGTGACGATGGTCGTTTCTTTTTGTCCAGTCTATAATTCTTTGCTTCTCTTCCCCTTTTGAATTGATCACCGTTTCTGTAAGTCCTAATTTTCTGTATTTTTCCAAATTAAGTTCTTTCATGGTGTTGACAAGATTCCAATCCTCACGAAGTTTATCCGTTATCCTTCCAGAAGTGGGAACTACAGAATTGGTTATTCCAAAAAGTATTTCCTTCGATTTTCTTGCAATATACTGTGTGTTTCGCAAATCTCTTTCAATAAAGCCATCCCCTATTTCAGAGCTTTTTTTCTGTAGCTTTTCATATTTTGCTTTAGTAATCGCTCCTTTATCATACAAATCTTTTACAATATTTAGAAACTTCTCTAATTTTTCCTTTCCTTCAATCTCAAGATAATCGAAAGCAGTAAAATTCCCTTTTTTAAGATTAGCACTTCTTGGGACTAAAACTTTATTGGAGAAACTATCATCAAAGAAACGGGATTGCGGAATGATGTGATCGATGTCATATTTCTCTGTAAATAATTTCTCTCTTTCAATTTTTATATCTGTGTATAAATCTTTAAAGCCATTATTCGCCAATTCTAAGTATAATTTATATCGGATGATATCATTTCTTGAAGGACTTTTTATACCAAATTCTTTTTGCAAAACCTCCACATATTTCTGATGTTGTATGGTAGCTTTATTAATTTCGGAAGTCATGGTAGCGCGTTCTTCCGCATTAAGTTTGAGCTCTCGCGCCAATTCAATTCTTATTTCATCAGGTTTTCCGTATTCCTTAGAAACTTCATTCACAAGATTAATCATTTGATTCAAAATCTTTTCAACTACAGGATTCCGTAAAGAGTTTTTAGGAAGAATATCCAATTTTTCTTTCAAAATCCGGTTCTCCAGTTGCTCTCTGGTTAAAGAATTTTTTGAATGATTATAACCTGCATAATTACTGGCTATGCTGTATTTATGTTCTTTAATGTAGGGATAAATCTTTCGCATCGCCTTAGAACTAAGACTTCCATAATCCTGGGAAAAACCAATCTCAGCTAATTGTTTGGAATGTTCTTTTTTGAATCCAAATTTCTTTTCCAGCAACTCATACAATTTTTCATTTCCAGAAGGTGAATCATCGCCTTCATAGGAATACAGCAAATGCCATAGTTGATAAGAAGCCTGTTTTTCAAAATCATTTCCTTCCAATTCCGGGTTAAAATCCAGAATAGAAGTATTAACTCCCATTTCTGACAGCTTCTCTCTAACAAATAATTTTATGATCTCTGCAGAAGCATTTATTTTAGAAACTTTAATTTCATCATCAATGGTTAATTTATATTCTTTTGGAAATTCTACTCCTTCATCTGCTATCATTCTAAGAAAAGCATTGTATAGGTTTTCATTGGTATAATTTCCTTCAATCTCTTTGAAATTAGTTTTCCATTCTTTACCTGGATAACCAGCAAGATCTAAAACTTCTTTTGCAGAAAGTTTTCCTTTTATATTTACTTCATCAAAAATGGATTGTTTAAAATCTAAATCTATTGGGAATACTTCCTTTGTTTCTATATTTTGAAATTGTAAATTATTTAGAACCTGCCAGATTTTAAACTCCTGAAACAAAGGTGATGATTTCGGCGCCACTTTTAATCCAACTGTTTTCTTTTTTGTTTTTCCGTTTTCTGTAATTTCAATTTCCCTATTTTCAAACTCGCAGATACTGATTAAACCTTTCTGTGATTTGAGCTTCCTTTGATAGAAAATAACAATATCCCGAATTTCTTCCTTTAATTCCTTCGTTAGCTCTTTATAATACTTCGATTGAGTTCCCCATATCTTCTCAAATTCGTCCAGATAATCCTGTCTGTAGAAAACCTGGTTTTTAAGCTTGGAATGAGGGTTCACTTTCAACTGCTGAAATAAATATTCCCCAACCGTTTGATTATGAAAATACAGCTCCTTACTCCGATCGCTGATTGCTCCCAAATAACCACTTGAATTATTCAGGTTGCTATTGATCTCCTGAAATACAACAGCCAGGCTTTCAAAATCCAATTGCTTTTTTACTGCTTCACTTCTCCAAAAATATTTTTCTACTTTTTTCTCCTGCATTGTTCCGATTTGCTTGATTCCAACGAGAGAAAATGGTTCTTTCAAAATTGCCCAAGTTGCATTTTTATTTTTGCCGTGTAATTCTTTATAAAGGTCATCGGTTAAGATTTCTGAATAATATTGTTTTTGAAAATTCCATACTTTATCAAATTCCGCCTGTAAATCTGAACGGTAAAAATCAGGCAGTTGCTTTTTGCCCTGCTGTAAAAGTTGATATGAATATTCTCCGGGTATTAGATTCTCTTCATACAATTTTTTAGCAACAGCCATTCCGTCCACAATCTGTCCATCCTCTTCATTTTTAGCTTTACGACTGCTTTTATATCCTCTTTTCTTATTGATAAGAAGCAGAACTCTGGCCAATTCTGAAAGCTCTATTTTTTCTTTTGCTGCCTTTGCTCTTAGCTCCTGAGTCTGAAATGTTGAATTTTTGCCAACTTCGGCAAGTAAGTCAGATTCTTTAAGAATATTATTTTTCTTTAAAACATCAATAAGATTGACTCTTCTTAACTTAAACCTTTGAAGATTTCTTCTCGCACTTCTGGCTAAAGTTCTTCCTGCATTAGTTGTAATCGGTTTTCCTTTTTCAAAATTCAACTGTTCATCAACAGTTAATGGATTTACTCGAACCCCTAATTTGATAATTTTATTGTTTTCAGAATTTTTAGAATCCTCCTTAACGTAAGCCCAGCCAATTGATGAAACTCCCAAGTCTAATCCAAGTATTTTCATATTTATTATTTTTTTCAGTTTTACTCTACAAATATAAATATTTTAATTACCTTTACACAGAAATAAGATTTTTCTTGACGAAGAATTATTTTTGGATTCCAAACCCAATTTATCAATATCCCAAGTATTGATACCTATTTCAGCATAACTCTTTATAATTAAATAATTGTTTTATTTAATTATTTGTAGAGTTTTGTGAATTGCTTCACAAAATTTCAAGGATTCCAAATTGGAGTCCTTGTCTTGCTTATAAATTTAAAGTTAACTTTTACAAAATAATTACGGTTTTCCGTAGTCGAGAATATAATTTTTCTTATATATTTGTAATATAATTTTGAAAAGCAATTCACAATAAGGATTATTCCGTTGTGAAAACATTTAGAGCCTCGACTATCTTCGGGGCATTTTTTGTATAAACAATATAAATGTTATTTAATAGAATCCTCTAACAATTAATCTATGTTGTAGATTATCTTTTAATGTTTAAAAGCTATTAGCTAAGAAATACAAAGAAAAATCACGCCCATAACTTCCTCTTTTAGGATATCTGTAAGTCTAAAGTTTAAATTTTGAATTAAATCAAAATTTATAAATATGGATACAATAACAAAAAATGATTTAGTAGCATTGAGAAACCTTATAGTTTCGGATATTGAGAACCTAATAAAAGCTAAGATGGCTAATTCAAAAGAGCATGAAGAATTTGGCTGGATGCGAAGTAAGGTAATTCGCAGAAAACTGAATATTTCTGCTTCGACATTGCAAAATCTCAGGATCACAGGCAAAATTCGATTCAAGAAATTATTAGGCTCCTATTATTACAATTGGGAAGACCTTCAACATCTATTTGACTATGAAGAGGAGTAATATGCAGCACTGGTTTGATTTCCTTGATGAAATCCAAAATGATCCAAAACTGAATGTTTGGCATATTGCTTTGTTGATTGCAATTGCTCGCCTTGCCTACAAACAAAATGAAAAATGGGTTATCAGGGTGAGCAGGAGAAAGCTTATGGCGTTTTCGCACATCACTACAATAACCAGTTATCATAAATATTTTAAGCAGCTTCAGCAGTTTGGATACATTAGGTATATTCCATCTTATCATCCAGATTATCGCAGCACGGTAGAAGTTCTGTCTAAACAGAAAAGCTGATTCAAAACAATTCCCTCAATACTTCAAGATTTTGAGGGAATTGTTTTTATTAAATAATTGCCTTTGCTCTGTTAAGCATATTTTCAAAAGCATTACATCTGTCAGTAAGGGAAATCTCTGAATGAACGTTCTGAGCGTTTTTTAAATTATGAAATTCTTTTTCAAGCTGCTCAAGAAATTTCACCAGATCACTATTGAAATTACCCGTACCTCTTAGCTTTACTTCAAGTTCTTTCATTTCACGTGCAATTGATTCCTGCTCGGTGATTGCATAATCCTCGGTCTGTTTCACTGAATGATGGCCCAGCATTTCTTTAACAACGTGTATCGATACACCGTTGTTTAAAGTAACTGTACTGGCAAAGGTACGTCGTGCTTTATGAGTATTAAGTGTTAAATTCATATTACATAAAACCGCTATCTCCTTTAGATACTCATTCATTTTCTGATTAGATCGACCAGGCAGTACAGTACTTCTTTTTAAGCATAATGGATTATCCCTATATTTAGCTATAATTTCCAACGCTTTAGGTAGGAGCGGTATATCTGTGTCAGATTTTGATTTTTGCCTACTGGACATGATCCAAGCGCTTCCATCATCAGCTTCTTTAATGTCTACCCATTTTAGCTGGAAAGCATCGATGTAGGACAATCCTGTGTAACACTGAAAAACAAAAATATCCCGTACTACTGACAGCCGTTCTGAGCTAAATTCTTTTTCTTCAATTCGTCTGAGTTCAGCTTTTGTCAAAGGTTTCTTTCTAATCTTAGTCTTCTTTCCGATAAAAAGCTTAAACGGATCCTTAGGAATGATCTCTTTGGCAATAGCTCTCAGTACTATTTTCTTAAAATTGCTGATATACTTCAGTGAAGTATTATTCGAACATTTCCTTACTGTTTTTAGGTATAAATCATAATCCTTTACAAACTCATAGTTCAGAACTCTGAACTCTATGTCATCTTTATTATATTGATACTTTATAAATTCCTGGACATGAGACCTTGCAGTGATATAACGGTCATGTGTTCCTTTGGTATATTCTCCGGTCTCCACCAATTTGCCCATCTCATCATTATGTTCCTGAAATTCTTCAAGTACCTTATTGCGAGGCTTATATTTTCCGTTTACAAAATTTATAAGATCAATAGAGGTAATGGGAATACCATTATTCATGAGCTCGGTTCTGTAGCTGTTCATCTTAGTCATTAAAGATTCAAGGAAAAGATTGATAGTCTTTGCGTCTTCTTTCGTCCCCACAGCTTTGCCTTCTTTCTGATCCCATCGGTTGGGATACCATTTTCTTTTCGTAGAGGTTTCTTTAGGAATGCCATCTACTGTTATCCGTACATAAATATGGCGGATCTTTTCATTTTTTGAGCTCTTTAAAAAGAAAGTGAGCCCATAGCTTTGTTCTACTAACATAATTCAACATTTTTAAGGTTATAAATGTCAAACTAAAAGTTCCTCGAATCAAGATGTTTAGATTTACAACACGTTCATTACAAATTAATTAAACGCATTTTTACAGCTTTTTGAATCTTCTTTTGTGGCAATTTTTAAGCAATTTAAAAACTGCCACACAATTGCCACAAACTTTTGGAGTATTTTTGAAAATTACAGCAATTGCCATAAATAAAAAAATCCTGCAAATCATTGATTTTGCAGGATATATCTATTTTTTGATGCCTTTTGAAAACTTTCGTTTTCGCCTCTTGCGGAGAGTGAGGGATTCGAACCCCCGGACCTGTTACAGTCAACAGTTTTCAAGACTGCCGCAATCGACCACTCTGCCAACTCTCCTTAAGCAAAACAAATGGCAGATTAGGTTTTAAAGTAAAAAATCAGCTAAATACATCACTATTTAAAACAATATAGTACCCATAACTACTTACATTACTCTCAAACTCAATAATTGGATAAAAAAGTTTTTTAA
The DNA here is from genome assembly GCF_031324065.1 of Chryseobacterium metallicongregator. Classification (NCBI taxonomy): domain Bacteria; kingdom Pseudomonadati; phylum Bacteroidota; class Flavobacteriia; order Flavobacteriales; family Weeksellaceae; genus Chryseobacterium; species Chryseobacterium metallicongregator. The sequence goes on from NZ_JAVIXS010000020.1 coordinate 684,406, forward strand.
TGTGTCAAGTTTTGTCGCTTTGCAGATATAAATTTGTTTCAGGAATTATTTACAAAACAAAAAATCAATAAATTAGCAACTTTAATAAAAATAATTTTGATGAAAAAACTTAATCTTTTAATGCTTTTGGCATTAACTCTCCTTATGTTCGGCTGTAGGACTGAACTTTCAAGTGAAGAAACCAGTCTTACTCAATCAGATTTCAGGAAAACTATTAAATTAAAAGAAGCTTTAGCTTTCAAAAATTATCTTATTGAGATAAAAAACAACCCTTCCAATTCTTACAGCAAAAACGAAGATTTTTTCTCTTCATTATCAGATGATGCAACTGTAACAGTAATTACACAAAATAATGTTACTTCATACAGCACTGTAGTAAGACATTTAGACAGATCATCAGATGTTTTGGTATATAGTGTTGATAATGAAAATAAAAGTATAGGATTTATAGCAAAATATAAACCTGCTGATTTAACAAAAAACTATCAGATTGATAATTTCACGGGTACAGTTGAATATACTACCATAGATGGCAGACCTATGGGAACTAAAGAACTCTCGAATGGTACACCACTTCCCGACAAAGGAACAGGAACGAAAACAACTGCAAATAAGGTGAATTGCTCATTAAGTATTAGGCTTATTGAGGTAGAATGTAATGGAGAGCATCACACACCATCTCAGTATGCACAATGTACTGCAAATGAAAAACCATATTATATTGTAGAAATTACAGAGGTTTGTCCAAGCGGAGGACAGCCTCCAAAAGGTTTTCCCAACATGGGAATGTATGATGGTGGCGGTGACACTGGTGGCAGCACTACATCTAATGAAATGTCAATCCAAGATAGTTTCAATTATATGTTGAGTGAAAGTGGCTTTGCAGAGCTTTCAGTAGATGAGTACACTTATATCCAAAACAATCAATACATAGGTGGGCAATTACTTTCTTATTTCTACAATAATTTAAGTCAAAACAAAAATTTACAATTGTTACATTGGTCTATTGATTATTTAAAAATTTTAACAAATCCAAATATTAGTCAAAATACTACTTGGAATCAATTTGAGACAACATTAAACTTCGCTCAACAATTTTTTGTAAATAATCCAAATTCCTCATGGGAAAATTTTTTGTATAATAAACATTCAAACGAACCAAACTCAAGTATTGATGTAGAGAATAATGTGTCAGGAAATTATGATGAGAATACTTATGCTAATTTTGACTTTGAAAACCAACAAACTCAATGGCCAACAATAAACAATGTCATTCCTGTTACAGATTTTATAGGATGGAATGCTCCTGGTATAAGAAGAAATTGTATGGATTATGCAAAGGCACAAATTGCTAAAAAAGGTTATAAAATCTCAAACTATTATGACGTTGATTCACAAGGTAACAAACAGACTTTTCAAATATATACAGAGCAAGATGGAGTTAATTTAAATGACCTATACAAAGGTGTTAGTTACCTAAAATATGCCCTATCAAAAGGAATACCTGTTATTGTAGGAATAGATGATGCAGCAGGACATCCCGGAAATTTAGATAAATCTACTGACCATTTTGTTGTAATTGTTGGTATGGGAACGGATTCAAATGGAAATTTTTTTAGATTTTATGACAATGCTTCAGGTATTGACCCTATAAATCAGGGAGCAAATTCTGAAAATAAATTATATTATAAATATCCTCAAAGAATATTTACCGGAAAAACCAATTGTACTGCATATAGAGCAGGTACTGAACACGATTATATAGTAACTATGATTAGAAAAAGTAAATAACCATGAATAATAAAATTAAAGTTCTTTTTTCACCTCTTTTTTTGTTGTTTATTACAATTGTAAAATCACAATCAAATGATACAATTTTTATAAAAAAAGATTCATATCAAAGTATTTACATCATAAATAATAAAAACTCTGAATTATATAATTCATTAGTTAATTATACAGATTTCAATGTTAATAGAAATAAACAAAAAATTAAAAGCTTAAAACTAAATTCTAAATGGTTACCCCTATACAAGTATGAGGGCAAATATTATCTATATACGCCATGTGATGAGATAAATAATATTACATATGTTATTGATGATTCAAATATTCAAATAAAATCATCAGAAGTAACAGACTTTTTAATAAGCTCAATAAAAAGAAAAAAGGAAAATATCATTATTAAATACAGAGAACCAAATTTTAAATCTGAAACTATTTTAACAATAAAACCCATTAGTAAGAAAAATGGGATTTATAAATTTATTACACGTAAAAAAAACTTTAAATATGAATTTATGATGCTTGAAGCAAATCAATATAAAAATTATGATATTATTGTGAATAATTGTATTAACAATAAGGTTAGTGAATTTAAGTTTGATAAATAATCTTAGATTAACTGAATTAGTCACAATTTAATCTGGGAAGTATAAAAAATGATTGGTTCTACCACAGACGTGTAAAGCCAATCATTCTTGTTTTAAGCCACTTTCAGTGACCTATTTTGATATATTCACCATAGGTCACTTTTAATATGGCCTTTTTTGATTTTTTTGATACTAACGTAAAACAAAAAACGCTGTAAACATTAATGTTTACAGCGTTTTAGCTTATTTTGGTTTCTAACCTGGCGGAGAGTGAGGGATTCGAACCCCCGGACCTGTTACAGTCAACAGTTTTCAAGACTGCCGCAATCGACCACTCTGCCAACTCTCCCTAAACTCCGGCTATACCGTTGTTTTCAGTGGTGCAAATATAGAACGATTTTTAATTTCTGCAAAACTTTTGCCACACAAATTTTAACAAAACTTAATAATAGACTAGAAATCAAGGGAATTATTTTTCACTCTTTCGCTATAGTTTCAATATAAAAATCTAAAACACCCATGTTTTGAGGGAATCCCATTGTAGAAAGGTATTTGTATGACAAAACTTACGGCTCTATTTACAAACACACATATTTTTCACTACATTTGTAAAAACACAGGTATCCTATGACAATGGAAAAACTAAGAACTTTAAGAAAACAGAAAGGCTATACGCAACAGCAGATTGCGGATCTTCTTGCCACCGACGTCTCCAACTACAGCAGAAAAGAAAGTGGAGATGTCAGAATATTTGATGACGAATGGGAAAAACTGGCCAAAGCACTAGATGTTTCTGTAGAAGATATCAGAGAGGAGAAAACAGCAACTGTTATACAGAATCTTACATTCAACGATAGTAGCTCTAATACCAGCAATCAATCTGGCAACTATAATCAGTATTGCAATATTCCAGAATATTTATTAGAAAACCAACAGGAATACATTACTTTTCTCAAAGAGCAGATTAAGGCTTTAAAAGAAGAAAATGAAAGACTAAAAAAAGGATAATCACTTTATATAAAATAAAAACGGCTTCTATTGGAAGCCGTTTTTATTTTATACCTGTAAAAAGCTCCTATTCACGGTCAACAATGGCAATGAAGCTGTTTTTTAAAAGATCAGACGGATATACAAACTGATCTCCATCTTCTCCCTTTACTACAATAGCGCCCTGTTCATCGTTAAGGCATTTGTCCAATTGGGTTTTCATGTCATTAAGTGCTCCATTGGGAACTTCGATGATATAAGTTCCGGTAACGTGGGTAACCTTTATGATTTTTGTTTCCATTTTATTTTTGATTTGAGGCTAAATTTAGGAATTTTACTTTAGGTATAAGGTGGTTTCAGGAAGAGATACGAATGGATATGTATAAAAGAGTACAGAAATACACTCTTCAGGAGTTACAATACGAGAAGTTTCTTAGCTAAAAGGACAGTCATCAGAATCAGAATAGAGTATATTTGCAGAAATTAAAAACTAATAACACTATATTCAGATGCTTATTCAATCTATTATTAAAAAATCGGTTATTACCGCTTCATTAGCCATCACCTCTATGGCTTTTGCCCAAAAAATGTCTATGTCTGTGCTTCCTTCCGGTCATCTGGTGGTAGGCGCTGAAATAGATGGCAAAAAGGGAAATTTTATTTTTGACACAGGAGGAGGAATCAATCTTTTCCTGGGAAACTTTTCCAAAGGTCTGGAACCCAAAGAAACGTATAACTATTTAACCGCTTTTCGGGCAACCGGTGAGAAAATGACGATTCCTCTTTTCAAATCAAAAGAGATTATTTTTAATGGTAAAAAATTTAAAGATACCTGGTACTCCACGCATGATATGGAGATGAAAGGAATTGACGGTTTAATTTCCCTTCCAATGCTTTATGATACAGAGTTTATCATAGACTATACCACCAACGAGCTTATCTTTCCAAAAGAAAAACTGAATGGCAAGAAAGTAATGGATATCCAGCTTTCTACCAATGCAGACCAGTCGATGGATATTACAACCTATGTGCTTCTGAACAATAAATATAAGATTAACGTTCTTCTGGATTCCGGTTCCGGCAAAGATTCTTTCTGGCTGAACGAATACCTGATGAAAACAATGGATATCAAAAAAGAAGGTCTGAATGTAGTAGAGAAAAAAAGCGAATTTAACCCTGACATAACGACCAAATTTTACAAAAGTGATATTGGCTCTATTTCCACTCCTTTTGCCACAGTAGAAAAACCTGCTGTATTTTTTGTAGAAGGCCTTATTTATGAGGGAAAAACAAGTATCAACTGGCTGGGGAAAAAACTGGGATTCAATCTTAAGGAGAAGAAAATCTATATTCTGGATTAGACAGAATAATATCATAAAAAAAAACGGTTTTCTAAAGAAAACCGTTTTTTTTATGATTTGCTGAGAAAACCACCCCGTCAAAAATTCTTTGAATTTTCGCCACCCCTCCGAGGGAGGGGAATAATTACGTCTTCAGTTGTTATATAGGTGGTAAAGTTTTCAGAAATTCTCCGGAAAACAAACTGGCTACTCCCCTGCCGGCTCGAACAATTCGATTTTATTTCCTTCCGGATCAAGGATATGGACAAACTTTCCATATTCATAGGCGGCGATCTCATCCAGAACTGTTACCCCTTCTTTCTTTAATTCCTCTACCAGCGCTTCGATATTCTCTACATGATAATTGATCATAAATTCTTTGGCAGAAGGTTCAAAATACTGGGTAGATTCTTTAAAAGGACTCCAAAGCGTATATCCTTTCTTATCAGACTCTTCATCTTTCCAGTCGAATTTGGCGCCATAAGGGCTCGTTGGTAATCCCAGATGGGTTTTATACCATTCATTGACTTGTTCCGGGTCTTTACACTTGAAGAAGATACCTCCAATCGCGGTTACTCTTTTCATTTTTTATTCGTTTTTTTAAGTTTATATTAATGGAATGCAATTCGGGCTTGTTTGCAATTTCACAAATATATTAATGTTTTCATTAGATATTTCATGAATTTTCTACTAAATATCGGATATGGAGAAATATTTTTGTTGGAAAACGCAAAGACGCAAATGATCTTAAAAAGACTGTGTTTATAAGGCGCAAAGATTTTATCTCCGATAAAATTGATGATCGCGTATATTTTAAGCCTCCCGTTGAAAATCTTCTGAAACATTTTATAATATTAAACTTAAATAAATAAGATATTAAGATAAAACACTACGCCTTCTAAAACATCTTAGATGTTTCCTTAACTTTCCTTCACAGCTTCAAGTTCCTTAATGGTTCAAAATAATTTGAAAATACCTGCTCCTTTGTGTTTTCAATAAAAAAAGCGCACCCATCGGGTACGCTTTGTATTGTATAAACTGAATAGGACTAGTGTAATTCAGCTAAATATTTTTCTGCATCCATAGCAGCCATACATCCGCTTCCTGCAGCTGTAATAGCTTGTCTGTAGATATGATCCTGAACGTCCCCGGCAGCAAATACCCCTGGAAGATTCGTTCTTGAAGAACCTTTTTCAGTTACGATATATCCGTTCTCATCAAGATCTACCTGACCCACGAAGATATCTGTATTCGGTTTGTGACCAATCGCGATAAAGATTCCTTCAACATCCACTGTAGATTTCTCCTGAGTTTGGTTATTGATGATTACAGCTCTTTCTACAAGGCTGTTTTCTCCTTCAATCCCGATTAATTCATGATGGAATTTCACTTCGATATTCGGAGTACTTTCCACTCTGTGAACCATTGCTTTTGAAGCTCTGAAAACATCTTTTCTCACCAACAGCGTTACTTTCTTACATAGTTTTGCAAGGTAAGTCGCTTCTTCAGCGGCTGTATCTCCTGCTCCTACTACTACAACGTCTTTTCCTCTGTAGAAGAATCCGTCACACGTAGCACAAGCAGAAACACCACCTCCTGCATATTTTTTCTCATCATCAAGACCTAAATATTTTGCTGTAGCTCCTGTAGAGATGATTACTGTCTTAGCAAGGATTTCTTTGTTTCCTGCATATAATTTGTGAACACCGCCTACTTCCTTAGAGAATTCAGCTTTAGTGATCATTTCGTAATGAACTTTGGTTTCAAATCTTTCTGCCTGTTTTTGCAGATCCATCATCATTTCAGGACCTGTAATCCCGGCTGGATACCCTGGGAAGTTGTCAACTTCTGTAGTGGTTGTTAATTGTCCGCCCGGCTCCAAACCTGTGTATAATTCAGGTTTTAAGTCTGCTCTTGCTGCATAGATAGCAGCGGTGAAGCCAGAAGGCCCAGATCCAACGATCACACAATCTAAAATGTTTTGCTCCATAATTTACTTTGTTCGAAAAGATTTAATTTGAATTAAGACCGCTAATTTCGGAATTTTTAATTTCTTTTTAAAGTTATTTTAATGATACTTGTCAATATCTGATATGTTGAATTTCGATGGCAGCTGTTGTGGGGAAATTTCAAGTTTCGGGATTCGAGATTCGGGTTATTGTGTTACAGGGTTTAGGTTGGTAAGAAAATTTAAAACTTTTTTCTTTTTACCCTCCTATCTCAAACTTCGAATCACGTATCTCATTATCTCGGAACACGTATCTCACAATTCGCCTCACACTTTCATCTTAATCTTATCTACATTGATAATCTTGTACACCAGTTCTCTGATCAACTCTGCTTCCCCCATATTTACCGCTCCAAGTCCTTTACCTTTCATATCGAATTCACGTAAAATAGAAATGACTCTTGTGGCATGTTTCAGAGGATAAAGTCTGGCACTTTCCGCATAATCTTTGATAAAATAAGGGTTAACTCCCATTTGTGAAGCAATGGTCTGAGGAGACTGCCCCGCCATAGTCTGGTAAATAATAACGTTTGAAAAATAATTGTAAAGGCTTGCCAGCATCATGACAAAAGGATTATTCTTCGGGTTTTTACCCATAAAATGAGCAATCTTAAAAGCTGCATTGGCATTTTTCGTTCCCAAAGCCTTCTGAAGCTCAAAAATATTATATTCTTTACTGATTCCAATATGATTTTCAACGATGGTTCCGTCAAGGATTTCTCCTTCTTTAAGGATCATCTTCAGTTTATTTAGTTCGTTGGAAATTCTTGAAAGGTCATTTCCAAGATATTCTGCCAGAAGATGAGAAATATTAGGAGCTGTATTGATTTTCAGCTTTGCGCATTCATCTGAAATCCATTTCGGCAAGTTGCTTTCCTTTACAGATTCACTCAGGAAAAGTGCTTTGGCTTTATCTAAGGCTTTGGCTGCTTTTTTTCTGCTATCCAGTTTCTTATGCTTATGAGCAAAGACCAAAACAGTAGAAGGAACAGGGTTGTCTACGTAAGATTCCAGAATTCTGTTTTCCTCTTCATTGAATCGTAAATCCTGAGCTTCTTTCACAATAATCACCTGCTTATCTCCCATCATCGGAAACTGTCTTGCCAGGGAAAGAACTTCCTGATAAGAGGTATCTTTTCCGTAAGTAACCGTTTGGTTGAAGGCTTTTTCATCTTCTTCCAAAAAGTTATGTTCAAGGGCTTTTACAGCAACATCAATGAAGTAAGCTTCTTCTCCATGGAAAAAATAAATAGGTAAAACTTCTTTATTTTTAATATTTTTGAGGATTAAATCTAATTCTTTCATCTTATTAATGGAACTTCCAAAACTGAATTTTCAGGAAACTTTTGATTTTAAATTCAAGAAAGACAAAGATAAGTTTTTTATTTATGATTTGGTTCGCAAAACTTATCTTCTGCTCACTCCTGAGGAATGGGTCAGACAACACTGGATACATTATTATCTTACTGTAAAATCTTACTCTACATCTGCTCTGATTACCGAAAAAAAGATTATTCTGAATGGCCTTACCAAAAGAATTGACCTTCTGGTTACTGAAAAAACAGAACCCGTAATTCTGATTGAATGTAAAGCTCCGCAGATCAAACTAACAGAAAAAACATTTGAGCAGACTGCCAGATACAATTCTATTATCGGAGCCAGAGAAATTATTCTGACTAACGGACTTCAGCATATCAATGCTTATTATGAAGACGGACAGTATCAGTTTTACAGACCTGAATAAAAATAACAACAATTCACAACCATATTAATTATGAAAATAAAAAACATCATATTCGATTTCGGAGGCGTACTCATGGACTGGAATCCGAGATATTATTTTAAAGATTATTTTAATGATAACGAAAAAATGGAATATTTTCTTGAAAATATTACCCATGATGAATGGAATATTGAACAGGACCGAGGAAGAAGTCTTGCCGAAGGAACAGAAATCCAGGTGAAAAAATTCCCGGAATGGGAAAAAGAAATCCGCGCTTTCTATGACAACTGGACGGTAATGCTGAAAAGCGATATTCCACAAAATGTAGAAGTACTGAGAAAACTGAAAAACACGGATTATCAACTGTTCGGGCTTACCAACTGGTCTGAAGAAACCTTTCCTTACGCATTGGAAAATTATGATTTCTTCCAGATCTTCGACGGAAAAATTGTGGTTTCCGGAACAGAAAAACTAATCAAACCTGATCCTAAAATATGGCATGTTCTGTTAAACAGATACAATATCAAGGCTGAGGAATCAGTTTTCATTGATGATAATACAAAGAATATTGAAATGGCACAGTCACTGGGATTCATTACTGTTCAGGTTACATGTGACACCAATCTGGAGCAGGAATTAATCAAGCTGGGCATTTTCAGTTCAGATCAATAAAAATTTTATAATATTTACCGTCCTCACTATTAAATTGTATTTAACTAATTTAGGTGAGGATTTTTTTATAACTATGAGAAAGATTTTATTGCTGTTGATCTTCGTGGGAATTTACTCTCACGCACAAAGTATTGAAAACAAAGAAACATTAAGAAAATGCCGTAAAGAATTCAATAAAAAACATTGCCTTTCTGACGAAGATAAAGACAATATTCCATTGTATCTTGATAAATGCCCTATAGAAGCAGGCCCAATAGAAAATAACGGTTGTCCATGGCAGGATACTGATAAGGATGGCATAATAGATAAGGATGATAACTGCCCTACCGTTGAAGGCCCTATAGAAAACAACGGTTGCCCATGGGAGGATACAGATGGTGATGGTATTTTGGATAAAGATGATGCATGTCCTACAGTTCCGGGGCCGGCTCATGCTAATGGATGTCATGTAATAGTTTGTTCTTTTGGGAACGATGATGTCAATATCCGAATGGAGAAGATCAAGATGAATGTTAAAAATATTGAAGGTATTTACAACATGATCAACAAGAGAGTTTTAGATGATCTTGTACAAACAATATCTAAAAAAGATCTTGCTGGCCGAAAAGCTTTTTTCCATATTCAATACATAGACAAAAAGTCTTACATTGATATTGATACGCCTGATGAGGGTATTTCTCCCGGATATAATTTTCTGATCATCAGATTTTGGAATAAAAACGTCCTTGAATATGCCCGTACAAAATATGGTATGGATATCTATTTGTCAACATCTATCATCCCTGAAAGTATTAATGCATATCGCAAAATAATCGGTAATAAAAATTTCGATTATCTTATAAAATACTATGATCCGGAATCCTACAAAATAAAAATAAAAGGCAAACAGGCAAGCACCACCGAATTCCCAATTAACATCTTATTAGATTTTATTACTCCTTATAAAATTAAAGCAAGCTATAATCAAAACAGTGTAATATATGAATATAAAAATAAGAAGTGGGAACTTCAGAGAAACAATACTCCGCAATAAGTTATTTTCATTAATTTAGTTGAGGATTTCAAAAAATTACAAAATAAAATAATATGATACGTTCCATCTTATTAACCACAATGATTATGGCTTCAGGAACCCTTTTCAGTCAGAAACTTAAAACGGTTTCCTATCAGGACGGCGCACAGAAACTGAATGGCTTAATTACCTCCAATACAGGAAAGAAACTTCCGGGAGTTCTTATTCTCCCAGCCTGGAAAGGGATTGATGAAGAAGCTAAAACAGCCGCTCTTGAACTAGAAAAGCAAGGCTATATTGCTTTTATTGCTGATATCTACGGTGAAGGAAAAATTCCGACTGACAATGAATCTGCTGCTAAAACTTCCGGATATTACAAACAGAATTATCAGGAATACCAGAAAAGAATTTCACTGGCTTTGGAACAACTGAAGAAAAACGGAGCCATTTCTGATAAAGTAGCAGTTATCGGGTACTGTTTCGGAGGTACAGGAGCTTTGGAATCCGCAAGAGGACATCTTCCTGTTGCAGGTGTGGTTTCCATCCACGGAAGTCTGGGCAGAGATCAGAGCAGAAAAAATGAGACTTTGACGGCTAAAATCCTGGTTGAAAATCCGGCTGATGATAAAAGTGTAACTCCTGAGGATTATAATAACCTCATCAAAGAAATGAATGAAGGAAATGCCGACTGGCAGATCATCACATATGCTCATTCTAAGCATACATTCACAGATCCGAAATCACCGGATTACAATGCAACAATGGCCAAAAGAGCATGGAATCATACGCTGCTCTTCCTTAAAGAAATTTTAAAATAAATATAAAAAGGCAAATTCATGAACTGATGAATTTGCCTTTTTACTTTTATATTGTTAGCTTAATTACGGTTTAGCCTGAAGCTCAACATCATATTTTTTTGGAGAATACTTGGTAAGAGAACCTGTTGCAGCATCAATTCCTACTCCTATTGCTCCTCCCAGAATAATATTTAGTAAAGTCACGGCATTAAAAGTTTTTGTCAACTTTATTTCTTGCTTCTCAAATCCTTCTTTTTCAAATGTGACCATCTGCTTCCCTAAAGCTCTTGGGATTTTTGTGGTACAAGGTGTTGTACACTTTTCTATTCCTTTGTGAAATACTTTTGCTCCTTCAGGGCTTGAAGAAAAAGCGATTGAATCCTGAGTTCCTGTAAAAATGGTTGCACATGAAGTAGTAGAAAGTGCAATCCCCAGCATGAATACAATTGATAATTTGTTTTTCATAGATTTTAATTAGTTCATTTTTTTAAGTCCGCGAACTTACAAAATAAATTAAAATTATCAAGCATGAAAAAGAAAAAACTATGGCGAAACCTAGTATTGACAGGCATTCTTAATAAAAATATATTGAAAATTAACATCAAAGAAATCAGCAATCCATGATTATTTTTTCATGATGGAGTAATTACACAAAAAAAAGCAAACCCACCTTTCCGCAGATTTGCTTTTTTTGTATATTTTTTTAATTATTTATTAGTCTACACCTTCCTCTTCCCTATGTACCAATTCCATAGAAAATGCAGGAAGACAGATTGCAAGATATTCGCAAGGTTCTGAAAACGGATTGCTGTAACGGATTCTTGCTCCTTTTTCAATAAGAATACTCTGTCCTTTTTCAAGAACAACAATTTCTCCGTCTATTTCAAATTGTTTTTTCCCTGAAATAATGTAGGTAAACTCATCAAATTCAGGAGTCTGGTGAGGTTCGCTCCAATCCGGAGGAGCCACCATGTGAGCAATAGAAACAGTAGAATTTCCCGTAGAGTTTCCCCAGTGTTCTTCGATCAGTTTCCCATCTGTTGTGGGAACTACAAATGGAGACTGCTGGATTTTATATTTTTTCATGTCCAATCTTCTTTTTTAATTTCATACACAAAATTGGTTCTTGTAGGCTCTGCAAAATAAGCTACTTCTTCTTCAGCAATTTTTTGTCCCCCAAGTCTTTCCAAAGCTGTCTGCGAACGGAAATTCTCTTTTCCAATGTGGAAATGAACTTTGTCTACAAACTGGAAAATATAATCCAACATCAGCTTTTTAACCTGCGGATTGATGCCTTTCCCCCATGATTTTGTACCGTAGAAAGTATATCCGATGAAAATATGATTGTCTTCTTCATCAAAATTATAATAACGGCTGCTTCCTAATACATCTCCGGTGGCTTTCTCCATAATTTTGAAAGCTCCTTTACTCTCCATAGCTCCTGTGAAAAAGTTTTCAAAAACTTCTCTCTTGTAACGATCTTTGTTGGGATGTTGTTCCCAGACTTTCGGATCAGAAGCTACGTCATATAAAGATTCAAAATCCCCTTTCTGTAAGGGGATTAATTGAAATTCTTCATTCTCTAAAACAGGCTGAACAGAAAAATTCATTATTTAGCTCTTTTTAGTAGAATCTGATTCTATTTTCTTGATTTCTTTCAGTTTGTCAGAAATCTTGATGACAGTGTCTAGTTTTGATGGCTTCAATGGAACTTCTGCCTGAGCCATATCCCATTTGATGACAAGGTTTCCTGTATTTTCATCAGTAGGATTTAAAGTGATTTCAAACCACTCCTGTTTGTCGGTCAACTTGTTAACAGGTACCGTAACGTCTACTACATCCTGTTTAGGATCGTAAGTATAAGCTCCCCATTGCTGGAAATCTTTATTAAGGATAACTTTCCATTCTTTTTCTGTAGGAACGATGAATAATCCGTATGTTCCTGCAGGTACTGTTTTCCCGCCGAAGTTAACGGATTGTCCGAAAGTAATTTTCGTAGAAGAGTTCGCTCCCGCTCTCCAAACCTGACCATAAGGAACCAATTCTCCAAAAATCTTACGTCCTTTCACTCCTGGTCTTCCATAATCGATAGAGATTTTGGACATAGAAAACTGCTGCTCAACCTTCTGACGCGGACTTGCTGCCGGTACAGAATAATCCTGAGCAAAACTGAATGCTGAAACTGAAATGCAAACTGCTATTATTAACTTTTTCACGTGTAAATTTTTGCTTAAAATTACAAAAATCAAAACGAAATAGCTTTCCCAAACTTCGTTAAATTTTGTTTTACCGATATTTTTCTATGAAGGTATTTTTTAATCAAATCCTTATAAAAAATAAATGATTAACTATTGAATAATTTACTTTTCCTAATCGTTTTCCCTTTTCTCAGTTGTATGGAATGAAAAATGGAAGGAACATCATTGGTCCAGGTTTTCAGTATAAGAAGAATAGCTATAATCTCTGCTCTGGTAAGTAAACCAACCCAAAAACAAAGGTTAAATAAAACAATGGATTGGCATTGTAAAATAACCTGAATCAGTGTTCCAAAAAGTAATAAAGTCCAGATCTTGGCGCCAATAGAGTGTGTAGCAACCTCCTTTCGGAATTTTAAAAAGCTTACCAGATAAATAAGGGCTTCAGATCCTGCAAGAATGATTATTTTGGAAGCGTTTGTTTTGAAAAACTCAGGACATTGTATATACGCTGCAACTCCTACCGAGATAAAGAAAATCTGATCAACAGTAGAATCCAGACGTCTGAGTTTCTGAGTTGAAATCTGAAGATGCCTTGCTATAATTCCATCAAAAATATCAGTTAATAACCCGATTGATAACAGAATAACAATAATAATCTGATAGTTTTCGATTTTAATTACACTTAAAAAAATGATGATAAACCCAATAATCAGTCTGGAAAAAATTAAAATATCCGGAATTTTCGATTTCATAAAAAGAGGGAAAAACTTATTGTAAATAGCGAAAGATAAGGATAAAATTCTTTTTATATTTCTAAAACAAAATAGCCTTTTCCAGTTCCAGTAATTTTTGCTTTCTCCAGATTCCTCCTCCATAGCCTGTTAATTGTCCGTTGCTGCCAATTACACGATGACAAGGAATTATAATGGATATCTTATTCAGACCATTAGCATTGGCTACAGCTCTTACGGATTTAGGGTTTCCCAGAATATCTGCCTGTTCCTGATAGCTTCTTGTTGCACCGTAAGGAATTTCCTGAAGAATATTCCAGACTTCTTTCTGGAAAGCTGTTCCTACAGGGGAAAGAGGAACTGTAAATATGGCTCTTTTTCCTTCGAAATACTCTTTCAATTCTTCTTCCAGAGTAACAAAATGAGGATTATCTCCCTGAATAATATTTGCTTTAAAATAGTTCGCAATACTCTTCAATTCTGTGGGAAGCGCTTTTCTGTCGGAAAATTCAAGAAGGCAGATTCCATGTTCATCGGCACAGGCTATCATGGTTCCCAGCATCGTTTCTACTCTCTTCAGATCAATGATTTTTTCCATGGTATTATTCTTAGGTGATACGCCAAAAATATTTTTAAAACTCTCATTAAAACCGCTCAGACTTTCATATCCTGTGTCAAATGCTACTTCTGTAACTGATTCTCCATTTTGAAGCTTTTTAAAGGCAGTATTGAGTTTTGACATTCTCTGGAAAGCATGAAACGTAATTCCATGGTGTTTCAGAAACCATCTGCGTACTGTTGCGGGTTCCAATCCTCTTTTTACAAGATCGTAATCTTTAAGCTTTAATATAGGATCATCGGCAATTTCTTTCAGTAACTTTTTGATATATGAAGGTGTAGCATTAAGATTTTCCAAAGGCCGGCACACTTTACAAGGACGATACCCTTTGAGCATCGCATCTTTGGTATTGGAAAAAAATTCTACATTTTCAAATTTCGGTTTCCTTGCGGTACAGGTCGGTCTGCAGAATATTCCTGTGGTTTTTACGCCCATCCAGAATATCCCTTCAAATGAAACATCTTTGGTATAAGATGCCTCATACATGATTTTTTCTGTAAGTTCCATCATTCAATAAAAAGAGGTGAAAAACTTCTTGTATTTGTAATTTTCTGACTTGCTTTTTCAAGCTCACTGTAGATGTGTCTGTACATAAAAGCACCTGAAGTAACTCTTTTTACACCTAATGTTTTAAGCATATCAAAATCCGGTAAATCAGGCAGCGCCATAACATTCACAGGAAGAAAGGTTGCTTCTGTAATCGTTCTGATGTCATTTTCAGCTGTCATCCCCGGAACGAAAACACCATCAGCATCAAGTTCTTCAAACAGTTTAATTCTCTCTAAAGTTTCTTCCAATGCATTTTCAATATTCAGTAAAAAAGGGTCTGTCCGTACATTGATAAATATTTTACCTCTGTTTTCTCCTAATTTGATAAAAACATCTTTTAATCTTTCATAGAAGACATCTCTTTTTAGCAGTTTTCGTATTCCGTGAATAACGTTTGTATCTTCAATATTAATTCCCGATACTCCAATTTCTATAAGTTTCATGATATTCGAAACTACCGTATCATTTTCAAGACCATATCCGGATTCCAGATCTACCGACAGAGGGATTGAAACGGAGGTTCTGATCCTCTTAATGATATAAAAATATTCTTCAAAGGTCATCTGTTCTCCATCTTCATATCCTAAACTCAATGCGACTGCCGAACTTGAGGTTGCTAACGCTTTACACCCCTGCTTTTCGTATGCCTTTGCGCTTTCTACATTCCATACATTACCCAATATTAATGGATATTCATCATGATGTAACTGTTTAAAACTGATCATATTTTTTTTATTCAAAAGTAGAAAGATTACTGCCTGCTCTACAACCGAAAAATGAACACCTATTTTTTATAATTCTCTGAATCCGAACTTCGGTTTTTAAAATAGAATTGCCTTTTCAAGCTCAAGCAGTTTTTGTTTTCTCCAGATACCACCTGCATATCCAACCAACTCACCGTTTGAACCAATCACACGATGGCAGGGAATTAAAATAGCAATTTTATTGATTCCGTTGGCTGTTCCTACGGCACGTATCGCCTTGGGATTTCCTAATATTTCTGACTGCTGTTTATAAGTTCTGATTTCTCCCATCGGAATTTCACGGAGAAGTTGCCACACTTTTTCCTGAAACTCAGTTCCGGTAGTAAACAATGGAACTTCAAAATGGTTTCTTTGTCCGCCAAAATATTCTTTCAGTTCTTTTTCAAGCTGAACAAAATGAGGATGTTCTTTTTCTACAATTTCTGCATTCAGAACCTTTGATAAAGCCTTCAGTTGTTTTTCAATATTTTTCCGGTCTGTAAATTCCAGCAGACAAATCCCCTGATCTACGGTACAGGCAATCATTTCTCCCAATGGGGTTGATATGTTTTTTTGGTGTATAATTTCCATTAGTTTAAAATTAAGCTTTTTGGAAATCATAATTTGTTTTTAATCCGTTAAAATTCTTTTTATCTGTTCAACATGTCTTGCATTATGATAAATAACAAAACGAAAGGTATCTCCAAGCTTTAGTTTGATTAGTTTTGAAATGCTTATACTTGTTTTTGTCTTTTCTAAGTCAATATATTGTGCTTCTTCCAATAACTCAAGTAATTTTCCTTGATAGTTAATGAACGTATCCACTACACTTTTATCCAGATTGCTGTGGATAGGATTCATTGCTTTAAGTGTTTTCATTGTATTTAGATTCTGTTTGGGAAGCATGCTTTTAGCAAAATAATTTCCAAGAATTCCGGGTTTAAAATAAGATTGTGGAGACTTATTGGCAGAAGAAATAATACGGCTAATTTCAGGAATATAAAAATCTCCATAGCGGATAAGATGTTCCAGACATTCCAATGTACTCCAGCTTTCTGTTGAAGTTCTGAAATTCAGATCATGTTCCGTCTTTAAAGACAACATTTCAGCAAACTGTAAATGTTCTTCAGTTCTATTTCTTAATTCGTTCAGTAATTCTGCGGTTGAAATTTTCATTACGTTTTTTATGCAAATATGCTGATCTGAATGTTCTTAAATCTTGACTGAACTCAAGATTTTTTAAGTCTTGACAAAGTTTCCGGCGACATTCTAAGATAATTGGCGATGTATTTATTGGGAACTTCCTGAAACAGTTTCGGACTTCGTTTTAAAACTCTTTCAAAGCGTTCACCGGGAGCATTGATCAGCAAGTCTTTTTCTCTTTCAAGCTGCTGCAATACGAGATCTTCCAGAACATTCATCCAGAATTTCATATGTTCTTCATCCGATTGCACAAACGTATAGAAATCCTTTTTCGAGGCCATTCCTACCGTTGTTTTTTTAATTGCCTGAATATAAAGATCAGAAGGCTTTCCCGATAAAAAGGAATCCAGGCTTACAATAATATTTCCGGTATATCCAAAACGAATAATTCTTTCTTCATGTTCATCCATCATAAAGATCCGAACGCTTCCGTTTTCAATAAAATAAATATAGGTGTCTACACTGCCTGAAATCTTCAGGAATTCGTTTCGTCTGAATTCTTTCTTTTCCCAATGGATTCCACTCTGAAGCAATTTTTCAACCATTTCATTTTATTATTTGCTTTTCCAAAGATAATAGGTAATTTTAAAGTTTTAAAACACTAATCACTTATAATGCTCAAAAAAACAGTACTTTTCATACTGCTTTCGGCTGGATTTTACGGTATGAAAGCACAGCAGACCATTCCTTTCCGGATCACCAAACACAATAATATTATTGTCAAAACTCTTGTCAACCAAAAGGATTCGCTGGATCTGATGTTTCAGATAGCGATGAAAGATTATTCAATTTCTCCTGATGGCAAACAGAAAGCAAATCATATTATTTTCAACAAAGAAGAACTCAGCGACCACAATACGGTACAAATCGGGGAAATTGTCCAGAAAGAGGTTCGTTTTTTTGACAATCAGTTAACAGGGCATGAAGCAGACGGAAAAATCGGGACCGGAATTTTTGAAGGGAAAGCATTTAAAATTGATTATGACAACAACCAGTTTGTAATCTATGACAAAATGCCGGATCTGAAAGGTTACCAGCCTATTAATATTATCCTGGATCATGATGGATTTTATCTGGCAGCAGACAATATCCTTGATGGTGATCAGCAGCAGGAAGCCTATTTTGTTTTACAATCCGGATTTTCCGGAGCGCTTCTGTACAGCAATGAGTTTGCAGAAGAAAAGAATCTGGAGAAAAAGCTTAAAGTAACGGGAGAAAAAACATTAAAAAATTCTGAAGGTAAAACTTTAACTACCAAACAATCTGTTCTACCATATTTCAAGTTGGGAAATAGTGTTTTTAAAGATGTTTCCGTAGGATTTTTCTCCGGTGAACTGAAAACACAAAATGTAAGTTATCTCGGGGCTGACATGCTTCGCAGGTTTATATGGATCTTTGATGCTGAAAGGAAAATAGCTTACATCAAACCCAGCAAATATTTTTCAGAACCTTATTACAAAATGAATTAAAATATTAATAACTCTTTACTATTAAGAAAGATGATGAAGATCAAAACTGTCGCAGCACTTATCTGTTTTCAACTGGTTATGGTGAGCTGTCAAAAAGATGAAAAGAAAACAGTTACCACAGAAACAAAAATCACGAATGATACTATAAAAACAGCAAAAACTGAAGAGAAAATAGATTATACCAACTTTAATATTTTCAGCCTGTCTGTTATTTCATCAGCTGAAAAAGATTCTGATATGGATATTTTCATTTCTGTTTCAGATATCTATAAAGGAGAGCAACCGATACCTGCCGAAATTGTTAAAAATCATAAACAGATGTCTTTCGAAGAACTCCAGCATTTTGAACTGGATGCACCCAGCAGAAAAAAATTGCTCAACGGAATTCAGCTCACTGAAAATGATTCCCTGTACATCTATGAGTATGGCTCTAACCAACTTCAAAGAATGCCAGTCAGCAAGCTAAAGGCTGTGGCTTATTTAAGTCCTTATTCTGATGATCAGGATTTAGATCCGGATTCTTATATGATGGGATTCCAGGTAGCCACTCATCAAAAAACAACAGAATACGACCGTTATAATAATGCCGTCGCTTATTTTGGAAATAAAAACCCTTTCGTAGACAATAAAATGAAAGCGGTGAAATGGCAAAAAGGCAGCGCTGATGTTTCAAAAAAATATTTTTCTCACTCAAAACTGGCTCTGGGAAAAACTTATCAGTCACAATATGAAAATCTGACCTATTATCTGCAGGATTATCTTGAAGAAGGAAATATTGTTGAGCGTAAACTTGCAGTCATCAATGATCGCAAAGAAAAAATTGCGGAGAAGACATTCAGTCTTGCAGGAAGTGATGGCGGAGAATTCATGCCTCTTTATGGAATAGATGCTGATGAAGCCAATGTTTCCCAATGGACAGGCCATCTTTTCAAAGGAAAACCTCCTGTTATTTTTGGGTTTATGGCTCAGTCTTTTGGCTGTCCTTCCATTAGTTTTTTAGATCAAAAGGAGAAGGATTTCCCGATTAATTGCGATAACAGACATTAATAGGATAAACATGCTAAATGGTAAAAAAGCTTCTAAAAGAATCGGTTTAGACTTCTACCGAATGTCAAATTCTTTGGATAAATAAAACGTTTAGTTTGTCCATTCCGTAGGAATCTAGATCTTGTATTTAGATGGTAAGAGTATAGATTCCTACGGAATGACAAACTGTGCGGATAGATTTTTGGAATTAGGATTCATTTCAATCACCAAAAGAAGATTCAAGAGGAATGGGCTTTAGCCCGTTTTTATTTTTTAGAAATATTCCATTGGCTTTAGCCAAAAACTATTATAAGAATTCTTATCCATGTATAAAAAAAGCAAATCGTTCATCAACGGATTTGCTTTTTTATTTTGAGTGTCTTATTTCTTAGAATAATATTTGTCTTTCACATTCATAAAATAAGTTTCTGAGTCTTTAAAACCATTACTTTTCATAAATTTGATGACTACATTCAGGTAAGTTTCTGAAGGGATAAATTCTGCTCCCATTTTTTCGGAAAACTTTTTATAATCTTCTTCAAGCATTTTGGGATTTTTGGCCAACTGTTTTATATCGGTTCTGAAACCTTTAAATATAAATTTCAAAGCTTCATAATTTCCAGGATAGGAAACGGTTCCGTGGGTCTCACCTTCGAAGAAACGATGTTTATAGTTTAAAGATCCGTTCTTTTCTATGATTCCTTTAAATTCTTCAATGGCCTGAGTCATATCAGAATTCCAGTTTTTCTGCTGTTCTTCATTATCTGCCTGAGAAACATACAAAGATTTTTTCGCAGGAAATGTCTTATTTTTTTCCAGATATTCTTTTGTTTTTACAATCATTACTTTATTATCCCACCATAGGCTAGGATCATTGGCAACATAAGCATTAAAATAATCCGGATGCAAAAGGAAGGTATTAATAGCAAATAATCCTCCGAAAGAGTGTCCTACCAACACAGAATAATCCTGAGTTCTGTAGGTTTTACTAATGAATGATTTCAGTTCTTCCTGTATAAATTTTACAAATTTTTCACTTCCTCCACTGTCTGCAAAAAGAATAATGTTGGGGTTTACAGGACTTTTCTTCTGAGCTTTAGTGGGTGTAAGGTCTCTTGTTCGTTCTGTATTTTTAATGCCTACCACAATACATTCCGGAATATCAGCATAGGGTGTTCTGGCAATGAAATCCGTTAATCCTGTATAATATTCAAAATTGATTTCTCCGTCTAAAAGATAGATGACCGGATATTTTGCAGGATTGATGGTATTGTCGTTATAAGTTTTGGGCAGATGAACCCAGATTTCTCTGTTTTCATTTAGAACTTTTGAAAATACATTTTGCTTCTCTCCAATGGTCAGTTTTTCCTGAGCCTTTCCTGCTATGAAGAATAAAAATAAGGGAAGGTATATAATTTTAAACCAGTTGTTCATGGTGTGAATCTTTTCTGTGTTGATGAATATTTTTAATTTCTTTATTCTTTTTGGGTGATTTATTCCTTCTTCCCCACCAGATCAGAAATCCGGTAATAGGGAGGCTGGTACAAATAATCCCGATAATGAATGTGAATATTTTACCGAACATTCCGCCCCAATAGCCTACATGCAGGTCAAAATTCATATGCTCAATGACTTCATGCATCTGAACTTCTTTGGGATAATCTATCTCATTCCCGGTATATTTATTCGTTTCTATACTTTTGCCATTGACAAGGCTTTTTAAACCAATAAACTGAGCTATGCCCACGTGATAAACTGTTGCTGAATCATTTCTGGGAATACTCATCCTGAATTGCTTTGCTTCAGGAAACTCTTTAAATTTTTTCTCTACAAAATCAGTATATGATAATGCTTTTTTCTCAGGATCAAATTTAGGTTCATACTTTTCTGCAATACTATGGGCATCTACAGTTCCTCCGAAAGCCTGCTGGGTAAGATTTGTTAAAACCTCATAGGCCATAATCAACCCTGTAATGGTAATAAACACTGCCGGCAGCAATGAATAAAACCCAAAAACATTATGAAAGTCGTAGTTTTTCCTGCGCCATTTTGTTCCGGATTTGATTTTAAAAGCTGTTGTTCTTGTTGTTTTGTTCCATTTTTTTGGCCACCAGAGAATCAGTCCACCGATAAGCTGAACAAAAAATATGATGGAAGCAACACCGACTACTGTTTTCCCGAATTTCCCCGCCAGTAACTGTGCATGAATATGGGCTACAACATAGAAAAACTCATAGCTTTTTGTGAAACCCATTACTTTTCCGGTGTAAGGATTAAGATAATGGTAGGCAAATACACCTCTTGGACCGCGCCCCTTTTTCTTTGACTTTTCTGCTTTGTCCACACTTTTATCTTTAGGTGGTTTCGTTGCCGATGCTACCCTGAAACTTCTGTCTGCTTCTTTATACGTATCAAAATAGAATGCTTTTCGATCCGGAACCTGCTGATGGAACTGAGCCAGCAATGCTTCAGGCGTCATTTTTTTAGCATGAGCCGGAGCCTGAACATATTTGGCACTTCCTCCACACCAATCAATGATTTCGTCACAAAAGACAAATACAGTTCCCGAAAGAGTAACAGTAAGCACAATGATTCCGGAAACCAGCCCGAGCCATAGATGCAGCCAGCCTGTGATTCTTTTGGTAAGGGATTTCCCTTGCTTTTTTTTAGGATTCGTTTTTTTATTTTCCATATCTGTTTTCATCCATTCAAAAATGTAAGTGTAGAAAATGCAAAGGCGCAATTGTATTTATAATGGCGTGTTTGTAAAGTGAAAAGAGTTATTCCTGCTGCCGTTTACTTTAGCATATTTTAAGGCATCAGAAATAGATATATTATAAATCAAAGCTTTGCACCTTTGCGGTTTTCATCCTTATATTTTCGTTGAAATTATTTTTGTTTTCAGGTATTAAAATTTGAATGCAAAATTGGCAAGGATTTCTCTTGGCTTCTGTGGCTGTCCGTAGAAGTTCCAATAGTTTTCATTCAGCGCATTATTCATTTTCAGACCGATTCTGTATTTTTTCTTGTCATAGAAAATGGTAGCACCTACAGTAGTATAAGACGGAGCAAGGAAATGATTGGTAATATTGATATAAGTTTGATCTACAAAATTAAATCCAGCTCCGAAACCAAGTCCTTCATAAGCACCATCCATAATTTTGTAGCTCGTCCATAGATTCGCTACATGTTTTGGTGTCCATGCGATTCTTTTTCCGCTATCTTTGCTTCGGTCATCATATTTGTTATCGTTATAACCATATCCGGCCACGATATTCCATCCTTTGAAAGGGTTGGCAATAATTCCAATTTCCAATCCCTGACTTTTGATATTACCATCCTGAATGCTTCCTATTCCACCCGGATCTGCAACCAGTCTGTTTTTAACATTAATATTATAATAACTCACGGTCGTCAGTAATTTTTTATGAAAAAGATCTACTTTAAACCCTGTTTCAACCTGATTTCCCTGCTCAGGATCCCATTTTGTCAAAACACCAACTTCATTTAATGATGGAGCATAGTTTTTAAATCCGTTCACATAATTGGCAAAGAATGAAATCTGGTCTTTTACGATTTCATATACCAATCCGAACTTTGGTGAAAACTGAGTCTGGCTGTACCCTGTCACTTTATTTTCAGGATATCCGTTTTTTGTAGAGATTTCCACACCGTTTACCACTGTATCATCATTTTTATAGCTATCTACTCTTAAACTGGCCATTACCAGCAAGTTATCTGTGATATTTAAAACATTGGAGATATAACCACTGATCGTTCTGAAAGTTGTAATATCAGATTCTGTAGATTTTCTCTCCTTGTTCATGAATTTGTTTCTTGAGATAGGATCCCACGCTGAAGAGCTGTCCAAGGTTACTTTGTCATAAGGCATGAAAACATTGCTGTATCCATTGGCTTCATAATAAGGGAACTGATATTTTGTTCTTTGCTGGAAGTAATCTATTCCCACTACCAGTCGGTTTCTTAAGCCGCCTATTTTAAAATCTCCTGTAAAATTCTGTTGAATATTGTCTGTGGTTACTTTAAAGCTGTCGAAAGGACGGATCATTCTTTCTACCTGATTATTATTCAAATATCTAAGCACTAAAAAGATTGATTCATTTTCATTGGCTTCTCCTCTTTGGTAAGAGGTTCTTGATGTCCATTGATCGTTGAATTTATGAGTAACCTCCGCCATCGTTACAAAATTGGTTCTTTTGGAACCGATATCATTACTTGTAAATGCTCTTTTATAGGCAACTTCCAGGTCTTTCATGGAATGTAAAGTCAGTTTTTCTGAGTTTCTTACATAGGCATTCAATGTTTTATCCGGAGCATGGAACTCGGTGTCTAACGTTACAGTGGTTTTATCACTTACTTTATACAAAACACTTCCTGAGAAAAATAATCCTTTGTTGTAGCCTGCATCCTGGAAAGAATCCTGAGAGTAAGCTGCTACGTTGAATCTTGCTAATGCTGTTTTTTCTTTGTTCAAAGGGGTGTTTACATCCGCTGTGATTCGGTTCATTCCCCAGCTTCCGGTGGTATAATTGATAATTCCTCCAAAGTTTTCCTGCGGTTTTTTAGTAACGATATTCACCACTCCGCCATAGTTGGCTAAGGTTCCTCCGAATAAAGTTCCGGATGGCCCTTTTATTACTTCTATCCTCTCGATATTAGCGATCTCGGACTGAACTCTTGGGTTTTGAACCAATCCGTTTCTGAAACTGGCATTTGAGCTGAAACCTCTCATGAAAATATCATTTCCGCTGTCGTTTACACTGTTGCTTACCACTACTCCAGGGGCAGAAGCCATCGCTGTATTGAAGTCCATTGCTCCCATTTCACTAATGATTTCTTTGGGAACGAGGTTGTAAACGGTAGGATTTTCAAGATTTTCAAGAGGAAGTCTTGCTATAGATTCAGATTTTTTTGTTCTGTAATTGTGAGTTCCCTGAAGGGATACAGACTGGATTTCAGCCACTTTGATGGTATCCGTTTCCTGGGCACTCAGCATTGTTACGGCTAATAGAGCTGCAGAAATAATAGTTTTTTTCATGTTTATAATTAAGTTAGTTTTGCAAAATTATCTTATTTTTATTAATTCTAAATAAAAACATGATACAAATCATAAAACTTGCTTAATGAAATAACCGATCAATAAAGGATTTTATGAAAATAAACAACAATTAGAATGTAAATTTTTCATATCTTCATAACTCTATACAAAGTCAATTATTGATTATAATTTTCAAGAAATGAGCAGCAACATCCAAGAAACCATTCAACAATTTTTACAGTTCATGTCGGAAAGAAATCTGATAGCATTAACCAACCTTTTTTCTGATACCGTGGATTGGTATATACCTGGGGATGAGCAAAAAGTGGCCTGGCTGGGAGTAAGAAATAATAAACAGGAAGTCGCCGAATTTTTTGAACTGCTATGGAAAAATACAGAACCTGTTTCTGCAAAAATTGATCATATTTTTACCGATGATGAAAATGCCGTGATTACAGGAGAATTTGTAACGAAAATGCTTGAAACAAGCAAAATTGTAGAGTCTTTATTCTGTATACAGATGTGCATTCAAAATAATAAAATTATACGCTACAGACTATTGGAAGATAGTCTGGCGGTTTCAAAGGCTTTGGATAAGTAGTTAAGAACTCTCTGTTTTGATAACAAATAGACTATTAATGAGATTCTTCCTTCGTCAGAATGACAAAAGTCGAATTCTTCGACTTTTGAGGCACTCTATTTGATAAAATTAGGAGTTATTTCTGTTGAAGTGTAAGATGAACTTTTATATCACAGCAGAAGCCATCATAGACATATAGTAATTGGCACAGTGTAGAGCATTAATTAAAACGATTTCTTTTTCCGGAAATGTCTCAAAGGCATCAGAGGTGGTAATCTGGTATTCGTAATTCATGGAAGTCCATTTCAGATGTGGCTTTATGATCATCAGTTCTACACCTTCCTGATCTGTAAGGACAAATGATTCTTTAAAAATCCCTCTGTGTTTAAAAAGATAACCATTCTTTATGCCGTCAAAATAAGTCTGTACCACAATTTCACCATTCCAGTTCATTCTGAATTTCAGAAGTACTCTTTCATGGTCTTTCAGTTCAATGGTGGTTCCCCAAAAACCTTTTGGCTCTACCTGATAGCTCTGACCCTCTGCAATTTCAATGGCAGCATTAAATTTAAACCAGCTTGTATAAGTAAGTTTCCCAATTAATGTCTCTTCTTTTGTGACTTCAAAAGATAAAGAATTGCTTGATTTTGCGTAATATTCTGCCATGGTTATATCTTGATTTGGTGAAGTTTTTATTAGTTTTTAAATAGCAATAACAGCTTGAATTTTAACGCTCTAATTTATAAATAATTCTTCAAACATAATCTACTTTTAAGATGATAGAATAAAAACTATTGTGAATTAATTCTGAGAATCTTTTTTATAATGAAAGTTTGCTTCAAATATGTAACTGTACAACCTCCAGCTTATTATTTGCTTCCGAACCAATACTCCCACTTTTCATTATCAATCCCGAATTTTCCCTGCCACCATCTCGCAGGGTAACCAACATCATCATTTCTTATAGGTCTGTGCTCTCTTTCAGGATAGGTAATGTAATGATCTGCATATCCAAAATGCTCATCATCATGTAAAATTCCAATGATTCCTAAAATTTCCAATACTCCTAACCGTTCTTCATCATTTGATTTGAAAGTTTTAGAAATTTTCTTTTTGAGTTGAGAAATTCTGTCGTTTGGATCTGTTGTCTCCATGATTTTTTTCAGTTCATTGAGTATGCTGTAATCATTTTCATTGGGTTTGACAGCCGGAAGCTTTGGAAATTGTTCTACATCAAATAAAACCTGAATTAAATTATCAAAACAGGCTCCATCTTTATACTTGAAATAATTGATCGTATTGAATTCGATAGGATCTTCAAATTCATAAGCATGAATGCCACACACCGCACAGATACCTTCATTAGGTTGTGGGCTTGGTGTAAAGCTATGCTCAGTCAGACTTTGGGCAATACAGTAGCTGGACAAGAATGAACGGTATTCCAACTGCCTTGTACTCAGGCTGTAAATAAAGGCATCAACAACGTCCTGCTTTGTAATATTAGCAACAGCTTTTTTAATTCTACGGCAAATTTCATCATGGCTTATTTCTTCCTGATCATACATTACCGACTGCTTCTTTGCATACTCAAAATCATCTTCGGTGATGTATTGCATATAGGTTTCCCAATAAAACCAGTCGCTTAGACTCTCATCCTGAGAACTTTTTATGGTTTTCAATAAAATTTTTATGGCTTTTTTATCCATTATAACTTTTTTCTTTATTCAATTTTAAAAATATAATCATCTTTAACGTTCTCAGATTTTTTGGCTATTTCGTCTATACTATATTTTTGTCCGTCAATTTCAACATCAACAATATACCATTTCCACATAAAATTATGTGTTTTTTCAATCCGTACTGTTGAATGGGGGTTGATTTCCAGCATAACACCAGAGCTGTCCATCTTTTTTTCAAGAGATTTTAGATTTTTAGTTTTTCTGAAAAATTTTGGCTGTACAATATCATTCTCATAATTGAAACTAAATGCACCATAAGAACCTTCAGATAATTCTTTTACCATTCTTTTTTTATAATTAATTTTTACTGTTTTTTTTGTTTCTGTTAAATTTTGAATATAAAAATCTGTTGGTATCGAACATCCCCAAAATACAAGCACAAAAACAACACTTAAAACTCCTTTAATAATTGCATTCATATAATTTTATCTTACTTGGTTTTTGCAAAAATAAACAGATTCCTCTCTGTTTAGATTAAATGATAAAAAAATTCCGCAAGAAAACTTGCGGAACTTAAGTATTTATTTCTGTTCGAAATTACATCGTCTCCATTTTGAAACTCATGCTTTCGATTACTTTTAAGATCGCTTCTACCGTATCCATTGAAGTTAAACAAGGAACTCCGTTTTCAACGCTCATTCTTCTGATCTGGAATCCGTCTCTTTCAGCTTGTTTACCTTTTGTAGTAGTGTTCACAACATACTGAACTTTTCCTTTCTGGATAAGGTCGATAAGGTTTACATCTTCTTCTCCGATTTTGTATCCTATTTTGCAAGGAATTCCTTTTTCTTCGAAGAATTTCGCAGTACCTTCCGTAGCCCAGATTCTGAATCCTACTTCATGGAATCTTGCTGCAAGAGCTGCTGCTTCGTCTTTATGCTTATCTGCTACTGTGAACAGGATAGATCCGTGCATAGGAACTTTTCTTCCTGCGGCAACCAATCCTTTGTACAATGCTTTTTCAAGGGTTGTATCTTTCCCCATAACTTCTCCTGTAGACTTCATTTCAGGGCCTAAAGAGATGTCAACTTTCGTTAGTTTAGAGAAAGAGAATACCGGAACTTTTACAAATACTCCTTCTTTGTTTGGAACCAATCCGTTTTCGTATCCTAAGTCTTTCAGTTTTTGTCCTAAGATTGCCTTTGTTGCAAGGTTAGCCATAGGAACCTCTGTGATTTTAGATAAGAAAGGAACTGTTCTTGAAGAACGAGGATTTACTTCGATTACATAGACGTTTCCTTCGAAAAGAACGTACTGGATGTTCATTAATCCGATCACCTTCAGTCCTTTTGCCAGTCTTTTCGTATAGTCTACCAAAGTATCAATCTCACTTTGAGAAATATTTTGTGGTGGATATACTGCGATTGAGTCTCCGGAGTGAACTCCCGCTCTTTCGATGTGCTCCATAATCCCTGGAATCACTACAGTTTCTCCGTCACAGATGGCATCTACTTCAATTTCCTTTCCTACCATGTATTTGTCAACCAATACAGGGTGCTCAGGACTTGCATCTACCGCATGCTCCATGTAGTGAGCCAGTTCTGCTTCTGCGTATACAATTTCCATCGCTCTCCCTCCAAGAACGTAGCTTGGACGCACCAATACCGGATATCCGATTTCGTTAGCAATTTTTATCGCTTCTTCTTTCGAAGTTGAAGTTCTTCCTTTTGGCTGAGGAATTCCCAGTTCCTGAAGTGCTTTTTCAAATTTATCTCTGTTTTCAGCTCTGTCAAGATCTTCTAATGAAGTTCCTAAGATCTGTACTCCGTGAGAGGCTAATTTATCGGCAAGGTTAATTGCAGTCTGCCCTCCGAACTGTACCACTACTCCTTTAGGCTTTTCAAGCTCGATGATGTTCATTACATCTTCTTCTGTAAGCGGCTCGAAGTATAGTTTATCAGAGATAGAGAAGTCTGTAGAAACTGTTTCTGGGTTATTGTTGATGATAATCGCTTCATAACCCATTTCTTTGATTGCCCATACTGAGTGAACTGTTGCGTAATCAAACTCAACTCCCTGTCCGATTCTGATAGGTCCTGAACCTAGTACGATGATTTTTTCTTTGTCAGAAACAACACTTTCGTTTTCTTCTTCGTAAGTTCCGTAGAAATAAGGGGTTTCAGATTCAAATTCAGCAGCACAAGTGTCTACCATTTTGTACACCGGCATTACTCCGTTTTCTTTTCTGAAGTTGAAAACCTCGCGTTCTTTTACATCCCAAAGAACAGCAATATTGATATCTGCGAAACCTAATCTCTTCGCTTCAATTAATGTTTCTTTATCGAATTTGTTTTCAGCGATTACTTTTTCGAAGTCAACTAGTTTTTTCAGTTTCCAGATGAAGAACTTGTCGATTTTACTCCATTCTACAATCTGTTCCCAGTCGTATCCTCTTCTTAAAGCATCTCCGATAATGAACAATCTTTCATCATCACATACTCTGATTCTTCTCTCGATTTCCTCAGCAGTAAGCGCTTCCGCCTGCTTAGTTTTTAATCCTAAATGCTTGATTCCTGTTTCTAATGAACGGATCGCTTTCTGTAAAGATTCTTCCAGGTTTCTTCCGATCGCCATTACTTCTCCTGTTGCTTTCATCTGAGTAGAAAGTCTTCTGTCCGCCGTTTCGAATTTATCGAATGGGAATCTTGGGAATTTCGTTACCACATAGTCAAGAGCAGGTTCGAAACATGCGTATGTTTTTCCTGTTACCGGGTTCATGATTTCATCCAGCGTTAATCCTACAGCAATTTTTGCAGCAATTTTTGCAATCGGATATCCTGTTGCTTTACTTGCTAGCGCTGATGAACGGGAAACTCTAGGGTTTACCTCGATGATATAATACTCGAAAGAGTGTGGATCTAAAGCTAACTGTACGTTACATCCTCCTTCAATTCCTAACGCTCTGATGATTTTCAGGGAAGCATTTCTCAGTAACTGATACTCTCTGTCTGAAAGCGTCTGAGAAGGTGCTACTACGATAGAGTCCCCTGTGTGAACTCCTACCGGGTCTATATTTTCCATGTTACAAACCACAATAGCGTTGTCGTTTGCATCACGCATTACTTCGTATTCAATTTCTTTGAAACCTGCGATTGATTTTTCAATAAGACACTGGGTAACCGGACTGTGTTTTAGTCCCAATTCAGCAATCTCTTTCAATTCAGCTTCTGTAGAAGCAATACCTCCTCCGGTACCACCCATTGTAAAGGCAGGACGAACAATTACCGGGTAACCGATTTCGTTTGCGAAAGCAAGTGCTCCTTCTACCGTGTTTACGATATCAGATTCCGGAACCGGCTCATTCAATTCTCTCATCAACTCACGGAAAAGATCTCTGTCTTCAGCTCTGTTGATGGCAGAAAGCTTTGTTCCCAATACTTCCACTTTGCACTCTTCAAGAATTCCTGACTTCTCCAATTCTACCGCCATGTTCAGTCCTGTCTGACCTCCCAATGTTGGTAATAATGCATCCGGACGTTCTTTTCTGATGATGTGGCTTACAAACTGTAATGAAATCGGCTCGATATATACTTTATCAGCGATTTCCACATCCGTCATGATTGTTGCAGGGTTTGAATTGATCAAAATTACCTTGTAGCCTTCTTCTTTCAGAGACAGACAAGCCTGCGTTCCTGCGTAATCAAATTCAGCTGCCTGACCAATGATAATAGGTCCTGAACCGATTACTAAAATTGTTTTTATATCTGTACGTTTTGCCATTTTTCTTTTTTTAGATGCTAAAAATTTGAGCTTAGACTTTTAGCATTGTGCTTTATTTAAATTGAATTAACACACTTTGTCATTCCGTAGGAATCTAAACATACTTTATAGAGATTCTTCACTACGCTATTGCTTCGTTCAGAATGACAATTGTACCGTTTTACTTCTTAAAGTCCTCCATCATTTGAATGAACTCATCAAACAGGTAGTTTGCATCTTCAGGGCCAGGACTCGCTTCAGGGTGATACTGAACGGAGAAACAAGGGTGGATTTTGTGTTTCAATCCTTCGTTTGTTCTATCATTCAATGCGATGTGTGTTTCGATAAGGTCTGTTCCTTTTAAACTTTCCTGATCTACAGCATATCCATGGTTTTGAGATGTGATTGCTACGGTGTTCTTCTCCAGATCCAATACCGGGTGGTTTCCTCCTCTGTGTCCGAATTTCAGTTTGAAAGTTTTCGCCCCACAAGCAAGACCAATCAATTGGTGTCCTAAACAGATTCCGAAGATGGGAACTTTTCCTAATAACCCTCTGATCATATCTAAAGCGTGTGGTACATCTTCCGGATCACCAGGACCGTTTGACAACATAATTCCATCCGGATTCATTAGTAGAATTTCTTCTGCTGTAGTATCCTGAGAAACCACGATAATGTCACAGTTTCTTTGAGACAGTTCTCTGATAATTCCCAGTTTTGCACCGAAATCTACCAATACAACTTTGAAACCTCTGTTCGGGTTTGCGTAAGGTGTTTTTGTAGAAACCTCCTCAACCTGATTGGTTGGGAAAATTGTTGTTTTCAGCTCAGAAGCTACCGCAGCTTCATCAGCATCAGCGTTTACAATTTTTCCTTTTACGACTCCATGGTTACGAAGAACTCTTGTCAGTCTTCTGGTGTCGATTCCTGAAATTCCTGAAAGGTTTTTCTTTTTAAATAATTCATCTAAAGTAATCTGAGTACGGAAATTGGAAGGAAGATCGCAAAGTTCTTTTACGATAAGCCCTTTGATTGCCGGCTCAATACTTTCATAATCATCACGGTTAATACCATAATTTCCGATAAGCGGATAGGTCATACAAACTATCTGACCGCAGTATGATGGGTCAGAGATCAATTCCTGATACCCTGTCATTCCGGTATTGAAAACTACTTCCCCTGCAGTTTCCAATTCTGCTCCGAAACCTTCTCCATGAAACACTTCACCGGACTCCAGTATTAATTTTTTCTTCATTTTAAACTATTATCTCTTATTATTTATTTATATGTCATTAACAGGTCGCCCTTACAGGGCTTGGATTATATAAATCCTTTATTTCTATGGGCTTCCCCATTGCTATTAGCAGGTTGCACCTCTGAGGCTCTTTAACTTCTTACTTTTAACCTGGCTCTTTTACCTTTCTTCTTATTTAAAGGTATACCCTTTACTTTCCAACGCTTCTTTTAAAATGGCCATTCTGGCGAAAACACCGTTTTCCATTTGTTTAAAGACTCTTGATCTTTCACATTCTACAAGATCTGAATCTATCTCCACTCCTCTGTTAATCGGGGCCGGATGCATGACGATTGCTTCTTTTTTCATGGCCTGTTCTCTTTCTTTGGTAAGACCATATCTTTTATGGTATTCTGAAGCAGTGAAACTCATTGCTGCATCATGTCTCTCGTGTTGGATTCTTAGCAGCATTAAAACATCTACTTCAGCGATTAGTTCGTCCACTGACATATATGTTCCGTTGATCAAAGCTCCTTCGTCAAACCACTGTTCAGGTCCTGAGAAGTATACTTTTGCTCCCAATCTTCTTAATGCTTCTGCATTTGAATTGGCAACACGACTGTGTTTTACATCTCCTACAATTCCCACTTTCAGTCCTTCAAACTTTCCGAATTCCTGATAGATGGTCATCAAATCCAGCATACATTGTGAAGGGTGGTTTCCTGTACCGTCTCCTCCGTTGATCACCGGAATCTTAATATTTTTCAGTTCCTCGAAGTATCTGTCTTTCTTATCACGGATCACCACAAGGTTCACTCCTATACTTTCAATCGTCTTTACAGTGTCATAAAGACTCTCACCTTTGTTTACCGAACTGTGTGATGCATCAAAAGGAACTACCTGAAGTCCTAGTTTTCTTTCTGCAAGATCGAAGCTTGTTTTCGTTCTTGTACTGTCTTCGAAGAAAAGGTTTGAGCAAAAAACTTCTCCTTCAATTTTAGCAGTTTTACCGCTTGCAAAAGCCAGTGCTTCTGTCAGTATACTGTTGATTCTCTCGGTGCTTAGTTCTGTAATCGTAAACATAATTCTAATTTTTGGGCATAAAAAAAGCGAAGACAACTATCTTCGCTTAATAACAATAAATATCGTAAAGGGCGCTTTCGCCCGGTAAATCTAATGATATAAATGCTTTTTTATTCATTAGGTGCAAAGATACAACAATTTTATGAACCTACAAAAATTATGTTTAAAATAAATTAAAAACTTCAGTCTTTCCTTATTCTCATTTAAAATTAATATTTTTGTTAGCACACAACTTTATTTATGGATTTAAAAGACAAAATGATTCTCAGTATTATTCAGGAAGACTCTACACTATCGGTTAAGGAAATTTCCGAAAAGATAGGTCTTACCTTTACTCCTACGTATGAGCGAATCAAACAATTGGAGAAACAGGGTATCATTGAAAAATACGTAGGTCTTTTAAACCGTGAAAAACTGGGACTCAATATCATCGTTTATTGCAATGTTCGTCTTAAGGAGCAATCCAAAAAAGTATTGGAAACCTTTGAGGACAACATTTCCAAATACGATGAAGTTCAGGAAATCACCAGCCTTTCCGGGGAATATGATTATATGCTGAAAATTATCGCAAAAGATATCAATTCCTATAATGAGTTCGCCGTGAGTGTGATTTCAAATCTTCCCAACATCGGACAATACCATAGTTCCATTGTACTTCATGAAGTAAAAAAATCTACCAAGTTTAAAATTGATCTGGAATAACTCTTCTGTTTTTAAACCATTAAGAGCTTTTAAGAGGTGAAGAATAATTAAGGAATTCGTAAGCGAATTTTAAAACTTTTATATTCCTTAATGGTTCAATTTATCAATCATCAAATTCAAAGAGCGGAATTACAATCCAGCCATTAAGATCACTTAAGCAATTAAGATTTATTAAAGATTAAGGTTCACAAACGAAAAGACAGCAGGCTAAAAATTACTTTTAGAATTCTACTGACAGTGCCTAAGTTTTGATGACCTTAACGGCTTAGATTCTAACCCAATAATTTATTTTTCAGTTTATTGAACTGATATTCTATTTTATCCAGACAAAGATTCCCGATACTTCCCTGGTGGGTATGTTCAAGATTTCCAGGTTCAAATTCAAACTCGTTGTTTTCAATTTCCTGCCCTACTTTTACATAAGCATCACGGAATGAGCTTCCGTTTTTCACTTCTTCATTAATCTTTTCTACACTGAAAAGATATTTATACTTTTCATCTTCCAGAATTCCGTCTTTTACCTTAATATTCGGTAAAGTATAACTTAGGATTTCCAGACATTCTTTTAAAGAGTCTATCGCAGGGAAAAGTATTTCTTTCGTCAGTTGTACATCTCTGTGATAACCGGAAGGCAGATTATTTGTCAAAAGAATTAATTCGTTGGGAAGTGACTGAATTCTGTTACATCGTGCACGAACCAGCTCAAAGATATCCGGATTCTTTTTATGAGGCATAATACTGCTTCCTGTAGTAAATTCCTTTGGAAAACTAATGAAGTCAAAATTCTGGCTTAGATACAAACATACATCATAAGCAAACTTCCCAAGCGTTCCTGCTAAAGTAGCCATGGCCATTGACAGCATTTTTTCCGACTTTCCACGGGTCATCTGAGCATATACCGAATTATAATTCATCGACTGGAAGCCTAGATCATAAGTGGTACTTTCACGATTGATTGGGAAAGACGAACCATAACCAGCCGCTGATCCTAATGGATTTTTATTAATGATATTCTTTACTGAAAACAGCATTTCCACATCATCCAAAAGCGCTTCGGCATAAGCTCCAAACCACAATCCAAATGATGAAGGCATCGCAATCTGCAAATGAGTATACCCTGGAAGCAAAACGTTTTTATGCTGATCTGCCAGTTGAATTAAAATCTGGAAAAATTCGTCTGTAAGTGCTGTAATTTCACGGATTTCATCCAATAAGTACAATTTTATATCCAGTAAAACCTGATCATTTCGTGATCTCGCTGTATGGATTTTCTTTCCTGTATCGCCTAATTCTTCAATAAGAATGGCTTCTACCTGAGAATGGATATCCTCAGCATCTTTATCAATTTCAAAACTACCTTCTTCAATTTTATTTAAAATAGTATTCAAAACAGATAACATCTGTTCTGATTCTTCCTTTGTAATAATTCCGGTTTCTGCCAGCATTGTGCAATGGGCCATAGAACCTTTTACGTCATATTTCGCTAAACGTTCGTCAAAGTCAAGGTCTTTACCGACTGTAAAGTTATTGACTAATATATTGGTGGCAAGGTCATCCTTCTGCCATATTTTTTTCATATTCTTTGATTTAAAATACTGATGGGTTTTGACAAGCCCAGCAAGGCAATCCTTATTACTATTAACTATAAAAAAACATTTCCTTATGTAAAGCCTTCATTTCTAATTTTCTTTTTGCATAAATCTTATTAAAAACTGAACTTCTAGTGCCTGCCGGGCGGAGTCAAAACATATATTTCAGAGATTAGAAATTAGATGTTAGAAATTAGTTATAACCTCATATGGTCTTTTTCTTACTAACTTCCAGTCTCTAGCTTCTAACTTCTCTCTTTTATAACACTTTTTCTAAAACTCTGATGTAGATTTCTATTCCTTCTTCTATTTCATGGATATAGATAAATTCATCTGCAGTATGAGAGCGCCTACTGTCTCCAGGCCCCATTTTCACCGATGCACATGGGATAATCGCCTGGTCAGAAGAAGTTGGTGAACCGTAGGTGGTCCTTCCGATTTCAACTCCTGATTTTACAAACGGATGATCCAGTTCGATTTTGGAGGAATTCAGTCTGAACGATCTTGCTATTAACGTTGACTTCATCTGAGACTGAATGATATCAAACGCTTCCTGATTGGAATATTCGTCTGTTACCCTTACATCCAGTGTGAAATTGCAGGACTCAGGAACAACGTTATGCTGTACCCCTGCATGAATTCCAGATAAAGTAACTTTCACTTCGCCCAGATATTCTGAAACCTTTGGAAATTTAAAAGCTAAAATATTCTGGAGATCCTCCATACATTTTACAATCGAGTTATCATCATTAGGATGAGCGGCATGAGAAGGAGTCCCTTTCATTTCTCCATCAATTACAAGAAGTCCTTTTTCTGCAATCGCCAGATTCATCTGCGTGGGTTCTCCTACAATAGCGAGTTCTACATTGGGTAGCTGCGGAAATAAGGCTTCAATTCCATCAAATCCTGAAATCTCCTCCTCTGCCGTCAAAGCAATAACTAAATTATATTTTAAATCTTCTTTATCATAAAAATGTAAAAAAACCTGAGCCATAGAAACCAAAGAAGCTCCGGCATCATTACTTCCCAAACCAAACAGCTTACCTTCTTTTTCAATAGGAATAAACGGATCCAGCGTATAGGCTTTGTTGGGCTTTACCGTATCATGGTGAGTATTCAGTAAAACGGAAGGCTTAAATACATCAAAATGTTTATTCACTGCCCAGATGTTGTTTTTAAAACGTTTAGTAGGAATCTGATGTTTTTTGAAAAAATTCTCAATTTCTACTGACGTATTGAACTCATCTTTACTGAATGAAGGAATCTCAATCAAATTTTTAAGCAATCCGACTGCATTATTCAATAGCTCTTCTTTATTATAAACAGATTTCAGTTCCTGCATGATGATTTTCTATATGGTTTTTCAATTCTGTTTCTTTGATCAGAAACACTTTATCTACATTATTTTTTATGGCTCCCAGAGCATTTTCCAGTTTGGGTAAAATCCCTTTGTGAAGTTTTCCTTCTTCTTTTAATACGGTAAACTCTTCCTCAGTTACATTTTTGATCACTGATTCCGGATTGTTTACATCTTCTAAAACACCTTCTTTATCAAAACAATACAACAATTCAACTTCATATTTCTCTGAAAGGGCCTGTGCTATCACCGAAGCAATGGTATCCGCATTGGTATTGAAAAGATTTCCTTTTCTATCATGGGTAATTGCCGAAAACACAGGAACAAGGTCCAGCTTGATGAGTTTTGAAATCAGCTTTCTGTTCACACTTTTCTTATTGATATCTCCTACAAATCCAAAATCGATTTCAGGATGTTCTCTTTTTTTAGCTTTAATCAGATTTCCGTCCGCTCCTGAGAATCCAATGGCATTGCATTTTTTCTGCTGCAGCTTTTCAACAATATTCTTATTGATTCCTCCCGCATATACCATCGTTACAATATCCAGTGTCTCTTTATCCGTAATTCTCCTTCCGTTGATCATTTTTTGCTCGATACCCAGTTTATCTGCCAGTGTTGTTGCTAGCTTTCCACCGCCATGAACAAGGATCTTTTTTTCCTGAATTTCAGAAAATTGTTCTAAGAATTGGTTTAATAATTCCTCATCATCAATTAAAGCTCCTCCAATTTTTATGATGTATAACTTTTCTTTCATTGTCAACTTTTTGAGATCCTTACCTCTTTCTACCCCTGTCAATTTTTAAAACCTTGACAAGGATTATTTCAGGCTTTTAATTCATCTAAAATTTCACTAAACACTGCCTGTGCAGAGAAAATTCGGTTTTTAGCCTGTTGATAGATGATAGAATGATCTCCATCCATCACCTCATCACTCAGCTCTATATTACGACGAACCGGAAGACAGTGCATTACTTTCGCAGCGTTCGTATTGGCTAATTTTTCATTCGTAAGCATCCAATCCCCTTTTACTTCAGGCATTGCAGCATAGTCATCAAAGGAAGACCAGTTTTTCACATAGATAAAATCTGCATCTTTTAGGGCTTCATCCTGGTCATGGATCACCTTCACATCTTTTGTGAAGTTTTTATCCAAATCATACCCTTCAGGGTTTGCAATCACCAATTCCACATCCATTTCCTGCATCCATTCTGCAAAAGAGTTTCCAACGGCATGGGCAATAGGTTTGATATGTGGAGCCCAGGTTAATACCACTTTGGGTTTGTGGTCTTTTTTCCAGTTTTCTGTAATGGTAATACAATCTGCCAGACTTTGCAGCGGATGGCGTGTTGCAGATTCCAAAGAAACAACAGGAACTTTCGCATGTTTTTCAAACTGGCTTAAGATACTTTCATTCACATCATCTTCCTTGCTCTTCATCCCTGCAAAACAACGTACTGCAATGATATCGCAATATTGATTTAAAACTTCAATAGCATCTTTGATATGTTCTACAGTGTCACCGTTCATTACAGCTCCATCAGCAAACTCTAAATTCCACGCTTCCTGTGCTGCATTTAATGTCAAAACATTCAACCCTAGATTTTGCGCTGCAATCTGACTACTCAAACGGGTTCTTAAGCTTGAATTTAAAAATACAAGTCCAATTGTTTTTCCCTTTCCTTTTTCTGTTTCAGTAAGGGGATCTGCTTTTATCTGTAAAGCTTTTTTTATGATTTCCTGTAAGTTTTCTACATCACTTACAGAGGTAAATTTTTTCATTTTAAAATTGATTTTAAAGATTTTGTTTACACATTAATTGTTGATCTAACCACAAAAGGCACAAAAGTTTATTTTTTTTAATATATAAGCTCACATAAGAAGAAAATCAAAGATTTTCGAAAACTTAAGGATACTTCTTAAGCGTTTAGTATTTTCTTAAAATCACTTAAGTGTTTAAATTCTTTTGTGGCTTTTGCGGTTTAAATCTTCCCCAATACCATTTTCAGGGCATTGATGAAAAGATCGGTTTCCTCTTGTTTGATATTCAGTGCAGGAAGAATCCTTAAGACACTTTTATCATTAGAGTTTCCTGTGAAAATATGATGACCGAACAGTAATTCTTTCCTTACTTCTGAACAGTCTCTATCGAGTTCTATTCCGATCATCAACCCTTTCCTTCGGATGGATTTAATATGTGGTAAATCTTTAATTTCATTTTCAATATACTCGCCCATTTTCTGAGCATTTTCGATAAGATTTTCATCTTTCATGACATCCAGAACAGCAATTGAAGCCGCACAAGCCAGGTGATTTCCTCCAAATGTAGTTCCCAACAGACCATTACTAGCCTGAAATTTAGGATGAATCAAAACTCCGCCTACAGGGAAACCATTCCCCATACCTTTTGCGGTTGTAATAATATCCGCTTCTACTCCAAACTCCTGATGAGCAAAGAAATATCCGCTTCTTCCATATCCTGACTGTACTTCATCCAAAATAAGAACAACATCATACTTGTCGCACAGTTCTTTAATTTTAGATAAAAACTCCGGGGTAGGAATCATAATTCCGCCTACTCCCTGAATTCCTTCAATGATAACAGAAGAAATTTCATTTCCTTGTTTCTCAAAAGTTTCTTCAAGCTGCTGCACATCATTCCAGTCTGATTTGATGAATCTTTCTGAAAAATTAACCGGAGCCACAATTTTCGGATTATCAGTTACGGAAACAGCTGCAGAAGTTCTTCCATGGAATGAACCGGAAAAATAAAGCACTTTGCTTTTCCCATTATGAAACGATGCTAGTTTTAAAGCATTTTCATTGGCTTCAGCTCCTGAATTACATAAGAAAAGGTTATAATTTTCATATCCTGAAAATTTTCCCAGCTTTTCCGCCAGTTCAGTCTGTAATTCATTCTGAACCGAATTGGAATAGAAAGAAATTTTTTCCAGTTGATCTTTCAGCTTATTCTGATAATGCGGATGGTTATGACCAATAGAAATCACAGCATGGCCTCCGTAAAAATCAAGATACTGTTCTCCTTTATCGTCCCAAAGAAAAGATCCCTGAGCTTTAACAGGATTTATATTGAATAATGGATATACGTTGAATAAATTCATTTTTGTTGCTAGTTGTTAGTTTGATGGTTGATGGTTGAAAGCCTGCAGATCTAAAGTTATTCTTCACACTACTGCAACCTATCATCTACAACCTTCTACCTTATTAATAAATTAGAATGCTATCGGTTTCAGGTTCAGCCCTGCATTTTCTTCCCAGTTCATTGCCAGATTCATATTCTGTACTGCCTGTCCTGAAGCACCTTTTAACAAATTGTCAATCGCTGAGTGAATAACGACAACATTTCCACTCTTTTCGATCTGAATCACACAGCGATTGGTATTGACAACCTGCTTTAAATCAATTGCCCTGCTACTTACCGTAACGAAAGGCTCCTCCGCATAAAAATCCTGATACAATTGTTCTATTTCCTCCAGCTTCAGATCCGTCTTCATGGTGGAACTTGTAAAAATTCCTCTTGCAAAATCTCCTCTCCATGGAACAAAATTCAGGTTTACTTCTTTTTTATTATTGAATGAATTCAGCTGCTGCAAAATCTCATCTACATGCTGATGAGTTAATGTTTTATAAGCTGATACATTATCATTTCTCCAGGTAAAATGAGTGGTTGCCTGCAGAGACTGTCCGGCCCCTGTAGAACCTGTAATCCCTGTAGTAAAAACTTCATTTAATACTCTTTTTTCTGCCAATGGCAATAAAGCCAATTGAATGGCCGTAGCAAAACATCCCGGGTTCGCAATACTTTTAGCACCTACCAGTTGTTTTTTATTGATTTCCGGCAATCCGTAGATAAAATCTCTCTTTCCGAAATTTCCTTCCAAACGGAAATCGTTTCCAAGATCAATCACCAGCGTTTCATCTTTAACAGAATTCTGAGTTAACCAGTTTTGACTTTCTTTATGGGGAAGACACAGAAAAAGAATATCTACGTCTCCAGATTTGTCCGTCAAAACCATTTCACAAACTGTCGTTAAATCCGGGTACAGATCCGAAATTCTTGTTCCCGAATTCGAACGACTATATAAAAAACTCAATGTCACATGTGGATGAAAAGCCAGTAAGCGTATCAGCTCACTTCCTGTATAACCGTTAGCACCAATGATTCCTACTGTTTTCTTCATTTTGATTCTGGCAGAATTTTATGCTGCCTTTCATTACATTGTCCTTTCGGAACTAGTTGATATTCTGGTTAATCTGATGGTATATATTTAAAGAATTACTTACAATCTTCGTATATCCTTTCACATCTTCTCCTGACCACGCTCTGTTGGCTTCTCCGTAGCTTCCGAATTTATCAGACATCAGATCATGAGCAGATTCAATTCCATTAAGAATAAATCTGTATGGGTGAAGAGTCACAAATACTTTTCCGCTTACTGTTTTCTGAGAATCCACTAAGAAAGACTCAATATTTCTCATCACAGGATCTAAAAAAAGTGCTTCGTGAAGCCAGTTTCCATACCAGTCGGATAACTGAGACTTCATCATTTGCTGATATTTTGAAAGGGTGTGCTTTTCCAATAAATGATGCGCTTTGATAATCACCGATGCCGCTGCTGCTTCAAATCCTACTCGTCCTTTAATCCCAACAATGGTATCACCTACGTGAATATCACGACCAATTCCATACGGTGAAGCTAATTCCTCTATTTTTTGAATTGCATATACAGAATGCTCAAAGCTTTCTCCATTCACTCCGATCACTTCTCCGTTTTTAAACTCGATCTCCATTTCTGAAGGCTCTGTTTCTTTAATCTGAGAGGGAAAAGCTTCTTCCGGAAGATAATTTCTGGAAGTCAATGTTTCTTTTCCTCCTACCGAAGTTCCCCAAAGACCTTTATTCACTGAATATTGTGCCTTATGGAATTCCATTTCATATCCGTTCTCCTTCAAAAATTCAATCTCTTCCTCACGGGACAAAGCCATATCACGGATGGGTGTAATGATTTCAATATTTGGGCACATCACCTGAAAGATTAGATCAAAACGAACCTGATCATTTCCAGCTCCTGTACTTCCGTGTGCAATTGCATCTGCTTTTACTTCAATCGCATATTTTGCAATTTCCTGTGCCTGAATGGTACGTTCAGCGCTTACGGAAAGAGGATAGGTATTATTTTTCAGTACATTCCCGAAAATCAAATATTTCACACATGAATTATAATAATCTTCCTGAGCGTTTACGCACCTGTATTCCTTCACCCCAAGGTTTAAAGCTTTTCTCTCCAACTCTTTTTCTTCTTCTTTTGAAAAACCTCCGGTATTTACAGTAACTGCATACACCTCATACCCTAGTGTTTCACTAAGATATTTAGCACAATAGGAAGTATCTAAACCTCCGCTAAACGCTAAGATGACTTTCTTTTTCATCTGGACTCTTTTTATTTTTATTAATTGTCATCTGAAACTCTCCAATAGAATTCTGAGCAGCATACCCAAAATCACCTTGACTCGTTCCATTATATTTATTTTCAGGTAGATTATCTACTACCTCATCTTTTTTTTTATCATTTTCAGGAACAAACAACATC
Organism: Chryseobacterium metallicongregator; assembly: GCF_031324065.1. Taxonomy (NCBI): domain Bacteria; kingdom Pseudomonadati; phylum Bacteroidota; class Flavobacteriia; order Flavobacteriales; family Weeksellaceae; genus Chryseobacterium; species Chryseobacterium metallicongregator. The sequence goes on from NZ_JAVIXS010000020.1 coordinate 726,506, forward strand.
GCTGTACACAGACAGTTTTTGCGTTCCTTCATCATTAAAATCTCATAGTTCACGCAGTTTTTGCAGCCATTCCAAAATTCCTCATCCTGAGTCAGTTCAGAATAAATTACCGGTTTATAGCCTAAATCACTATTGATTTTCATCACCGCCAAACCTGTTGTCAAACCAAATACTTTTGCATCCGGATATTTATCTCTAGATAATTGGAAAACTTTCTGCTTAATCTGAGTAGCTACTCCTCCGTTCCTGAATTTCGGTGACACAATCAATCCCGAATTAGCCACAAACTTCCCATGTGACCAGGTCTCTATATAACAGAAACCTACCCACTCACCGTTTTCAGTGGCTACCACAGCATTGCCTTCTGAAATCTTCTTACTCAAATATTCTATAGAACGTTTTGCGATACCCGTCCCTCTACGCTGTGCAGAATCGTACATTTCCTGCTGTATTTCACTCACATACATTAAATGTTCGCATGAGGAAATTTCTATTTCCATTTATTTATCTAATTTTTTTGGCAAATTTAAAATATAATTTCTTTAAAAACCAAATAAAAAAGATATTTTTTTTGTTTTAAAATTTTAAACAGGTAAAATTATCTTTATTAAAAAATATACATTTGCTAATTTATTATATATTTGCTAAAATAATATAGTTATGGAAAATACCTGCCCTAAATGCAACAGCAGCAAAGTAGTAAAAAGCGGCATCATCAATGAAAAACAACGCTTCCACTGCAAAAACTGCAACTATTATTTTACCGTCAAAAAACTGGGAAAACAAATTGATGATTATTATGTCACGAAAGCGCTTCAGCTCTATCTGGAAGGTTTAAGCTACCGTGAAATTGAAAGAATTATCGGAGTTTCACACGTTACAATAAGTTCATGGATTAAAAAGTACAATATTACCAGACCTCCTCATTCTGAATTCCATCCTGTTTATAAGATATTAAAACAAAATGAGTTGATTGACTATATTGCCAAAGAAGAAAACATTAAAAATTCAGGGATTATCATTACTCAGTTTGCAGATAAATACATGCTGATTAAGTGGGAAAGGTTTAAGAAGTAGTGCGGGACGCAAGGTGCGAGTTACGGGATACGAGGCGCGAGCCACTATATTTAATTATATTTCTTAATATCAAATACTTACAAACCGATTAGATTAAAATCCCGGATCTCGAAATCCGAACCCATATAACATTAAACACCCCATAACTATACTATTACCACTAATATATATTAAATTTTCATAAATAAATTATTAATTACAATTTGGCATTCACAAAAAACAACGCCAAAAATTGATAATTTATGAAGAAATTACTTACATTCATTGGATTAGCCTTAATCAGCAGTTCTGCCTACTCACAAGGCTCTCCTGATTATGGCAATGGCTTAAAAATTAACCTCAACCAAAACGGTGATAAATTCGTCAGATTTATTTTATGGGACCAGTTTTGGCTAAGAAACACTTCTATGAACCCCGGAACCATGGTAGGAGGAGAACCTACCGACAATTCATGGAGCCTGGGAAACAGACGATTACGAGCTTTAACCTATGCGCAAATTTCTAAAAGATATATGATCCTACTCCATTTTGGGATTAACAATCAGACGTTCATCAATGGCGGTGCTACAGGCACTTCAGGTACAGGAGGTTATGGAAACGGAAAGAAAACACAATTATTTTTTCATGATGCCTGGAACGAATATGCAGTTATTTTACCTGGAGAAGCAGGAAAATTCAGTTTAACTTTAGGAGCAGGTCTTCATTACTACATGGGGCTTTCCCGTATGACCATGGCTTCTACCCTTAATTTCCTCACATTAGATTCACCTGTTTTTTCATGGCCACTGATTGACAATTCCGACCAGTTTGCAAGACAACTGGGAATGTTTGCGAAAGGAAAATACGGAAAACTGGAATATCGTTTCAGTTTAAATAAACCTTTCGCCACAGATATGATTCCTGTGAATGTAACAGATCCTTCGAAGGCTATAGCTGTAGACAACAACGGAAATCCCAGTTTTTCAAAAGCAGGATATGTTGAATATCAATTTCTTGACGAAGAATCCAACGCATTACCTTTCAAAGTAGGCTCTTACCTTGGGACAAAAAAGGTTTTCAATGTAGGCGCAGGTTTTTATCATCAGGCTGACGGAACAAAAACTTCCGTGAATTCAAACATTGAGAAACACGACATTACTCTTTTTGCAGTAGATGCTTTCGCAGATATTCCCCTGGGAGAAGCAAAAAACAAAATGACCGTTTCTGCATATGCCGGATATTACAACTACAATTTCGGACCTAATTATGTAAGAAATCTGGGAACGATGAATATTGGAGCATCAGATCCTAATTTCATCGGCAATAAAGCCATTGCAGGACCAGGAAATCTACAACCGACTATCGGAACAGGTAATATTATCTACGCACAGGCTGGTTTACTTTTACCAAGTCAGGCAGAAAAGCCAAAAATCAGAATACAGCCTTTTGCCGCTTATACGCACAAGAGTTTTGAGGCTTTTGATAAATCTTCATCACAGTTTGATGTAGGCGCCAACTGGTTCATAGACGGACATCATGCAAAAATAACCACACAATATTCAACAAGGCCTATTTATACAAGTCCTACAGAAAGCCCATCTTCTAAAGGGGAATTTATTGTACAGTTTCAAATCTATTTATAAAACTTGACCCATTAAAATTAAGATAAGTTAAGCTCCATCAAAGATGGATAAAGCATTCACCTTAATAATAACTTCAGTTATGCCTTAATTATTCTTAACCCCTTAAAAGCCCTTAATGGTTTAAAAAAATCAATTTAAAATCCTATTCCCATAACATCAAAAACTAATCGATATGAGCGAAAATCATCACGAAAGCTACGAAAATATGACCGACAGGCAGAAAAACCGCACCATCTGGAGCGTAATCACTGCCTCATCCCTCGGAACATTAATAGAATGGTACGACTTCTACATTTTTGGAAGCTTGGCCGTTGTTTTAGCTACCAAATTTTTCCCTGCCGATAATCCTACTGCCGCATTTTTATCTACCCTGGCTACTTTTGCTGCCGGATTTGTGGTAAGACCTTTTGGGGCGTTATTTTTCGGAAGACTGGGAGATATTATCGGGAGAAAATATACTTTCCTTGTTACTTTACTGATCATGGGATTTTCCACTTTCCTGATCGGATGTATTCCAAGTTATGAAACCATTGGCTTTATGGCTCCGGTTTTGGTTTTAATTTTAAGATTACTGCAGGGACTTGCTCTGGGAGGAGAATATGGAGGGGCCGCCACCTACGTTGCAGAATACGCCCAACCTCATCGAAGAGGTTACTGGACATCATGGATCCAAACTACTGCAACAGCCGGACTTTTCATTTCATTAATTGTCATTCTCATTACTAAGACAACGTTGTCTGCAGAAGAATTCGATACCTGGGGATGGAGAGTTCCATTCTGGATCTCGATTTTAATGGTTGCCGTTTCTTATGTCATCAGAAAAAACATGAAGGAATCTCCTCTTTTTGCCAAAGCTAAAAGTGAAGGTAAAACATCTAAAAATCCGTTAAAAGAAAGTTTTGGAAATAAATATAACTTCAAGTTTGTCTTATTGGCTTTATTTGGAGCTGCGATGGGACAAGGGGTAATTTGGTATACAGGTCAGTTCTACGCAATGAGCTTCCTTCAAAAGGTAATGAATGTAGAATCTGCACAGGTAGACTCACTAATGGCAACAGCCTTATTTTTAGGAACTCCTTTCTTTGTATTTTTCGGATGGCTGTCTGATAAAATTGGGCGAAAAGCAGTGATGATGACCGGAATGCTGGTTGCTATTTTAGCCTACAGACCTATTTACGACAGCATGTTCAAGAGTGTAAACCTTGAAAGTAAAACAGTTGCAGCTAATGGAATTACAGAAAAAAGAACGGCAAAAATTCATAATGACATCGCAACAGACAGTTTAGTTACTTTTCACAAGGAAACTCTTTATACCGATGGAACCTTAATCAAAAAAGACAGTATTGTTCACTGGTCGCCTGCAGGAGTTGTCATGAAAGACGGAAAAGCTGAGGAAGCCAAAGTCTCTCAAAGTTTAAAATTGAGTGATAATACTAAATGGTATTTGATTTTCCTCGTATTCATCCAGGTGATCTTTGTAACAATGGTATATGGCCCTATTGCAGCTTTCCTTGTTGAAATGTTCCCTGTAAGAATCCGATACACTTCAATGTCATTGCCTTATCACATTGGAAACGGAGTATTCGGTGGACTTCTTCCGGCAGTGGCAACTTATCTGGTCACTACAGGAAAAGAAGCAGGACATGCAACATGGTACTTAGAAGGGCTTTGGTACCCGATTGGGGTTGCAACAGTATGTTTGGCTATCGGATTGTTTTATCTTAAAAATAAGAACAATAATCTTCACGATTAGGTACTGAATCACTCAAATTTTTATTAATTTTAAAACTACTAAAATGAACGGACTAAAAAAAATATTAGGCATTCTCTGGATCGCTATTGCGGTGATTGTAGGATATTTCGGAATTACAGTATTGGGAATCCCAAAAATTGCTTCCGGAAAACAGGAAGATCTGGTTTTTGGCATTATCATCCTTTTTGTACTGATGCCGATTATCTCAGGTGGAATGGCCATTTTCGGGTATTATGCCTTAAAAGGAGAATATTCTGACGATAAAATTTAAAAGTAATAGAGATAATTGATGAATACAGTCATTCATCAATTATCTTTTATCAAAAATCATTTATGAAAAAAAGACACGAACAAAAACTTATCATACTGAGCGCAGGGCTTATGATTGCTTTCAGTATTCCTATTTCATTGCTTTTCAACAGTGACAGGGAAGTTTTGGGCTATCCAATGATCCTGATCTATCTGTTCGTGATCTGGATGATCTCCATTGTGATTTCTTTTGTAATTGTAAAAAGACATGATGAGTAGTTTCGCATTATTTTTTGTAGTTCTGTTTTACCTGGCTCTTCTTTTCTTAGTTGCTTATCTGGCAGAGAAGAAAAGAAGTAAGCGATGGATCAACAACCCATACATTTACGCCCTTTCTCTTGCAGTTTATTGTACTGCATGGACCTATTATGGAAGCATTGGTGTGGCAGCTACAAGCGGATTAAATTATCTTCCGATTTACATTGGTCCTATTATGATTATTCCGGCATGGATCTACATCAATACCCGGATTGTAAGAATTTCAAGAGTCAACAAAATAAGCAGCCTAGCCGATTTTATTTCATTGAGATATGGAAACAGCAGAAGCCTGAGTGCCATTATTACCGTGGTTTGCCTTCTGGCAATTGTTCCTTATATCGGACTACAGATCAAAGCCATTTCGGAAACATTTCATCTGGTAACGGAAACTCCGATGTCTAAAGATATTCTAACAGACAACGCCACTTTTGTAGTGGTTTTAATTGCCTTGTTTTCCTCTTATTATGGAACACGATATGTAGATGCTTCAGAAAAACGTCTGGGAATCATCTCAGCTATTGCACTGGAGAGCTTTTTAAAACTGTTTTTTATTATTATTCTTGGACTTTTCGTGATTTATTATGCTTTTGACGGATTCTCCGATATTTATGAGAAAGCCAGCAAATTTGAAGATTTTAAGGAAAAAAATACCTTCAACGGAATTGAAGGAGCAATGAACTGGATGGTTCTGTGTATGATTTCAGCAACAGCCATCTGTATTCTTCCCAGACAGTTTCACACAGCCATTGTTGAAAACAGACAGGAAAAACACATCAGAACAGCCATTTGGTTTTTCCCACTTTATCTTTTAATCTTTACTATATTTATTTTCCCGATTGCCTGGGGAGGAAGGCTGATTTTTGACGGACAAAAAGTAAATCCTGAGTTCTACTCTATTCTCATTCCACAGCATTTTGATAATACTTTGATCACGGTACTTGTATTTCTTGGTGGACTAAGCTCTTGTATTTCCATGATTATTATTTCTGCCATCACTTTATCCATTATGCTTTCTAACAACCTCATTATTCCCTACGGATTGCTGGGAAAATTAAAATCTGAAAATGAAGAAAAAAATACAAGAAGCATTACTAATATCAGAAAATTCAGCATTTTCGCACTGATTATTATGGCTTTTGCCTTCTACAAATATTTCATTCTGAAAACCTCGCTGGATTCTGTAGGGTTAATTTCATTTGTTGTAATTGCACAATTGGCTCCTGCATTTTTCGGTGCTTTATTCTGGAGAAGAGGAAGTTATAAAGGAGCTGTTACAGGGCTTATAGCCGGATTAGTGATTTGTTATTTCGGATTGATTATTCCACAGTATTATTTCTCTTATAATCAGGAATTCAAGGGTGTAATCAGAGAAATGTATAATGCTTTCGGCTTTTTCACCATCCCTTATTTGGGAAGAATTCCGCAGATATTTTTTTGGTCAATGCTGGTCAATACAAGCCTGTTTACTATCGTTTCAGTAAGTTCTAAAGGAAATTACCGCGAAAGAAACTTTGCTGAGCTGTACGTAGATATAGACAAGTATATTCAGAACCATGAAAATGCTTTCATCTGGCGGGGAACGGCTTATATTTCAGATATTCAGAATATCCTGGAGCGTTTTTTAGGCAAAAATAAAACAGAACAGGCCTTAAGAATTTTTAATTTAAAATATAATATTGATTCAAAAACGGAAACTGCTGACTCAAGATTTATCAAATTCTCAGAAAACCTTTTAGCCGGAAGAATTGGTACCGCTTCAGCCAAAATATTGATTGAAGGCGTTACCAAAGAAGATAAAATATCTTTAAAAGAGGTTTTAAATATCCTCGAAGAATCTCAGGAAAACATCAGCTTAAATAAAAAACTTACCGAACAGTCTGAAGAATTACAAAAACTCTCTGATGATCTAAGAAATGCTAACGAAAGTCTGATCATTAAAGACCGTCAAAAAGACGACTTTCTGGACTCTGTTGCCCATGAATTAAGAACTCCGATTACTGCAATCCGTTCTGCAGGAGAAATCCTGGCTGATGATGACGATATTCCCTTTGACATTAAGCAGGAATTTTTGAACAATATCATCACAGAATCCGACAGATTAAGTGAAATCATCAATGATATTTTGTATCTGGACAAATTACAGCATGGCGAAATCTCTTTACACATTCAGGAAAATAATATTATTGAAACGTATAAAAAAGCCTTAAACCCTCTCCTTCATCTGATACAACAGAAAAATATTCATTTGAGTGAAGTTAATCTTCTGAATCAGTTTATATTTGAATATGATGAAGCGAGAATGATTCAGCTATTTCAGAATATCTGGGGAAATGCCTTAAAATTCACAGAAGAACAAGGAACCATTCAGACTAAAATATTTGAGAAAGAAGGTCAGCTGATCATCACCATTTTCAATACCGGAAAACATATTCCGGAAGAGGATCTGGAAATGATTTTTGACAAGTTTTATCAGTCGAAAAACCAGAATATTTTAAAACCTACAGGAAGCGGACTGGGACTGGCCATTTCAAAGAAAATTGTACAGGCACACAGAGGAAGTATAAAAGCAGAAAACAGTGGGCTTGGGGTCACTTTCACCATCAGCATTCCTGAAAAAACCAAAAAAGAGATTATAAATGAAGTTGAACACCATTAAAACCTTATTATGAGAAAGATAATTATTGCGGATGACGAACACAAAATATTAATGTCGTTAGAATACAGCTTTAAGAAAAACGGCTATGACGTTTATATTGCCCGTGACGGAACGGAAGTCCTTGAATTCCTGAAAACGATGGTTCCTGACGTGATTCTTCTCGATATTATGATGCCGAATCTTGATGGTTACAGTACGCTCGATCTCATTAAGCAGAACGAAAAACTAAAGGATACCAAAGTCATCTTTCTGAGTGCCAAAAACAATCCCAGAGATATTGAAAAAGGATTGGAAATGGGAGCAGATGCCTATGTCACAAAGCCCTACTCGATTAAGAAACTGATGCAGCAGATTGAGGAAATGTTTTAAAAAAGAATCTAGAATCAAGGTATAAGACTTCAGACAACGACTTAATAAAAAACCTTATGGCTTCGCCTGCGGACCGCAATTATCCTTGTCAAGGTTTAAAACCTTGACAAGGATAAGCAAAAAATCAAACACACAACTATTGACATGGAAACAGATACATTATTTAAACAAAGCATAGAAAACAAAGAAGACTTCTGGAAAAAACAAGCAGAAGAAATCAAATGGTTTGAATTTCCACAACAGATTCTTTCAAATGGAGAAAACGATTACCCACAATGGTTTTCGGACGGAAAGCTCAATATGTGCTATTTGTGTATTGACAAACACATTGAAGACGGTTTCGGAGATCAGGTAGCAATTGTTTACGATTCCCCTGTAACCAACCAGAAAAAAACCTACACATTCCATCAGGCGAAAGAGGAAATTGCAAAGCTGGCAGGAGGATTGATTTCTCTGGGATTAAAAAAGGAAGATACGGCCGTCATTTATATGCCGATGATTCCGCAAACACTTTTTGCCATGCTTGCTTGTGCGAGAATCGGGGTTATTCATAATGTGGTTTTTGGAGGCTTTGCTCCACATGAGCTTGTAGTGAGAATTGATGACTGCAAACCTAAAGTTTTAATTACCGCTACAGCCGGTGTGGAAATTGCCAAAAGAATTCCTTATCTGCCATTAGTAGAAAAAGCAATTGAACTGGCACAGGATAAAGTAGACAATATCATTGTATATAACAGAAAATTAGTAGATAATCAGGATGAAATGTTCGAGGGACTGATTGATTATGAAGAACTGGTAGAAAAATCTACTCCAGCAGACTGTATTTCTGTAGAATCTACTCATCCGCTTTATTTGCTTTACACCTCTGGAACTACCGGAAAACCTAAAGGCATCGTTCGCGACACCGGAGGTTATGCCACAGCATTACAGTTCTCAATGAAGTATGTTTATGGTGTAAAACCCGGTGAAACATATTGGGCAGCTTCAGACTTCGGATGGGCTGTAGGACATAGTTTTTCAGTATACGGGCCATTAATCAACAGAAACACAACGATAATTTTTGAAGGAAAACCCATCATGACTCCTGATGCAGGAACTTTCTGGAGAATTATTTCAGAATATAAAGTTTCGGTGATGTTTACAGCTCCTACTGCCATCAGAGCGATTAAAAAAGAAGATCCTAATGGAGAACTGGTAAAAATATACGATTTGTCACATTTCAAAAAACAGTTTCTGGCTGGTGAAAGATGTGATGTAGCCACTCTGGACTGGTTTGCAGAACATATTGGCGTTCCTGCAATAGATCACTGGTGGCAGACAGAATCCGGCTGGCCTATGCTTGGATTGCTGACTCACGATGAAAGTTATCAGATCAAAAGAGCATCAGCCGGGAAGCCTGTTCCTGGATATGACATTAAAATCTTTGATGAAAACGGATTGGAACTAGATCCTCATCATGAAGGCTATCTGGTGATCAAACTTCCTCTTCCACCTGGCACCATGCTTGGAATATGGAAAGACTACACCCGTTTTGAAAGCAGCTATTTGTCTCAGTATAAAGGGTATTATTTTTCAGGAGACGGTGCAATTCAGGATGAGGATGGTTATATTTTTATTACAGGAAGAGTGGATGATGTGATCAACGTAGCTGGACACAGACTCTCCACTTCTGAAATGGAAGAAATTGTCTCATCCCACCCCGATGTTGCAGAATGTGCGGTAGTAGGTATTGATGATGATTTAAAAGGACAGGTTCCTTTTGCCACAGTTGTTGTAAAGAATGGTTCAATTATTTCTGAAGAAGAGATTGAAAAGGACATCATTCAGATGGTCCGCAACAAAATTGGAGCTGTAGCTTTTTTAAAAAATGTAATGGTTGTCAAACGCTTACCTAAGACAAGATCAGGAAAAATTTTAAGAAAACTGATCAGAACGATGCTTGACGGAAAAGATTTTCAGATTCCATCCACCATTGATGATGAAAAAATCATTGATGAAATTCAGGAAAAAATCCAGGTTTATAGAGCTAAAGCCAGAAATTAAACATAAATTTAAAATACAATAAATTCAAATTTCAAAAAAAAACGAAAGGGATATGAGAAATTACTTAATAGAAGATTTACCACAATATTTTGAAGACTATAAAAAGTCTATCAAAAATCCTAAAAAATTCTGGGATAAAGTAGCGGATCAAAACTTCGTGTGGTATCAACGATGGAGCAAGGTTGTTAAGTACGACATGAATGAAGCTAAGATTACCTGGTTCAAAAATGCGAAACTCAATATTACCAAAAACTGTATCGACAGACATCTTACCATAAGAGGAGAAAAAACAGCAATCATCTGGGAACCTAACGATCCTAAGGAAGAAGCACAGCATATTTCTTACAATGAATTATATACGCGCGTTAATAAAACAGCCAATATTTTACGTGATATGGGAATTGAAAAGGGAGACAGAGTCTGTATTTATCTTCCCATGATTCCTGAGCTGGCCGTTACGATGCTTGCCTGTGCAAAACTGGGAGCTGTACATTCCGTGATCTTTGCCGGATTTTCAGCTTCTGCAGTGGCTTCAAGAGTCAATGACTGTGAAGCAAAAATGGTCATCACATCAGATGGCAGCTATAGGGGAAATAAAGTTCTGGATCTGAAAACTATTGTGGACGATGCCCTGGAAAAAACGCCGACTGTTGAGAAAGTTCTTGTTGTAAAAAGAACCCACAACGAAATTAAAATGAAAGAAGGGAGAGATCACTGGATGGCTGATTTATATGAAAAAGCTTCTGCTGATTTCGTTACCGTAATTATGGATTCTGAAGATCCGCTTTTCATTTTATATACTTCCGGATCTACAGGAAAACCAAAAGGAATGCTGCATACCTGTGCAGGCTATATGGTATACACCGCTTATACCTTCAAAAACGTATTCAATTATAAAGAAAATGATATTTATTGGTGTACAGCAGATATCGGATGGATTACAGGACACTCTTATATCCTTTATGGACCATTATTAAATGGAGCGACTACCGTAATCTTTGAAGGCGTACCTACTTACCCTGAACCGGATCGTTTCTGGGAAGTGATTGAAAAACATAAAATCACTCAGTTTTACACCGCTCCTACCGCCATTCGTTCTTTAGCAAAAGAAAGTACAGAATGGGTGGATAAACATGATTTGAGCTCTCTGAAAGTAATCGGATCTGTAGGAGAACCTATTAATGATGAAGCATGGCACTGGTTCAATGATCATGTTGGAAAGAAAAAATGTCCGATTGTGGACACATGGTGGCAAACGGAAACAGGAGGAATTATGATTTCACCATTACCTTTTGTAACACCTACCAAACCTACTTACGCCACGCTCCCATTGCCTGGTGTACAACCTGTATTAATGGATGATAAACGAAACGAAATTACAGGAAACCAGGTGACCGGAAATCTTTGTATCCGTTTTCCATGGCCGGGAATTGCCAGAACCATCTGGGGTGACCACCAAAGATATAAAGAGACTTATTTTACAGCATTCCCTGGAAAATATTTTACAGGTGATGGAGCTTTAAGAGATGAAGTTGGATACTACAGAATTACGGGACGTGTAGATGATGTGATCATTGTTTCAGGACATAATCTTGGAACCGCACCTATTGAAGACAGCATCAACCAGCATCCTGCCGTTGCTGAATCTGCTATTGTAGGTTATCCACATGACATCAAAGGGAATGCACTGTACGGTTATGTGACACTTAAAGAAACCGGAGAAGGACGTGATAAGGAAAATCTGAAAAAAGAGATTAACCAACTGATTTCAGATCAGATCGGACCGATTGCCAAGCTGGATAAAATTCAGTTTGTCTCAGGTCTTCCAAAAACACGTTCCGGAAAAATTATGCGTAGAATCCTGAGAAAAATTGCAGAAGGAGACTTCAGTAATTTCGGAGATATCAGTACGCTTTTAAATCCTGAAATTGTAGAGGAAATCAAAAACGAAAGAATATAAATTTCATCATTTTTTTAACCAATAGAAGCCCTGGAAGTCATTTTCAGGGCTTTTATTATAGAACAAGAAAATTATCCTGAGATGAAGACGAATATTATCCAATTGTTAAAATTAAACACCTGTTCAACAACTATTCTTAAACATTATCATTATCTATTGAAAACTGAATGTTAATTAACAAATTATATTGACTCAAATGCAATGATAATCAGAAAATTATTACTAACTTTAATGAGAACTTTAAAACCAATTAACTATGTCACATATATTAGCTGGAGTATTTGGTCATCACAGCGACTACAAAAAACTGGAAAGTGATCTGGAAAATTCAGGATTCGGAACTTCAGATTACATTGTATACCTTAATGATGGTTCCGGTAATTCCCAATATTTGGCAAGTGTTACCGTTAATGATCTTAATCAGATTGACCTTGCACGAAATGCATTTGTTCAGAATGCAGCATTGAAATCCTATCTATTTGAAAACATGAAGATCAATGAAACCAATTACGATACCATCAAAAAGTATATTGATGCAAGAAACAGAGCAGAAATCCACAGCAGCCCTGATATTAAAATCAAAACATCAAGTGACGGTATGAATTCTGAAGTGAAATTCTAATCGATATAAAATCTAATAGCCGAAGATCCGTAGTGTATACTGCGGATCTTTTATGTTTGAAAAAACTAAAAAATTTCGTATTTTCGTCTAATTATAGGCATGTGCACAAATGAGCTACGATTTAGAACAAGAGAATAAAGAGATCCTTGCCAGATATAAGGATCTGATTTCTAACACATACAGAACATTGGATGAGGAAAACAATAAGCTCATCCGAAAGGCATTCGATATTGCGCTGGATGCCCACAAGGATCAAAGGAGAAAATCCGGAGAACCTTACATCTACCACCCTATTGCTGTTGCTAAGATTGTAGCAACAGAGATTGGTCTGGGTGCTACTTCTATTGCCTGTGCGCTTTTGCATGATGTGATTGAAGATTCTGATTATACCTACGAAGATCTGAAGAAAATCTTTGGTGAGAAGATTGCCAATATCGTGAATGGACTGACCAAAATTTCCATCATGAACCATCAGAATATCTCTGTGCAGTCTGAAAACTACAGAAAACTGTTATTGACATTATCTGAGGATTTCAGGGTTATTCTGATTAAAATTGCTGACCGTCTCCATAATATGAGGACTCTGGAAAGCATGGCTCCGGACAAGCAGAAAAAAATTGCTTCCGAAACGGTTTATATCTACGCCCCAATGGCTCACCGTCTTGGATTGTACAATATTAAATCTGAATTGGAGGATCTTTCCTTAAAATATAATAGTCCCGAAGTATATAACGAGATCACGGAGAAATTGGAACTGGCCAAAGAAAGCCGTGAAAGATATATCGAAGAATTTAAGAAAGAAGTATCTGAAAGACTTCATGAAGAAGGCTTAAACTTTAAAATCAAAGGCCGTGCAAAAGCGATCTCTTCCATTTACAGAAAGATGCTGAAACAGGGAGTTTCCTTTGAAGAAGTTTTTGACAATTACGCCATCAGGATTATTTATAAATCAGATGCAAAAAATGAAAAATTCCTGGCGTGGAAGATCTACTCTATCGTTACGGATGTATACCACAGTAACCCTTCAAGAATGCGTGACTGGATTACGCAGCCCCGTTCTACAGGATATGAAAGTTTGCATTTAACCGTTTTAGGGCCGGACAGAAAGTGGATTGAAGTACAGATCCGTTCGGAAAGAATGGATGAAATTGCTGAAAAAGGAGTTGCCGCTCACTATAAATACAAAGAAGGTTACAAACAGAGTTCTGATGACAGAAACTTTGAAAAATGGGTGACCGAGATCCGCGAGGTATTGGAACAACAGCAGAACCTTTCCACTTCGGAACTTTTGGATAATATTAAACTTAATTTATATTCAAAAGAGGTTTTTGTCTTTACTCCAAAAGGAGAAATTAAAATCCTTCCGACAAATGCTACCGCTCTGGATTTTGCCTTCTCTGTTCACTCCGATTTGGGAATGAAGTGTCTGGGAGCTAAAATTAATGGAAAACTGGTTCCTATTTCTTATATCCTTCAAAACGGAGATCAGGTAGATATTCTTTCTTCACAGAATCAGAAGCCAAAATCTGACTGGCTGGAATTTGTAGTAACTTCGAAAGCCAAATCCAAGATTAAAAGTTATCTGAACTCTCAGAAAAACCAATTGGTAGAAGAAGGAAAAGAAATTTTGCAGAGAAAACTTCGTCATGCGAAAATCAATTTTAATGATGAAGAAATTAATAAACTTCAGAAGTTCTTTAATTTAAAATCATCTCAGGAGCTCTTCCTTAAATTCCAAAGTAATGAACTGGATGTAAGCAGCCTGAGAAAATATATAGAAAGTAAAAACGTATTCAATAACTTACTTTCAAGATTCAGAAAATCACCTAATAAAAGCCAGCATTTTGAGGATCCGAAAGAGGAAAACCTTGACATGATTGTCTTTGGAAAGGACGAAGAGAAGCTTAACTACACGTATGCAAAATGCTGTACCGTGATTCCGGGGGACAAAATTTTCGGATTCATCACGATTTCAGATGGAATCAAGGTTCATAGTGACAACTGCCCGAATGCCATCAATCTGAGAGCTCAGTATGATTACCGTGTTATTCCGGCCAAGTGGGTGAATGCAGAAAGCTTCAAAAACAGAGTAAAAATTGAAATTGAAGGACTTGACAGAATGGGTATGATTAATGATATCACCACTGTCATCAGTGGAAGTATGGGAATGGATATGAAAAGTATGTCTATTGAATCCAACAATGGTGTTTTCACAGGAAATATCAACCTCGAAGTCAAAAATAAAGGTCAGTTAGAAGAGACCTTTAAAAAACTTAAAAATATTAATGGTGTTTCCAGAGTGAGACGAGTACAATCGTAAACATGAATTTATCTCTTTATTTTAAAAAATTTTTCAACAACAGTCAGTCCTCAGGAATTATTCTTATTTTCTGTGTGCTTATTTCATTGCTTATTGCCAATTCATCTGCTGCAGAGAACTTTCAGCATTTTTTAGACCAGGAAGTAGGAACTCATCTTTTTGGTTTGGAATATCCTGTCAGCATCTGGATCAATGACGGATTAATGGCAGTTTTCTTCCTGCTGGTAGGTCTTGAAATAAAACGTGAACTTGTAGAAGGTGAACTTTCATCCTTTAAAAATGCCTCCCTTCCTATTTTTGCAGCAGTAGGCGGAATGCTTGTTCCTGCTGTAATCTACAGCATTTTCAATACAGGAACGGAATACAGCAATGGTTGGGGAATTCCTATGGCAACCGATATTGCATTTTCTTTGGCTATTATTTCGATGTTGGGTAAAAAGATTCCTAATTCTATCAAGATATTTTTAGCAGCATTAGCCATTGTAGACGATCTGGGGGCTATCCTCGTGATTGCGATTTTCTATACAGAGCAAATCCACTGGAGCTATCTTCTCTTATCTTTTGGAGTGACTGCCCTACTTTTTATTTTAAATTTTTTAAAAGTAACCAAAACAATATTTTATATCATTCCGGGACTGTTTTTATGGTACTTCCTTCATCATTCCGGAATTCATGCGACGATAGCAGGTGTTTTGCTTGCATTTTCCATTCCTACCAATGCTTCGAATGTAGAAATTTCACCACTGGAAAAGCTGGAGCATCAGCTTCATATTCCGGTAAGTTTTCTGATTATGCCCATATTTGCTTTAACGAACACCAATATTACTTTTTCCAGTGAAATGGTGGCAGGAGTTACAAGTACATTAGGATTGGGAATTATCTGTGGATTGGTATTGGGTAAGCTGATCGGGATCAATTTATTTTCATTGATTGCCATCAAATTAAAACTCAGTTCCCTGCCCCAAAACAGCAACTGGCTGCAGATGATTGGTGTAGGATTGTTAGCCGGAATCGGGTTTACCATGTCCATTTTTATTGCATTGCTTTCTTTTAAAGGAGAAATTCCGATTCAGGATGAAGCTAAGTTTGCCATCCTGATTGCGTCCTTTATTGCTGCCATTGCCGGATTTACGATATTAAGCGTAAGCTCAAAAGAAAACCCTGAACTGGAAGAGAATTAATCTTTCTTCCGGTTTTCCAATTTTCTTTTATGTTCCTCATCACTATCAAAGTCAGGTTCAGTAATCTGGGCATGATATCCTGAGGCTTCTTTCTCAATCTCATCAGACAACAGCTTTTCTATTCTGAGTTTTCTGATCGCCATATTCAACTCATTTCCGAATAAAAGGAGATATACGTTGACATTCACCCAAACCATCAGTAGAATCATACTGCCGATGGATCCGTAAAGTACATTATATCGGGCTATATCTTTTACATAAATGGCAAAAATATACGTTGTAACCACAAACAATACAGTGGTAAGAATTGCTCCTGGAACCGCTTGTCGGAATCTTGTAATCTTCACAGTTCCCAACCAATAAAATAAAGTCAGAAGTATAAAATAAAAAAGCGGGAAAGAAACAAACCCGATAATTTTCGAAAGGTTATCTACGAGCCACGTTACATCATAAGCCGGAGTAAAAAGCTTCATTACAACCTCTGCATAATATACTCCGAACAGAGTTAGAAAAACAATGGTGATAAAGCCTATCGTAATAAAGAATGAAAGGATAAACTCTTTTACATCACTTAATTTTTCATCCGTATTTTCATTAAAACCGTTGATCAGGGAAAATGTACCATTGGTAGCAAAAATAAGAGCCAGAAGAATGGTCAGGTTACTGATTCCTTTCATGTTCGGAATGATATTGCTTACAATATATCCTTTCACATCTCCTTCCATGTTGGAAGGAAAAACATTATGCATCAGCACATCAAAAATATAAAACTGAAGCTCATCATATAGCGGCATATGAGGCAGCACAGAAAGCAGAAACAGAATAAACGGAAAGAGGCTTATGGTAAAGCTCCACGAAATAGCTGCTGCTTTTCTTCCTATTTTTCCCTTAAAAATCCCGGAGATATAAATCTGAAACATCTGCCAAAGTGATATTCCCAAAACAGGAATATGAATGCTGTCAAAAAACTCTTGAATCTTTAAAATAAATTTAGGAACCTTTACACTCATCGATCTGTTTGTCTTTATACAAAGGTAGGGGAATTAAATTAAATAGGGAAAAGATAGGTGGCAGATGTTAGGTAGCGGGTGGTAGGTTTTAGGGATTAGTGGTTTGGGAGTGGGAAGGCTTTAGAGTTTAAGGTAACCCGCAACCAATATAACTTGCAACTCGAATCCCGAAATCCGAAACAAATAACCGTGAATCCCGATACTGCACCCAAAAAACCAGCAACAAATTAGCCGCGAAACCCTATCTTTGCATTCTGAAACTTCTTACAATGCGAATCAGTTTACTTTGTATCGGTAAAACAGATGATAAAGAAATTACCTCTTTAATCAATTATTATCTCAACCGTTTACCAAAACACTGGAATTTTGAAATCACAGAAATTCCGGATGTAAAAAATGCCAAAAACCTATCCCCTGACCTTCTTAAAAAAGAGGAAGCCAAGTTATTCTTAAACCATATTGATAAAAATGATCTGGTTGTTATTCTTGATGAAAAAGGAAAACAGTTTACCAGCCGTGAGTTTTCTCAGAAAATTGATACCTGGATGAATTCTTCTGTAAAAAAAGTACATATTCTGATTGGAGGAGCTTATGGCTTTTCTGAAGAGATCTACAGCAGAGCCAATGAAAAAATGTCTTTATCTAAAATGACTTTTACCCATCAGATGATCCGCCTGTTTATTGTAGAACAGCTTTACCGTGCTGACCAGATTTTACAAGGAAAACCTTATCATAACGATTAAAACAAAAGCGGCTCTCAAGAATGTCATTCTGACGAAGGAAGAATCTCACCAATACAATTTATGAGATTCTTCACTACATTTCTGAGCTACGTTCGCGGACTTTCGGTCTGTGTTCAGAATGACAAAAGCCAAATAATTTGACTTTTGGGTCCACTTCTCTCTATTTCAGACTGATCTGTCTCTTTGCCTCTCCTACTACAAAAGCAACGGAATTAGCAATATTAAAGCTTCTGATGAGTTTCGACATAGGAATGGTCAGATGATTTTCAAAACGGTCCAGAACCTCTTTACTCAGTCCTACACTCTCCTTTCCGAAAACCAGCCAGTCTCCATCCTGAAAGTCAGTTTCAAGGTATGATTTTTCGGCATGCGAACTCATTAAAAACACCCGTGACGTATCAGGGATTACTTTAATCCATTCTTCCACATCTGCATATTCAGTAACATCGAGATGCACCCAATAATCCAACCCGGAACGCTTCAGGTTTTTATCATTAATTACAAATCCAAACGGATGAATCAGGTGTAATCTGCTTTCGGTTCCTACACACAATCTTCCGATATTTCCGGTATTATTTGGTATTTCGGGCTCTACAAGAACAATATTCAACATCTTTCTATCTCTTTATTCTTTTTTAGTATGGATTTTATTTAAATGATTTGGGCAGAATATTTTTTAATTTATTTCTTTACACATTTAGCATAAGAATCAGTAAGGACTGCTTTTTCATAGCCTAAAGCAACTGCTTTATCCAGATTTTCACAGGCTTCCTTAAGTTTGGAAGTGTCCATCAGAATCATGGCTTTGCTCACATAAGACTGTGCAAATTTCGGGTCTATAGAAATTGCTTTGTTGGCGTCTACCAATGCTTCTTTATATTTTTTCATTTTAAAATAGACGTCTGCTCTTCCGTTATAAAGCAGTGATTCGGGTTTTTCAGCAAGAAGTTTATTATAATCTTTTAAAGCTCCGTCAAGGTCGCCATTATTCTTTTTCAGATTGGCCAGTCCTGTCTTTGCAAAAAGATTGTCAGGCGCAAAAGTCAGAATCTGATTTAGATCTTTGATGGCAAGGTCTTTTTTTCCCTGGCTGTCGTAAATTTTGGAACGTGTAAGGTACAGATCCGGAGTTTCAGCATTCACCTGAAGTCCTTTTTCTATATATTCCAGGGCTTTTACCTTATTTCCTTTCTGGCTGTAAAGCGATGAAAGATTTGCGTATACAGAAACCGACAAGGGATTTGCTTTCAGAGCCGAATCGTAGGATTTAAAAGCCTGGGTCGTTTTTCCAAGCCTTCTCTGAGCTGTTCCGAGATAATCGTAATATTCCGATTGAAATTTTTGGATCTGTTCTTTTTCTGCCAGTTTTAAATATTGCTCTTCCGCACATTTATAATCAGCTTTTTGGAAGCATTCTTCAGCCAGTTTTTTATCCTGGGCATAGAAATTAAGAGCAAAAAAGAGGGAAATTACGGCTAGTAAAGTTTTTTTCATGAATTTATAGTTTGTTTGTTGATTACTTTTTTGGCGAGTGCACCAAATATCACTCCCAATAAAGATCCAACAAACGCCCCCACCAAAATATCTATCGGGAAATGCACTCCTAAATATATACGGCTGTAGGAAACCACTATAGCCCATACAAATATAGCATATGGAAACCATTTAAGCTTATTTTTTAATAAAATACTTAAAAAGGCTGCCAAAAAGAATGTATTGGAAGCATGAGCAGAATAAAACCCAAACTGTCCACCACATTTCACGATTCTCATGTGATGTTCCAGAGTAGGATCATGACAAGGTCTCAACCTTGCCACACCATATTTGAAGACACTGGCCAACTGGTCAGAAACCGTTGCTCCAATAGCCAAAAATATAAGAATAAAAACTAATGATCTTAGTTGATAATTTTTGTATAAAAAATAAAGAAATATAATATAAAGAGGCACCCAAATCCAGGTACTGGAAATCAACATCCAAAACTGGTCGAAAGATGAATCGCCCAAATTATTAAGGTAAAGAAATACCTTCTTATCTTCCTGAATGATTTCCTCCATCGTTATCTGCTTACAGGTCCTTCGTAAGTCTCATCATCTGCAGGCTTCGGTTTTGGAGGCTCATTAGAAGCCACTGAAGAAGGTTCCGTCAGAATATCTTTCTGAATATCATTCATCGGGTTGAAATCCTTTGCAGCATCTTTTACCTTCTCAATCTCACGTTTGATTTCAGAAACAGGATTATCCGTTTCCTTCATAATTTCAGTTTTGATATCTTCCACTGCTCCACGCATCTTTCTAACGCCTGCACCTAAGTCACGCGCAATCTGAGGCAGTTTATCCGGACCGAATAATACAACGATTGCAATGGCAATGAGTGCCATTTCTCCAATGCTTAATTCCATGGCGTAAAATTACGAAAGATTATTGCATTTATGGACTGTAAACTAAAAATTTAAACAAATTTTAAGATTTTATAATGAAGTTCAAGGTTCAAGGTTTAAGGTTTAAGGTTTAAGGTTTAAGGTTTAAGGTTTAAGGTTTAAGGTTGGAAGTTAAGAAATTGAATATTGATCATTTCAAGCAAGAGCTATTTTCTAATCCCTGCTACCTAACATCTGCAACCTGCAATCTTGACTTATTAATTAACAAATATTTAATTCAAAACAATGAGAATTAAGCAACAATTACGTATATTTATGACACACAATCAAATAAATATCAATTATGAAAAAACTAGTGACTACTTTTAAAGTTTTCGCCGTGTTATCGGTAATGGTACTCCACAGCTGCCAGAACGAAAACAACGAAATGAGCCAGCAGGAAGCGGTTCAGGCTAAGACAACCATCGATGAGCTGAAAAAAGAGATTACTCCTTCTTCTTCTCAACTTGTTCCTGAAGCAGTACAACTTCAACTGAATGAATCCACCAAAAATCTTGAAACCTATTTAAAAAATGATTTACAAATTGTTGGTGTAACTGTACTTGGGAAAATTTCAACCCAGCAAGGGGTAGAACTTTCCAAAAAGCTGATTACTGATAAAGATCAGTTCATAGCTTCCGGAAATATTATGGATCCATCCTCTGTAAAAATCGGAAAAATTGGAGATTTGTATAATGGTGAGGATTTAACAATCGCACAACAAGGATTAAAAGAGGCTATCACCGAAGAAGTAAAACCCGGCACTCAGGCTATGGAAGTAACATGGAGCGGCAAAAACGGAAAATTTACTACATTATGTTTTTATGGTGATTCAGGAATTATCTGGGACAATATCTTTGGAGGTCTTGTGATGATGGACACCCGCGGAAATTCAGAATCATCGAACAATCAGGCTTCAAAAGTGGTTTCTACATGGTATAAACAATGGTGGACAGCCAACTGGCTTTGGGGTTCTAAGAGAGGTGAAGCGGGATATCAGATTACCATTTATTATTCAGGATCTACGGTGTCCAATGCAGATGTAAGTGACTGGGGATATATCAGTTTAGGAAAAGCAAAAAGTGAAAGTAAGATTACCAAAAAGACAGGGGCTTACGGACAATGTCGTTATGCACTGGGACTTTGTACACCTACAGGTTCTTTAAGCTTTAATTCCACTAATTTCTCTGTATCATTCTCCGGATTAGGCAGTAATATTGTAAGTAACGGGACAAAATCCCTTTATCCATAGTTATTTTCATAAAAATCAGATTTTAATCAAAACGGGAAACTCAGTGAGCTTCCCGTTTATTGTATTTATAAGTACTACCAGATTCTGACTTTTGACTTCAATGCCTCTACTGCATTTTCTTGAAGTCCAAAAGTATTAATCAATATCTCATAGAGCTGTACATCATTTTCTATCCTTATAGATTCTTTTTCACCATCATCAGACCGGATATTCAGCATATGGTCTGTATAAGTGTAGCGGGCATTCTCATCTACTTTTGAAAGAATAAGTCTGTTCTTAAAATGAGAATCCGGATGAGTAGACAAATACCAGTTGGAAATATCAAGATCAACAGGTTCTACATACTCAGGAATAAATCGGTACACCGGAAGCCATTTCTCTTTCCACATCCAAAGTGTATAGGTTTCTTCTTTATGGGAAACTTTAAATATTCCGTTGGGTGTTTGCTGCTGTTCTATTTTGTTTAAAAGTACAGGTGCAGTAAGGGTGGCTGTTCCAAATCCACAATCTACTACATATTGATCTCCATCAAAATCGACAATAAGCAAAAGATGCGTCTGCGCAGCAATACTATCCTCCTGCCTTCCCCACACTACCCTTCCAAGCTGGAGCTTTACATTGAATCCTAATGTTTTTAAAACTTCACTTAAAAGCAGATTCTGTTCATAGCAATATCCACCCCTGGATTCAATCACTATTTTTCTGAAAACATCATCTGCATTCAAAGAAGGAACCTTTCCTGTATAAGAATCAATATTCTCAAAGGGAATATACTTGGGATGGAGTTGATGTATTCTTTTCAATGTCTCCATACTCAATTCCGGAGTTCCGGGGAAATGAATCCGTTCAAAATACTTTTCCAGATCTGCTGTATTCATAATTTGGTTTTTCCTGTTTCAACAATGAGTAAAACTATTTCACTCCTGTAAAATTATTGAAAGATGTAACCCAAAATCATCTATATCTCATCAATAGAACAAATCTATTTAATGAAAATCTTTTTTTGAAGTCACATCAACTAAATTTTTATTTTTCTTCTGAAAAGCAGAATAGGTAATAACTACGCTGATTGCCATTAAAACAAACGCTAAAAAGAAAGGTGCGCCTGAAAATTTAAACGGTGCTTCATCATGGGTGAAATAGTAAAATAAATTGGTCATCATCGGAGGTCCGATAATGGATGTGGCACTCATTAAACTCGTTAATGCTCCCTGAAGTTCTCCCTGTTCATTGGAAGGAACACTTTTCGTGATGACAGATTGCAAAGCCGGTCCGCAAATTCCTCCTAAACAGTATGGCACCAGAAACACAAACATCATCCAGCCTTCTGAAGCAAAGGCAAACAACAGCATTCCTACAGCATAGAAAGCTAATCCGTAATAAATACTTTTCTGTTCTCCCAGCCTGGGAGTCGTATATCGGATAAGACCACCCTGTACGAGACCTACCAATAAACCAACAACTCCTAACGAGATGCCAACCATTCTTTCTGTCCAGCTGAACTTATACATGGTAAAGAAACTCCAGTTGCTCTGTACAGCATGACCTGCAATATAGATTAAGATCAACGAAACGATTAGTCCGGAAATTTCAGGGTGCTTGCCTAAAAACTTAAATGAACCTATAGGATTGGCACGTTTCCAGTCGAATTCTCTTCTTTTATCTTTATCCAAACTTTCAGGAAGAATGAAATATCCATACAGGAAATTAAGTAAACACAAGCCCGCAGCAGCATAGAAAGGAACTCTTGCTCCATAATGCCCAAGAACTCCGCCCAAAACAGGTCCTATAATAAATCCGAGCCCAAAAGCAGCTCCTATCAATCCAAAATTCTTAGCGCGGTCTTCATCAGTGGAAATATCTGCAATATAAGCACTGGCCGTGGTGACACTTGCTCCTGTAATCCCGGCAATAACTCTTCCCAAAAACAACCACCAGATCGTGGGAGCCAGTGCAAGGAAAATATAATCTACAGCAAATCCGAAAAGAGAAATCAGGATAATAGGTCTTCGTCCATATTTATCACTAAGGTTTCCTACTAACGGAGAGAATATAAATTGCGTAAATGCATAGGCAAATCCAAGCCAGCCACCATACTTTGCGGCTTCACTAATATCTGCATGAATAAGTTCCTCGATTAATTTAGGAACAACAGGAATGATGATTCCCCATCCCGTAATATCGATCAGTAAAGTAATAAATATGAAGCCTATAGCCGCTTTTTTCTTTGAATTTTCCATGATGGTGCAAAATTAATCAAATCTGAAAAATAATGATTCTAAATTATGAATACTTCATATAAATTTTAAAAAGCAAAAAGATTAAAACACTGTTAAATAATACATTACATTTACCATAGCTTTATTTTTCCCGCATTTTCCTGCCGAACATAAAGAAAAAACCTGTTTCAAAAATAAATTTGAAACAGGTTACTATCCTTAATTAGAGACCAGTATTAGTTGCTGTTCAATGTCGTGTATATCATTCTGTTTGTTATGATACACTTAATAAGACAACTTTGCTTTACAGTTACTTTTACTACATTACTGTATTGATAAGCAGTTGTATTTCCATTCAGAACAGATCTTACTCCCCGACGGTAATAAGTAGTTTGCGTAATCGGTGGAGCATCGTAAGTAGCAGATGTAGCATTCGTAATATTCGAGAATGTTATATTATCTGTGGAACTTTGCCACTGATATTCTGCAGCACCACTCACCTGTGCAGCTGCAGTCTGGCCAAATGCTGCAGGATCATTACTGATATCCATACACACTGTTTGATCCACAGCAATAGTTCCTGGGCTGTTTACCGAGTTGACAAAAAGTCGTCCCACAGTAGAAATTGCCTGGAAAGAACAGGTATGAAAGCTGGAATTGGCAACAACCCTGTACTGATTATTGTGAAATCCTGCAGGAGCATTATTAATACTAAGAGTGGATGAAGTGACATTAGCATAGTTGGAACCATTTGCAAGATCAGTCCATGTACTTCCGATAAGAACCTGCCATTGATAGGTAATATTATCCGGTGTTTCATCTGTAGGCGTATTATTGATTACCGCTGTCATCGTTGTAGATCCTCCGACAGCAACTGTTTTATCAGAAGGCTGAGATAAATAGGTCATAGGTGCCAGATAATATTCGGAAAGGATATTATATACTCTCATCTGGCTGAAGGAAAAACCAATACCAATAGCTTCTCCGAAAGCCAACTGCACTTCATCCCATGCAGCTGTCGGAATTACTTTAATAATTCTTCGTTCCTGGTTATCACCAAAATCAAAGAAAAAATGTCCGTTAATCCCTGTACGATAGACTTCCTGCCCATTATTGTAGAAAACAAAATTACCACCATTAAAACTGGGATTAAAATTGAACCCATCGGAAGCAAAGTCAATATAAACCGGCTTATTCGCCTGAAAATCTGCACCACTGGTTCCTACTCCTACATACATACTGCAGAAAAGACCAGCGCCTGTACCCGGCTTTAAAGATGCAAAAGAATTGACATCAGTATCCGTCATATTATTAGGATTAGCCGCTTCCTTTCCCAATCTGAAACAAAGAAAACCACCATCACTTGAACTGGAGGTATTGGTATCCAATAATCTTCCACATCCACCATTGGGAAGGGCGACCATCTCCTGCGATATTACTTTGCCTGATACAAAAAGACCTATTGCCATAAGCAAACAGCGTACTATTGAAATTGTTTTCATCATCAATAATTTTTAAAGTTAATTATACGTGGTAAACACTCATCCCTGGATAAGGATGATCATAATGACTGTATGTCACTTCAAATTATTTGATTACAAATACAATATTGACAAAAGAGCAGGCCGTTGCCGTTCCTACCACATCATATTTCAATATGCCATTGGGATCAATGCTTACATTACTTAATACGGTATTGTCGAAATCAGTAACATAATAATACAAATCTGATGCATTAGCAAAGAAAGGGATTCCTCCCGGAGCTCCCGTACTCGAAACCTTAGGAGTAGAAAACTGAACCTTATAGAGCTGGAACAAATCTTTTGTTCTTCCTGTACCTAAAGTAGAGGTATCAATACTGATGGACGGCATATAGAAGAACTTAACAATATTACCACTGATGGGAACCCAGTTAGGACTGGAAGGAGTTCCTATATTCTGAGTTAATGCCTGTCTTTGGAGATCATAAACCAGCAAGCCGTTGGCCGGTGTAACTATTGTTGACAGATTGGAAATTCTCGGGATCAGTACGCCTTTATTAGTATTCGTAATATCTAAGGCAGCACTTTTATCAGGATTAGGAGTTCCAATTCCTACCTGAGCTAAAAGGAAACTAGCAGCACATAATGCCACAGCAACGAATAATTTTTCGGTTTTCATTTTTGTTTTGTTTTATATAAATATAAAATATTTTACTACATAAAACTCTTATTTTTTAATATTTTTCAATTAAAATAATTATTTCCATATAAACTCACAAAAATCCTTTATTATTCAACAATTACACACAAACAAATTATTCTCTAAAATTAGAGTTATTATACATAACTCCAATTAAAACTCATTAAAAAAAAGTAAAATCTACAATATAAATTATAAAAACAAGGTTTAAAAAACACTAATAAATAATTACCAATAGAAAACAGATAAAATAATTAAAAACCAGATGAAAATTTAATCATTTAAAACAAAAGCTTTCAAATAGTTAGGGTGAGATACCCTATTTATCATTTGAAATGATCAAAAAGAAAAAAAAGGATAAGTATATAAAAAAAGACCGCTTCTTTCGAAACGGTCTTTACTAATTTATTGTAGTTTGTATTACTTTGAAGCAAGTTCTTCTTTAGCAGAAGTGGATTTTCCATGTACCTCTTCTTCTTTCCCTGTTTTAAGGAAGTCGTAAGCAATTGCAGACGCAATAAAGATGGATGAATAAGTACCGAATCCAATACCAATTAACATCGCAAACATGAATCCTCTCAAGTTATCACCACCGAAGATGAAGATCGCAAGGATAACCAAAATCGTAGTGAATGAGGTATTGAATGTTCTACCCAATGTACTTGAAATAGAGTCATCAAACAGACCTGCTAATGTTAAAGATTTTTTCTCTCTCAGGTATTCTCTAATTCTGTCGAAGATAATTACGGTATCGTTAATTGAGTATCCTAATACAGTAAGAATCGCAGCAATGAAATCCTGGTTGATCTCCATGTTGAACGGCATATATTTGTGAAGCAATGAATATGCTCCTAAAATAATTACCGCATCGTGGAATAGAGCAGCAACTGCTCCAAGAGAGAACTGCCATTTTCTAAATCTTACTAAGATATAAACGAAGATCATTGCTAATGCAGCTAATACCGCATAGATACCGTGAGTCTGGATATCATCAGCAACAGAAGGTCCTACTTTCTCAGAAGAGATAATTCCTGCGTGGTCTTTATCAGCAGATTTGAAATCCTTCAATGTAGTTCCTGCCGGTAAGTTTGATTTTAAACCTTCGAATAATTTCTGTTCGATAATCTGGTCAGCTTTTAAAGATTCGTCCTCGATAAGGTAATCGGTAGAAATCTTTAATTGTTTGTTGTTTCCGAAAGTCTTAGCTTCTACAGAAGAGTTTTTACCGTCTTCAGTTTTGAATAATGCTACTAATTTTTCTTCAACATCTTCAGCTTTTACATCTTTATCAAATCTTACAACATAGTTTCTACCACCGGTAAAATCGATACCGTATTTGAAACCGTGCGTTGCGATTGAAATCACACAAATAACGGTAAGAACAGCAGAAACGATGTAAGCATATTTTCTCTTTCCGATGAAATCGATCCAGGTATTTCTGAATAGGTTCTTCGTAGCCGGAGTCCAAACAGAAAGTCCTTTTCCTTTATTTAATCTTGAGAAGATCATTACTCTTGAAAGCAATACAGACGTGAATAATGTCATTAAAATACCAATCATCAACGTCAATGCAAAACCTTTAATAGGCCCTGTTCCGAAGAAGAACAATACAACTGCCGTTAGGAAAGTGGTCGTGTGACCATCGATAATCGCGTTTAATGCATGTTTGAAACCATCTTTGTAAGCTTCAAGGATACTTTTCCCAGCGAATAATTCTTCCTTAGTTCTTTCATAAATGATAACGTTCGTATCGACCGCTACTGCCATCGTCAGAACGATACCCGCGATACCTGGAAGCGTAAGGGTAAAGTCACCCGAATCCATAATACCGAAAATATAGAATAAGTTGATCACCATTGCAATTACCGCATATACACCAGCTCCACCGTAGTAGAAAATGATATAAACAATGATAATAGCGAATGCAATGATAAACGACATTAAACCAGAATCAATAGCCTCTTGTCCTAAAGATGGACCTACAACGGTAGCCTGAACTACTTTTGCACCTGCAGGCAATTTACCAGCACCTAACACGTCTACCAATTCTTTAGCTTCTTCCTGGGAGAAGTTACCAGAGATCTGAGTTCTACCGTTAGGGATAGCACCTACAACGTTAGGAGCTGTGTATACTCTGTTATCAAGAGTTACTGCAACCGGTTTTCCAACATTTTTCTCGGTTAATGTTTTCCACTCTTTTGCTCCTTTAGAGTCCATCTGCATATCTACCACTACTCTGCTTAGTTCATCGTAGCTGATATTTGCAGTTTCAACAGCACCGTCTACCGGAGCTTTCTGGTTGATGTTACCTCTGATCGCATACAATACTAAGCTTTCGCTATCTGTAGCTTCAGGTTTGTAACCCCACATAAACTGTGTATATTTAATGTTAGACGGACGTAAAGACTGACCTACTTTGCTGTTTAAGATTTTGTTTACAACAGCAGTATCAGATAATTTTACGTTAGCAACACCATTTGTTCTTAATTTGTCAAGCTGTAAAAGGCTCATAAAGTTCACATTCTTTGCCACTCCCATAGAATCTCCTTTTGTAGCAACCATAGTTGTCAAAGTCTGGAAATAAGGCGCAATTTCAGGAACCTGCTGTACTTCCCAGAACTGAAGTTTTGCAGAAGTCTGAAGCATTTTCTTCACTTTATCGATGTCCTTCATACCAGGCATTTCCACAGAAATTCTCGCTGTACCAGGTACTCTCTGAACGTTTGGCTGGATGGCTCCAAGCTTATCAATTCTCGTTCTGATTACCTCGAAAGCTGTTCCTACAGATGCATCAATTTTTCTTTTAACAATGCTTTTCACCTGCTCATCAGGAGTGTTGTACTTCACCTCAGTAAGGGTTGTATTTCCGAAAATTTCCGGATCTGCCAACTTAAGGTTTGCCCCTTTAGCTTTGTTAATTACATCGAACTGCTCAAAGAAGTTGTCGATGTAAGGTTTAGTAGAATTCTTCTGTGCTTCATCAGTTTTGTTTAAAGCCTCAATAAGAACAGGATTTGTAGAATAATTGGTTAAATCATTCACAAGATCTCTTTGGTTGATTTCCAAAAGAACGTTGATCCCTCCTTTCAAGTCAAGACCAAGTTTCATTTCCTTGTCTTTGGCTTTAGTGTAATAAAGTTTTGTGAATCCTAAATTCAAAGTATCCTTAGAAAGTCTTGCGATTTCTTTTTGATACTTCTCCGGATTGTCTCCTGCAATAGCAGTCGCCTGCTTTTCAATTTTGCTGGCGTACCATGTTGGTAATAGCTCGTTTAAGCAAATCAACCCTAGTACAATAGCGACAATTGTAATAAGTCCTTTTCCTTGCATTTTGTTATAACTACGTTAAATTAAGTCGGCAAATATAATGATTTTCTTGTATTTTATGAATTTTTAACAACAGAAATGGTTTATTTCCAGATATATTGGTATCGTGATTTCTATTTAAGATTTAACAATTTTTTCATACTATCATAATGAAGTCTTCAAAATCGATTGGTATAAAATTTTCATTTACTTTCCCAACACACTAACTCTCAAAATATTATGAAAAAACTACTTTTTAGTATCAGTATTTTTTCTTCCTTAATTGTTAATTCTCAAAGCATTAATTTGGAAGAATTTGCCACGGGGCTTACCAGCCCTGTAGAGATTACGAACGCCAATGACAGCCGGCTTTTTGTGGTTCAACAGGACGGCATCATTAAAATTATTCAACCCAATGGGACAATTAACACAACCAACTTTCTGAATATCGGATCAAAAATTACTTTCGGCGGCGAAAGAGGTCTTCTCGGTCTTGCCTTTCATCCTCAATACTCTACCAACGGGTATTTTTTTGTGTATTATAACAACCTTTCAGGCAATATTATTGTTGCCAGATACAGTGTAAGTTCAACAGATTCAAACGTAGCAGATCCTGCTTCTGAAAAAATCCTGCTGAATATTCCCAAGCCATTCGACAATCACAATGGAGGAAGCATTCATTTTGCTCCTGACGGAAAACTTTGGATCATCACCGGAGACGGAGGAAGTGGTGGCGACCCGAATAATAATGCCCAAAATAAAAATGTGTTATTAGGAAAGATGTTGAGAATAGATGTAGATGCCACCGGTCCTTACAATATTCCGCCAGACAATCCTTTTGCAGGAGCTGGAGTGGATGGTGCAGACGAAATATGGTCTTATGGTCTCCGAAATGCATGGAAATTTTCTTTTGATCTGACTACAGGCAATGCCATGATTGCGGATGTTGGCCAGGGAGCAATAGAAGAAATCAATAAAATGCCTATTACTACAGCCGGATTAAATTATGGCTGGCGCTGCTATGAAGGGAATAATGCCTACAATACTGCAGGATGTGCTGCCCAGTCCACCATGACCTTCCCTGTTGCTGTATATAACCATTCTGGTGGGAAATGTTCTATCACCGGTGGTTATGTCTACAGAGGAAACCAATACCCTTCACTTCAGGGGAAATATTTCTTTGCTGACTATTGTTCTTCTCAGATCGGAATGCTGGATACCAATAATGCCATTACGTGGACGACTCCTTATTCCGGAAATAACTTTTCTACTTTTGGAGAAGATTATCAGAAAGGATTGTATGTAGCAGATTTAAGCAATGGAAAAATTTTCAAAATATCCACAGGAACTTTAGGGACTAATGAAAATACTTTAGGAACAGTAAAAGTTTATCCTAATCCTGCTTCCAAAGAAATTTTCATTGATGGGGTTAAAGATAAAAAAGCAACCCTGGAAATCATCAGTTCGGAGGGAAGAAAAGTGATGGAAACGGATCAGATTATTAATAGCAAAGGAATTAATATTTCAGGAATTCCTGCCGGAGTGTACTACATTAATCTTAAATCCGGGGAATTGAAATCATATAGTCAGAAATTGATCATCAAATAAAATTTTAAAACAATAAAAAAGCGGTTCAGAACTGAACCGCTTTTGTTTTATATAGTCATTGAGAAAATCCTTGTTTCAGGTTTATTTCTCATCATTCTCAGGTCAAAAACCATCGCTACATTTCTCGTGAATGCTCTTCCAGCTTCTGTTATTTTAACTTCAGTTCCGTTGATTTCAACCAAACCGTCATTTTCCATCTCTTTGAGCATTTCCAGTGCATTGTCAAGCTCAGGGAAAGAATTGTTAACATCAAAAGTGGTTTCAAGCTGACACATCAGATTCAGAATATGTCTTCTTACCGTAAGATCCTCATCACTCAGAACATGTCCTTTTACAACAGGAATCTCACCTTCTTCAACCATTTTCTGGTATTCTTCCACCGTTTTTACATTCTGGGCAAAAGCATACCATGAGTCTGAAATCGCAGACATTCCAAGTCCTACCATCAGTTGCGTATTGCTTGAAGTGTAACCCATGAAATTTCTGTGTAGTTTTTTATGAATCAAAGACTGATACAGATCATCGTGCTCAAGAGAGAAGTGATCCATCCCTACTTCAATATATCCTAAATCCTGAAGAAGCTTTTTACCATCTTCATACAAACGGCGTTTCTCTTCTCCACTTGGAAGGTCATTTTCATCAAAACCTCTCTGCCCAACTCCCTTCACCCATGGAACGTGTGCGTAAGAATAGAACGCCAATCTGTCCGGTTTCAGCTCCATTGTCTTTCTGATCGTGTGCTCCATTGCATCCCAATTCTGGTGTGGCAATCCGAAAACAAGATCGTGACTGATTCCTCTGTATCCGATTTCCTTAGCCCATTCTGTAACGTTTTTTACATTTTCAAAAGGCTGGATTCTGTTGATTGCTTTCTGAACTTTAGGATCATAATCCTGAACTCCAAAACTTACTCTTCTGAAACCAAGATCATATAAAGTCTGAAGATGTTCTTTCGTGGTATTGTTTGGATGTCCTTCAAAAGAAAATTCAGGGTGTTCCGCAATGTCTACAGATGAAAAAATACCTTCCAATAATGTTCTTAAATTCTCAGGAGAGAAAAATGTAGGAGTACCACCTCCAAGGTGTAATTCTTTCAGTTTAGGTCTTTCGTTGAAAAGATCAAGATACAGTTTCCATTCCTTTAAAACACTTTCCAGATAAGGAACTTCAACACTATGTTGTTTGGTAATACGCTTATGGCAAGCACAGAACGTACACAATGCCTCACAGAAAGGCAAATGGATGTAAATAGAAATTCCCTCCTCTGCATTGCTTTCATGAAAAGACCTGATTACAGTTTCCTTCCATTTTTCCGGTGAGAATGTTGATTCATCCCAATATGGAACGGTAGGATAAGAAGTGTAACGCGGTCCGGGAATATTATACTTATCTATTAAAGAGTTCATTTTGAAAATTAAAATTTTATAAGGACATGAAATTTAGCATCATTTAAATTTCATCTTACAAAATTAACCATTAGTTATGAATTTTAACCTATGAATTATATTAGGTTCTATTTTATAATGAGTCTAAATACGTATGATCAGGCTTTTGACAAATAGTGATAAATTCTATTCCTGATATTTAAAATTTTAATTTCATCACCGCAATTCTGTTATTTCCTGCAAGAACCACTCTATTGACATCAATCCACTGACATACAAAAAAGCCTTTCTCATCGGAAATTTTAGTCCATGTTTTTCCAAAATCTGAAGAATAACTGATATGCTTGTCTCCTACTGCAATAATTTCTTTTCCTTTTGATCCTGGCTTTATTTTCACACAGGTGGTATATCCCGCATTCTGCCCTGAAGCCTGAATTTGCCAGGTTTTTCCTGCATCATTTGTGGTTGCGATATTATTGATATTGGCATCCTGCTTAGTATAATCTCCTCCTGCTGCAATTCCAAAATTATTATCAAAAAAATCAATAGAATACATTCCCTGTGAAGATTCTCCTTGTATGATTGGGGTGTTGAACACTTCTATTTTTTCATCTTTCAGATTCATTCTTAAGATTCTTGAAGCTTTTCCTCCGGTTGCAATCCATAAATATTTTTTAGAGGATGAAATATTGGTATTACTTGCAGCAAAAGCAGCTTCGCCCTCATTTAATTTTACATTATTCTTAAACATACTCCATTTCCCTTCTTTGTACACAGCCAGTTTCAACATCTGATCTTTATCTGAATCACTAAAAGTATAGGCTAGCTTATCATTCACAAAATGCAAAGCATCATAAAAAGCTGTTTTTGCAGTATCTTGAAAAACAATCTGTGACTTTAAAGTTTTCTTATCGATAGCAAAGAAACGTCCTGGACTCTCAATATTGATAGCATAAAAAATAGTTTTATTTTGCGCTAATGTTCTGAATTGAAGTTTCTCTTCGGATAATTTTATCTGTTTCTGGCTTTTATAATCTTTAAGATCTACAAACCCAAATTTAGAATCCGTACCACTGTACCAGACCTTGTTGTCATATAATTCAAGAGCTCTGATACTGATCTTATCATTAAGAATGGTTTCAAGGCTTTCCACCTGTTGGGAAAATGCTGTAATTCCTATGGACAGGAATAAAATGGACAAAATATTTTTCATAATAATAGTATTGGGACAAAAAAAACCGCCGAAGCGGTTTAATATGATGATTAATCTTGATTCTGATATTTTTCAGGATTGTTAAGCTTACTGTTTGATTTTCCATACAGGAAGTATACTAAACCTCCTAAGAACAACCATACTGCAGAAAGCTCCAAAGCATGAGCACTTAAGTTAAAGATCAAATAAATATTGATAAATACTCCCAGTGCCACAACTATTTTATAAGCCGGAACTTTGAAAGGCCTGATCAAATTAGGCTCTTTCTTTCTCATCACCCAAACTGCAATACAAACCAGTGTAAATGCAAACAGGGTTCCGAAACTTGTCATATCAGCCAATGTTGAAATTGGAGTAAATGCAGCAATCAATGCTACCACAAGTCCTAATAAAATAATTCCTTTGTAAGGTGTTTTTGTTTTTGGATGAAGATCACCGAAGAATTTAGGAATCAATCCGTCTTTTGCCATCCCGATGAAGATTCTGGACTGCCCCATCATCATTACCATTACTACAGAAATTAATCCTACAGTAGCTGCAATGGTTACAATATTACTCGCCCAGTGTTTTCCTGCAATTTCAAAAGCATACGCTACAGGAGCTTTGATAGCATCCGGATATTTACCTTCCGGGTTAAAGTCTGTATAATGCATCATCCCTGTTAATACAAGAGATACACAGATATATAAAGCGGTACAAACCAATAATGAAGCGATAATAGCGAAAGGTACATCTTTCTTAGGGTTAATAGCCTCTCCAGCTTGTGTAGAAACAGCATCAAAACCAATATAAGCAAAGAAAATAGCTGCTGCTCCGGAAATAATTCCTTTAATACCGTAGGCAGAAACCATATCTCCTTCAGAATTTTTAATCTGAACCTGATCCGGAATAAAAGGCTTCCAGTTTTTAACACCATCTACCGCATTGTAAAGATCTGTATTAGAGAAAATAATATATACACCAGCGATAATTACAAAGATAACCGCTGAAGTTTTCATTAAAACGATCAGGTTATTCGCTCCTGCAGCTTCTTTAGTTCCCTTTACCAATAATGCAGTAATTAAAAGAACAAGAATAAATGCTGGCAGGTTCATAGAAAAACCATCTCCCGTATAACTTGCCGGATCTGATGTCAGATAAGCGGGCAAATGAATATTAAAAATCTTCAAAAATTTGTTAAAATATCCGGACCAACTCACGGAAACGGCCATACTCGCCATGGCGTACTCGAGGATGAGACACCATCCCATGGCCCATGCAAAAATTTCTCCTACTGTTCCATATGCATAAGCATAAGCTGAACCCTCTACAGGAATAATGGATGCAAACTCTGCATAGCATAATGCAGCAAAAACGCAGGCGATCCCTGCTATGATAAAGGAAATTGCAAGTGCTGGTCCTGCATGATAATAGGCTCCTGTTCCAGTAAGAACAAAGATTCCACCACCGATGATAGCACCCACTCCAATTGCTGTTAAACTCCATTTTCCTAGGACTTTTTTCAGCTCACTTTTCTTCATATCTGCCTCATAGGCACTTAGTGGCTTTTTAACCCAAATTTTCGACATGTTTTTTTATTTATTAAGGATTTACGAAAATATAAAAAATTTAGGAACTCCCGCGTTTATCGTTAAACTTTCCTCATTTATTTTACATTAAAGGTTTAAAAACCTGAACAACACATTATATAATCCATTTTAAAAAGTCCATATTTTTGCTTATTTTTGATTGCATGAATTTATATGATCTTTTTGTAAAGCCTTATGAAAGCTATGATTCTTTACAAATTACGTTGGAAGCATCAGGTACAATTTTCGGAATACTGAGCGTATTTTTTTCCATAAAGAAAAATATATGGGTATACCCTACCGGCATTATTTCAACCCTGATCTATGTATATCTTCTTTTCAATGCCGGGCTGCTGGGAGACTGTATGATTAACGTCTATTATACTGTCATGAGTATTTATGGTTGGGTTCTATGGGCAAGAAATTCTGAAGATCATGTTCATGTAGAAGTTACATGGGCTACCCGAAAAGAATGGATACATGCAAGTATTCTTTTTGTGCTGAGTTTGGCATTTGTTACTTTTATTTATTATTGTAAACCCTATATTGATCATTTAGAAGGTGGTTATTTGGGATTATATCATCTCGATTGGGCCAATTGGATGGATATTTTTACCACTTCCATATTTTTAGTAGGAATGTGGTTGATGGCCAAACAGCGCATTGAGAGCTGGATTTTCTGGATTCTCGGAGATCTTATTTGCATCCCTATGATGATTTTTAAGGGACTTGGAATCACTTCGGTTCAATATTTGGTATTTACTATAATGGCGATCTTAGGATATGTCAATTGGAAAAAAAGTTTTAAAGAAAAAAAAGTACAATAAAGTCATGAAAAATTTATTTAAAATAGCAATCAGTATTTTTGCTATTACCAGTTTAACCTCTTGTTTAGCATATACTGACGGATACGGAAGCAATAGTGGTTACGGATATGGTGATCCCTATTACAACAATGGGTATTATTATGCTCCTTCAGGATACTACGGAAGCGGTGGATATTGGGGCAATGACGGCTATTATTACAGA
The DNA here is from genome assembly GCF_031324065.1 of Chryseobacterium metallicongregator. Taxonomy (NCBI): domain Bacteria; kingdom Pseudomonadati; phylum Bacteroidota; class Flavobacteriia; order Flavobacteriales; family Weeksellaceae; genus Chryseobacterium; species Chryseobacterium metallicongregator. The sequence continues at coordinate 762,609 of NZ_JAVIXS010000020.1, forward strand.
AACAACGTTAATTATTACTATGATAATGGCATTCCTTATTATTATGACAGTTATAACAACTCCAGAAGAAAAGTCTATGTAGAAAGAAGATCTTCTTCTTCCTCAAGACCTCAAAACGGATTCCAGAATACGCGTACAACGAACAGTAACGGCTCATACAATAATAACGGAGGATTCAATAATAATAGAAACTCCAACAGCAACAGCGGATTCAGAAACCAGAATAGTGGTTATCAAAACAATCAGGGAAATCAAAACAACAGTGGTTTCAGAAATTCCAACAGTAACAGCGGATTCAGAAATCAAAACAGCAGTAATCAGAACAACCAGGGAAACCAAAATAACAACGGTTTCAGAAATTCTGAAAGCAGCAGATCAGAATCTTCTGGCGGTGGATTTAGAAATAGCTCAGGCAGCCAAAGCACGAGCTCAAGCAGACAACAAAGCGGCGGAGGCGGCTTTAGATAAAACGATTATAAATAAGGAAACGAACAGCTAACACTGTTCGTTTTTCATTTAAAATATAGTAATTTTGCTTCTTTATTTAACAAAAAATATGGAATTTTATAAATATCAGGGAACAGGGAATGATTTTGTAATGGTAGACAACCGTGATCTGCAATTTACTAAAGATAAAGATAGTATTGAAAAATTATGTGACAGACGTTTCGGAATAGGTGCTGACGGTCTTATTCTATTGGAAAACGATCCTGAATATGATTTTAAGATGGTGTATTACAATTCTGATGGTGGAGAGAGTACGATGTGTGGAAACGGAGGAAGATGTCTTGTTGCTTTTGCTTTTTTCCTGGACATTTTTGAAGACAAATGTAAGTTCATTGCTACCGATGGTGAACATGAAGCTGAAATCCATAACGGAATCATTAAATTAAAAATGATCAATGTAGATACTGTTTCCCATGACGGAAATGATTTTGTTCTGAACACCGGATCTCCCCATTATGTAAAATATGTAGACAACCTGAAAGATTATCACGTTTATGACGAAGGATATGGCATCAGAAATTCTGAAAATTATAAAGAAAAAGGAATCAATGTGAACTTTGTAGAAAAAATTTCTGATAATGAAATTTTTGTAAGAACCTATGAACGAGGCGTTGAGGACGAAACTTACAGTTGCGGAACAGGAGTTACAGCTTCTGCTTTAACTTTTCTGCAAAAACATAATCTAACCTCTGTAAAAGTTAAAACTTTAGGTGGAAACCTTAAAGTATATGCTGAAAAAAGCGGTGATGCATTCCAGAATATTTGGCTGGAAGGTCCTGCAAAGCAAGTTTTTAGAGGTAAGACAGATCTTCTTTAAAAACAAAAAACTTTTAATCAACATTTATAAAGAATGAAAAAAGCAATTCTCATTGTCATTCTGCTGGTTTTTGTAGTGGCAGGATTTTTTGGTTTGAGATTTTATAATAAATATTTAGGAAATAACGTAGAAAAGGATGGTTATGTTCTGATTCCTCATAGAGCAGGCTTTAAACAGATCCTCGATTCTATTGCTCCTTATATTAAGGACAGAGAGTCTTTTGAAGCTGTAGCTAAGGAAAAAGGCCTTGAGACGAATTTTAAAGCAGGGCGATATCATATTCAGAGCGGAACAGGTAATAAAAACCTTGTCAATATGATCAAAGCAGGTAACCAGACTGCAAATTCTTACAGAATCGGTGATTTTGGAGATATGTATCAGATGATTGGTAAGGTGACTAAAAAAACAGAAATTGATTCATTACATTTTGTGAATGATCTGGATGCTGTTGCACAGGAAAAAGGCTATAAAAATGTTGAAGATTTAAAAAAATATTTTTTCATTGATACATATAATTTTTTCTGGACGGTAAGTCCGAGAGAATTTTTTGCCAAGTTCGAAAATCAATATCATGATTTCTGGACAAGTGATAGAAAAAACAAAGAACAGCAGTCCGGTCTTACAAGGGATCAGATTTATGCTCTGGCTTCTATTGTTTACAAAGAGTCCGGAGGAAAAAAGGACGAAATGAAAACAATTGCAGGATTATATTTAAACCGTTACAGAAAAGGCATGAAGCTTCAGTCTGATCCTACGGTAATTTATGCAATCAATAAGCAGACTAATTTTAAAGAACCTATAAAAAGGGTATTATATAAGCATTTGTCTACACCATCACCTTATAATACTTATGCCAATGCAGGTATTCCTCCGGGACCTATCTGCGTAGTGGATAAGAATTCAATAGATGCTGTTTTAAATGCCGAAAACAACAATTATATATTTATGTGTGCTGATCCGGCAAGATTCGGATACCATAAGTTTACTGCAAGTGCTGAAGAACATGCGGTGAATGCAAAGGCTTATCAGGACTGGCTCAACTCAAAAAATATAAAATAAGCTTAGAAAGCACCTGAAAATTTAAACAGTTAGAAAAAAAACATACAACCATAATGTTTTGAAGATCAAATTGATATGGATATTCAAAATATTAAGGGTTATTCTTTCACGATCTTATACAAAAAAATAACCTATGAAGAATAAGACAGAAATTGTCAATATTTTCACCAGAAAAACTTTAGGACTTACCTTAGTACTTTCAGCAGCAGCACTGGCTTTTGCACAGGAGAAGGCTGGAGTTTCAGGAATCATTGTCAACAAAAAAAATCAACCGGTTCCTTATGCTTCCGTAACTTTTAGCAATAAGGCCAACAAGACTTTAAGTGATGCTGTACTGACAGATGAAAAAGGGCAATATACTCTTCAGCTTATGCCCGGAGACTATGATATTACAGTAGAAGCTATTGATTATAAAAAAAGTGTAGTCAGCAAAAATATTGCAAAAGCAGGTAATATCGGAGCATTATCTATTGAAGCAGAGCCAACCTCTACTGCTGATGGTAAAACAAAGGAAATACAGGGTGTTGTGATTACTGCTTCAGCATCCAAAGCATATAAAGTAGAACTTGACAAAAAGACCTATGATCCTTCACAGGATATTGTGAGTAAAGGAGGAAATCTTCAGGATGTTTTGACCAACGTTCCTTCAGTTTCTGTAGATACAGACGGAACAGTATCGATGAGAGGAAATTCGAATGTAAAATTTCTGATCAACGGAAAGCCATCCTCTCTTCTTGGAATAGATGATGGAGCCAACGCTTTGCAAAGTATTCCGGCAGATCAGATTGAACGAATTGAAGTAATTACTAACCCTTCTTCTAAATTTGAGGCAAGCGGAACTGCGGGTATTCTGAATATCATTCTTAAAAAGGATAAAAAAATGGGATTCAATGGGAGTGTAACCGGAACTTTAGGTTATCTTCCAAGAACCAATCTTAATGCTAACTTAAACTGGAGAAAAGGTAACTGGACCTGGTTTTTGAATGGCGGTGGCGGTTATCAGAAGAATGAAAGTACCATGAAGAATACGACTACCAGAAAGGATGATATTGGCAGCCTGTCTTCAACTGCATTCCCATTTACACAGTATTCTCAACAAAATGGTAAGACAACCAGAGAAAGTGATACTTACAATGTTACCGCGGGATTCACTCACGATTTCAGTGATAAAACATCAATCAACTTTTCAGGAATGGTAAGAAGTTTTGATACGGATCAAACCGGGATCAACGCTTACAATGAAAAGGTTTATAAAGACGCCTCTACCATAAATGATGTTGTAAGAGAAAGAAACAGCTACGGAAATAACAAAAACCTGGCAACTCAGTTTGATCTTGGACTTGATCAGAAAATTGGAGATAATGGCCAATTGCTATCGGCATCTGCAAGTTATCAGACTAATAAAACGGATGGAATCAATCAGATTGTACAGAGAAGTTTTGTCAATACTATTTTACAACCTACCAGTGTTGTTAATAATGTAAGCACAGATTCTAAAACAGATACCTTTATTGGAAAAATTGATTATGAACTTCCAATAGGTGAAAAATCTAAATTAGAAGCAGGAGCACGTTATGATTATAACAGAAATACATACAACTATTTCGTGGATCAAAGTGATAATGGACAAACTCCATATACAAGATTTGATTTTACAAGTAACACGGTATATTCTGAAAACATTCTTGGTGTCTATGCACAGTTTAAAAGTAAGATTGGAGAAAAATTTGCGTATCAGTTAGGATTAAGAAGTGAGACTTCAAAAATTGACGTTAACTTCCAGAATTTTGATGTTAACGGAAATCCGGCAAATACTCCGGAAGTTAATAAAAACTATACTAAGTTCTTCCCTTCTGTATTTTTAAGTTATGATCTGGCAAAGAACAATCAGATCTTGTTAAACTATTCAAGAAGAATTAACCGTCCGAGAGCTTTCTCCCTGATTCCTTTTATGTCTTTTGATGATGACAGAAACTACTTCAGAGGGAATCCAAACCTTAATCCAACGTACGAAAACTCTTTTGAAGTCGGATACAATCTTTCAAACAAAAAGATCACGTTTAATCCAACTTTATATTTTAAAAAGTCTGAAGACGAGCAAAACAGATACCAATATATAGATGATACCGGAGCTGTAAATACAATTCCTTTCAACGTAGGTACAGAGACCAATTATGGTTTGGATCTGAACGGAACTTATGATCCTTACAGCTGGTGGAAAATAATGCTTTCTGCTGACCTTTACGGATATAAAAATACAGGAAGCTTTAACCTATTCCCTGACAATCCAAGAACATTGAATGATTTCTCAGGTTCCGGATTCTCATACAGAATACGTTTTAACAATACATTTAAACCGACAAAAAACTTAAGCCTTCAAATCCAAAGTTTCTACAGAGCTGCTGAGAAAACGGCCATGAATAACAGAAAGGCAATGTATGGTATAGATTTAGGAGTAAGCCAGACTATCTGGAAAGGAAACGGAATTATAGGATTCAATATCAGAGATATCTTTAATACCAGAAAAATGAAAAACTTCTCCGATAATGCTCAGTTTACCAGAGAAATGGAAATGCAATGGCAGCCAAGACAGTTTGCTTTATCTTTCACGTATAAGTTCAAGCAAGGTGAGAAGATTGATGCCAAACCTAAAATTAAAAAAGATATTAATTCTAATACAAAAGGCGACGAAGAACAAGGCGGCCCAATGTAATACAGCAAAAATCCCGAAAGAAACTTTCGGGATTTTTTATTTCTGTTATTTTACAGGTTCTGCTTTTGCATATTTTTCTTTTTCAGCTTCATAGATTCTTCTTCTCAGATCGCTGGTGGAAAACCGATGGTCTCTTTTGTTGAAAAATAGCTCTATTCCTTTTTCTTCACAGTATTTTTTACCTGTAAAGTCTCTGTCCATATAATCATCCCCGATGATTCTTACGTCAATCACAAATGATTTAAGAATATCCAAAAGATCTTCTTCTGTGTAATAAGGAATAATCTCATCCACAGCATTCACCGCTTTCAGTTGGATATATCTTTCAACAATAGTCTGACTTGGCTTATTTTTGTTTGGACGATCGTGGGACGGATCGATTTGAAGTCCGACGATTAAATAGTCACATACAGTTTTAGCTTCTTCAAGCATTTTAATGTGGCCTGCATGCAATAAGTCAAATGACGAAAATGTAATACCTATTCTCTGTGTCTTCATATTAATGTTAAATTAAAGCTTCTCTGAAATAAATGTTTTTTAAAAAGATAAAACATTCAATTTCAAGGAAGATGTTTTTGTAATTTGTTTTATGATCGTTTAAATTGCTCTTTCTATATAAGCATTTCTCAATGCTAAGTTATGAATTTCTGGTGTTCAGATATTTTTGCCATTCCCAAACTGTTCTTAAAGCCTCTTCAAGCGAGGTTTCAGACTTCCAGTTGAGTCCTTTTTCCGCTTTATCAGGATTTGCATAGGCAATAGTGATATCTCCTTCTCTTCTGGCACAGATCTGATAAGGCACTTCTACATGATTGGCTTTTTCAAAAGCTTTTACCACTTCCAGTACAGATGAACCTTTTCCTGTCCCCAGATTGTAAGTATCTATCACAGCATCTGATGAAGAATCTTCTATCAGTTTCTTTAATGCTGCAACGTGTGCTTTTGCCAGGTCAACAACATAGATATAATCACGAACAGCTGTTCCGTCCTCTGTAGGGTAATCATCACCCCAAATATTCAGTTTCTCACGTACTCCTGAAGCCGTCTGCATCACATAAGGCACTAAATTATTAGGAATCCCTATCGGCAATTCTCCCAGCTTTCCGGAAGGATGTGCTCCGATTGGATTAAAATATCTTAATAGTGATATTTTACTTTGATAGGCTTTTGCAAAATCAATCAGGATCTGTTCTCCCATTTGTTTTGTTTTCCCATAGACGCTTTCAGGGGTTTTCAACGGAGTATTTTCATCTATCGGCATTACATCTGCCTGTCCGTATACCGTACATGATGAGCTGAAAATAAAGTTGGAGATCTTTCTTGCTTTAAATTCCTGAAGAATATTAATCAAAGAAAACAGATTATTCTCATAATAATCTACAGGAATGATCTGGCTCTCTCCTACCGCTTTAGAGGCGGCAAAATTGATACAGCCATCAATCTGATGGGCATCAAAAACCTGAGTAAGAAGTTCTTTTCTTCTTAAATCAAAAGGATAAAAAACAGGCTTTTTACCTGTAATTTCCTCAATATTTTTTAAAATAAACTTTTCCGTATTGGATAAATCATCTACAATAACCACTTCAAAGCCGTTATTAAGAAGTTCTACTACGGTGTGAGAACCAATATACCCAAGGCCTCCGGTAACAAGTATTGCCATTTTTATTTTTTAATCATTACTTTTTCCTATATCTTCCATCTCTAAAAACTGTACTTTTTTATTCCTAAAAATGTTGCTTATAAAAAGAACAATTGAAATGATAGAAAAAGTGAGGAAAATTTTTAAATTATCATCTTCTTCAAGCGATTTCTCGATCCAAAGCTTAAAATATCCTAAAACAAAAAATAATATAATTAAAGTATAGTTAATATTTAAATAAAGAATGGTTTTTTTACTTTTTAATAAAAGTAAAATCAAACTTAAAAATGTACTTACAAATATTGACACTGAAAAAATAAAGATAAGGGTCTCTATTGAAAATACGCTTTTAATACCTAGCTCCATGGATGAATCATAAGTTCCAACGCCAAATAAAAAAAGTAGAAACAATTCGAATAGAAATACTACTATTCCAACTACTCTATATTTAAATATCCTATTTTTCATCAATTATCCCATAAACTCAAGCACTGCATCTGTAATATACTTCAGCTGCTCTTCGTCTAATTCTGTATGCATAGGTAAAGAAATTACCTGATCCAGAAGCTTATCAGTATTCACAAAGTCTGCTGCATTACTTTCCTGGAAGTACGCTTTTTGTTTTCTCAAAGCCACAGGATAATAAATCATTGCAGGAATTTCTTTTTCCGTTAAAAACTTCTGAAGCTCATTACGTTTTCCGTTCAGAATTCTTAACGTGTACTGGTGGAATACATGAGTAGAGTTCTCCGCTCTTTTTGGAGTAAGAATATTCGGGTTTCCTTCGAATGCTTCATCATAAAAATCAGCTGCTTTTCTTCTTGCTTCGTTGTAAGAATCAAGGTGAGGGAGTTTTTTTCTTAAAACCGCAGCCTGAATACTATCCAAACGTGAGTTTACTCCTACCTCATCATGATAATATCTCTCATACATTCCGTGGTTTACAATTCCTCTTAAACGGTGAGCTAACTCATCATTATTGGTAAAAATAGCACCTCCGTCTCCGTAGCATCCCAGGTTTTTTGAAGGGAAGAAAGAAGTAGTTCCCACAGTAGACATTGTTCCAGCCTGTTTTACACTTCCGTCAGAGAATGTATATTCTGAACCGATTGCCTGAGCATTGTCTTCAATAACATATAAATTATGCTCTTCAGCAATTTTTAAAATTTCTTCCATGTTGGCACACTGTCCGAAAATATGCACAGGAATAATTGCTTTTGTTCTTGGCGTAATTGCTTTTTTAATCTGTTCAGTAGAAATCGTGAATGTATCATAATCTACATCTACCAGTACAGACTTTAATTTAAGCAGGTGAATAACTTCTACTGTAGCAGCAAAAGTAAAATCGGCCGTGATAATTTCGTCTCCTTCTTTCAGATCCAAAGCCATCAGGGCAATCTGTAATGCATCTGTACCATTGGCACACGGAATCACATGTTTTACTTCTAAATAAGACTCCAATTCATTCTGGAAAGACTTTACTTCAGGACCGTTAATAAATGCCGCAGAATCCATTACATTCAAAACTGCATTGTCTACATCATTTTTTATTTTGTAATACTGACTTTGCAAGTCAACCATCTGAATTTTTTTCATATACTAAATATTTCTGTAAAAATAAGGAATTTAAAATCCTATCAAAAATTTTATTGATTTTGTTTTTATCTTTATACAAATAAATTTTATGAAAAAACTTTTACTCTTTTGTTTCCTAACTGGTTACCTTACCGTTTCCGCACAAACGGAACTCGTTTTTGTTTACTTCACGGATAAGCCTAATAAAGCAGCTTTTTATGCAAATCCGCTGTCAGAACTCAGTCAGAAATCACTCAACAGGCGTACTGCGCTGGGAATCCCGCTTAATGACCAGGACGCTCCTATTGAACAGTCTTACCTTCAGAATCTTCAAAATTTGGGATTTGTTGTTACGGATTATTCAAAATGGCTTAACGGTGCAGCAGTCAATGCCACACCTGCACAAAAAACATTACTTCAGGCTCAAACTTTTGTTTCCTCTGTTGAAAGTTTTGCCAGAAACAGTTCTACTACCGTGAAAACAGCACCAGGAAAATGGAAAGACGATGCCAGCATTAATAAAACACTTACCAATTTTAATTATGGTTCCGGAGCAGGACAAATAGATCAGGTCAATATCCGGCCGCTTCATCTGGCGGGCTACACAGGAACAGGAGTTTCCATAGCAGTGATTGACGCCGGATTTCCAACAGTGAACACAGGAAATGCTTTTTCAAGATTGTGGACCAATAATCATATTAAAGCTTCTTATGATTTTGTGACCAAAACCGGAGATATTTACAATGCAGCTCTCAGTACCCATGGTTCTGTCGTGCTAGGTGTTATCGGTGGATATCTGCAGGATGTTTTTGTAGGAGCAGCACCTGATGCTGATTTTTATCTTTACCGAAGTGAAAATGCTGCTGTAGAAATTCCAGAAGAAGAGCTTTACTGGATTGAAGCTGCGGAGGAAGCAGACAGAAAAGGAGTAGAAATTATTACCTCATCATTGGGATACAATATTTTTGATGAAAGCCGTTATAATTATACTTATGCCGATATGGATGGTAATACTTCATTCATTGCCCGCGGAGCCGGCATTGCTGCTGAAAAAGGTATTTTTGTTCTTGCCGCTGCAGGCAACTCCGGACAGCAGCCTTGGCATTACCTTATGACCCCCTCTGACAATGCAAAAGTATTTTCTATCGGATCTGTAGATTCTGCCGGAAATGCATCCGGATTTTCTTCTTTCGGACCTAATGCTCTTGGGGTGGTAAAACCAGACGGAAGTACACAGGGAACTGGTACAACAACCGTGTATGATAATGCGACCTTAGTTGTAAATGGAACTTCTATTGCTACTCCTATTGCCGCAGGCGGTGTTGCATGTCTTATTCAGGCGTTTCCAACCATGAACAGAGAGCAGATGAGAACAAAGCTGAGACAAACGGCTTCGCTTTATCCTCTTCATTCGGATCAGACAGGATTTGGAATTCTTAATTTCGGAAGTTTATACAATCTGGTTCTAAACACCTCCGAAACCGTAAAAAAAGAGAAGTTTTCTATCTTCCCGAATCCTGCAAGAAATATTCTGAATGTTGCCTCAGAGCAAGAAATTCAGTCACTTGAAATTTATGATAACCTGGGGAGACTTATCAGAAAAAGCAACCATCAGAAATCTATAAAAGTAGAGGATTTTGCAAAGGGAACCTATTATCTGAAAATTCAGACGAAAGATAAAGTTTTCTATGAAAAATTCTTAAAAGAGTAATCTTTTTCTTTCTCACAGATTAAGCAGATCATGCAGATTTAATTTAACATCAATATCCGCGTTATCTGCTTAATCCGCGGGGGATATTCTTTTAACACAGTATACAATATGTTTTGGCTAAAGCCTATGGATGGGTCAATAAAAAAAGAATGGGCTAAAGCCCATTCCTATTGATATAATATTGTACGTTAGGTACAAAACTTTCGTAATAATTTATGCAGAATTTCTACTCGCATTGATATTCCCGAATAAGGAACGTGTCACCAGCTTTTCATACGCCTCTTTGTTTCCTTCTCCTTTCTGAATTTTCATTAAAGCATATTGCTGAATACTCAATAACGGCAGAACAATCTTTCCACGGATTTTCACAGACTTTCTGGACAATGGATCTTCTTCCTGAAGCATTTTAAATCCTGTCAACTCCAGCATAATGTCTCTTGAAAGCTCATATTCATTGAAAAGAACATTCCAGAATGCACCGAATTTCGGATTGTTTTTAATATAAAAGGTCAAAGGAAAATAAGACTTATTCATACTCATCATAGAGTTCAGAACTAAAGTTTTAAAGAAGTCGGAACCTTTGTACAATTCTCTTACTTCTTCAAATCTACCTTGTTCTTTCATCTTTTGCATCGCATATCCAAAACCGAAGAATCCCGGTACGTTCTGCTTTAATTGTGACCATGAACCTACAAAAGGAATTGCTCTCAGATCTTCAAATTTCAGTTCACTTCCGCTTCCTCTTTTTGAAGGACGGCTTCCGATATTGGTTTTCCCGTAATATTCAAGCGTACTCATTTCCTGAAGGTATGGAACAAACATTGGGTGGGCTTTCAGATCTGAATATTTTTTATAGCTGATATCCGCCAACTCAATAATCAATGCTCTTTCCTTTTCGGTAAGTTCTTTTTTTTCATTTTTGAATACATCATTTTCAACGCCAGCGGTCAGAAGCTGTTCAAAGTTGTATTTTGCCTGTTCTTTATTTCCAAAAATACTGGTAATCGTCTGCCCCTGAATTGTTAGTTCTATTTTATTATTTGCAATCGTTTTTCCCTGAGAAGCATAGAAATCGTGGGTTTTTCCTCCTCCTCTTGCCGGAGGTCCGCCTCTACCGTCAAAGAATACCACTTTAATATTATTTTGCTCAGAAAGTTTTGTCAATACTTCTTTGGCCTTATAGATTTCCCAATTGGCTTTTAAATACCCTCCATCTTTAGTTCCATCCGAGAATCCAAGCATAATAGTCTGCTGGTTTCCTCTTTTCTCAAGATGCTTTTTGTAGACAGGATTATGGTACAGCTCATTCATTACATGCTCTGCATTGGCGAGACCTTCCATTGTTTCAAATAGTGGAACAATATCCATATTGATCTCTTCATTTTGATAACCGCATATTTTAAAGAATGCATATACATTCATAACGTCTTTTACGGCATCAGAATTGGAAATAATATATCGGTTCATTCCTCTCAGTCCGTTCAGATTTTGAATGTCTGTAATCTGAGAAACCGTTAACAAAGTATCTTTTACAATATCTTCGAAATCTTCTGCATTGACAGTTTCTGATATCTGAATAAGTTTATTGAACTTCTGTTCGTGATCAGCGTCTTCATTTCCATACACTTTTGTATATACCTCATCAATAACTTTCTGATGAATCCTGCTGTCCTGACGGATATCCAGTGTCGCAAAGTGAGTTCCGAAAATCATCACACGGTCTCTGAAATTGACCAAAAGATCTAAAAACAAAGAGTTGTGCTCATTGATTAATATTTTTTCTGCCTCATTCGCTTTCTTTAAAATATCTTCTGCTTTAATGGTTTTCCCATCAAAAATTGCAGCATACAGTTCTTCACTCAATTGGGTCAACACTTCAGAAATACCTCTAAAGCTTAATCTTCTTCTGATAAATTTCAAATGGCTGTAATAAGACTTCAGAATAGCTGAACGAAGTTCTTCTGCTACTCTTTTCGTTACCTCTGCGGTTACAAAAGGATTTCCGTCTCTGTCTCCTCCCGGCCAGAAACCAAGCTGGATAATGTCTTCATGAAGATGAAAATGCCCGTTCCCGAAAGTCTTTTTGATTTTCGTAAACAGTTCACCAATGGTATCATAATACACATATCTCAGATAGGAAATAATACTCAGCGCTTCATCTATTGGAGTAGGTTTTTCTTTGTTGACAAAAGGAGTCTTCCCCAGCTGTTGCAAAAGCATATCAATCTGCGTCACCGAATCACTGGTAATGGCTCCTCTCAAATCCTGAATAATTCTTTGTACTGAACTCGGATAAAACTGAGTCGGGTGCGCAGTAAATACAACTTTAACACTAAAATCTTTTAATTTCTCACGTACGTTTTCAATTTTATGATCCTGAAAAGAACGTTCAAAGAGGTTGGTCACAGTTCCGTTATCACTTTCTGAATGAAGGTTAGGAAATGCAGCATCTTCAATACTGTCAAACAAAACAACCTGTCTTTCTATATACTGAATGATCTTGAAAAGCAGTTCAAGTTTCTGCTCTTCGTTCTGAAGATCGGTATGGTTTTTAAAGAATTCTTCGACGATATCTTCAGGGGTTTTTCCTGCTTCATAACCGGTTCTGCTTTCTTCATATAGAAACGGAAGCAGCATTCCGATATTCGTCATTTTATCATAAGGCAGGCTCATAAATAATGAATTGTAAATCTGGAACTTATTTTCCACAATCTGCCTGAATTTTTCTGCGCGTTGGTCGTGTATCATAGTAACAAATGTAAGCGATTTTGAAATTAATTTAATTGACAAATGACAAAAATTGAGGGCAAAATGCAAAATAATAACATTAATTTTTCTTTAAAATTTGATATACTTTAATAATCATGTGAATCCTATGATTGAAATCAATTTCAATAGCCATATGGATGTTAAAGGTCACTCACTTACATGTTGTCAGATTTCGTACCTTTATCTTATCAATTAAACCTTATGGGCCATATCAGAGAATATTACGAACAGATTGTCAAACTGCAGGAATCGGAATGGGCATTTATAGCGGGACATTTCCACAGAAAGGTTTTTGCTAAAAATGAGATCATTACCCAGCAGGGCGATACGGAGAACCATTTATCCTTTATAGAATCCGGACTGGTAAGGTTTTATATTCCTGATGATGAATATGGCTATACGTTTAGCTTTAGTTTTGAAAAAGAATTCAGCTGTGCCTATGACTCTTTTCTTACCCAAACACCTTCTGAGTACGAGATGCAGGCCTTAACAGAAACTGTGGTATGGCAGATTTCCTATGATGATCTGCAGAAGGTCTACAATCACACCCATGTTGGAAATCATTTGGGACGTTTTGCTTCTGAAAAATTATTTCTGGCAAAAAGCAAAAGAGAACTTTCTCTACTAAAACTTACAGCCAAAGAACGTTATCTGAAATTATTCACAGAACAGCCGGAAATGATTAAGCGCGTTCCTCTAAAATACATCGCATCCTATATCGGAATTACACCACAGGCATTAAGCAGAATCCGCAGACAGATTACTTAACATAGGTTCATTGTATATCTGTTCTCTTCTCCTGAACTTTGTGGGAAAATACGACAATGAATTTATCTATTCTCGCTTACGGAAATCAGATTTTAAAACAAAAATGTTCAAAAATCAGTGAAAACACCTCTGAAATTCAGCAATTAATAACGGACATGTGGGAGACCATGGCAAATGCCAATGGATGTGGTCTTGCCTCTCCTCAGATCGGAAAATCCTTACAGCTTTTCATTATTGACAGTAAAATTGTTTATAAAAATCTGGATACGGAAGATCAGGTCTTATATTTCGGGAAAGATGATAAGGGGATTAAAGAAACCTTTATCAATGCAAAAATAGTCCATACTTTGGAAGAAACCTGGGAAGACTATGAAGGCTGCCTGAGCATTCCGGGATTTTCTCAAAAAGTAAAAAGACCCTGGGAAATTACCATTGAATACCAGAATCGGGATTTCACAAAATATACGAAAACCTTCACAGGATTAACCGCCAGAATTATCCAGCACGAATATGATCATACTTTGGGAATCTTATATACCGATCACCTGAAACCTCTGACCAAAAAGTTGATGGGGTCTAAGCTTAAAAAAATCATCAATGGAAATGTTACCGTGGGATATCCGATGAAGTTTTTATAAATTTGATTATTAGACATTAATAATTAACTTTACTCTTCACACTATCCATCATCCATGAAAAAAATATTTACTTTTCTACTCATAGTCTTTCTTTTCATATCATGTGAAAAAGATTGTTATAATGCTCCTCTACCGGTCCTTTTTAAGTTTGTGGATTCTAATGATGAAAATCTTATTGCCAATGGAACATTGACCACTTATTCAGTTCAGGACGAAGATAACAATAGTGTCCAACTATCCAAAACATCTGACAATATGATTATTGTAGAAAACGTAGGCGCTTACAATGGAACAAAAAAGTATAAATTCTTTTCTAATATTAAAGACTTAGACTTTTCAATACAGTCATCAGAATTTAACGGAGGGTGTGATGGCTATCAAATTAATAAAATAACGTTTACAGGTATAGATATTGATGTAACTGCTGAAAAAGGATATTATAAAATTATATTGGAATAATTCTCTTTGTTAAATTTGCACCGGAAACCCCATTCTCTATGAAAGTAATCATCGCATTTTCCCTGATTCTCTCCAATCTGCTTTACAGCCAGATCAAGGTTCCTGATGATTATAAAAAAATTCCTGATATTCTTGATACCGTCGAATATCTTTACCCGTTCATTGTTCCTGATAAAGACTATGCTTACTGGCGCGTTCTCAGTAATGATGTGGACTATGAAAAATCAGTACTCTATGAAAGCCAGGCTCCTGATTTTATGACCATCAATGAACCTGTTCCAGAAAGAGGCTTTTTCCAGAAATGTATTGGAAACAACTGTTTTTCTTATATTCTTGCGTGTAAAAATGAAAGATCTGTTTATTTTTCCAGCGAGCAACAGTTGAGAGATTTTATCGGAACGGTAGACAATCTTCCTGAAGCTATTTTACTGGCAAAAACGTATGGTTATTCAGTGGATACAAGCAATCATTTTACAGGGGCTTATAAAATTGAAGACCGTCATATTTCAATGTACCTTATGCAGTCAAAGGGTTGTCCCGCTGTGAAAGAATCTTTTTGGGTTAAAATCAATAGAAAAACCGGAAAACTGGAAGCGAAAAGTAATGGAGTGTATGCAAAGGATGAGAATTGTACATCTTTGTAATGATTTTTGGGAAAAACACTAAGGTATAAATAGCTTTCATAAAATTTAATAATAGCAATTTTAAAATTTCATTAACTCACTTTTCCTTTTTCATTCCGTAAATTTGACTTAAAATAAATTTAGAACAATGCTTAATTTCGAGTTTAAAAACCCAACAAAAATACTTTTCGGGAAAGGCGAAATCGCTAAAATTTCCAAAGAAATTCCTCAAGACGCAAGAATATTAATGATTTACGGTGGCGGAAGCATCAAAAACAATGGTGTTTACGATCAGGTAAAAGAAGCTTTAAAAGATCATGAATTATATGAATTCGGCGGAGTTCCTGCCAATCCTGAATATGAAGTCCTGATCAATGCTTTAAACTTTATCAAAGAGAAAAATATTACTTACCTTCTTGCTGTAGGTGGCGGATCCGTGATTGACGGAACGAAGTTTATCTCTGCAGCAGCCAATTATGACGGTGAGCCATGGGATATCCTGAGAAAGTCGGTAAGAACATTTGAAGGGGAAGGAATGCCTTTTGGAAGTATTCTGACACTGCCTGCAACAGGTTCAGAAATGAATTCCGGTTATGTGATATCAAGAAGGGAAACCCAGGAGAAATTATCTTCAGGAGGACCTGGACTTTTCCCACAATTTTCTGTTCTGGATCCGGAAGTGATCAGAACTATCCCGAAAAACCAGATCGTAAACGGAATCACTGATGCCTACACTCACGTTTTGGAACAATACATGACAGCTCCTTCTTCTGCTGATCTTCAGGAAAGAATTGCAGAAAGTATTCTGATCAGCCTGCAGGAAACTGCTCCTAAAGTATTGGCAGATGATTTCAACTATAATGCTGCCGGAAACTTTATGTGGTGTTGTACAATGGCTCTGAACGGACTCATCCAGAAAGGAGTGATTACAGACTGGGCAGTACATGCAATGGGGCACGAGCTGACGGCTTACTTTGGTATTGATCACGCAAGAACACTGGCAATTATTGCTCCATCTCATTACCGTTACAATTTCGAAGATAAAAAAGGAAAACTGGCTCAGTATGCTGAGAGAGTTTGGGGAATCAAAGACGGAAGCGTAGAGGAAAAAGCTGAACTGGGCATCAAAAAAATGGAAGAATTCTTTCACAGTCTGCATATCAAAACCAGACTTTCCGAGTATACAGAAGACTTTAAAGGAACTGCTGAAAAAGTTGAAAAAGCCTTTACAGACAGAAACTGGCTAGGTCTTGGAGAATATAAAAAACTTACTCCGCAGGATGCTTATAAAATTGTAGAGATGAGTTATTAATGGATTCGGGATGCGAGTTTCTGGGTACGGACAAGAGATTTGAGCTACACTATTTTGAGATTCGGATGAAAGTGTTTATATTAATTTTCAAGTTGAAAATATATAATCAGAAACTCGTATCTCGCATCGCAGTATTCATAAAATTATTTAATTTACAAACATTCGTTTAAAAATTCGTTATTTCATTATAGATATTTCAAATTTATTTATATTTTAGCATATTCTTAAATTTGTGAAAATGAAAAAACAGCTACTTTTATTTGCCTTTTCTGCCCTGGCGCTTACTTCTTGTAAAGATGACAATCTTGAAGCTTATGATATGGATATCATGAAGGGAGATTGGAAGGAAGTTAAAAGGGAAGTAATTTCCGGAAAAGATAATAAAACAGTGCTTTATACTGAAACTTTAACAGGATGTGCAGCTAAAAATACTCTTTTCTTAAGAACAGATTATTATGTAAGCTATACAGCGTATACAGGAAGCGGTGCAGATTGTACTCCATCTCCGAAAACTGAAGGAAGATATACCTACGATGCTGATTCAAAAGTTATTGGAATCAAACTTGGGGACGAAGGATCTGTCAACTACAGAGTTGATATGTTAACAGCCAAAGATCTTAAACTTGCCCAGCAATCTGGAATCTTTGATATGAATGGAGATAAAATTCCTGACATCCCTTACGTTACCTACAAAAGATAAATCATAAACTCCCGCTAATCGGGAGTTTTTTATTACTTTTATAACTAAATTTAAAACTGAATATAATGAAGAAGATTCTATCAGCATTTCTATTGCTGTACTTTGCTATTGCCTTTTCTCAGGAAAAAAAACCAATGTTCTGGCAGGACATTCAGGAGTTCAAAAAACTGGATCAGCAAAACCCACCGGCAAAAGATGCTATCTTATTTCTGGGAAGTTCATCTTTCACAAAGTGGACTGATATAGCAGATTACTTTCCCGGCAAAACAATCATCAACAGAGGTTTTGGGGGATCAAGACTTACAGACCTTAATGATTTTTCAGATGATCTTTTAGCTCCTTATCAACCCAAACAAATCATTATCTATTGTGGTGAAAATGATTTTGCAGACAATCATCAGCTAAAAGCAAAAGTGGTTGTAGACCGATATAAAGCTTTCTACAAAAAAATACGTGAGAGATTCCCTAATATTGAGGTAGATTATATCTCCATTAAATATTCGCCGAGCAGAGAAGTGATCTGGCCACAGATGAAAGTAGCCAATAAAAAAATTGCTGCTTTTATGAAAAAAGAACCAAACGCAGAATTTATTGATGTTACCAAGGCAATGGAAGATGCTAATGGAAATGTAAGAAAAGATATTTTTGTGGAAGACATGCTTCATTTTAAACCGGAGGGATATAGAATATGGACAAAGATTATCACTCCTTATCTGAAATAAACTACAACCCATGATAAAAAAACCAATAACCATTTTATTCTTTATTTTACTGTATTCTCTTTCATTTTCTCAGGAGAAGCCGAATGAAAAAACAGCTCTTCAGGAACTTTCAGAAAACGCCTGTAAATGTGCTGATTCTATTGCTTTAGCTAACAGAAAGAAGGAAGATATTATCAAAGATGTTCACGGATGTATTGATAAATATACGGGAGCACTTCAGATCTCAACACTTTTGAAAGGAGCAGAAAAACAATCTGAAAATGTACCTGAAGTAAATGGAAAAAAACAGGTCAACCTGACATTTGACACCAATAAAAATTCAAAACAGTACAAAGAAAGTTATAATGAGCTTGAACGCTATCTGATGCAAAACTGCGAAAGTGTAAAGAGAGCCACTACAACTACTGAAACAGATTATGACAAGTTCTCAAAAAACAAGGCAGCCATTGACTTTTATACAAAAGCTGCTGAAGCAGGGAAACGAGAAGATTGGAAAGAAGCCATTCAGAATTATGAACAGGCTGTAAAGATTGATCCAAAATTTATTTATGCATGGGATAATCTGGGAATTACTTATAGAAGGATCGGAGAATATGATAAAGCTCTTACTGCCTACAAACAGTCATTAGCCGTTGATCCAAAGGGTAAAATGCCTTTACAGAATATAGCCATAGCTTATATTTATAAAAAAGAATATCAGAAAGCTATAGATGCCTATAATGATTTTGACAAAGTATATCCCAATGATCCAGAGGTTTATTATGGGATAGGACAAATCTACTTCGCTCATTTAAAAAATAATGAAAAAGGACTTGATTATATCTGCAAAGCTTACAGAATTTATACTGAGCAGAAATCTCCTTACCGTTCTGATGCAGAAGCTGTAATAGGGAGTATCTACAAGGGTATGAAAGAGGAAGGCAAAATGGATAAGTTCAAGGAAATTTTAAAGAACAATAACATTCAATTTGATTAAAAAAATAAAAACGATTCCCATACTAGGAATCGTTTTTTTATTTTATTTCTTTCTTTTCGATTTCGAAATTGCTTTCTGCTGAGCTCTGTTGGCTCCAAACTTCTTAGGTGCTTTTCTTTTGGAAGGTCCACCCCAGTTTTCTTTTGTATTTTTGGCTTTCTTCTCGTGGAATGCGCCTCCTCCATCATTCAGTTTTACCTGAGCAGGATTTTTCATCACTACCTGATCTTCTTCAGCCGCAATCTTTTTAGGATTGATCTTAACATCTTCAGGGAATTCATTAAACTTCAATTCTTTATCCATCAACAGCTCAATGTCAAGAATCAAAGGTTCTTCTTTTTTAGTAACAAAAGTAACAGCCTTTCCTTCTTTGTCCGCTCTACCCGTTCTACCAATTCTGTGAATATATTGCTCAGGAATATCAGGGGTTTCAAAATTGATCACATGCGTAATGTTTGAGATATCAAGACCTCTTGCCATTACGTCTGTAGTAATCAAACCTCTGATCTCTTCATTTTCAAAGCTCTTCATCGCTTTTAATCTGTAATTCTGAGATTTGTTGGAGTGAATCACATCAAACTGTTCAGGGAAAAGTTCATTGATTTTAGTAAAGAGCAGATCTGCGTGTTTTTTATTATTATTAAAAATCAACACCTTAGACATATCTGTATCATTCTTCAGCAAATGTTCAAGTAAGTTGATCTTAGTATTAAAGTTTTCCACTTTGTAACCCGTTTGTTCAATTTTTTCAAGCGGAGTTCCTGATTTTGCCAGTGAAATCTCAATTGGATTGGCAAAATAAACATCCAGCATGTCATCTACCGCTTCTGTCATGGTAGCGGAGAAAAGAATATTCTGTCTCTTCTCTTTCATCATTTCAAAAATGTGGGTAAGCTGTGGTCTGAAACCAAGGTTAAGCATCTCATCAAACTCGTCAATGATCAGCTTCTGAACTTCCTTCAGAGAGATTGCATTGTCTATGGAAAGATCCATTACTCTTCCCGGTGTTCCTACCAGAATATCACAACCATCATTGAACAATAGTTTTTGAGTATTGATATTTTTTCCACCGTATATTCCGATTACTCTTGCAGTAATATTTTCCGTCAGTTTTTCAAGGATTTCAGTCACCTGTACCACCAATTCTCTTGTAGGAACAAGCACCAAAACAGTAGGATTTCCTGTTTTGCTGTATTTCCAGGTTTTCAGAACGGGTAAAAGATAAGCCAATGTTTTTCCGGTTCCGGTCTGTGCAATTCCCATTACATCTCTTCCCGAAAGAATAGGCTTTAAGCTCTTCTCCTGAATGGGAGTAGGTTCAAATAATTCCAAATCCGCTAAAACATCAAGAATTTTAACCGGAAGGTCAAAATCCGCAAAAGTGAGTTTTTCCATTTTGCAAAGATAGGTATTTAATTTTGTAGTATGGAAGCACGAAGTTTGAAGCTGGAAGATTATCAAACGTTCTTTTAATTTTTTGAATTTACAATGAAACAGATTAACGTATTAACACAAGTCATTTTCCTCCATCCTCCGGCGATTGTGCTCAATTCACCTTTACACTCTCACTGATAATTTTAATATCATCATCTATCCATTTGCTGGAGGTAACAATAACATATCCTTTCTTTTTGGGATCTTTTTTGATGGGGAATTGATCCTCTTCCCACTGATTACAATGAGTTGAAATAGAAGGCAATAATGGCTTCCACCCTGTTTTACTTAAAGTATACACATAAAAAGGATGCCAGCAGCTGGTACACCAATTGGGATAAAATCCGATCTCCTCTTTCCCGTCCCCATTAAGATCACCCAAATTATACAGACTTCCCTTGTTTGCAGGTGTAATCGTTATAGGTTTTATGTTTTTATCACTGAAATAAATGATTGTTTCACACTTTCCTTCACATTCATCACCACAATCGCTGACTTTTGTATAAGCGTATTCTTTTGTTCCGTTTCCGTCGAAATCTCCCTGAAGTTTCTCTTCATTTCCCTGTTGAGCTATACAAAGTGAGCTGAATAAGGTGATTGTTGTTATAATAAGTGTTTTCATTGTTGGTTTGGGGTTATGAGTTGTCTGATTCGGGTTACGGGGTGCGAGTTGCGGGATGCGGGATGCGGGATGCGAGTTTCGAGATGTGGGGTTTAGGGTTTCAAGTTTTTGAATTTTCCGGGTTTACTTTCTGGTCACTCTCAATAAGAGTATGAGCACTAAAATGATTGAAAAAATAAAGCCCAGAACTGCTACCAAAGATAATTCTCCGATTCTTGGTCCGGATTCGGAAGAAAAAACAATAGCTGTAGCAATGATATTTGCTCCTAAAACCATAGCCAGAATCAGATTGATGACACTGGATTTGATCAGTTGGTTGGTTTTATCTATATTTTTGATTTCACTGGAAACCGTAAATTTATTTTCATCTAGTTTTTGAAGAACGGAACGGAGCTCTTTCGGGATTTCATCCACATTGTCAGTGAAATTCATCATACGGTCCATCCCTGTTTTTAAAAGATTTTTAGGACTGATTTTCTTGGTAAAAATCTTTTTGGTGTAAGGATGAAGACTTTTAACAATATCAAGATCAGGATTAATACTTCTTCCCACTCCTTCTATCAGGCTGATTCCTTTGAACAGAAGATAGAAATAATCCGGCATATAAAGCCTGTTGTCTTTCAATATATCCTTCATCTTGTTGATGATCACCTGCACATTGATGTCCTGTAATGACGAACTGTGAACAAAATTCAGAATATCATCCACATCATTTTCAAATCTTCTTTCGTCAGGAATTTCATAGCTTATCGCCATTTTTTTGAGTGAACGGACTATTTTATGCGAATTTTTAGCAACAAAACTGACAATAAGATTTTCAAGAATTTCTTTATCATTGGGCTGAATCTTTCCTACTGCCCCGAAATCAATGAAAACAATTTTGCCGTCTTTTCTCACTAAAATATTTCCGGCATGAGGATCAGCATGGAAAAATCCATAGTCTAAAATCTGCGATACAAAAAGCCTTAACCCTGCTTCTGAAACTTTCACCGGATCAATATCATTCGCCAGCAGAACAGATTTATCGGTAACCTTAATCCCATCAATAAACTCCATACAAAGAATATTGTTGTTTGAAAATTCTTCATAGACTTTAGGAACATATGTTTCTTTATTGTTCTTAAAATTCAGTCGGAACTGCTGGATATTATTTTTTTCATTGATCAGAGAGACTTCTTCCAGTAAAGACCTTTCGAAGGTAGAAATCGCCTGTTTCAGATTCAGTTTTTCTCCTATTTCCGAATAGGCAGATATCAGCTTTTCAATATCTTTAATCAACAGTAAATCATCTTCAATGACAGACTGTACATCAGGTTTTCTCAATTTTAAAATCACCGGACTGCCATCCATCAGAACAGCTTTGTAAACCTGTGCAATAGAAGCTGTAGCCAGAGGTTTTTTCTGAATTTCACGGAAATAATCTTTAACGGAAATATTAAACTCGCTTTCCAGTGCTTCTTCTACATCCATATCTACCATATCCACCTTGTCCTGAAGCTTTTGCAACTCCTGGATCAATTCCGGTGGCAATAAGTCTTCCCTATTACTGAATGTCTGACCCAATTTCACAAAAGTAGGCCCCAACTCTTCGAGTGCCAATCTTATTCTTTCGTAAACGGTACCTTTTGAAATAATTTCATCTGAATGACCAGAAGTTTCTTCCTGCTTATTTCCATTCATTCTGGCCAGAAGATCTTTGAATCCATATTTGCTTAATACGGAAATCAGTCTTGCGGATCTTTTCAGTTTTCTTTGAGGCTTATCAAACATAGTGTATCAATAGTAGGTGCAATTTACTCCAAAAATTGTTCCTTTATGAAAAGAATTATGACAATAACATCAGGATGTGAAATTAAAAATATCAACACATAACCAGTATTTTAAAGAATAAAACACAATCATAACAATAAAAAAACATCATATATTATAAAAATTGATATATTTACAACTTACAAATAAAACAAACCAAAAGTATTAAAACATGAAAAATTTACGCAACAACAAACTTTCAAGAGAACAATTAAAAGGGATTGCAGGAAATGGGATTATCATCCCTATCAAAAACTGCTCAAACCAATGCTGTCCTACTGATGGAAGACCAACATGTCCAGGATTGATTTGCCCTGCTGTAGTTTGCCCTGAGTATATGTAAAATCTGATTTTATACAGAACTATATAGTACCCGAAGAAATATTCTTCGGGTATTTTTTTTGCTCCAAAAAATGCTTACGTAGCCCAATTTATGGCATATTATTTCCATCTAAAACAATAGCATACAAAACACAAAAATCTATTGATCAAACCATTACATAATATAACCCGAAATAGAGAATTAAATACATAATCATATTCAATTAACAACAAACTATAAATATAATTACAACACTATGTTAAAAAAAATTATTTCAGCTGGTCTTATTGTATCAGCAATTATGTTTACCACCCAAGTAAAAGCACAAGTAGCATCAGCTCATTCTATTGCTGAAGTAGCCACAAAAGAAATGAGTTATCTGGGACTTACAGAATCACAGGCCAATAAAGTGACCGAAATCAATACAATGACCGCAGATGCCCTAATTGCTCTTGACAGCAAAGCCGGTAACAATAACAGTCCAGAGAACAACAAAATAATTGCTGACGAATTTGTAAGCATCATCGCTCAACGTCATCAGGCTATGGAACAAATCCTTACTCCTGAACAGATGGCAGTGGTAAAACAAGACAGAGCAGAAAAGATTGCTCTTTTCAGAACATTTCTTATGGTTCCTATTCTGGATCTAACTGAAAGACAGGTTGAGCAGGTATATGAGATCAACTTCAAAGGGGTAAAGGAAGTTCAGAAGGATTTTGGAAAGCGTCTTAACAAGAAAAATACAGGTCCGGAAGATGCTGACAGCAAAAAAGCAAAACGTGTTATTATCAATGATTTTAAAGCACTTGATAAAGATTTTAAAAAGATATTAAACCCTGAACAATATGAGGTTTATAAAAACAATCAGGATTTAATAAGAGAATCTGCTAAAAAAGGTTAGTTCGTTCCGTTTGGATACTTAAATATCTGCGGCAGCTCCATTGGAGCTGCCGCAGATATTTTTATTTAAGGTAAGTTTCGTAAAGGTCTTTTCTTCGGTCTTTCATTACCTGAACAGAACCGTTATGATGGAGATCTTTCAAGAGGTTCAGATCCACATCTACAATCAGCGTCATTTCTGTATTGGGAGTTGCTTCTCCTTTCACAGCATTGGATGGAAAGGCAAAATCTGAAGGGGTAAACACAGCAGCCTGTCCGAACTGAATATCCATATTGTTTACCTTCGGAAGGTTTCCTACACAGCCGGCAATGGCTACATAACATTCATTTTCTATAGCTCTTGCAGCAGCACAGTGTCGTACTCTCATATAGGCATTTTGAGTGTCTGTAAGATACGGTACAAACAGGATTTTCATTCCCTGATCAGCTAGAATTCTTGGTAATTCCGGGAATTCTACATCATAGCAGATCACAAGACCTATTTTCCCACAGTCGGTATCAAAGACTTTGATTTCATTTCCGCCTTTCATTCCGTAGTACCTTTTTTCGTTCGGAGTAATGTGAATCTTTCTGTACTCGTCCATACGGCCGTCACGGTGAAGAAGATAACTTACATTATATAAATCATTATTATCACTATCAAAAACGGGCATACTTCCGGAAATAATATTCACGTTGTAACTGATCGCTAATTCTGAAATCTTTTCTTTAATCTGCTCAGTAAGTTTAGCCAGTTCTATCATACTGTCTCTTTCGGAAAGATTGTTGAAAGGAGCCAGCAAAGGCGTGTTGAAAAGTTCCGGGAACAGGACAAAATCAGATTTATAATCTCCCATCACATTCACAAAGAATTCTACCTGCTCATAAAAGGCTTCTATATCTTTGAAAGTCCTCATTTGCCATTGTACCAATCCAAGACGGATAATACTGTCCTGCATGGTATTTGGTTTTCGGCTGTAATAGATATTGTTCCATTGTAAAAGAACTGCATTTTCTCTGGAAGCTTCATCTTCCGGAAGGTACTTTTTCAGGATTTTTATCGGAAGAAAATTATTGGAAAGCTGGAAAGACAGTACCGGGTCATAGATCTCTTTATCTCTTACCTTTCGGATATAATTTCTTGCGGAAAGCTCGTGGCTGTATTTGTGATAATTCGGGATTCTTCCCCCCAGAATAATAGATTTTAAGTTTAATAATTCACAAAGTTCTTTTCGGGCATCATACAACCTCCTTCCCAGACGGAGTTCACGAAATTCCGGATCTACAAAAACTTCAATTCCGTAAAGGACATTTCCTGTTGAACTATGGGTATTGAACGTATAATTTCCCGTAATATCACTATAGGTATGATCATCCCCGAATTCTTCGTAATTAACGATTATGGAAAGTGCCACAGCAGCCAGTTTCCCATCTACGGTGATACAAATCTGTCCATTAGGAAACATTTTTGTCAGTTTATCAATACTTTTTTTGGACCAAATGGACTCCGACATCTGCGGGTAGGCCCTTTTCATCGTTTCCGCCAGTTCATCATAATCCTGAAGGGTCAGGTTTCTTGTTTCTATTTGCATTTGATGTAATTTTACTTAAATTTAGGGAAAATATTTTACTTACATCCTTATACAAAGTACTTCCCAACTATTTTACACAAAATTTAACAGTGGATATTACCGAAACTTTACAAACAGCAGTTCATTCAAATAATTACTGGAAACATACTGATTTCATCTCAGTAGTGGAGGTACTTTCATTTCATTATGACATTAATATAGAAATGGATATAGAAAAAATTACGGCTCTGCACCTAGGAAATAAACCCATTGGATATATCTGTTTGAATTATCCTCTGATTTTTATAGAGAGTCAATATGCTTTACAAGTAACAAATCTTCTTCATATATTTCATGATATAGAATACATTATGGTCAATACCCTATCTCATCCATATCTGTCTGTAGATCCTGATATTTATAATGCTTATTTTGATTTTATGGAAAACCTGAATGCTTTTTCTGCTGAAGATTTTTACTTTTACAACGTAAATTAAAAAGGAAATAATATTAATATTTTATTAACTGATGAAGCCATACGCAGTAACCTTACTCATAAGTATTTCAATTATTTTTATTTTAAGAATTTTTTATGCAGACACATCAGTCAATGTTTCACATAATTTAAACTTGTTTTCAGTATCTGAAATAAAACCTCAGGAAGCAAAAAGTTTTATTTACTTTTATTTAATGGTGACAATGTTAGTAAATTACCTTATTTTTCATAAGCATATACTCTTCAAACTGGTATATTGCTTGTTAATTGCTTTAAATATTTTACTGATCATTTCTTCATTGAAACAGTTTTAATAAAAACAATTACCTAAATAAAGACATCATTATATCATAAATTATGGAAGAATTGATTTCTCAAAAAATTAAAGAGTACGATACAGAAATGAAAAACTTTGAAATTTCATTTACTGATCACTCATTATCTCTAGATGATTTAATTAGTTTATATAGATTTAGAAATGAAATAGCCAGCAGTGAAGATGTAAAAAAATTAACACAACAAATTCATGATAATTTCTGCCTGATCAAACAGCAATCTCACGAAAATATTAAGTTTGTTATTGCCAGATATGATGGAATCAGCAGCATGTTTGTTTTCAGCGAGGATTATTCTAAAATTTTCTCGGAGTTTGCATTTTAACAAAAAAATCCCACCCAAAAGGGCAGGATTTGTATTTAAAATTCAAGTCAAAAATTATTCCCACTCAATGGTTGCAGGTGGTTTGCTTGAAATATCGTAAGCTACTCTGTTGATTCCTCTTACTTCGTTGATGATTCTGCTTGAAACAGTATCTAAGAATTCGTAAGGAAGTCTGCTCCAAGTTGCTGTCATAAAATCGATGGTGTTAGCAGAACGAACTACAGCGGTGTATTCGTAAGTTCTTTCATCTCCCATTACTCCTACAGATTTTACAGGAAGAAGTACTACGAAAGCCTGAGATACCTTTTCGTAAAGGTCATTTTTGTATAATTCTTCGATGAAGATATCATCAGCTTCCTGAAGGATTCTTACTTTCTCAGCATCTACCGCACCCAATACTCTGATCCCTAATCCAGGACCTGGGAAAGGATGTCTGTATACCAGGTGGTGAGGAATACCCAATTCTTCTCCTACTCTTCTAACTTCATCTTTAAAAAGCTCTCTTAGTGGCTCTAATAATTCGAATTCCATATCTTCAGGAAGTCCTCCAACGTTGTGGTGAGACTTGATTACTGCAGATGGTCCGTTGACAGACTGGCTTTCGATAACATCCGGGTAAATAGTCCCTTGTGCAAGGAATTTAGCGCCTTCAATTTTGTGAGATTCTTCATCAAATACGTGGATAAATTCGTTTCCGATGATTTTTCTCTTCGCTTCAGGATCGTCTACTCCAGCTAGTTTTGAAAGAAATCTATCCTGAGCATCTACCATTTTAATGTTCATATGGAAATGCTCTCCATACTGATCCATTACTTTTTTGCCTTCATCCTTTCTCAATAATCCAGTATCTACGAAGATACAAGTCAACTGATCACCGATGGCTTTGTGGATCAAAACAGCAGCTACAGAAGAGTCTACACCTCCTGAAAGTCCAAGGATCACTTTGTTGTCTCCTACTTTCTCACGGATCTCCTCAACTGTTTTTTCAATATAGTTGGTCAGTTTCCAGTTTTTTTCTGAGTTACAGATGCTGAAAACGAAATTTTCAAGCATTTTCCCGCCTTCTTCTGTATGAGAAACTTCCGGGTGGAACTGAACACAGTAGATTTTTTTATCTTCATTAGCGATAGAAGCAATTACTCCAGATTTTGCATTTAATTCAAAACCTGCAGGCAATTCTCCTACTTCGTCAAAGTGGCTCATCCAAACGACAGAGTTCTGAGTCACTCCTTTTAATAAAGAGCTTTCTTTAACGATCTCTAAGTTTGCTTTACCGTATTCTCCTTTTTCTCCTTTGTTTACTTTACCTCCTAAAAGGTGAGCTGTCATCTGCATTCCGTAGCAGATTCCCAATACAGGAACTCCCTGCTCGTATAATTCTTTTTCAACCAGGTGAGCATTTTCTGCATTTA
Organism: Chryseobacterium metallicongregator; assembly: GCF_031324065.1. NCBI lineage: Bacteria > Pseudomonadati > Bacteroidota > Flavobacteriia > Flavobacteriales > Weeksellaceae > Chryseobacterium > Chryseobacterium metallicongregator. Next base: position 790,802 of record NZ_JAVIXS010000020.1, read on the forward strand.
CAGAACTTGGTCCACCGGAAAGGATGATTCCTTTTGGTTGTTTTGCTAAAATATCTTGTAATGGTGTATTGTAAGGCAAGATTTCAGAGTACACGCCCATCTCACGGATTCTTCTTCCGATAAGCTGGTTGTACTGGGATCCGAAATCTAAAATAATAATACCGTTGTTCATTTTGATAATTGATAAATGATGATTAATTATAAGCTTTAAGCAATAGGCTTCAGGCTATAAGCTTTCTATACTGCAATAAGCATACTGCCTGTAGCTTAAAGCTTATTGCTTATTTAACTGTTTTACAAAAAAAGACTTGGATTAGCTCCAAATCTTTTTTCATGATTTTTATTAAAACTTTCCGATGTCTTCTCTGTAGAAGCCGTAATCGAAATGTACATGACCTGCGTCTTCGTAAACTTTTTTGCGGGCATCTTCGTAAGTAGCTCCTGTAGCCACAATGTTCAGTACTCTACCTCCATTGGAAACCACTTTATCTCCTTTACTGATTGCTCCTGCGTATAACAGTTTACTGTGTTTCAGTTTCTCTTCTCCTGTAATTTCGAAACCTATTTCGATATTTCTTGGATAACCTCCTGAACACATTACAAGACAAACTGCCTTTTCGTCTTTAAACTTAAGCTCAATGTCTTTTCCTTCCATACAGTCCTGGATCACATCCAAAAGATTGTTTTCCATCAATGCCATCAATACCTGAGTTTCAGGATCTCCGAATCTCATGTTGTATTCAAGAAGGTAAGCTCCGTTTTTCGTTACCATCAATCCGAAGAAGATGATTCCTTTAAATCCGAAACCTTCAGCTTTAAGACCTTTAACAGTAGGTTCTAAGATATTTTTTTCAAAATCTGCATAGTGCTCCTGAGTAAATTCCGGGCTTGGTGCTACTGAACCCATACCTCCTGTATTAGGTCCTGTATCTCCGTTTCCAGCTTTTTTATAATCTTTAGCTGCTACACATGGGAATAATTTTTCCCCGTTAGAGAAAGCAATAATAGAAGCTTCAAAACCTTGTAAATATTCTTCAATAACTAAACGAATACCAGCATCACCATAGATTCTTCTGATCATGAAATCATGGATTGTAGCTTCAGCTTCTTCAAGGTTGTCACAAATAACAACACCTTTTCCGCCAGCTAAACCACTTGCCTTGATTACCAAAGGATACTGCTGTGTCTGCACATATTCTTTAGCTTCATTATATGAATCAAATACCACAGCTTTAGCCGTTTTGATATCATAGGTCTGCATAAATTTCTTAGAGAAAGCTTTACTTCCTTCCAGGCTCGCTACTTTTTGAGTAGGCCCGAAAACCTTAAGATCATGCTTTTTAAATTCGTCCTTGATACCCGCTACAAGAGGAGCTTCCGGACCTACGATCGTAAGATCAATTTTTTCTTTAATAGCGAAATCTCTAAGTTCTTTGATTTCTGATAAATGAACATTTTTCCCTATTACATCGGTAGTAGCATTCCCGTTGGCAAAAAACATTTTAGAAATTCTTGAGTCATTCTGAAGCTTTGCCGCTAAAGCAGATTCTCTACCGCCTTCACCTATGATTAATATTCTCATACTTTATATTATTATCTAGTCTTATTTTACAAATATATAATTTTGAATGCTAAAAATACAATCCCTAATTATTTTTTAATTCTATTTTAATTAGTGGAAAAAGTGTCTAACACCTGTAAACATCATTGGAATATTGTGCTCGTTTGCAGCCTCAATACTATCCTGATCTTTTACACTTCCACCCGGCTGAATAATCGCCTTGATACCTTCCTGAGCGCAGAAATCTACCACATCACGGAAAGGGAAAAATGCATCTGAAGCCAGTACCAAATCTCCGGAGAATTTTTCTTTTGCTCTTTCGATAGCCTGTTGAGTTGCCCAGATTCTGTTTACCTGACCGCCTCCGATACCGAATGCCTGAATTCCGTTGGAAACTACAATCGCGTTAGACTTCACATATTTTACTACTCTCTGAGAGAAAAGTAATGCTTTTTTCTGCTCTTCTGTAGGTTGTACTTCTGTTACCACTTTGATATCATCCGAGAAGTGAAGGTCATTATCCTGAACAAGGATTCCTCCGTCTACTTTCACCCAGGTCTGTTTGTCTGAAACAGGGTTTACGATTTTGATGATTCTCAGGTTTTTCTTTTTTCTTAAAATTTCAAGGGCTTCTTCATCAAATTCAGGAGCCATTACAATTTCAAGGAAGGTTTTATTTAATTCTTCAGCTGTTGCTGCGTCAATCTTATAGTTCATTGCAACAATTCCGCCAAAGATGGAAACCGGATCACATTCAAATGTTTTCTGGTAGGTTTCCAAAGCTGAAGTTCCGATTGCAACGCCACAAGGTGTAGAGTGTTTTACCGCACAACACGCCATCTCTTCTTTGAACTCAGTAACGACTTTCCAGCAAAGGTCCATATCACGAAGATTGTTGAAAGAAAGTTCTTTACCTCCAAGCTGTTCAAAGTCTTTCATCGCTCCGTTCTCGAAAGTAGAAACGTAGTAAGCTGCTGTCTGGTGAGGGTTTTCTCCGTATCTCAGGTCAGCTGCTTTTTTATAAGAAGCATTCAGATAAGTAGGATATTCTTCATCTAAAAGCATTCTGGAAATCGCAGCATCATACGCAGAGGTAAGGTTGAATACTTTTCCTGCAAGCTTTTTACGGGTTTCGATGTATGTATCCCCGTTTTGCTCCATTTCGATTTTCACTGCTGCATAGTCTTCAACATCAGTGATTACCGTTACAGAATCAAAGTTTTTCGCTGCAGAACGAAGCATTGAAGGGCCTCCGATATCGATAAACTCTACTTTTTCATGTAAAGAAATTTCTTTGTTTACATTTTCAAAGAAAGGGTAAAGGTTTACGATTACCATGTCAATCAGATCAATCCCGTGCTCCTGAACGGTTTGCATGTGCACTTCGTTGTTACGAACAGCCAGCAATCCTCCGTGAACTTTTGGGTGTAAAGTTTTCACTCTTCCATCCAACATTTCAGGGAAATTGGTTACCTCATCAATCTGAATAGGATTTAAACCAGCGTCTTTCAAATGTTTGAACGTTCCTCCTGTAGAGATCAACTCATAATTCTGAGCTTCCAAAAACTGCGCGAATTCAATTAATCCACTTTTGTCAGAAACACTGATTAAAACTCTCTTTTTACTCATTTTACTTTCAATTTTTTACTTTTTACAGCTATTTCAAACTGTGTCCGGGTCTTTCACCTCCGAACTTACTTTTATTTTACTTAGATTTTTCTATTTTTCTGTCAAAATTTTTGACATTATTTATTTCCCAGGACCTTATTGATCGCTATAGGAAATATCTCATATTCAATCTGGTGGACTTTCTGAGCCAGCGTTTCAGGAGTATCATCAGCAGTCACTTCAAAAGACTTCTGAAGAATAGATTCTCCCTCATCAATGCCCGGCGTTACAAAATGTACAGTCGCTCCACTCTCTACTTCTTTGGCTTCAATCACAGCGTTATGAACATGATGTCCCCACATTCCTTTTCCTCCGAATTTCGGAAGCAAAGCCGGATGAATATTGATTATTTTACCATTCCAGTTTTCACAGAATTCAGATTTTAAGATGGATAAAAATCCTGCCAATACGATTAAATCTGTATTTTCCGGGATGATTTTACTCAATTCGCTGCTGAAGTTTTTCCCTCTCGGAATCAGAACGTTTTCTATGTTATGATTTTTTGCTCTTTCCAATCCGAAACATTCTCTGTCTGCTACCACCAAAGTTACTTTTGCATTCTGGATTTCTCCTGAGTCAATAGTATCAATGATTCTCTGCAGATTGGTTCCTGAACCGGATACGAGTACAACGATGTTCTTCATATTTTTAATTAGCCCCGATTGCAGCGGCATCCTTTTTTTGAAATGGCTTTGTAAAAAAGCACTGGCAAAAAAGATATAGCGGAAAGCGGGATTAAGCTTCTAAAACTTTAAATTGATTTTCTCTGCTCCTTCAGTGATTTCACCGATTTCATAAGCGTCATCTAAAAGGTGCAATACTTTTTCAGCATGTTCAGCATCTACAACGATTACCATTCCTACACCCATATTGAATGTTCCGTGCATTTCTTCACGTTTTACTCCACCTCTTTTTTCAAGCTCAAGCATAACACTAGGAATTCTGATTTTTGTTTCGTCAATAGAAGCACAAAGTCCTTCAGGAATAATTCTTGGAACGTTTTCATAAAGACCACCTCCAGTGATGTGAGCAATTCCTTCTACTTTTACTTCTTCCAGTACTTTGTGAATATCTTTGTAGTACAGTCTTGTAGGCACTAAAAGTGTTTCATATAATGGTTTTCCTTCAAACTCTTCTTCAAAGTTCGGGAATACTTTTCTTACTAAAGAGAATCCGTTTGAGTGGAATCCTGAGCTTGGTAATGCAATGATTTTGTTCCCAGCTTTGATCTTAGAACCATCAATGATCTGGTCTTTTTCTACGATTCCTACACAGAATCCTGCAACATCATAATCTCCAGGCTGGTACATTCCAGGCATTTCAGCAGTTTCACCACCAATCAGTGCACAGTTGTTATCCTTACAAGCAGCAACCATTCCTAAAACGATTTCTGCAGCGATTTCTGAATCAAGCTTTCCGCAAGCCAGATAATCTAAGAAGAATAAAGGTTTTGCTCCGTGACAAAGAATATCGTTGGCACACATTGCGAAACAATCTACCCCGATAGAATCATATTTTTTGGTATCTAAAGCTACTTTCAGCTTTGTTCCTACTCCATCTGTTCCTGATACAAGAACCGGATTTTTGTATCCTCCGATTTCATAGAAAGCACCAAAACTCCCCAAGTGGTTCAGTACATTGGAATTGTGGGTTTCACCGACCGCCTTTTTGATCTTGTCAACCGTTTTGTATCCTTCTTCTTTGTCTACTCCTGCTGATTTGTAAGTGTTGCTCATGTCTGCTTAGATTTTTAGATTTCAGATTCAGATTTCAGATGATTTATTGTCTTGCATCTGACGCCTTGTGTCTTCTTATCTTTTAATATTTCAATTACTTTTATACTCGATTTTAGAAAACAAAAAAGCCGACAATCTTTTCAGATTATCGGCCGTTATTTTATCTCAGAATTTCAGAGCCCACAACTTTCCCTTTATGAGAAAAACATTGTTTATAGGAGGTCTGAATTTTCATCTCTTTTCTTTTTGCAAAAATAGTAATTTTAAATGAATATTCAAATTCTATTTTTCAAGGATTGTTTCAATGGCTGCAATCTTCTTTATTTTTTCTTTTAACTCACTGTTTTTCTCTTCATTAGAAATTTTCTGAGCAGTTTTATCAAAGTTATCATTAAAGAAAGGAAGTGAAAAAGTCTCTACCACATTTCCTCCGTGGAAAGGGAAACGCTTTGATGCTGCTTCCAAAACACCTGCTCCACCTCTACCTCCGGGAGATGTAGACATCAATAGCATTGGTACTTCATTCCAAACTGTTCTGTCTTTGATTCTGGATACCCAGTCGAATACATTTTTAAATGCTGTAGAATAGGTTCCGTTGTGCTCTCCTAAAGAAACCAACAATAGGTTTGCTCCATCAATTTTTGCTGCAAAATCATGAGCTTCCTGAGGAACACCACCTGCTAATTCTCTTTCATGTTTATAGATTGGCATTTCGAAAGGATTCAAATCTATCACTTCTACGTCTGCATTTTCAAATAATGTTGATGCATAAGCCACCAATTGTTTGTTCATTGAAGCTTCTGAATTACTTCCTGCTATTGCTAAAATTTTCATATGTGAGGTTTATTTTTAAGATTACAAATTTAGTTTTTTATTTAAGATAAGAAGGCAGTTCCATCGGGACTTCCATTAATAATACTTCAGTGTCTTCTACGGCTTCAATATTAAAGCTCTGAGTATCCCAGATTCCTAATCCGTCTCTTTCATTCAGAACGCGGTCTCCTATTTTTGCGCTTCCTTTCAACACAAATGCATAGACTCCGTTTCCTTTTTTGTTGAGCATATAATTTTTACCGTTTCCTTTTTTAAAGTTGGCCAGATTAAACCATGCATCCTGATGAATCCAAACTCCGTCATCATTTTTATTGGGAGATAAAATCTGTTGAAATCCGTTGATTTCTTCACCTTCTTTGATGCTTTTCTGATCGTATCGTGGTTCAACATTCTGTTCTTTTGGAAAAACCCAGATCTGAAGGAATTTCACCTCCTCATCTTTATTTTTATTGTATTCGCTGTGCATGACACCGGTTCCAGCACTCATCACCTGAATTTCTCCTTTTCTGATCACCGCCGTAGTTCCCATTGAATCTTTATGTTCCAGATCTCCTTCCAAAGGAATTGAAATAATTTCCATATCTCTGTGTGGATGAGTTCCGAAGCCCATTCCCTGAGAAACGGTGTCATCATTCAACACTCTTAAAACTCCAAAGTTCGTTCTGTCTCTGTTTTGATAGTTGGCAAAACTGAATGTATGGTATGAATTTAACCATCCGTGGTTGGCATGGCCTCTTGAATCTGCTTTATGATATACTGTTTTCATTTTCTGTGATTATTTATGGTACAAATGTACGGGATGTGGGTGTTTTAAAAGTTGATGTAGGTTAAGAAAGGAAATTAGAGCAGTAAAAATATCGAGAGAGCTCAGAAAGTGAGGATTATTTATAGGTTGGATTACGCAAAGACGCGATTTTTTTTGCATTTGATATGTTTTTAGGGCGCAAGGATTTTATCTGCGATAAAATTTCATATCGAATATCTTTTCTTACGGAGATTTGACAGATTGAGCCAATTGTATGAATAAGCGCAAACATCTGTGATATCTGTGAAAATCTGTGGGAGATTATTATAATCTTAAGATCAAAAAACTAATAAGTATATGAAGGATAGATTTTAAGTTTTGGATAAAGTCAAGTGATGAATGTTTAAAATAAAAGCAGACTTCCTTCGTCTACGCTCTGGATTACTACCCGCTCCTATTGAATTGTTTCTTACTAAACTCTTATTTTTTTAAAATAATGGTAGTATAATCTGTATTATAAGTTCTTGTTTCAATATTGAGTTTATTTAAAAGCTTTTCGGCTTCAAGTCTTATGTTTTTCCACGTTTCATGGTGATCTAAAAAGTCCCAGTCCCAAATTTCCACAGGGATATCATCAACTTTCTTTTTAAAATTCAGGAGGTCTTCCTTAAAAGATTCGTCAATGAGTTTATTTCTGAAAATGGTATTAAATAAAACAGGGAGGAATGCATAATCAAGCTCTTCATACAGTTCTGCCAGAGGATCTATTAAAATGGGAGCCATCCCATCCAATTGGTCTACATTATAGGTATAAAGAATCAGTGAATTGATCATATAAGTATAATAGAGATGTACGTGCTTATCGTATTCAAGTAACTCTTCCTGAGTGAAGCCGTTATCTTCTAAATTTTCAGTAACATCTTTAATTTCAGCAATATATTCATTTTCAATCTTATCCTTTTGTTTTATAGACGAAAAAAACTTATTCAAAAAATTAAGCTTCATGATAAACAATTTTGGTTTAAAAAAAAATTACAAAAAAAGATAGGTTTTAGCTAAAGCCAATCAATAAATATTGAAAGAGAAAACAGACTAAAGCCCGCTCCTATTGAATTTTATAATGTTATTTTAAATTTCAAAACACATCACATTACTAATTTCTAACCTCTAATTTCTAGTTTCTAATTAAAAGTGTACCTGCTTGATTTCTTCTTCAATTTCCTTAGGAGTTTCATCTTCTGATTTCACAAAAATCATCGTTACTACAGCTCCAATGAGCATGCAAACACCACCTACAACAACATAATCCATAGCTTGTTTCCCGAAAATACCACTTACAATAGGGCCTCCGAATAAACCATTGATGATCTGCGGAATCACAATAAAGAAGTTGAATATACCCATATAAACACCCATTTTTCGTTGTGGAATCACCTCAATAAGCATAGCATAGGGCATTGCCAGAATACTTGCCCAGGCAAAACCTAATCCGATCATAGAAACCCATAGGTTGTTGACATCTTTAATAAAATACATTGAAACCAATCCCAAACCTCCACACAATAAAGCTAAAGCATGAGTCTGTTTTTTACCAATCAGTTTAGCAATTGGTGTTAATAGAAATGCGAACGGAATTGCCCAAAGATTATACATTCCGAAAAGTTTTCCGGTAAGGTCTCCTGCATCATTAAATGCTTTGGAATGGGTATCTTCCGGGGAAAGTCCAAAATGATGGGTTGCCAGAGCACTGGTAGTGAAAACCCACATCGTAAACAATGCAAACCATGAGAAAAACTGAACAATTCCAAGCTTTTTCATCTGTGCAGGAATCGCAGCAAAATCTTTGAAAATATCTGAAAACTTAGAATTATGTTGTTCTCCTTCTTTTCCATCTTCAAAATCAGCAAATTCCTGTGGGGAATACTCTCTGGTTGTCATGATGGTGTATAGAATTGATATAATAAGCAATCCTGCACCGATATAAAAAGAATAAATAACATTATCTGCTACAAATCCTGCTGGTGCTTCGTTGGAAATTCCCATTTTGGTTAGCCAATCCGGTAAATATGAGCCCAATACTGCTCCAATTCCAATTAAAATCGTTTGTACGGAAAATCCTATGGTACCTTGATGTTTGGGAAGCATATCTCCTACCAAAGCTCTGAATGGCTCCATTGCAATATTGACCGAAGCATCCATCATGGCAAGAAATATTACCGCTAACAAAAGAGCATTGGCCGCAAACATCTGCGTAACGGAAGCTGCATTAGGAAGGAGAACCAATCCTATAGCACATAAAACAGCTCCAATCAGGAAATAAGGTTTTCTTCTTCCCAACGGACTCCATGTATTGTCGCCCATGTGCCCAATAATAGGCTGAACAATCAGACCTGTAATGGGAGCCACCAGCCAGAACCATGATAATTCGTGAACATCTGCTCCTAAATTCCCAAGAATACGGCTTGCATTTCCATTTTGTAATCCAAAAGCCATCTGGATTCCCAGAAATCCCATGCTCATATTGATAATCTGGAGCATTGATAAGTCTGGCTTTTTTCTTTTCCCGACTGCCCCAGTATCATATTTCCCCATCATTATTGCCATTATGACTTCAGTTTTTGAATTAATGCATCTTCGATAGGTGCTTTTTCAGTAACCACTTTATCTACCACTTCATTAGGCACTGTCACAGAAAGAACATATTGTTTTACCTTCCAGCTTCCGTTAATCTTTTCTACCACTCCGGAACCTCTGCAAATTTTCATTTGAGTATCCAATAATTCATCAAACCATGCCAGTTTTCCATCTTTGCTGAAGTAAATATTTCTTTTAAGGGCTTTAAAATTCCAGGTTTTCTTTTTGTCGAAATAAGGTTTTGCCCACACCATAAATGCTTTTTTATCCCAGATTTCAGTAGCATCTGTTCCGATGAAAGTAGATTCATCCGCAAAGAGATTAAAATATCCTGTGTAATCTGCCTTTGCAGCTGTTGCATTGAAAGTGTCCAGCATCGTAGTGATTTCCGCTTTTTCTTTCTCAAATGTATTTTTTGACTGTGCGGTAAATGAAGAGAATCCCAGTAAAAAAAGGAGTAAGGTATAAACAGTCGTTAGTTTTTTCATAAGTATTATTATTTTTCTAGTTCAATAATCAATGATGTTTTCGCAGGGATATTCATATTGTTTTGTAATGAAATTTCTTTGCCTGAAATAATCTCTTTTCCTTTTGCAAATCCGTTAAGTGATTCTGCAAATCGTTTCAATTCTAACGACTGATCTTTTTCATTATTGTTGATGACTACCATTACACTTTCTTTTGCATTATATCTGAAGTACACAAAAACACCATCCTGAGGAACGAAATTTTTAGTCTTTCCATTATGAATCACCTCTTTATCTTTTCTCCAGTTCAACAATTTTTGAGTAAACTGGAAAAAGTCTTTCTGTTCCGGTGTCTGAGTAGATGGATCGAAAGCATTTTGTTGATCAGATTTCCATCCTCCCGGAAAATCTCTGCGGATATCGGCATCACCCCCTGCTTTTTTATCGCCTCTCATTCCTATTTCAGATCCGTAATAAATTTGTGGAATTCCTCTTACTGTTGAGATAAGTGTGAGTGCCATTTTGTAGGCATCAGGGTTTGCATTAAAGATTTCGTTCCATCTTTCGGTATCATGATTTTCAAAGAAAACCAAAAGGTTATTGATATCCGGATAAAGAAAATCGCTGGTAAAAGAGTCGTAAATACGGATCATTCCTTTATCCCAACTTTCTTTTTCTTTGAGTGCTTTAGGCATGTTTTCAAACAGCATAAAATCCATCACCGATGGTAAATTTGAATTATAATTTTCTATCTCTCCGATTTTAGAATTTTTCTGCCATGCTGCAATTTGTGCAGCTGTATACAACCAGGTTTCTCCTACAATATTGAATTTAGGATATTCATCGGTGATCGCCTTAGCCCATTTTGCCATCGCATCTTTATCATTGTAAGGATAGGTATCTACACGAAACCCTCCCAGTTCAGCATATTCTATCCACCAGATTGCATTTTGAATCAGATACTTCAGAACCAATGGATTTTTTTGGTTGATATCAGGCATGGTCGTATCAAACCATCCGTCCAGTGCATATTTTTTATCAATGTCTGAAGCATTGGTATCAAATTGCGTTGTCGTTTTATAATTAGAACGTTTAAATCCTTTTTCTCCTTCATCAAACCAATGTATCCAGTCTTTGGACGGAAGGTCTTTCATCATCCAGTGTGAGCCGCCCCAGTGATTGGTCACATAATCCATCACCAACATCATCTTTCGTTTATTCAGTTCCTGAGATAATGTTTTATACTCTTCGTTGGTACCGTAACGGGCATCAATTTTATACAGATCGGTCTGAGCATAACCGTGATAGGAATACACTTTTTCGTTATCTTCATTCACAGGAGTAAGCCAGACTGCTGTTGCTCCCAGATTCTGAATATAATCAAGGTTATTGATAATCCCACGGAGATCACCTCCATGTCTGCCGTTTGGAAGACTGCGATCTGCTTTTTCGGTAAGTTCCGGCCTTGAATCATTCTTCTCATCACCATTGGCAAATCGGTCCGGCATGATCAGATACATGAGATCTTTTGAAGTAAAAGATTCACGGTTGGCAGATCCCGGATTTCTCTGTTTCAGCTCATAAGTGTATGAACCCATATTTTTTTTACCCTTTTTAATATTGATAGCAAACTTCGGAACGTTTATTTCGTTGGTATTGACTGTAATAAAAACATAATTCGGATTGTCTACTTTCCGGATGTCTTTGATTTGTATTCCATCTGAAAGCGTAATCTCGTTATTTGCCACTTCTTTTCCGTACACAAGAATCTGAAGTTCAGGATTTTTCATTCCCTTCCACCAGAAAGCCGGTTCTACTCTTTCCAGATTTTTCTGAGAAAAAGCAAAAGAAGCTATCGAAAGGGCGAATGCTGCATATATTGTCTTCATATTAGTGTTCAATTTAGCATTAAATTTTCAAATACACGCTCAAAAATGTTACAGAAAACCTCTTTTTTTATCTTCATTTCTATAAGATGATAAGATTAAATATCTCCATTTTAAATTTTATAAAGAATAATTAAATTTTTCACAAAAAATTCATGCATAAAATTAATTTCCCATGCTTTTTATGTTTAGTTTTATAGAAAAAATGTTGGATTTCAGTAATATATTCAAAACTGAAGGACCGGATGTTGTTTACACATGGACAATCCCTGTGTTTGCTGCTATAATTTTCCTGGAAATGGCCTACAGTCATTTTAATAAAGAGAAAATATATGAGACTAAAGATGTAGCAACAAATGTCCTTTTCGCCTTGCTTAATTATGGGTTAGACATCATCATGAAGGGTTTTTCTTTATTTGTTATGATGTTTTTTTACCAGCATCGTCTTTTTGACTGGCAAGAAGGAATATGGTATTGGATTGCGGTATTCCTGGCACAGGATTTTGCTTATTATGTCCATCATTATGTAGATCACCATTCACGTGTTTTCTGGGCGGTACATATTACGCACCACAATTCTGACTATTTTAATATCAGTACAGGATTCAGAAGTCCTGTATTTCAACCTTTATACAGATATTTATTTTTCTCTCCATTAGCTTTCATGGGCTTTCATCCGTGGCATATTCTGGTAGCCTACTCTTCCATACAGATTTACGGTACATTTGTACACACTCAATCTATTAAAAGTATGGGATTTTTAGAATATATTCTGGTTACTCCTTCTCATCACAGAGTACACCACGCGTGTAATATCAAATATCTGGACCGTAACATGGGAATGGGGCTGATTATCTGGGATAAAATTTTCGGAACTTTTGAAAAAGAAGATCCTGAAGTTCCTGTGAAATATGGAGTTTATCCTAAAATAAAATCCAAAGACCCTGCAACGATGCTTTTCTATGAATGGAGAAGAATAGGGAAAGATATCAGACAACCGGGAATTTCTTTTAAAGACCGCATTAAATATCTTTTTTATTCGCCAGGATGGAGACATGACGGTACTGGAAAAACAGTGAAACAATATCAGAAAGAATATAAAGAGAAAGTAAAAACTCCTGTTAAAGTAAAGGAGCAAATATTAGAATCTGAAAATCAATATTCCCAATTGATTCAACAGGCAGAGGATAAATAAAAATACCCCGGCCATCGAAAATTCGATAAACTGGGGCACCTTAGTGTATCTTTACAATTATTTTACTGGTTTAATTGAAACTGCGAAACCGCCACTTCTTACCATTTTAAAATTAATTTTTGACTTACTTGTAATCTCTTTTTTGTAGATGTTATAGCTTTGAGGATTATCAATATAATCAGCATCTTTTCCATCTTCATAGATGGTTGCCTCATATTTTTTTCCTTTATCTAAGAAAGAGAAGTCTACTGTATACTCACGTTTGTTTTCATCGGTAATACCTCCTACAAACCAGTTTTCAGTACCTTTTGCTTTTCTCGCTGTAACCACATAATCACCAGGTTCTGCTGATAAAATTTTGGTATCATCCCAATCTGCTGCCACATCCTTGATAAACTGGAATGCATCCATATGCTTTTTGTAGTTTTCAGGAAGATCTGCAGCCATCTGAAGCGGCATATACATTGTTACATAAAGAGCCAGCTGTTTTACCAGAGTAGTTTTTACAAAACGGTTATCTCCAGGGAAATAATAGTCAAGTTTTGTCTGGAAAATTCCCGGCGTGTAGTCCATAGAACCTCCCATCCATCTTGTAAACGGAAGAACCGTCTGATGATCTGGTTTATTTCCTCCGAATGCTTCATACTCTGTTCCACGGGCTGCTTCTGCAGAGATATAGTTCGGGTAAGTACGGCTTTCTCCTGTAGGACGTACGGACTCGTGAGAATTCACCATGATTTTATAATCATTTGCTTTTTCTGCAATTCTATAGTAATGGTTGATAGTCCATTGAGAATAGTGATGTTCTCCTCTAGGAATAATATCTCCTACATATCCGGTTTTCACAGCATCATATCCATATTTGTTCATCGTTTGGAATGCTTTGTCTGCCCATCTTTCGTAGTTCGTTGCAGAACCTGAAGTTTCATGGTGCATGATTAGTTTAATTCCTTTTGAATGCGCATATTCATTCAACATTTTGATGTCAAAATCCGGGTAAGGAGTAATAAAATCAAAAACAAATTCTTTTGAATGTCCGAACCAGTCTTCCCAACCTACATTCCAACCTTCAATCAATAATCCCTGGAACCCGTTTTCTGCAGCAAAGTCAATATATTCTTTAACTTTTGTATTGTTAGCAGCATGTTTTCCGTTTGGAGTTAATTTCGCGAAGTCTGTTTTACCTAAATGAACATTTTCAGCAGTAGAATAAGCCCATTGTGATTTTCCGATAATCATTTCCCACCAAACTCCCATGTATTTTGTAGGGTGGATATAAGAAGTATCAGTGTACTTTGTAGGTTCGTTAAGGTTAAAGATCATTTTAGAATCCATCACCTGTTCTGCTTTCGGAGCTACAATAATCGTTCTCCAAGGCGTTACTGACGGAGTCTGAATATATCCTTTCGCTCCCTGTCTGTCAGCAGTCAAATGCGTTTTGAATTTAAAATTCTGTGCATCAACCTCAAGGTGTGAAGCCGGATAATCTAATACAGCAGCTTCAGCAACGTTAATATATAAAGGTTCTTTTCCTTCTTTTTTAAGCATTAAAGGAGACTGAACTGCATTTTTCACCAATGATTGTGAAGCATTTGCATCGTATGCTTTGTCCCATTTTGAAGGGATTTCAGAAACTTTAGTTTCCTGATACTGATATTCCTGAGAATCGTAATCTGCAACCATCCACCATGCTTTCATATCGGTAGGGAAATCAATTTCAGAATCTTCTTCTCTGATGACGAAATAATTAAGGTTTTTCTGTTGCGGAAATTCATATCTGAAACCAAGACCATCATTGAATAATCTAAATTTCACCACAATACTTCTGTCTGTAGAAGCCTGATTCAGGGTAACTGCCAGTTCGTTGTAGTGGTTGATATAATTTTTCTTTTCTCCTAAAACCGGCTGCCAGATTTCATTTTTGGAGTCTCTTTTTTCATCTGTCTTTGCAAAACCGTTGTTCAGATCGTATTTTGCATCTTCTGGTTTGGCAATCTCAGAAGCGAATTTTATGGCTGTGTCTTTAAATAATCTCAATCCCAATTTAGAATCTTCAACTACTACTGCACCGTTATACTTAAGGTTGTAGTAAGGAACTCCTTCTTTCAGCTGAAAATTCATTTCAAATTTCCCGTCCGGAGATTTTAAAGATTGGGCTTTCACACCTGTAAACATCATTGAGAGCAAAAGTGCTCCAACTGTAATTTTCTTCATAATGACTATTTATTAACTTAAAAAATAGATAAAGTGCCACGGTAAAGCAGCACTTTGCTTTATTTTAGTTTGTTTAGTTTAATTTACAATTTAGTAATGGTTAGTTTGTAATATGCTGAATTGTGTAAATCCAGTTCAATTTTATAATTACCTGCCTGTGACACTTTATAGGCAGGATCTCCTGTTACCGTGTTCTCTGCGCTTAAATAAGACTGAACAGCAGTTCCGGAAACCAGAGTCTGATCTGCATCTTTTGGCTGGAATTTCATTGCCCAATCATCATTGGCTCTGAATTTAAATACTCCGGTACTTGATAATGCAATAGAATTAATCACAAAAGTTTTGGTTGCTGGATTATATACAAAATCGGTATCTGATCCCCATCCTGTAGGCGTTGCATCTCCGATAACTCCGAAGTTGGCAATGACTGAAGAATAGGTATTAGCAGCCCAGTTTACATTGATGTAATAGGCTCCTGTCGCAACAGCTTTTACATTAACTTCTCCTGTTTCCACTAATTTCCCTGTAAAAGTACCATCGTCTCCCTTATCTCCAGTATAACTTTGATTAATTGTAAACTTATACTCACTATTGGGATTAGTTACATAAATAAATCCTCTGTATTTATCATTCTTCTCAGGTGAAAATAAATTGGGTGAATTGGTTGGCTCCCAATCTGCATATCCTGCTGCTCCGGCATATCCTCCGGGAACATTTATTTTTGGATAAATAAGATCCGGATTTGGCTTATACCCTGTCATATTTACAGTAACTACATTAGAATAAAAGAAAGTAGTGCTGTTTAATGCTGTTCTCATTCTCACTTCAATAGGCTTTGCTGTATCAGGTGCAACATTCAGCTGTGCTAGGATGTTATTAAGCTGCAAATGAGTAAGTGAGAAAGTTTTTTGGTCTAAAGGCAGATCCTGAAGTACGTTTGTTGCAAAACTTGTTCCGGCTACTGCAAACTGTAGAGAATTGTTGAATCCCACACTTGGATTAAAAGTTGGATTTTCCCAAGTGACAGTCATTGCATTTTGTCCTGCTTTCGTTTCATCAAGTACTACAGAAGTTTTATCTGAAGTTATTTTAGCCTGTGAAGTATTATTTAACTCTATTTTATCCTCCTCCTTAGAGCATGAGATAAGGTATAAACCTACCATAGTCACTAATAAAACATTGAATATTTTTTTCATTTTTTTTAGTTTTTAAATTAATAACCTGGATTTTGAGTTAAATTAGGGTTCGATTGTAAAGCAGTACTTGGAATTGGGAATATTTTATAATTATCCGAAATTGAAGTTCCGTTTTTCACTCCTCCTTTCCAAGGCCATAAGTAAGTACCTCCTGTAAATTTACCAAATCTGATAAGATCCTGTCTTCTCATTCCCTCAAAGTTCAATTCTCTGGCTCTTTCATCTAAAACCACATCCAGAGTTATTGCACTTAATGCTGTTGCCCCTGCTCTGGCTCTTACCTGATTCAAGTATATCAACCCTTGTGGGACCGTTGTTCCAGCAGCTCCCCTTAAAGCACATTCAGCATACATTAAATAAACATCTGCCAATCTGAATAATGGAAAATCTGTAGAAGAAAAATCAGTTGCTCCACCTGCTCCATTTGAATCTTTGTTCCAGAATTTATCAGATGGTAATCCATCAGACCATGTTTTATAATCATTCATTTCCCAGTTGTGACCTTGAGTCCAGAACAGCTTAGCTCTTTTATCAGGACTTGCCTGAAGATCTGCAATACTATTTCCAAATAATCCATACCAAGCTTTTGTAGCTCTGTGACCTGCCCAACCCTGTTTAGCTCCAAAGTCAGCAGGAACCATTGTATCTGTACTTATACTTCCATTTACAAGATAAGTTGTATTACCAAAACTTTGGCTGGAAACAGCGTCTGCTAAAAGTGGGAATATAATTTCTTTAGAAGTGTTATTATCTGAAGAAAAATTCTTTCTGATATTAGTTTCTAGCTGATATCCTCCTTCACTAATAATTTTATTAATAAAATTGGCCGCATCACTATATCTAGGTGTTCCCGTATATATTTCAGCATTTAGATATAGCTTAGCTAAAAGCATTCTTGCACAGGCTTTATTCGCTCTTCCATATGAGTTTGAAGCAGGCAGAGTAGCTTCTATTGCCAATAATTCACTTTCAACATAATTAAAAAGATCTTTTCTTGATGTTTCTGGTAAAAGGGCACTTGTATTAAAATTTTCATCCGTGACCAAAGCTCCTTTTCCAAAAAGATCAATTAAATAGTAATAAGATAATGCTCTTAAATATCTAAGTTCATCAACCACCTGATTTTTATTGGCATAATTTACCTTATCACTTTTCATAATAAGAATCAAATTTGTTGCCTGTGGAACGGTATAATAAATCCTATCATAGACATACTTGAAAAACTTATTATTGGAAGTCCAGTTGGCAGTTGTTGTCAACTGATCCAATCCGTTGTCTCCCCATCTGTTTTTCATATCATCTGCAGTGAAATCCTGTAGATTAACAAGTCCTCTTACAAATGGTGATTCTCCAGGGTCCGCACCTGAAATATCCGATTTATCAGGACCTTCCACACTTGAAAGTGCAAAACTCGCATATAATCTCGACAATAGCCCTTCAACAGCATTGGGATCTGCCGCCAATAGGTTTTCTAAAGTTTGTTCTACTTTAGGCTCTGTATCCAAATCATTAAGACAAGCAGTATTTATTGCTAAGAAAGCCAAAAGAGCCAGTACTTTATATTTAGTATTTTTCATTTTTTAAGTGCTTTTAGAAATTAAAATTAAATCCAATGGTATAAGTTCTTGGTCTTGGATAAAAATTATTATCAATACCTGTAAAGTTTTCAGGATCCTGCCCGGAATAATTAGTCCATGTATAAACGTTATTTACAGAACCATATACTCTTACATTAGTATTCTTAAATACATTTTTAAACAGATAACCTATCGTTACGTTATCAAGTTTCAAGAATGAAGCATCTTCTAAGAAATAATCTGAGAAGTACAGATTATCTGATAATGTAAATGGAGAATCTGCGGTTGAAGTAAGCACATTATTTAAGTTTTGTGAGTTTTGAGGAACGGTATAGCTTTTAAAGCCTTGCGCAAGTTTTCTAGTATTATAGATTAATCCTCCTATTTGTCCTCTGAAAGCGGCATTAAGATCCCAGTTTTTATAAGTTAAAGAAGTACTGAAACCATATGTCCACCTTGGTCTTATTGCCCTATAATACCTATCTTTCTCATTAATAATCCCATCGTTATTTCTATCTACATATACATTATCAAGCGGTTTACCATTTGCATCATAAACCTGTTGTAATACCCATGCCGAATAAGGTTGATAGCCTATTGCATTATTTGCAATTTTTATCCCCGTACCAATTGGAAGTGTACTTGAGTTATCAGGAAAATAGCTAACATCACCTAAACTTAAGATCTTGGAATCATTATAACCAAAATTACCTGAAACAGACCAATTTAAATTTTCAGTTTTTACAGGAACTACTGTCAAATTGAATTCAACCCCTTTATTTTCAAGAGACCCTACATTGGTAGTAAATTCATTACTTAAACCTTGCCCTGCCGGCAATGGTACTTTTGCTAAAAGATTTGTTGTTTTTCTTTTGTAGACGTCAATACTTCCTGATATTCTATCCTGGCTGAAGAATGAAAAATCAATTCCAGCATTCCAGGTTTCTGTAGTCTCCCATGTTAAACCAGGATTAAATGGCAATGCACTGTATGTTCCAACTCCTGGAAAATATTGTGAATTGGAGCCACCAATCGAGAAATAAGGGCTTGAAGGATAAAATCCAGCTACACTCACAATATCAGCATTACCTGTTCTTCCCCATCCCAATCTTAATTTCAGATCTTTTACAGAAGAAGATTCTGTGAAGAAATCTTTATTAACTTTCCAGGCAAAACCTACCCCTGGAAAATAACCCCATCGTTCACCTTTTTGAAATAAAGAAGATGCATCTGCTCTGAAGTTTAATGTAAACAAATATTTATCATAGAAATCAATATTTGCTCTTCCTATAAATGACTGTAAATTTAATACATTATAATATCTGTTCGTTGGATTCAAAGCAGTGCCTGGGTTTGGAACTCTATGTCCTGTCACATCATCATACCTATATTGATCTTTATATCCATCATTTTTAAAATTCTGATAGGAGTATCCTCCTTGCACTAAGAAGTGAGAAAGAAATCCTGAATATTTTTTCTCATATACCAAGTAGGCATCCATTGTTTGATTTACAATATTCTGATGTTCTGCATAATCAATTCCAGGACTGAATACATAATCATTAGGAACAAATAAATTTTGTGGATTCCTATACGTTGCCACTGCATTATCTGAATAAACTGTTTTTAAATTAGATCTTGAAGCTTCTAAACCTAAATTAACAATAGCTCTCAGGTCAGGTAAAAAATGAAATTTATAATTAATCTCAGCATTACCTAAAAATTTAGCAATCTTTTGTGGCGAGCTTCTTTGCATAAGAATCGCCAAAGGATTACTCTGTCCTTGAATCAGATATTGATTTCCTTTTAAAACAATATTCTGATAATAACCTCCGAATCTATTGTATGGGTCACCTGTTAAATTAGTCTGAGACTGATAAATTGGAAGCGTAGGATTCATATTGATTGCCCCTCCAATAGCCCCTCCGTCATCAATTGCATTAAGCTTGGAAAATAATCCCTTTAAGCTAATATCAATTTTTAAATGATTATCAAAAAATGAAGGGGTAATGTTTAATCCTGTCGAAAATCTCTCATAATCACTTGTTCTAATAACCCCTTCCGTTCTATTATAACCTACTGACAGTCTTGTAGGAACTTTATTAAACAAGCTTCCTGATATACTCAAATTATTATCTGAAGATACAGAGTTTCTATAAATAGCTTTTTGCCAATCTGTATTGTAGATTGTACCCGGTTGTGTTGGATTTGCAGAACTTCCTCCAACACCTAATAAATAATTGTAGTTAGGATAATTTTGATTGATGAATTTTGTAAACTCATCAGCATTCATAACATCAATATATCTTGTTACTGTACCTACAGAAACATTAGTATTCAAACTAATTTTAAGTTTGCCACCACCTCTTTTTGTTTTAATGATGATAACACCGTTTGAACCTCTGTTTCCATAAATTGCTGTTGCAGAAGCATCTTTTAATATTGAAAAAGATTCAATATCATTTGGATTAATCAGATTCAAAGGGTTACCTACACCCGCTGGGTTATTGGTATCTAAAGGAACACCATCAATAACAATCAAGGGATTATTATTAGCACTAAAAGAAGATCCTCCCCTAATTCTTATATTGGGAGCTGAATCTGGTGACCCACCAGCATTGGTTATTCTTACACCAGGAGCCTTACCGGTAATTAATTGATCGGCTGAAACAATAGCACCTTTATTAAAGTCCTTTTCAGAGACCGCAGTGATAGAACCCGTAAGATCAGATTTCTTCTGCTTCCCATATCCTACTAAGACCACCTCCTCTATTTTCTTCTCCTGAGGAAGAGAATCTTTTTTCTGCGCGTGCATTACTGTACTGGCCAGTAAAAAAGCGGGCGCGATTTTTAATACTGTTGTAAAATTCTTCACAATCTTATTTTTTTATAGTTTCGTTTTTCAGTCATATTTTGGCCCAGAGCCAGACTCGCAATTTAAAAAAAAAATAGAATTATTATAAATTTAATATAATTTTAGTTAAAATTATGTATATTACGAAACCTATTTTAGTTAGTTTTTTAAAATCCAATAATTTACAACGTCTTATGCATTGCATAATATTTGTTTTAAATTAAGAAAAGGTTAAACAACCGTTTAACTTAATTTCATATTCAGCTCCTGAAATTCGCTTTCTTCATCATAATAATACCACTAATAGCGGTATTCAACAGATATTCCTTATCTTTGCAGTCAAAACTTTACTATAAATGTCAAACAGAAAGATGATTACGGCAGCTTTGCCTTATGCAAACGGGCCGGTTCATATAGGACATTTGGCAGGTGTTTATATTCCTGCGGATGTTTACGCAAGATTTCAGAGAAGATTAGGAAAAGATGTAGCGTTTATCTGTGGTTCAGATGAGCATGGGATTCCTATTACCATAAGAGCAAAAAAAGAAGGAGTTACTCCTCAGGATATTGTTGACAAATATCACGAGATCATTAAAAAATCTTTTTCTGACCTTGGAATTTCATTTGATGAATATTCCAGAACAACGTCTAAAAACCATTATGAAACCAGCCAGGATTTCTTCAAGGTTTTATACGAGAAAGGAAAATTCACGGAAGAAATTTCTGAGCAGTATTTTGATGAGCAGGCAGGAGAATTCCTTGCTGACCGTTATATTGTAGGAACTTGTCCTAATTGTGGTAACGAAAACGCTTACGGGGATCAGTGTGAGAAATGTGGTTCTACCCTTTCTCCTTCTGAACTGATTAATCCGAAATCAATGCTTAGTGGAAATGTTCCTATCCTTAAAGAAACAAAAAATTGGTACCTGCCATTAAACGAATACGAAGATTTCCTCAATGAATGGATCATTGAAGGTCATAAAGATGACTGGAAGCCTAACGTATACGGACAGGTTAAATCTTGGTTAAATGATGGCCTTAAGCCTCGTGCGATGACCAGAGACCTTAACTGGGGAGTTCCGGTTCCTCTTCCGAATGCTGAAGGAAAAGTATTATATGTATGGTTTGATGCTCCTATCGGTTATATTTCTTTCACTAAAGAATGGGCAGAGAAAAACGGAAAAGACTGGAAAGATTACTGGCAGAGTGAAAACAGTGACCTGGTACATTTTATCGGAAAAGATAATATTGTATTCCACTGTATTATTTTCCCTTCAATGATGAAAGCTCACGGAGATTATATCATGCCTAAAAATGTTCCTGCTTTTGAATTCCTGAACCTTGAGAACGATAAAATCTCAACGTCAAGAAACTGGGCAGTATGGGCTCATGAGTATGTAGAAGACTTCCCTGGACAACAGGATGTTTTAAGATATGCTCTTCTTTCATCAGCTCCGGAAACTAAAGACAACAACTTTACATGGAAGGATTTCCAGACTAAGAATAATTCTGAATTGGTAGGAATCTTCGGAAACTTCATCAACAGAGTTGCCGTTCTTATTCATAAATATTATGATGGCGTTATTCCACAAGGTGATATCAACAGTCCTGAATTGCAGGAAATAAGTAAGTCTGCAAAAGAGATTTCAGGATTCCTTGAAAATTATGAGTTCAGAAATTCATTAACAGCATTAATGAATCTTGCTCGTTTTGGAAACCAGTATCTTCAAACAGAAGAACCTTGGAAAACCATTAAAGATAACCCGGAAAAAGCAGCTCAATCTTTATTCGTTGGAGCACAAATAGCAGTTGCATTAGCTCAGCTATGTGAACCTTTCATGCCTTTCAGTTCTGAAAAGCTATTGAATATGTTCAATGTTCAGAAGAAAGACTGGAATACGATTGAAAATCAATCCGTATTAATTGAAACAGGACATACAATCAACGAATCATCTCTCCTTTTCTCAAAAATTGAAGACGATGTTATTGAGGCTCAGATCCAGAAACTGGAAGACACCAAACAAAACAATAAAAAAACAAACCCTAACGCAAACCCTATGAAAGAAGAAATCACGTTTGATGACTTTACTAAAATAGACCTTAGAACAGCAACCATTACAGAAGCTGAGAAAGTAGAAAAAGCAGATAAATTATTAAAACTTACTGTAGATACAGGAGTAGATGTAAGAACTGTTGTTTCTGGTATTGCAGAAAGTTTTACTCCTGAAGAAGTAATCGGTAAGCAAGTAATGATCCTGCTGAACCTTGCTCCAAGAAAAATCAGAGGAATTGAATCTCAGGGAATGTTATTGTTAACAACAAAACCAGACGGAAAACTATCTTTCGTAACACCAGACGACAGCAATGTTGAAAACGGTATTGAGATTGGATAATTAAAATCCTTATAAAGATCACAGGCTGTTTCACGAGAAGCAGCCTTTCTTTTGAAAGTATACAGCTTATGGTGAACAGAAGTATTTTAAGAAAGCTTTCCAATCAGGAATTAGAAGGATATTTAAAAGAAGGCAACCGCTTTGTTCCGGAAGCCGTTCAGATCGCTTTTGAAATTCTGGAAGAAAGAGGACGTACTTTCAGTGAAATGGAAAAAACAGCCGCTCAGCAATTGATCCAGCATAAAAAACAAGAAGAGGAAGCAAAACGTACAGAAGAGGCAGAAGTTTGGAAAGATCATATCACAGAAGATCCGGAGGCTGTTAAGCTTTATTCTCGAATGACTATTTTAGTCAGCTCCGTTTTTTTCTCTCCGATTCCGGGATCTATTTTACTGTTCCTTAATTTAGTCAAACTAAAAAAATACCCTGCAAGTTTCTTAGCACTGGCATTTGGTTTTCTTTTTTTTATGTTTCAAAAATTCGTTCTGCTTTCGCATTTCGACTTTGGTACCACTTCCAGATACAGTCCCGAAATTGGAATCATTGCAGTAGGTGCTTTGGGTTTACTTGTCATCAGCGTTTTAGCAACTCCAAAAAAACTTCCTTACCGTGCAGAGTCTTATATTCTTCCAGTGATTTTATGCGCCGGAACCGCTGTTCTGATGTATTTCTATTTTCAGGATTGGTTTTCTTTCTATCCGTTTGCAAGAGCCATCCATCTGTTCAGACCATAATAAGGAGCTGTTTCCCGCTATCCACTTTTACTCCTCGCGCCTGGCCCAGAGCCAACCGCATGCTGTGGGGTAACCGTTCCTATCGGGGCTAGAATAACTACAAAAAAGTCATCCCGGTTTACAGAATGACACTATTGTTTTTGAGATTGCTTCGCTTTCAGCTCGCAATGACTTGTTGTCAATTATTTCTTAGTAAGTTTGGCCAGGTAAGAATCTTCATCTTTCAAAACTCTTTCTATTTTGAAGCCATTATTTGTGGCAGCATTTTTCAACGTATTAAAGTCAAGATACAGCCAGGTAATCGGTTCTTCAGACTCTCCTTTATAATGAACTACGTACCCCAGTTCTCCGTAGTAACCTCCTGCAGGAATATACACTCCGCCATCCTTATCACGGTCGAACATATAAAGAATATCTGTACTGTCAATTAAAACATGTCCGCCATCATTCAGTAAAGTATGCAGTTTTTGAAGATAGGTATCAATTTTCGCAAGGCTTTCAAAAACTCCGGTACCGTTCATCAATAATAAAATGGTATCAAAAGTTTCTCCGGAGAAATCAAGCATATTTTCACAAACCGCTTTTTTAATGCCTCTCAGCTTGCAAACCTCAATTGATTTTGGTGAAATATCCAAAGCCGTCACCTCAAGGTTTCTTTCATTTTGAAGGTATAAAGAATGAGAACCTGCACCCGCTCCGATATCCAGAACTTTTCCGCTGGATAATTTCAGTGCTTTCTGTTCAATATCATTCATTTCTTCAAAATCTCTGAATAAATAATCCACCGGAAGTTCATCCAGCTCAGAAATTGACGTTTCAGTCTGCAGATCCTCCGGATTTTCATTGTGATAATAATCCCAGATCGCTCTGCCCATTAAATCTTTCATAGGGCAAAGATACGGGTTCAGGATGATAGTTGCGAGTTTATTTTGTTGCGAGTTGCTGGTTTATTTGCTATGGAATGATAGTTGAGAGGTACGGGTTGCTGGTTTCTTTTGTTGCAAGTTTATTTGTTGATACTTAAAATTAAAGATAGACGTTCTAACTCTATTAAAAAATTCACCATTCACTTCCGAAGCAAAATTCACTATTGACATCAATGGGCTTCCATCAATATTTTACAGAATATCTCCCTAATCTCTAATCCCTAATCCCTAATCCCTAATCTCTAATCTCTAATCCCTAATCCCTAATCCCTAAAACCTGCCACCTACTCCATCGAATCCTTCTCTTTATGTCTGTCCGCCTGAGATTCATTCTCTGCAACCCCAGCTTTCCAATAAGAATAAGCATATAATTCCTGTGAAGTCCAGTTTTTTTCTTTTCTCAGATAGGTGCGGATTTCTTTCACACTTGAAAATTCACAGGCAACATAACCAAATTTTGCCGTCTCGGGGATCTCAATGCTTTTTACCACATTGGCAATTTCGCTGCTGATCTGAGGCTGTGCATTGTGTAACCATTTAAAGTCAATCTGGGCTTTGGTTTCAAGCATTTGTTCATCTTCCTTTCCATGAACTTCAATGATGCATATTCCTTTTGCCGTTTCAGGAAGCGTTTCCAGGATGGCACTGATCACCGGAATGGCTGTAGTATCTCCTATCAACAGATACCAATCTGCAGCGGGATACAGCTCTTTTCCCTCCAAACGCATCATCACACCCAATTTTGAGCCTGCTTCAGCCTCTCTCACCCATCGGGAAGCCGGGCCACCGTCTCCGTGGTCTACAAAATCAATAATTAATTCATTTTTCTCAAGATCAATTCCTCTGTGAGTATAGGTTCTGATTGCCGGAGCGACTTCTTTAGGCGGATATATCCACTGATGATTTTCATCCAAAGTCGGAAAATGAATTTCGTTCAATCCAGTAGGTGGAACGGCAATTTTATTATTATCTCCCACCATCGTGTTCCTGAACAACTGAACTTCCGGTGAATACAAATACACTCTGATAAAATGGTCAGTAATGTATTCTTTTCTGGTGACTTCGGCAACAATCTGCCCTGTTGAAATTTTGGCCATAACTGATTTTTTTTAAAATTAAAATCCGGTTTCCGATCAATCTCAGAAACCGGATTTGAAATACAATATGTTTTCAGATCAAGGCATTTTTACCTTTATCTTATTTTCTAGAATTCAAAAGTGTAAGAAAGGTTGAATGTTCTTCCTCTTCCTTTATAATTAAACAGTTCCGGAAGTCCGTATGTAGAATATAAAACCTGGGAACGCTTGCTCCAGATGGTTTGATAATCGGTATTAAACAGGTTTTGGATTCCCAGATTGAATTTCCCCCAGTTGAATCGGTATCCCATCATCAGATCTGAAGTATTATAACCCTCCACAACATTATTAAGCTCGTCTTTCTGTTTGAAATTCTGCAAAGACTGGAATCTGAATGACCAGCTTTTAATGTTATATCCGATATACGTTACCAATTTTGAAGGAGAGGCATTGTAAATTTCCTGTTTCTGCCATTCTCCTTTATTATCTACCTCAGATTTGATCAAAAGTCCGCTTGCTCCGAAATAAACTCCATTGTGTAAAGCGTAAGAAACCTCAGCTTCAATTCCCATGTTTCTTAATTTCAAATCATTCACGAGAATCTGGAAGGTCTTTTTATCAACGGCAACCGTTTTATCAGAATTACTCAGGAATCCCGCAATCTGAGCTCTTAAACCACCTCTGTTGATACGGTAACCCAGCTCAAACTGATTGGTCTTAATGGCCTGAAGCGGCTGTTCTTTTACATTGATACTGGATACCACATTCCAGTTTGTTCCCACCAATTTATATTGCCCAATTCCATAAAACTTGGCAGGATCAGCTAAACTTGCTCCCTGAGAAAATGTTCCCCAAATCTGATGCTTTTCATTGAATTTATACAACAATCCGGCATTAGCTAAAGTCACATTATAAGAACTTTCACCTCCGGGAATTGCGGATGCTGAGCTTCCATAACCCATTGCAATCTGTGTTTGCTGTTCTGAACCCACAAAGTCATCCATTTTCACATTGATATGCTGATAACGAATCCCTCCATTCAGCTGTAATTTGGGAAGAATATTATATTTTGCCTGAACATATCCTGCATAACTCTGTGAGTGATTCGTAGGATATCTGCCAAGGCTATATTTTGTTTCGTTTACTAAACCTCCACTGGACATTGTTTTTGCAATATCATAAACGGATTGAGTTCCCTCAAATTTTTCAAAATCGAAATCGGCTCCATAGGTAACATTCAGTCCACCCCATGATTTGGATAGTAAAGCTTTAATCCCTGAATAATAAGTATCCTGCTGCGAAGAGGACATATAAGGTATTTTTCCCGTCTGTAAAGTAACATTTCCCGGGAATGGATAGAATCCTAATTTTTCACCACGGGTAGCCAATTGAACATACAAATCCTGTCCGCCTAAAATTCCGTTTCCGTTATACGCTACAGTTGCCATATAACGTTCTGTTCCTACATTTTTATCAGATGAAAACCCATCTCTCATTTCAAGGAGTGAAGCATTTTTTGTCGTAAATGCACTTAGATTTTCACCTAAAAATAAACTCCTGTCACCATTGAATTTAGAATTATAATACTGAACAGAGGCTGTCATTTTATGTTTGTTATTAAACTGATAGCCTCCGGTAGCCAAAATATCAATGGACTGGTTATACTGAAGGTCCGTCTGGGTAATATCTGTAAAAAGCTGTTTCTGATCTGCCCCATATACTCCACCATTCTGCTGATAAGCTACTCCCAGTCGTCCGAAGAACTTTTCTCCTTTTGCAGCAATAGACTGAGCGGCACGGAAATCATGGTCGTCTTTTCCCATAAATCCTGTACGTACTCCCAGTTCTGTCTCTCCACTGATTCCTTTTTTGGAAGGTGTTTTAGTAATAATATTAATAATCCCACCAGTAGCATTCCCTCCATAAATTGAGCTTGCTCCTGAAAGCACCTCTATTCTTTCAATATTAAAGGGATCAATGGCATCCAGCTGGCGGCTGATGGCACGGATACTGTTCAGAGAAACACCGTCGATCATCACCAGCGCAGAACGTCCTCTCATATTCTGTCCGTAATTGGTTCTTCCCTGTGGACCGATATCCATAGAAGGAATAAGAATCGATAACATTTCTTTGATCGGAACCCCGCTTTTGGCCTGTTCCTGAATTTTTTCTTTCTGTACGACCCAAACCGTTCCCGGAACTTCAGAAATTTTTGTAGGTTTTCTGGAGGCTACGATCACCACATCTTCAATACCTTTAGAGGCAATAGAATCTTTCACGGTCTGGGAAATCATCACTCCCGAAACCAAAAGACCTATGAATGCATACTGCTTTTTCATTCTTTCTACTTCAAAGTTTTTATAATCTCACAAAGATAATTCTTATTTAGAAAGAATAAAAATAACAAAATATGAGATTTTCCCTTATTTTATGATGGTAAACATCTTTTTACAGAAAAGTTTTCTAAATCTGGATATATATTAAAAACCATTAAGAAAAATTTAAAGAATAAAGTATAGTTAAGATAAACATTCTGATTTTTAAAGCTTAAAGCGAAGCTCATCTTAATACTCTAAACACCTTAATACAATCTTAATGTTTCAAAAAGTTTAAAATCTGACATCTTCTTAAAAACGTAAAATCCCAGCCCAATGAAGGACCAGGATTTTACTAGTGAAAAACAAGGTATCTTTTATACTGCAGGCCCTGCTGCATCTTTTATTTCTTCTAATAATTTTTTTCTTTCACGAAGTCTTCTTCTCGCAATAACGGATTTACCTCCCAAAACTCTTATAAATCTGAAATACTGGAATCGTTTTGCTCCAAAATGATGGGTCGCAACATAAATCAATACCGCAAATCCGACTAAAATAATATATCCGAATATCTTTTTGGTGGCTATGATAATGGCATTAAGCTGAATCGCTTTCATATTAGCCGCTACATTTTGAGGAGTAATAGTTATCCCATCCATATAAACAGCAAGATCACCTATTGCTGTAACTTGGAAACGGTATTGAAACCATGAGTACAGTGTAGAAAAAATTCCTACAGCCAGGAAGGTTCTCCAAACCAATACAAGTCCGATGGCAGCCAGCATTTCATCCATTTCAAGTTTATCCAGTGTATAAAACCATACGGAAATAAACAGTGAACACATTCCATAGCCCTTTAAAAACATCGGCAGATACCAATTGTCATAACTGAACTCCAATACCATAGAAAAGTACATAATAATGGAGTACCCGATCATTGCTGCAAAACCTGAAAAAATGTACATTTTCAAAGGTTTTTCTTTTTTGAACCAGAAAATGGCAATGATTCCGGCTAAAATAATTCCGGGAATCATCAATAAACTTAGTCTGGTATTGGTCAATTGATCATATCCTAATACTCCCACTGCAAAAGTATTCTGAATAGAAGCTGTTCCTAAAAACATTCCCAGCCAGAAAAGCATAAACAATCCATTCTGTACATTATTTTTTTTGAAGATTTTGAATGAAAGATACGGTCGTTTTAAAGTGAGCTGACGAATAGAAAGCAGTGCAAAACTCACAAAAGCAGCAATACTTGCATTCATGATATTCTTGGAATTGAACCAGTCCTGCTGTCTTCCAAAAGAATAAACGTATGCTGAAAACATGAACGTTGAAATGAAAAGCAAAATACTCAGCCAGTCAATATAGTGCAGAGGGACTTTTAATGCAAAATATTTATCATGCATAAAAATCCAGTGTATTAAGGCTAAAATAAAGCATAAAACTGCTGTGAAAAGGTAAAATTGTTGCCAATTGTAAAGAAGGGCAAACTCAGCAGCATAATAGGTAGCCACCTGGTTCATGACAAGAACGAAGGTATAAAAAGCTCCGTAAAACATCCCGCGGTTTCCAATCATAACCATCAGTGGGAGGAACAGCTCTATGGTAACCATCATCTTCATAAAACCAATCAAAAGAGAAGTAAAGATGAAAATCATTGGCTGTAAAGTAGTTCCGTTTACATAGCTGAGCAATCCTAAAAGTACCAGCAGTAAAACCAACTTATCCCTTACTTTGAATCTCATTTTGATTCTGAGAACCACAGGCATACAGGCTCCCATCCCAATAGTAGTTGCGTAGTTAGCCCACATAAAATATTCTGTCATGGCTCCGGTACCACTCACAAGAGAACTGATATTTCCCGTATACACCCCACCAATAGGCATTACTACAGCAAGCAGCAATACAATCAGCAGCAGCTGTACGGGTTTGGGTACCCAATCGTTATATAATCCTTTGTTGTACATGATGAAGTTAGAAGTTAGAGGTTAGAAACTAGAAGTTAGTAACTGAAAGTTTTCAGCTTAACTTCTGTATTTTCCAATCTTTTAATCTTTCAATGATTAAATCTTTAAATTACTGCCCAATATTTACATTCATATTCATTCCGGCACTCAGTTTATCCAGATCTTCTTTTTTGTTGGAAGCTGTAAACTCTATTCTTACAGGAATTCTCTGCTGTACTTTAATGAAATTTCCGGTAGAGTTATCTGTAGGTACATTTGAATATCTTGAACCGGTAGCCGCTGAAACTGCTGTGACTACTCCTTCGAATTTTTTACCACCTAAAGCATCAGCTGTCATGGAAATTTTCTCACCTACTTTAATATTGGGCATCTGGCTTTCCAGGAAGTTGGCGGTTACCCATTTCTGACCATTCAGAACGATGGTTGCCACCTGTTGCCCCGGCTGGATCAACTGACCTTCGGAGATGGTTCTTCTTCCCATTACTCCATCATAAGGTGCTGTAATAACAGTATACGAAAGATTGATTCTTGCCATATCCAGAGCAGATTTTGTTCTTTTAATTTCGGCATCATTAATTCCCAATCTGCTTTTCACTTCTGTAGTAGAAAGGTTGGCGGATTGTTTCTGATTCACTAACGTTTCATAAGCTGCCTTTTGAGCATCATATTCTGTTTTTACCTGATCATATTGCTGTCTTGTAACTGCCTCAGCCGTCAAAAGATTTTTATATCGGTTTAAGTTCTGTTCAGCATTCCATAATCTTGCTTTTGCTCCTGCAATATTAGACTGCATCACATTGATATTGTTGGAAACAGTATTCACAGAAGAACTTGTTGCCGTTTTTTGAGCCATTGCATTCTGATATGCTGCTTCTGCCTGTCCCAGCTGGGTAAGAATTTCACGTTCGTCAAGGATGACCAGTGTATCTCCTTTTTTTACATGCTGATGTTCAATAAACTTAATTTCTTTGATATAAGCAGAAACCCTTGTATTAACAGGATTGATAAATTCTTCTACCTGTGCAGCTTCTGTATAGGTTTTGCTGCCAATATGAAAATATTCTCGTACTAACCAGAATAATCCAAAACCGATCACCAAAAAGACGATGATATTGGAAATAATAGCTCTGATTTTATTGGTCTTATTTTTCTTTTTCTTGTTTTCTACAGCAGATGCTGCTTGAGTTGATGTAGTATCTTGAGTAGTTTGTCCCTTGTTTTCCATTGTGTTGATTTTCAGTGTTAAAAATTAAAGTGTTCCTGTAGATTTCAAAAGGTTGTAATACTGATACAAAACATTGATCTCAGCATTGGCATAATCGAGTTCTGACTGTAGTTTCTGGTTCTGTGCATCAATCATTTCTGCCTGCACAGCCAATTGGTTCAAATACTTGGCTTCTGTAATCTTGTAGTTTTCTTCCGCCAGTCTTTTGGAATCATTCAGAATATCAGCTTGCTGAATCGCTTCCTGATATTTTGTATAGGCAGCATTCACTCCCATATCTACATTCTGCTGTACCAGAGTCATGGCATCATTCGCCTGATTCTTTTGCAGCTCACCTAATTTTACTTTTTCTTTTGTTTTATAAAGAGTATCTATATTATAACTTAAAGAAACTCCGGTCTGCCAGCCTCCTGAATACATATCCAAAACAGGATTTCTTGTCGTAATCGGTCTTTGCAGCGTATATCCACCAAATCCGGCCAAAGTAGGTGCATTATCCGTTTTTATGATCTCAATATTCTTATCTGCCACCGCAATATTTTTTTGAGCAGATTTCAGTAACGGATTGCTTTCATGAGCAAGATCCGTATAATATCCCATTCCTATTCCGGATTCTTTATTTTCCAGATTTTCTGTAGGAATAATCTCTGTGTCTGAAGATAAACCTAATGCAATATTCAGATTATAATTAAGGATTTTCTTATTATTCGTAAGGGTAAGAATTCCCTGATCCAGGTTTTTAATGGCCAATTCTCCACGTATCACTTCGTTTCGGGTTACCATTCCCTGCTGATAGAATTTCTGGATGTTCTTCAGACGTTCCAGAGCCAGTTTTTTATTATTCTGAAATACCTCTTCCTGATTGATAATTTTATAGACGTCCAAGTAATTAGAAATCACTAAAAATTTCACATCCTGCTTATTTTTCTCTAAATCCAGTTCCGAAAGCTGTTCACGAAGCCCTGCCATTTCAATAGATTTATTCACCAATCCTCCTTTGAAGATCAATTGTGTTGCCTGTACAGCATATGAACTTCCATAATGTGGCATCGGAACGTTTGTAGAATTCGAAAAGTCTTTGTCAATAGCTACTGCATCTCCTAAATAGAACTGACTTGTAGAAGCTGTGATCGTAGGAAGTTTCTGAAGCTTAACGACATTCGTATTTTGTTTTGCAATACCAATGTTCTGTGCAGAAACCTTGAGCTGCTGGTGATTCTGAACAGCGAGTTCCGCTACCTCACTTGCGGTCATCTGCTTAATCTGTTGTGAAAAAAACAGCGCAGGAAAAGCTGCTATCAATACAGATAGTGCTGTTTTTATTTTCTTTGTCATTTTACCTTGTTTTACAGATGCAAAGTTAGGTCAACAACAAAATCAATCAAATGTTTGATTTTTGGAAAAAGATGTTCAAATGTAAGATTTTAGTTTTCAAACTGATGTCTGTACTGTGTAGGACTCACCTCCAGATGCTTCTTAAAAAAGTGAGAAAATGAGTATTGATCGCTAAATCCGAGAATAGAAGAAACCTCTGAAACCGGTTTACTGGAAGAGTTTAAGAGTACCTTCGCCTCATTGATCACAATTAAAGCGATGATTTGGCTTGCAGACTTTCCTGTAATGGTCTTCACTACTGCGGAAAGATGTCTGGTTGTAATTGATTGCCGTTCGGCAT
Source organism: Chryseobacterium metallicongregator (assembly GCF_031324065.1). NCBI lineage: Bacteria > Pseudomonadati > Bacteroidota > Flavobacteriia > Flavobacteriales > Weeksellaceae > Chryseobacterium > Chryseobacterium metallicongregator. The sequence continues at coordinate 823,683 of NZ_JAVIXS010000020.1, forward strand.
AAAACTCAACAGTCCTTTCCGTAAGATGATATTCCGAAAGATCAGTAAGAAATACAAATACAATTTCTTCCTGTCTGGACATCTGATTCATAGAACTGTTATCTTCCTTGGAAATGATTCCTGCCATCTGATAGCAAAATACAGAGAAAAGATGCTCCACCATTTCTTTCTTGTAAAGCATTTCCGTATCAGAATCCAGGATATATTTCAGGAAATTGACGCTTTTCCAGACCACTTCCATTTCGTCCTCTGGAAAAGGAACTCCTTTATTCATCTGCTGCCTGAAATAACGATAAGTAATCAAACGATTAAATTTTAATGATAAAGCAGAAATAAATCCTCTTTTATAAGAAACCATCCTCGACTGAAAATCATCAGTAACTCCTACCACTTCATAGATAGTTTGCGGATCGGTTACCATAAACATATTAGCAGAAACTTCCAGATCACTGAAATGCTGACGAAGTTTTATGGTGCCGGATTTAATAAAAATAAATGCAGGATTTTCGGGACGAAACGGTTTACCCACAGCTATTCGCTCGAAAATATTATGTTCGGTAAAAATATCAACGCCAAATTTTTCCAGGGCAGACATAAGACAAATGTAAGCAATCTTACCAGTGATTACAAAATTTTATTATTTTAGCAGGAATCCAATTTTCCATCAGCATGAGAAAGGTCGATTTATTATTTGCCGAATACAGTAAAAGTCACAGAAATGCGACCAACAAGTTTATTCACTGGATTTGCGTACCCTTAATTTTCTGGACAATCCTAGGTTTTGCATCCCTGATTCCTTCCCCTCATTTCTGCGCTTCCTACTTCGGATGTGCCAGCATCATAAGTATTATTGCAATTATTCTGATCACGCTGTTCTATATAAGACTGTCTTTTCGGATCGCTATTGTGATGATTGTAATAATGCTCATTATGGAGCATTTTATCTATCTGACCAATATTAATGTTGGAAGACAGTCATGGATGGTTTACCTTAGTGTATTTATTATCACCTGGATTTTTCAGTTTATAGGTCATAAAATTGAAGGGAAAAAGCCCACTTTCCTCAAAGATCTGCAGTTTCTTCTGATAGGACCGATCTGGCTTTTAGGCTTTATTCTGAAAAAAACAGGAATCAAATATTAATCTTCCAGAGCATATACAGCAAAACTTGCCAGCCAGTGGTCTCCTCCATAATTTCCCTGGAAAAGCAAAGGCAGCCCATTGGTAAGAAATACGTCTGCAGTTTTTCTGAAATCCTTTTTCAGGGGATGATTGGCAGGAAGTGCACTTGAAATTCCTTTCATACACCATGCTTTGGAAAAAGACAATCCTACCAGGTGAACCGTCTGATAATCGCTAAGATCACTTACTACCGGAATTTTTTCAACATTCTCCAGACTTCTTTTTTCGTAAAAAGCATTCAGCCACTGTACAAATTCTTTTTGAGGGAGAACTCTTCGCATCAGATCTGCAATTTCCAGACTTGGCGAAAAGAAATCCGAACCGTCCGGCTCCAGATAAGCTGGTGTTTTCTGATCTTTTAAGAAAAAGTATTTTGCCTTTTCCATCAACTGATTTTCAAACACTTTATCTTTATTGGCTCTTGCCCAATCTATGGCAAATGCCATTGCAAATGCCGTATTAGGATGAACTCCGGTTCTGTTGGGATAGGTTTGTTTTGGAAGATAGGTCTTCCATGACTTCAGAATCTGATCCGTGAGCGGTTTCAGGTTTTCATGCCATATTTTAGCTTTTGGATGATCCCAGGTCGTGAGTTCTTCATCCAGTTTTAAGATCCACGCCCAGCCATAGGTTCTTTCAAAAGTTCCTGTCAGCTGATATTTTGTAAAGTAATCTGCTTCTGTCTGAAGTTTTTCCTTTTGAAATGATTCATCCAGAATTTTTTCAATCTCTTTGGCATTGGAGAGATTAGGTTTTGTTTTTAAAAGTCTTGTCAGCATCCAATGTCCGTGAACAGAGCTATGCCAGTCGAAACACCCATAAAAACTAGGGTGAAGATCTTTGGGAGTCAAAGGAACTTCGCCAGCATTATTGATAATATGAGCTGTTTTATTTGGATATTCCTGATTGATACAGTGAAGAGGCTTATCGGACAATTTCATGGCCATTTCGTCTGTAAGTTTTGGAACTTCCTGGGCATACATCAGAAATGGAGAAAACACTAATGCTAAAAGACTTTTTTTCATGAATTAAAAATAGAAATAATTTATCAGTTTAAGTAATTTTTCAAGCCGGTTTCCCAGCTATTTCTTCTATTTACTGATTTTATATTAAATTTTTCTTTCATTTTAATTTTTTAACCAATCTTATAAATAATCATTTTTGTGCACACTTTTTGATCATACCCATAAAAAACTAACTAACCTATGAAAAAAATTATTTTCCTAATATCAGGTCTTATTCTGATCAATTGCAGCCAATCAGGTGGTGAAAAACATGAGGTAAAAGCCGATCTGATGGAAGTTATAACCGAAGATAAAGTACCTTCTGCAGCCTCCGCCCCCATACCTCCATCACTTTCTGTTTCCGAAAAGCTAGTCTCCGATGAAAATGGGATCAACAAAGGTGTTTACACTCCAAAGAAAACAGATACAATTTCCAAAAAAATCATCAAAAACGGAGATATGAAGATTCAGGTGGGTGATATTAAAAAAACGCAGAACCAGGTCAATGAAATCATTAAGAAAAACAATGCCTATATCCAGAAAGAAGAATTTCAAAATACGGATATGGATGATAATCTTACTCTGATCATCCGTGTGCCTCATAAAAATTTTGATGCACTGATCAATTCCTTTTCAGACGGTGTAGGAACTGTTCTGTCTAAAAATATTTCATCCAATGATGTGACTGAAGAATATACTGATATAGCGATAAAGCTGGCCAACAAAAAGATATATCTTGAAAAATACCGTGAAATGCTTAAAAAGGCTGCTACCACAAAAGATATGTTGGAAATTCAGGAAAATATCCGCGAATTGGAAGATGAGATTGACATTGCTGAAGGTAGCCTACGTTTTATTGATGACCGTGTGAATTACAGTACTTTGAATTTAAACTTATATAAAGAGAAAGTAAGAAGCTCAACCACTTCCAAAATTGGTTTCGGAAGCCGCTTTATAGATTCTCTGACAGAAGGGTGGAACAGTTTTGTAGGTTTTCTGCTGGGAATGGTTTCGTTATGGCCCTTCTTTTTACTTATTCCTGTTATTATTTTGCTTTGGAGAAAATGGAAATCAAAAAAGAAAAATCAGAATTAAATAATAAAAAATCCGGGCATCTGCGATGCCCGGATTTTCACTGCATTATCAACAATTTATACTGTTTCCAGTACTTGTTTAAAATCAATAACAATGCAATAGTCTTGTTAAGAGCTGTTAAATATTTTAAAAAAATTACTTTCTTATGGATTTGGTAATACTGCTTCCATCTTTATACTGAATCTTTAAAAAATAGATTCCAGACTGAAGTCGACTTATATTCATATTATTATGCCCCGGATTCATGAAAGTTATGATCTGAAGTCCTTGAGGGGTGATGACATCTACTCTGCTTATTTTACCATAATAAGTTTCTGGTGCAAAATTGATCATATATTCCGATACAATAATTGAAAGATCATTCTCTTTGTTAGCAAAAGACGATGTTTTGCAACTTTGCCCTTCATTACAGTCACTTATCACTTTCCAGACAGCGTTACTTCCCGGTGCTTCTCCCGGATTTGCATACCATTTGTTTTCCCAGATTTTGCAGGCATGGAAAATCTTTGTTCCTGTTGTTGGATACGTTTTTGACATATTATATTCCTGAGCGCCACAATACGTAACCGGACCGCTGGATTCACAACCAGGGCCTTCGGTACAAGTACTTACTTCTTCCCATACCATATTGGTTCCTGGTAGTTCTCCCGGATTCGCATACCATTTGTTTTTCCAGATTTTACACGAGTAGAAAACTTTCACTCCGGCTGTAGGATATGGATTGGCAGCGTTATATTGCTCTGCTCCACAATAAGACTGTCCATTTCCCGGTGTAACTTTCTTAGTTCTGATTTTTAATTCATTGCTGGCATCAGATAGCTGATCGTTCATGGCAACCGATTTAACAATGTACCGATATTCTGTATCTTGTGCTAATCCTGTTCGTAAAAAGCTTGTTTGCACAGTCTCTCCTACCTTGATTCCATTTTCAAAGATTTGATAATTCTTGATTCCCTGCGAATGAGTAGAAGCCATCCACATCAATGAAACTGAATTTTCAGTAACTTCCATTGAGTGGAGGTTTGATGGTGCTGTAGGTTTTTCGAGAGCGCCTTCACTATTCGTTTTTACATTGAGTGGCGCGCTTTTTCCTGATGTGAGCCCTGAAGAACCTTTCGCCTGTATTTCATAGGTGTAAATTGTATTGGCAGCTAAGCCCATATCCTGAAAAGTAGGTGTACCTACCTGCTGAATATTTTGACCATTACGAAAAACGTTATAGGATACTGCATCTGATTGTGGATTCCAGCTTATTTTAGCAGAAGAGCTTGTTACTCCTACTTGTGTTAATCCTGTTGGAGTAGCGGGTGCAGAAACTCCTGTTCCGGAGGTGACGTTAACATCAATTACATTATAGAATGCATTGGTGGTATCTGCAACATCCCAGACCGCTAAAATAATATGATAACCAGTACGGTTAGCAGGAACTGTAATCTGATGAGAAACATTGTCCTGTGGTGGTGTTCCATTATGCGTAATTGTACCTATAAGTTCAAGATCCTGACGGGAAAGCGGCTGATTGGGATTCCAGCCCTGCTTTGTCATATAATAATGCCATTTCGCAGTGGCATGGTAAGCCAGATATTTCCAGATAAAAGCGTTCACTCCGGTGGTGATATTGGTTTTCTTCCATCGGTCAGCAGTTTGGATATCCAATGTGGTGTCTCCCCCTATACTTCCGTTAGCAGAAGCAATCTTTCCGTCTGCCGGCCCTAATGCAGGAAAGCCTTTTGGGGCTTCCAGGGACCCAGGTTCATTAATGATAGATCCATAGATGCTAAATGCTGCAGAATAACCGAGGGTAGCCTTATCCAGACTTCCCTGATAGCCTCTTGAGGCAGGGCTCATTACATATCCATGTGCAGATAAATGAATTAGAGAAGGTACCAGTATCGCCATCATCAGCAATACCGGAAGAAAAAATTTACGTGTCATCATATTTTAATATTTTGGTGTTGATTTTATAAGATCAATTTTCTAAAAGCTAATTTTTCAAACCATTGCACTCCAGATAACTAAAGAAATGAAAGAGCTATTAGTTTAAATTCATTAAATAATTTAAATTATAAAATTTTCAATAAAAACCGAATTAAATAACACAAATTAGCCAATACTTCAAATTAAAACATAAAATAATAATTCATAACATATTATTAACATATAATTACAACATGTCAAAACATAAAAGTACAAAAAATTAAACAATTAATCACATTTTGTTGAAATATTTTTCATATGAATCAATATTAAATAGAGCATAGAGGGACAATGAAATACAAAACACTGACAATTATATGATTTGTATGCAATTACTAAAAACTACTAAAAAAAATGAGAGAATTGATCATTCTCTCAGCCAGTAAATTTTAAAAATCCTAAAATTATCTTCAAAAGGAATCATATTTATTTCCCAAGTACAAATACTGCAGGAATTTTATGAAGTTCCGGCTTTTGTTTTTGCCAGTCTTTTATGGTTTTTGTCTTGATGAATTCATATTCCGGATCGTTGATATTGGCAGCAATACAAAGTTTTGTATTAGGCGATAAAAACTTACATAAATCTTCAAAAAGCTGGTTATTTCTGTAAGGAGTTTCCATGAAAATCTGTGAATATCCGGTTTTCTGAACAAGGCTCTCAAGATTCATAATCTGTTTCTTTTTCTCTCCTTTATCAATTGGCAGATAACCATGAAAAGTAAATTCCTGACCATTAAAACCACTGGAAATTAAAGCCAGAATAATGGATGAAGGCCCTGAAATTGGGATCACTCTGATGTTTTTCTCATGACACCATTTTACAATCAGGTTTCCGGGATCTGCAATACAAGGCAATCCGGCTTCCGACAGTAATCCAAAGTCCTGCCCTTTCATCATCAGCTCCTGAGCTTCCTTGATATCTGCATTTTCAGTGTATTTATCCAATAAGAACAACTTCAGATCGGCCTGTTTTTTTTCAGGAGCAAAAAATTTCACAACCTTTCGCGCTGTTTTCTCATTTTCCACAAAGAAATAATCTGTCTGCATGATATAATCCTTCAGAACAGGCGAAAAATGATTGATAGAAGTATTTTCAGATAAATAAGCTGGGAGTAAAAAAAGCATTGTATTATTTTTTAGTTCTTTCGTTTAATGTAGGTTGAAGGAAGTATTTTGTCAAATCCATAGAAAAGGTAACGGAGGTGATTTTCCAGGTTCCATTGATCTTCATTAATGTCCAGATCTCCTTTCCCCAGTTTTCCATTTTACCATCATACCAAAAACTGTAATCGAAATTGGCAGAAGCTATTGCTCCATCTTCCACAATCTTAATATTGTCAAATTTTTCTTCAGATTTATCATCTTTAAAACTCTTGATAAAAGCTTTATAATCATCTGCAAAATAGTAATCAGCCTTAGGATTTTTCTCCAGACGCTTAGCCTGTGTTCGGTCTTTGTATATGCCGGTCCAAAGCACAGGTTCCTGGAATAAAGAAAGATATCTGGCTTCGTCTCTGGATTTAATACATCCCATAAAGTCATCCATAACTTTACGGATTTCTGTTTCATCTTTGGTTTGAGCGAAAGACAAACCACAGCTAAAAACAAACAGTAACAGCAGTTTTTTCATGGTTATTATTTTGATATTTGGTTTATGATTGCGTTGCATCCTTTATCCAAAAGCTGGAAAACCTTTTCAAAATCTTTCATATCTCCCCAATAAGGATCCGGAACCTCAGCATTTTTGTGGTCTCCCAATACTTCTAAAAACAAAGATACTTTCTGACGTTCTTCTTCATTTTTAGTTTTAGAAACTACATCTTCCAATACGTCAATATCCATACAGTAGATTTTATCAAAGGTTTCAAAGTCTCTTCTGGTGATAGGTCTTGATCTTTGTCCGGATATATCAATATGATGATTAGCAGCTGTTTTAATGGCTCTTTTATCAGGATGTTCACCTTCATGCATTGAAATAGTTCCGGCAGAATCCACCGTATAATGCTCCGGTAGTTTTGCTTTCATAATTCCTTCCGCCAAGGGGCTTCTGCATATATTCCCCAGACAAACCATTAATATTTTCATATCCCGTGTATTTAAAAAGAGTCTTTTCTCACGACAAAACTAAATAAAAAATGAAGAATAAAACTATCCTTCATTTTAATTTATGTAAGCTCAACCTTAATTATTGTTTGATTCTTTCAGTAAGGTCTTTTACGTATTTCTTGATTTCTTTATCAATTTTAGAAACGTCCTTGATGGTATCACAAGCATACATTACTGTAGAGTGATCTTTTCCACCCATTTCTTCACCAATTTTAGTAAAGGTAGAATTGGTAAATTCTTTGGAGAAGTACATGGCAAGCTGTCTTGGTAATGCAATCTCTCTTTTTCTTGTTTTTGAAAGCAGCTGTTCTTTTTTGATTCCAAAATAATCACAAACCACTTCCTGAATGTAAGGAATATTGATAACCTTCTTCTGGTTCGCCGCAATTCTGTTGATCGTTTCCTTAAGCAACTCAAGACTAAGATCTCTTTTATATACTGTAGAGTAAGCAATCACAGAGTTGATAACCCCGATAAGCTCTCTTACATTCGTTTTTGCTTCGGCAGCTAGGAAATCAAGCATATCTCCCGGAAGAACAATTCCATCTCTGCTTAGTTTATCTTCAATAATCTGTCTTCTTGTAGATAGATCCGGAGATTTGATTTCTGCAGAAAGTCCCCATTTGAAACGGGAAACAATTCTGTCCTGGATATCCATAATATCAGCAGGTGCTTTATCTGAGGTAAGGATAATCTGTTTTCCATTCTGATGCAGGTGATCAAAAATATGGAAGAAACTGTCCTGAGTAGCAGATTTTCCAGATAAGAACTGAATATCATCAATAATCAGTACATCTACCATTTGATAGAAATTCGCAAACTCAGTCTGCTTATGAGCTTTAGCCGCAGAGATAAACTGCTGGATAAACTTTTCAGAAGACAGATAAAGAACTACTTTATCAGGAAACTGATTTTTTACTTCAAGACCAACAGCCTGACCTAAGTGGGTTTTCCCAACTCCATAACCTCCATATAAAAATAAGGGGTTGAAAGCAGTTGCTCCAGGTCTTTTTGCAATGGATCTGGCTACAGTGGCTGCAAATTTATTGCTTTCTCCTTCTACATAACTATCAAATGAGTAGTCAGGCTTCAGGTTAGAATCTATGTTTACTTTTCTAATTCCAGGAACTACAAACGGATTTACAATATTAGCAGAAAAACCTTGTGGCATTGTTTCCTGTGTTTTTGGAGTAGGAACACTTTGTCCCTTGATGTTCATGGTAACTGGTTTCTCTTCACCTTTTGGTCTGTTTTCCATCACAGAATACCATAATTTCACTCCTTTTCCAATATTTTTCTTCAGGGCAGCAGAAAGTAAGGACAGGTAATTGTCCTCTATATATTCCTTGTAAAAATCGCTCGGTACGATCAACGTGAGGTTATTAGCCACCAATGAAAGCGGCTGAACCTTGTCGAATAGCATATCGAAAGATTTTTCAAGTTTTTTTAGGTCAGAATTGTCTTCAGCAGCGTTCAGGTTATCGCGCATAAACTGAAGGCATTTCTGCCATATCATCATTAAATTGTCATCCATTTTTTAAGCCCCGATTATTCTTTGTTTGTACTGTGTTTAGAAGGAAGACAAAGGTCCAATATTTTCTTTTCAAAAAAAAATATTGCAGGTATTGATTATTTAAAAATATATTTGTATGTATAATTTAACCCGTAAAATGATACACACAACACACTCAATACGAGTACGTTACGCAGAGACAGACCCGATGAAATATGTATACTATGGAAACTATGCAACGTACTTCGAAGTAGCGAGAGTTGAACTCTTCAGAAGCATAGGAATTTCATACGATGAAATTGAAAACCAAGGAATTTGGCTGCCGGTTTCAGACTATAAAATTAAATATATCCGACCTGCTTTATATGATCAAAAATTAGAAATTCATACTTATGTAAAAAAAATTCCAGGGGTAAGAATTGAATTTGAGTATGAAATTTACAATGAAGAGCATACTAAAATAACAGAAGCTTCCACTACTCTATTCTTTCTCGACGCAAAAACCAATAAAGTGATCAAGTGCCCGGATTTCCTGATGGAGTTGATTGAAAAGAACTGGAAGAAATAGATTGTAGGTTGCAGGAATTAGAGAAATTACTCTGTGAAATATTAATGCAGGAGTATTGGATGTCAATGGTGAATTTTGCTTCGCAAGTGAAAGGTGAATGTTTTAATGCAATTAAGATATATTTATCTCTACTTAACTAATAACAAAAGAAACCAGCAACAAAATAAACCAGCAACTCTCATCCGTAACAAAACACCCCACAATACGTATTCTATTTATGAATTAATTCGCACCTTTGTACCCTTATTTAACCATCCCTTATATACTATATTATGAAGATTGCATTTTTGGGACCTCATGCCAGTTTCACCCAGCTTGCTGCAGCACAGCTTTTCCCTGATGACGAAATAGTACCACAAGCCAGCATTCTGGATTGTTTTAATGCCGTTGAAAACGGAGAGGTAGTAAAAGCAGTAGTACCTTTGGAAAACTCTATTGAAGGAACCGTCTCTATGACGCTGGATTATTTGTATAAAACTCCGTCTATTAAAATTGAAGCAGAAGCAGTAATGCCTATTGCCCATCATCTGATGATTCATCCGGAAAATTCTATTGAGAATATTGAAAGAATATATTCACATCCGCAAGCCCTTGCACAGAGCTTTCATTTTCTGGATTCCCATTATAAAGAAATTCCAAAACAGGACTTTTCCTCAACTGCAGCCGCTGCCAAGTTTGTTTCTGAGAATCCGGATACTCCTATTGCTGCGGTAGCCAATCAGTTTGCAGCCAATTTATACGGTTTGAAAATCGTGAATCGTAATATTCAGGATTTCGAACAGAACCACACCCGATTTATCATCATTTCTAAAGAACAGAACAAATATCAAAATGATAAACTGGAAACACTGGGAGAAAAATCAGGTATGCTGATCACTCTTCCCGAAGATCATCCCGGTGGATTACATCAGGTATTATCTGTTTTTGCATGGAGAAAAATGAATCTCAGCAAGATTGAATCCAGAACATTAAAAACAGGACTGGGAAATTATTTCTTCTTTATCAATGTTGAAGGACCATGGAAAGAAGTCTTACATGAAAATGCACTAAAAGAGCTTGAATCAATCCACGCAAATGTAGATTTTCTTGGGAATTACAAAGAATTTCTCCTGGAAAGCTAGAAAAAAAACAATAAATCTGTAAAAAACACTGCCATTAAAGCAGTGTTTTTTTTATTTACACTATAAAAAACACAAAATCCAAAAAACTTTTACAATAAATTACCATAATGACAACACCTTCTGTTTAATTAAAAAATAACCCACACAATGGAGAGAATTATTTTTCAATAAGACACTGACAAACAACGAATTAAACTAAAAACAAATATAATAAGTCGTAATTAAATTATGTGATAATATAAATCAAAATATAAACATATGTTTAAAGATATTGCATCATATTAATATTAAAAATAAAAATATCACAATGTAGAGTATAATTTTTATTGTATATTTGCTTTGCAACTAATTAAAATCTTGATCATGAAAACTAAACTTTACAGCTTAATGTTAGCATGCGCGACGTTACCATTATTCTCGCAAGTAGGTATCAATACAGCAACCCCATCCGCAACCTTAGACGTTAACGGAACTATGAAAGTTCGTGATACTCCTGCAGCTACAGCACTACCTGGGTATCAAATTTTAGCAGTTAATCAGGGAACTACACAAGTTTTTTCAATGGACCCTGCTCTATTAACGGCCGCTGCAGGAACTAATACTTCCGTGTATTCTGCAAAAAAAACAACAGGTATAACCCTTCTTAACCTAGGTGTTTTACCGTCTGATTTCCAACCTGTCAGCTTTGTACAAGCCGACAGAACTATAGGAACTGCTACTTTATTTACAAATGCTGACGGTTCTTATAATATTCCATCCACTGGAGTATATGCTGTTGGGTTCGCATTCAGATACGGAACAGGTTTACAGGCTTCTTTACTATCTGGAGCACCTGGTATCGCCATTGCAAGAACCAGATCTGCAGTAACAACTCTAATAGACACACGCCCATTCAGTGGTATTAACCTTGCATTAGCAGTTAACTTAACACTTTCTGACTCCAGCATTAATTCTTTGTATTCATTTCAGGCAGGCGACAAAGTCTCTTTTGGAATTGTAGATTCCGGTATTGTTACAGCAGGATTATTAGGATCCAGTATCGCATCCTTCTACATTTACAAAGTATCCAACTAGTAAAAACATATTGTTAGTTATCTATACCATTTAACCCATCGCTTATACCGTGATGGGTTAATTTTTTAAATAGCATATCAAACATTTCTTTATATTTGATAAAAACTAATGAAATGAATGAATTTGTTGCGGCCATCATCTTTATCATTATCTTCATCATTTTCAATAATCTGAATACCAAAATCAGAAAATTGGAAAAGGAGATTTCAGATCTTAATTATAAAATCAATAATACTCCTCCGGCTCAGACTGAAGTAATTCATAAGAAAACCTCAACAGAAGAGACATTCATCCCTCAGCAAGAGCAACCTCAGCAGATTCAACATACAAACGCAAAGTACAGTGAAGAAAGTGAAAACATTTCTACACCTGCTCAAAAAGACTGGCTTACTCCTGTTTTTGATTTTTTAAAACAAAATACACTTACCATTATTGGTATTTTCACTCTTGTTCTCGGAATTGGTTATTTTGTAAAATACGCTATTGACAAAAACTGGATTGGTGAAGCAGCAAGAGCGGGAATTGGTTTTTGTACCGGAGCAGGAATCATTATAACCGGACATTTTTTCAGAAAAAATTACCAGGCTTTTTCTTCTATTATTACCGGAGGTGGAATTGCCGTTTTATATTTCACAGCCACCATTGCCTTCCGTGAATACCATTTGTTTACCCAAAATACAGCTTTTATCATAACTGCACTCATAACTGCAGCTTCTATTATCTTATCCTATTATTATAAAAGTGAAGTACTGATCATCTTTTCACTGATAGGAGGTTTTGCAGCTCCTCTGATGATCAGTACAGGACAAAGCAACTATCTTTTCCTTTTTATTTATATTACTCTTTTAAATACAGGAATGCTGGCAGCCTCTTTTCTGCAGCACTGGAAAAGCGTGGGATGGACAGCTTATATTTTTACCACAGGATATCTCTTCTCTTGGACCAATGAAAGCCCTGAGATTTTAAGCATTACTTTTTATTTGATCAGTTATCTGATTTTCTACATCTTTGCCCTGCATGATTACTTCAGAAGAAATATACTTTCAACCTCCGATATTTTAATACTTGCTCTCGCTAATTTTTCGAGCATTCTGGGACTGCTTTACATTTTTGATACCCTACAATATGAACCCCCAATTATTTTCCCACTTATTTTTGCTGCCGTAAACACCGTTCTTCTGTTCAGAGAATATAGCCGCAGAAATTTCGGAATTGCCTATTCTGTATTTGCAGGTCTTGTTACCAGCCTTATAACCGTTGCGATTGCTATTCAGTTTAAAACCCATCTCACCACCAGTATCTGGGCTATAGAGACTCCTCTTCTTCTTTTTATCTGGAAAAAAACAGGCCATAGGATTTTCAAAATCTTCTTTTATATTCTGTTTCCATTAGTGATGATCGCTCAACTTATAACCTGGACGGCATATTTTGGAACAAAAGATTTCAGCATCATATTGAATACTCCGTTTATCACCAGTTTATTTACCATCATCTCCATCACAATTAACCTTTATTTATTAAGGAATACCTCCAAAGAATCCAATGGAAAAGATCATCACTTTTTTGAAGATCTTATTACAGTGGTCAGCTACGGGGTTATCTACATTACTTTTCTTCTTGAGATTACGTACCATATTTCAGAAATGCCCTGGCAAGCTATTACCAGCGTAGGACTTTTATTCAGTATTTATTATATTTTTGCTTTATTACTTCTCAGAAAACCATTGAACATCAGAAATGATATCCAAAACATCCTGATTTATCTGTTTTTATTCCTGATCATCATTAATACATCTGCTTCTACATTTCCAGTTGTAGCAGCTATTGTAACAAAAAAACTCCATTTAAGTTTTTATTTTCTACATCTGCTTCAATGGATTCCTTTTATATATATAGGATATAGAATTATTCCTTCTTCAGAATTTCATAAGCAACGGATTTCTTACTGGATGCTGTCTTTAGCACTCATTATCTCTGTAAGCTGTGAACTTCACCATTCTTATATTTTAATCACCTCAAATGATCTTCCTCATTCCTATAAAGCAAGTGAACATTTCAATATTCTTTATCTTCCTATTATATGGACAATTCTTGCCAGTATATTTATTTATAACGGCTTGAAAAAGAATATCCAGGAATATAACAAGATTGGCTTCGCATTGATAGGCCTGATGGTATTAAAACTTTATGGGTATGATGTATGGCAAATGGATAACATTTCAAGAATCAGCGCCTTTATTGTTCTCGGAATTATTTTATTATTAAGCTCTTTCACTTTTCAACGCCTGAAAAATATGATCAGAAATATGGTGGACAAAAAAGATAAAAAAGAAGAAAGCACCGACTGACAATCAGGGTAAAAGTTTTTATTTCTAAATAAAATTTAAAACAATTTAAGATTTTATTCAAATTTTATAAAAAATAACTATATTTATCACGTTTTTAACAGTTACATATTCTGATTATGAAAAAATTACTCTATTCTTTTTTACTCCTATCTTCTGCTACTTTATTTGCTCAGCAAAAAAATCCTGCGGTGAAGTTTGCAGTGGCTGACAATGCCATTGGGACGGTAGAATTGTTCAATACCAAAAAGAACGTATTGCAGGTTTCAAAGATATACAATACTTCAGCCAGTCTTCCCCAAAGCTTAAAAAAATACAGTTCTGTTTTTACAAAAGGCGTAACTGAATATAAGTTTAAAAATGGAGAAAATATATTAGACAGAATGCCATTATCTTCCATTAATGTACAATATAATATTCCGGCAGATAATCCTGTATTTATTGAAGGATATGAATTTGCAGATACAAGTATTGTGATCTATCCTGAAATCAAGAAAAGAACAGAAACAAAAGATTACAACGGTAAGAAAACATTATTTATTTACACGACCGAGTAATTAATAACATAAAAAAGGATGCCGTTTTTTCAGCATCCTTTTTTTATTTTTAGTATTTATTGTTCCATTTTTTCTTGAGCTCTTCGTAAATCTTCTTTTCCGTAGAGTTATTTCCCGGCTCATACAGTTTCACATTCCTGATTTCTTCCGGAAGAAAATCCTGTTCTACAAAGTTTCCTTCATAAGAATGAGCATACTTATACTCTTTTCCATAATCCAAGTCTTTCATCAGTTTGGTAGGAGCATTTCTTAAATGAAGTGGCACAGGCAGGTTTCCCGTCTGTTTTACCAAAGCCAGAGCCTCATTGATGGCCATATATGCAGAATTGCTTTTAGGTGAAACTGCAAGATACACCGCTGTTTCACTTAATATAATCCTTGCCTCAGGGTTCCCGATCACATTGATCGCCTGAAAACAATTATTAGCTATTACCAAAGCATTGGGATTAGCCAGACCTACATCCTCAGCAGCTAGAATAAGCATTCTCCTTGCGATAAACTTAATATCTTCTCCCCCGGCAATCATTCTCGCCAGCCAATATACCGCTCCATTAGGATCACCTCCACGCATGGACTTGATAAAGGCTGAGATAATGTCGTAATGCTGTTCTCCATTTTTATCATACAAAGCCATCGTCTCCTGAAGAACTTCCAGTACATCAGAATTAATAATTTCCGTTGTACCCGAATTTTTATATTGATTCAAAACCAATTCTACAGAATTAATCAATTTTCTGGCGTCACCACCTGAATATTGAATAAAAGCTTCTTTTTCAAGGATTTTAAAATCCGTTCCTTCATCTTTATTGTATCTTTCCGAAGCAATATCAATTAATTCTTCCAACTTTTCATAGCTCAAAGCCTTTAAAATATAAACCTGACTTCTTGAGAGCAAAGCTGAAACTACTTCAAAACTTGGATTCTCAGTAGTCGCTCCAATCAACACAATCCAACCTTTTTCTACCGCATGCAATAATGAATCCTGCTGCGACTTATTGAACCTGTGAATCTCGTCAATAAATAAGATAGGCGATTTTCCGGAGAACAGATTCTGCTTTTTTGCATCTTCAATCACATCTCTCACATCTTTTACCCCGGAAGAAACAGCAGAAAGCTTATAAAATTTTCTCCCCGACTGTTCTGAGATAATTTCAGCCAGCGTAGTTTTTCCTGTTCCCGGAGGTCCCCATAAAATCAACGAATTCAAGGTATTATTTTCAATCATTTTTCTGATTGTTCCTTTATCGCCGGTAAGGTGTTCCTGCCCCAACACATCATTCAGGGTTTTAGGTCTTAATTTTTCAGCTAATGGAATATTTTGATTCAAACTAATTCTATTTTTTAAGATCAATGTTTCGGATTTCTGATCTCCGAAACTTATAACAAATTTAAACTAATTTTCATTTTTTTACCCTATTTTTGCATTGTTTTGAAACTTACATTCAATAAAATCATTACATTTCCGCTGGTAATTTTGATCAAATTTTACCAATGGTTCATCTCGCCCTTACTTCCCAAAAACTGCCGTTACGAACCTACCTGTTCTCATTATATGATTGAGTCTCTGCAGGTGCATGGTGTTTTTAAAGGTTTCTGGCTGGGATTTAAAAGAATTTTAAGATGTCACCCATGGGGAGGAAGTGGTTACGACCCTGTTCCACCCAAACATAAATGTTAATAATCAAACTATTAAATCAATAGAAAAATGAATACTATCTTTTTCAGAATTTATCTTGTGCTGTTTGCGTTCACAACGCAGCTTCTTTTTGCACAGGAATACCCTGGAGGTTTATCTGACGGAACTTTAGATATCAATGGAAGCAATGTTCCTGTAAAAATTTATTCAACTACGGAGATGGGAGACCTTACGGCGTTTCCGGACAGAGAATCAGACAAGAACCAGTCTTTTGTTGTCATTCTTAATGAATCTAATTTTGAACCTGCTTATTACAATTATGGCGCTTCCACTTTAGCAAAGTATAAGGATTCAAAGTACCAGTTTTTTGATAAAAACTTTAAACTGATTGATACTGGTGTTACCAAAGAAAATATCACCACTTTCAAGTATGCAGTAAAATCTGTAAAACCTATCACTGATTCTGATAAAGTAGAACTTAAAACTTCATTTAAAATCTGGGATCCTTCAAAAGGTATTCACATTGGATCATTTACACTTCACTTCTACAGTTTGATGTTTGTTTTTGCATTTGGTTTCGGATATATTTTAATGACTAGAATCTTTAAGATTGACAATGTCAACCAGAAATACCTTGAACCTCTATTCACATGGACATTGATCGGGACAATTCTTGGAGCAAGATTAGGACATGTTATCTTTTATCAGCCGGAATTATTCAAAGAGGATTTCTGGAGTGTATTCCTACCGATAAGTACAAAAAATGGTTTTAAATTCACTGGATTTTCAGGGCTGGCAAGCCATGGAGCTACGATTGCCTTGATTTTCACCACACTTTATTATTCATTTAAAATCATCAGAAAAAATCCATTCTGGGTATATGACAGATTGGGTATTGTTGTTGCTTTAGGAGGAGCATTTGTAAGAATGGGGAACTTTTTCAATTCTGAAATCGTTGGTAAACCAGCGGACCCGAATTCTCCGTTTGCGTTGCTTTTCCCACAACAAAGCAGTGAGTATGGTCTTACTGTACCGCGTTATCCAAGTCAGTTATTTGAAGCCGTAGGATATGTTTTGTTATTCATTCTATTATGGATATTGTACAGAAAGACAAATAAAAAATATCAGCAAGGATGGTTATTTGGTCTGTTCTTCATCATTCTTTGGGCAATCAGATTCTTTGTTGAATTCCTTAAAGAGCCACAAGGAGATGAATTTATCCAGATTGGTGGTCTGAATACGGGTCAGGTTCTTTCCATTCCTTTTATGATTGCAGGGGTTGTCATCATGATTGTTTCTAAGAAATTTAAAATCACAGAAGAAGAGAACGCAAAGCCGGAATAATTGAAGACTAAACGTTTTATTCAACAATAAAAAATAAAAAGGCAAATTTGTAAAAATACAGATTTGCCTTTTTTAATGTTTTAAATCATGGACTGTTTTGTCTATTCACTTTATTACAGATTCCTCTCTGTCTTCCTGTTAAGTTCCTCAAAAACATTCCCAAATGCATCAATGACATCCGTAGGCAGCATAGATTCTTTTGAATGTTTTTCTGAAGCTATATCTGCTGCTTTGCCATGCAGCCATACCCCGAAAATACAGGTTTGCTCCTGAGAATACTTTTGCGCTAAAAGTGAGGTTAAAATACCAGTAAGAATATCTCCGCTTCCTCCTTTCGCCAACCCTGCATTTCCGGTTATATTATAAAATACATTTCCTTGTGGAGTAACAACTTGGGTATGATGATCTTTCAGAATAATATAAATATTCAGATTTTTTGCCTTTTCCTTTGCCAGTTCAAGCCTTTTGAAAGAATCTTCCGTACTTCCGAAAAGTCTTTCAAATTCTTTCGGATGAGGCGTGATGATTGATTTTTCAGGGATTAATTTCAAATTTTCCTGATTTTTTGAAATGATATTCAATGCATCTGCATCCAGAATCAATGGCTTTGAATAGTTTTTCAGAAAGTTCAAAAAGCTTTTCTCTGTTCCGGAATGAGTTCCCAATCCAGGCCCTGCACCACATGTAACATCTTTATCAATCTTAAAATTGAGAATAAACGTATCTCCTCCTTTAATGAACATTGCTTCAGGACATGAGGTTTGCAAAATATTATATCCATATTCCGGTGCCAGTGTAAAAGTCAGTCCTGCTCCTGTTTTTAAGGCTGACTTTGTTGCCAGAACTGCTGCTCCTATTTTTCCATAGCTGCCTCCTATGATAACTGCCTTACCGTAACTTCCTTTATGAGAAAATTCCTGTCTAGGAATGAATATCGAGGCTGCCAGCGGATCATCAATCACAGAATAATCAGAATCAGTAGCATCTGCATATATTTTACTTAAATCAATATCCAGCAACACTACTTTTCCTGTATATTTTCCTGTTTCAGGATGAAGGAAAGTTCGCTTCCAGCATTGAAAAGTCAGCGTATAATCAGCATTCAGAATAACAGAATTATTATCAAACATTCCATCCGCAGGCAACCCGGAAGGGATATCAATGGATATTTTAATATTCTTTTTGGTATTCAATTGCTCAACAAGCATTTTACATTCTCCTTCCAACTGTCCGGATAATCCTGTTCCGAAAAGTGCATCTACAATAATCGTTTTATCATCAAAACTGTATTGTTCACTAGAATCAAATTTTCTCACTGAAATTCCGGATAAATCGCGGAGTCTTTTCAGGTTGACAGAAGCATCTTCTGAAAATTTTCTTTTAGAATCGCTTACAAATACATCCACATCAAACCCTTTCAGGTAAAGTAATCTTGCAACCGCTAATCCGTCTCCTCCATTATTTCCATTACCGCAAAATACGGCTAGCTTTTTATGGTTTTTACAATGCTCCGAAATCCAATGTACAACAGCCATTGAAGCTCTTTCCATCAATTGAATGGAGGAAACCGGCTCTTGAGAAATCGTGAACTGATCCCAGCTTCGTATCTGTTCTGCAGTAAAAACTTTCATAGGTAAATTAAACTTTTAAGCAAATTACAAAAGATTTTTCATTATGATATCACGTCATTAACAAAAATAAAAAGTCATCATTAATGAAATAATGTATTGATATAATGCTGAAATATTCATTAAAACAGATCATAGGAAACCAGCACAAAATTCAATATTTTGGGAATAAAAAACTATAAAACGTAGTGTTTTTTACATTTTTAAATTATATTTTTGTGTATATACTAATTAAAAAAAATATAAATTATGGGATTTGTAAAAGAATTTAAAGAGTTTGCTTTTAAAGGCAATGTTCTCGATTTAGCTGTCGGTGTGATCATTGGAGCAGCTTTTGGTAAAATTGTTTCGTCTTTAGTAGAAGATGTCATCACGCCTCTGATCTTAAACCCCGCATTGAAAGCAGCCGGTGCAGAAAACATTGCAAAACTTACATGGAATGGTGTTGCCTATGGAAACTTCCTTTCAGCGGTAATCAGTTTCCTTTGTATTGCGATGGTTCTTTTCTGGATCATTAAACTGGCTAATAAAGTGAACAAAAAAGAGGAAGCTGCTCCTGCAGGACCTACAGAAGATCAAAAATTACTGACTGAGATCAGAGATTTATTGAAAAACAAAAATATCTAATCTGTAAACAACAGTTTTATAATAAAAAGCACCTCCATTGAGGTGCTTTTGCTATGTTTTATATCGTTTTCAGATTACTGAATCTGTAAGATACTTGAAATCTGCTCTGCAAGAGAAAGCCCGATTCTATCCTGTGCTTCAAGAGTAGAAGCTCCCGTATGAGGGGTAAGAGAGATTTTAGAATGAGTAAGGATTTCCTTAGAAGGTGTTGGCTCATTAATGAAAACATCTAATCCCGCAAATCTTACTTTACCTGAATCCAAAGCCTGAATCAAAGCCGCTTCATCAATAACTCCTCCTCTTGAGCAGTTCACAATAGCCACACCGTCTTTCATTATTTCGAATTCATTCTGACCAATCATATAGCCGTCTTTCTGTGCCGGAACATGCAGCGTAATAAAGTCTGAATGTTTTAAAACCTCCTGTAACGGTTCTGTTTCTATGTCAACATTGATGAACTGGTTGTTGTAAAATTTGACCTTAATACTTGCTTTCCCAACATTATTATCGGCTGCCACAACTCTCATTCCAAGTCCTAAAGCAATTCTTGCCACTTCCTGCCCGATTCTTCCCATTCCAACAATACCAATTGTTTTTCCTCTTAATTCAATCCCTGCAGCATATGCTTTTTTAAGACCTCCAAATTCAGTATCTCCTACCAAAGGCATTTTTCTGTTGGAATCCTGAAGGAATCTTGCTCCGGAAAACAAATGAGCAAAAACAAGTTCAGCCACAGATTCTGAAGATGCAGAAGGTGTATTGATCACGTGGATTCCTTTTTCTCTTGCATAATCTACATCAATATTATCCATACCAACACCCCCTCTACCAATAATGTCGATGGATGGGCATCCGTCAATAATATCTTTTCTTACCTGTGTAGCACTTCTCACCAGCAGGGTGCGGATTTTGTGCTCGTTAATATAATCTACTAAAAATTCCTGTGGAACTTTTGTAGTGATAACCTCAAAGCCTTTTTCTGTCAATGCATCTATTCCAGATTGATCAAGGCCGTCATTTGCTAAAACTTTCATAAAATATCAAGTATATTAAAAAATAAAAGATTTAAAAATTATAGGAACTGACTCCCATTTAATTTTTAAATCTTTAAATTATATTTTTATTCGCCGTCTTCTTTGAATACTTCAATGGTTACTTGCTTTTCAACCAAATCCGTAAATCTTCCCTTATATCTTGTAGCTCTTACCAGGTGGTTGTCTATCCAGTGATAGTTTCCTCCTCTTGGTTTTCCGCAAAGCACGCTATGGTATTTGAAGCCATGCTTATCCAGCCAGTCGATAGTGATTTGTTTTAGATTCTCGGTTCTTGAAGTAAAAAAGCAGATCTGATGTCCTTCGTCATACCATCTGTTGATTGTTTCCAGAGCATCAGGATAAGGTTCGCAGGTCACCATTCTTTCTGGTTCTTCGTTGGGAACGTCATCAGTAATCGTTCCATCAATATCAATTAAATAATTTTTTATTCCATCCTTTAGAATAGGACTAATGTGTTCAATGTATTCTAATTCCATCACTAAATATTAAGTAACAAAGTTAGCGTTTTTACAATTATGGCACATCATCGATTTTGATTTATCTTCAAATTTTACTGCAAAAAATTATTTAAAGAATAATATCAATAATTTACTTGCTATTTTATTACAAATAGTTAAAGTTTTTCGCTTTTTTGAGGTAAGGAAAATTGAGTATAAATAAAGCTTTCATTGAATTTACCAATTTGCCATAAGCTTTCTTTATTTCCCCCACCTTATTACCATTATTATAAAAAGTATGATGTTTATCTAAAAATTTCCAAAATACATTTATTACTCTTACATTTGTAGGAATGGAAGAATATGTTGTTTTAGTAAATCCTGAAGATAAAGTTTTAGGACTGATGGAAAAACAGCAGGCTCACATCAATGGCCTGTTACACCGTGCTTTTTCTGTATTTCTTTTTAACAGTAAAGGAGAAATGCTTCTTCAGAAAAGAGCCTCAGGAAAATATCATTCTCCTAGCCAATGGACCAATGCGGTCTGCTCTCACCCACGAGAAGGGGAAACTTATCAGGAAGGCGCTATGCGCAGATTAAGGGAAGAACTGGGAATTGAGGCAGAACTTTCAGAAAAATTCAATTTTATTTACAAAGCAGATGTGGGTGGCGGCCTTTGGGAGCACGAGCTTGATCATGTATTTGTAGGAAATCATGAAGCAGATTTCAATTTAAATAAAGAGGAAGTGGAAGAAGTAAGATTCATTTCTATGGAAGATCTGGATAAAGAAATTTCCGAACAGCCTGAAAACTTTACAGAATGGTTCAAAATCATCCTCGAAGAATACAAACACCACTTTTAATGATGAAAAAAATATTGCTTTTTTCTGCTTTTCTGACAGGAAGTCTGTTTTTTGCCCAAAAGGCAGGTGTATTTGACACTCCGAACTACTCTATCAATGTTCCTGAAGGGTGGAAATCCACAAACGACAGTGAGATCATCAATATTTTCCCTACCAGCCAGATCGGTGCTATTACGATTTCGGAATATCATGATCTTTCTCTTCCAAAAGAAGAAGTGAAAAAATTTATCCTGGCCCTTTATCAATCTCAGGAAGAAGAGAAAAAAGTAAAAGAAAAAAAGAGCCAGAAAGGATATACAGAATATCTGTATGAACACTTTGATGAAAAAGAGAAGCTGTTCTGGATTACCAAGGCTTTTCAAAAAGACAAAAACTTATATTTAGTTTCCATCAACTGTGGCCAGAAATTCTGGAACGGAAACTATATGACCCTATTCAATGAGACTTTTAACAGTTTTAAAATAAAGAAATAAAAATTAAATATGAAGAAAACAGCCTTGTACGACAAACATGTTTCTTTGGGAGCTAAGATCGTACCTTTCGCAGGTTTTGAAATGCCTGTTCAATATTCAGGGGTTACAGAAGAGCACTTTGCCGTAAGAGAAAAAGCAGGATTATTTGATGTTTCCCACATGGGACAGTTTTTCATCGAAGGACCAGGCTCAAAAGATCTTTTGCAGTATGTAACTACTAATAATGTAGATGCACTTGAAAACGGAAAAGCTCAGTATTCTTGCCTTCCCAACGAAAACGGAGGAATTGTAGACGACCTTATCGTTTACAAAATGGAAGATGACAAATATTTTGTAGTAGTAAATGCCTCCAATATTGAAAAAGACTGGAATCATATTTCAAAATACAATACTTTCGGGGCTAAAATGACCAATGCTTCTGATGAAATGTCTTTATTAGCAATTCAGGGACCTAAAGCTACTGAAATCCTTCAGAAACTTACCGAAGTAAACCTTTCAGAAATTCCTTACTATCATTTCACAGTAGGAAGTGTTGCTGGAGAAAATAATGTGATTATTTCAAACACAGGATACACAGGAAGCGGTGGTTTTGAGATTTATTTCAATAACGAAAGTGCTGAAAAACTTTGGGATGCTGTAATGGAAGCAGGTAAAGAAGAAGGAATTATTCCTTGTGGATTAGCTTCCAGAGATACTTTAAGACTGGAAAAAGGATTCTGTCTTTACGGAAATGATATCGATGATACCACTTCTCCTATTGAAGCTGGTTTAGGATGGATCACTAAGTTTGATAAAGACTTCGTTTCTAAAGATGTTTTTGCAAAACAGAAAGAAGAAGGAGTTGGCAGAAAATTAGTTGGTTTCGAATTGACAGACAAAGGAGTTCCAAGACACGATTATCCTGTAGTAGATGCTGAAGGAAATGTGATTGGAAAAGTAACTTCCGGAACACAGTCTCCAATGAAGAAAGTAGGTTTAGGTCTTGCTTATGTAGATAAACCACATTTCAAATTAGGATCTGAGATCTTTATTCAGGTAAGAAATAAGAACATTCCTGCAAAAGTGGTAAAAGCTCCTTTTGTATAAGTGTTTTAAATATAAGAACAAAAAAGAGTCCGTGATAATCATGGACTCTTTTTAATTTAATAGCAGATACAGCAAACTTTTCTATCCGGTGAACAGGCATCACCTACTCCGGGTGTATTCGAAATTACTCCACCAGCAGGTCCGCATAAAGTAAAGCAGTTTGCAAGAGGTGGTATTAATCCACCGTTAATTTCCTTTAAGGCTGATCTGTTAAGATTCTTTGTTTTTGAAAAGTTTTTAGTCATGATTTTATTTTTTGGTAATTATAAAGTTAAGTATTTAATAATTAACCAATTGAAATAAATCACAAATTATAGATAAAATTTATTTTGGAACATGTTGAAAGCAATAGTCATTACCAATACTCGTATAGTGCTTACATCTGGTTCCTTTTTTGGTTGTTCCCAAGCATTGATTTCCTTTATTGATACCATTTACTTTTTTAGGGCTGGAAACCATTCCATATCCTGATGTTTGTCCAGGATTGCAGATCTTACAAGGTTGAAGTCCAATTTCCAGAGCTTTATTTACAGACAGGCTGGAAGAAACATTTTTCACCATTCTGCATGATGATGTATGAAACTTTGTACCCGAAGGAGTTCTGTAAACCGTCTGTCCTTTTACACTGACAGCAAGAAAAAGCAATATGGAAATCAGATATTTCATTCATGTACACCAAAGAATTTCTGCAGTTCTTCTACATTTTTCTTATCATTTCCGACGAAAATCTCCTTATCTGTAATAAAAACAGGTCTTTTCAGGAACGTATAATGATCCAGCAATAATTCTTTAAAATCTTTTTCGGTCAGAGATTTCACATCCAGCCCTCTCAGTTTGATCTGAGTAGATTTTTTGCTGAATAAAGCTTCGTATGATTTTGTTTTTTTATGCATTTCCGCCAATTCTTCTTTTGTGATCGGCTCTTTCTTTATTTCGCGAAGTTCCCAGTCTGTAAGGTCAAATTGGGCTAAAATTTTTCTGCAGGTATCACATGTGTTGAGATAAAATACTTTCTTCATTACTGTTTCTAAATCTTTTATTGGTTAAAATTCCCTTTCATTGAAAGTTTCGTCTTTCAAAAGTAGGATTTAATCTAAAACTTTGGAAATTATTAAATAACTTTATTCAAATTTTATAAAGATGCAGAACAAGCCTATTACTTTTCAGTTTATTTCGGAGCCTTCAGATGTTAATTACGGAGGAAATGTACATGGAGGAAGTGTTATGAAATGGATTGACCAGGCCGGCTATGCATGTGCGACAACCTGGAGTGGGAATTATTCTGTCACCGTGTATGTGGGCGGAATCCGTTTTTATGATCCTATTAAAATCGGTGAAGTGGTAAAAGTTGATGCCCAGGTAATTTATACAGGAACTTCAAGCATGCATATTGCCATTAATGTCTTTTCAAGAAACCTGAAGCAGCCTAACTTTGAGAAAAAAACACATTGTATCATTGTTTTTGTTGCCGTAGACGAGAATGGAAAAAAACTGCCTGTCCCGAAATGGATACCGGAAACAGAGGAAGAAAAACAGCAGGAAATATATGCTAAACGCCTGATGGAACTGAGAACGCAAATTGAGGATGAGATGAAACCGTTTTTGTAAGGGCGAGTTTCGAGATGCGGGATTACGAGGTTTAGAGTTTATGATTGTTGGTAATCTGTAACTATGAACAAAATAACCAGCAACCTACACAACTTGCAACAAAGAATTTCTTTTTGAAAAACAGATTCTTCTTTTTATATTTGCATAAACAAAAGGAAATGGTGTTCTTCCTTACCCAACCGCTTTACAAAAGCTGATGACGCCTGATTAAAAGATTATTAACAAATAACTAATCAGGATTATCATGTCAAAAAACCAAAGAACATTAGGTAAAAAAGCAGTTTTTCACACTCATTTTTTCTTCAGAAAGTTTCCGGCTCTGCCTTATATTTTAAAATGGCTGTGCATCAGTACAATTATTGGAGCTTTAGTGGGAACAGCTTCTGCAGGTTTTCTTCAATCCTTAGAATGGGCAACGAACTTCAGGGAAAATCATCTGTGGCTGATTGCTTTGCTGCCAGCAGCGGGATTCCTGATTGGACTTCTCTATTATTATTTCGGGAAAGATGTTGAGGCTGGAAACAATCTGCTCATTGATACCATCCATGAACCGAAGGGAATTATTCCGTTTAAAATGGCGCCTTTTGTTTATCTCGGAACGATTGTCACTCATTTTTTCGGAGGTTCAGCAGGTCGTGAAGGAACAGCACTTCAAATGGCAGGTGCTATCGCGGATCAGCTTACCAGACCTTTTAAGTTAGACAGAAATGAAAGAAAAATATTAATTATTGCAGCTATTGCGGCCGGATTTGGCTCTGTTTTCGGAACTCCACTTGCAGGAGCGGTTTTTGGTCTTGAAGTTTTTCTGATTGGAAGAATCCGTTATAATGCCATCTTTCCTGCATTTGCTTCTGCAATTCTTGCAGACTGGGCTACCAATCTCTGGAAAGTAAAGCATACCCATTATCACATTGATTTTATCCCTAAACTTGAGTTTTTACCAATTTTATACAGTATTCTGGCCGGAATAGCTTTTGGAATCTGTGCTGCTGCTTTCAGTAAAATCATTCATTGGATGGGCTCTGTTTTCAAATCGAAAATTAAATATCCTCCGCTTCGTCCAGTTGTAGGTGGAATTATTATAGCACTTGCTGTTTTTGCAATAGGTACTACCCGATATATCGGATTAGGAGTTCCTGTGATTGTAGAATCTTTTGAAAAGCAACTTCCTCTATATGATTTTGCATTAAAAATGATCTTTACCATTATAACGCTTTCAGCTGGATTCAAGGGTGGAGAAGTTACTCCTTTATTCTTTATCGGAGCTACATTGGGCAGTGCTTTGTCTCTGTTTATTCCTCTGCCTTTCGGATTATTGGCAGGAATGGGATTTGTAGCGGTATTTGCCGGAGCAACCAACACTCCTTTGGCCTGTATGCTGATGGGAATTGAATTATTCGGAGCTGAATCTGGTGTGTATGTAGCAATTGCCTGTGTTGTTTCTTATCTTCTCTCAGGACATAACAGTATTTATACAAAGCAAAAGATCGGAGAAGCAAAAAACAGAAGATTTGAAAGCCAGCAGGATAAGTCTGTTTCAGATTTTTTATAAGGAGTTGCGGGATTCGTGGTGCGGGTTGCGAGCTGCGAGATCACAGTTATTGGTTTATTTTGTTACTGGTTACGGGATGCCGGTTTTTATTGGTTCTTAGTTCTAAACTTATAACACCCTGAAACACAAAACGCCAAATCACATAACCCAAATCTCTCAGACTCCAAAACCCCGAAACTCACAACACGCATCTCATCACCCCCAAACCCTCAAACCCTCCCACTCTCAAACTCTCAAACCACTTCACCATTTCCAACTTTAATTCGTAATTTTGCCCCATGTTCGATTACAGATTAAAAGTTTTCCATACGGTAGCTACCCGATTAAGTTTCACTAAAGCTTCAGAAGAGCTTCACATTTCACAACCTGCTGTTACTAAACACATTAAAGAAATCGAAACTCAGGTAGGCGCTAAGCTATTTGACCGTAAAGGAACTTCTATCCAATTGACTCAGAGTGGAAAAATTTTGTTTGAACACGCAGAGAAGATCAGAAATATCTACCGTGACATGGAGTTTGAGATCAGTCAGATCAGTCAGCAGCATAAAGGAAAACTGATTATCGGCGCAAGCACAACGGTTGCACAGTATATTTTACCTGAAATTTTGGCTAAATTCAATTCTTATTATAAAGATATTAAGATTGAACTTCTTACAGGAAATACAGAAACGATCTCAACCCTTTTGAAGGAAGAAAAAATTGATCTGGGTATCATTGAAGGGGAATCGCAGTCTTCTTATTTTGAATATAAAACTTTTAAACCCGATGAAATTGTTCTGACTGCAAAATCAGATCATCCTCTTGCTCATAAAACTTTAAATTTAAAAGATCTGTATCAACTGGATCTGATCTTCAGAGAGCAGGGCTCCGGAACGCTGGAGTTTATCCAAAACAGGCTGAAAGAAAAGGAAATTAATATCCATGAATTGAATACCGTCATGCAGCTGGGGAGCAGCGAAAGCATTAAAAATTACCTTCTTCACTCGGAATGCATGGCATTTCTTTCCATCAGTACTATTTTGAATGAACTTAAAAACAATATACTGACCGTGATTGATATTAAAAATTTCAGTATTGAAAGAGATTTTCATTTTATCCTGCCTAGAGGAGATCAGTCTGAGCTGATTAAGCTTTTTTTGAGGTTTGCCGAATAATCTCTTATGATGTAAATCTATTACTTATAGAAAAATCCTATTACTTTTAGCATTGTTATTAAAAATATACAAAGCTTTTAAGTTTTGGCTAAAGCCAATCGAATTTTTAAAATTTATCTGGCTGGGCTAAAGCCCACCCCTATTGATATAGTCAGGCAAATAATAAAATTTAATGACAATATCTTTTATCTTTTATCTTTTATCTTTTATCTTTTATCTTTTATCAATTATAACTTTTAGTTATCCGATATAACAAAATACAATTTACTTTGTAATACTATTTTCCGGAATTTTGGTGCAGATTTTAAAAGTTCGCATTATGAAAAATTTCATCCAGAATGAAATGACCCGAAAAGTATTTTTTATTGTTTTGGCTGTTTTATGTCTTACCCCATTTATATCTTCACCAATAGCTCTTGTTTTAGGTTTTGGCCTGGTCGTTTTTATCGGAAATCCTTTCGAGAAACATCTTCATCACTATATTCATTTACTGTTGCAGATTTCAATTGTAGGTCTGGGATTCGGGATGAAACTGGATGAAGCCCTTCATGCAGGAAAAACCGGTTTGATGTTAACAGTTGTAAGTATTTTTACAGTAATGGTTCTGGGATATTTTCTGGGGAAAATATTTAAACTGGAAAGACCTTTATCCTATCTTCTCTCTGCGGGAACAGCTATTTGTGGAGGGAGCGCTATTGCTGCAGTATCTCCTATTATTAAACCCAGCACAAAGCAGATTTCCCTTGCACTCGCTATCGTTTTCACCTTAAATTCTATTGCTCTGTTTGTTTATCCTGCCATAGGACATCTTCTGAATCTTTCACAGGAGCAGTTTGGGCTCTGGTGTGCCGTAGGAATTCACGATACAAGTTCTGTGGTGGGTGCTGCCAGTAAATATGGTGACGAAGCTTTGAAAATAGCCACTACCGTAAAACTGGCGCGTGCTTTATGGATTATTCCTGTTTCATTGATCACCATGTTCATTTTTAAAAGTAAAGATTCAAAAATAAAAATTCCATGGTTTATCGGTTATTTTATTGTGGCCATTCTTTTGAATACTTATTTTCCGTTTCTTGACCGCTTGAGTTCTTCAATCACTGTTCTGGCAAAATCCGGTCTGAATCTGACTTTATTTTTGATTGGTTCTACCCTTTCTATTCAAACGCTGAAATCCATTGGATTAAAACCTTTGGTTATGGCAATTATCCTATGGATAACGATAAGCATCGGTAGTCTTCTTTACATTATCCAGTAAAAAGAGCAGAACCCTTTTGGAATCAAAAGGGTTCTGCATATTAAATGTGGAAATGTTTATTTCGTATTGAAATAATTTTCTTTAGATTGCGGCATCACCACAAGTATACACCTGTGGACAACCTATATACTGTACGCAATACCATGGTCCTGTTACTGCTCCTGAGCAGCTGCATCCGCAAAGAGATAAATCAGGGTTTCCACTTATTCCTCCAGCGATGTTTTTCAGATCTTGCTTTCTTAATTTTTTAGCGTTTTTCATAATGTTCATGTGGTTTAGTTTTGATTAAAAATATAGTTTTAGTTACTTTCCAAAGTTAAACAAATATTAAACACTTGCAACAAAAACCAGAATAAAATTTAATAATTTATTGATTATAACTTCATTATTATATTCAAAATAAGGATTATCAGCATCTTATTTATTAAACAAGTTAAATTATTCTGTAAATTCAAGGTCTCTGTCGTGGGTCTCAGAAATGGTAAGTGAAGAATAAAATGCAAGCCCGAATACCACTACTCCTACTATGGTAGCACTTTCCACAACAGGGAAATGTCCTTTAAGGGAATCAAAAGCAAATATCATTACTGGCACCAACCCTCTTACCATATTAGGAACGGTTGTAGTGGCAGTATTTCTGATATTCGTTCCGAACTGCTCTGCGGCCAATGTCACAAACATTGCCCAGTATCCTGTTCCGAAACCAAGCCATACACAAAACAGATAATATTTTGTTTCTGTATTCGTATTACCAAATAACATGATTGCCACCCCGATCAGGGTAAAGATCAGCATATAAAAGATGGCCATTTTACGGGATTTTAAAGCATGGGAAATAAAACCACTCAACAGATCACCGACAGAAATCCCCACGTAAGCCCACATAATTGCTTTTCCGGGATTGATCTCTGTAATACCTAATTCAGGAGCAAACTGATTGGCTAAAACGGCCAGAATCCCTATGCAATACCATGTAGGCAATCCTACGGCAATACACTTTAAATACCTTATCAATCGGTCTTTATTGGTAAAAAAGGAGAGAAAGTTTCCTTTTGAGATGTTTTTATGCTCAAGATTCTTATAAATTCCGGATTCCGATACGCTTATTCTCAGTATCAATAACATAATTCCCATGATGCCACCGATAATGTAAGAAATATTCCATCCTCCGGCCAGTTCTACGGTAAGCTGAGCTACTACAGCACCCATTAATCCAAAACCAGCAACCACTGAGGTTCCGATTGCTCTTAAATTCTTCGGCAGACTCTCAGAAACCAGTGTAATTCCTGCTCCGAGCTCTCCGGCAAGCCCAATACCTGCTATGAACCTTAAACCGGCATATTGGTACACCAAATGCTCTTTGGGAAAATAAGGAAGAAAACCACAGGCGATATTGGCTAATGAATAGACCAGAATAGATCCAAACAGTACAGAAAGCCTTCCCTTTTTGTCTCCGAAAATACCCCAGAATACTCCTCCAATAAGAAGTCCTACCATCTGGCAGTTCAGTATAAAGGTTCCGTCCGCATCCGGATTAAGCCCTAAAGCTTTTAAACTTGGAATTCTAACAATACCGAATAAAAGAAGGTCATAAATATCTACAAAATAGCCTAAGGCAGAAATAATAACGGGAATAGAGAAAATGTACTTCAGTTTTGAAGACAGGGACAGTTCTTGCATTTTTAAGTTTTGATAAAAATAAAAAACCTTTCAATTTCTTGAAAGGTTTTTATCAAATATCTTTTTCTGATTATTATCTGGCAATATTCACAGCTCTCGTTTCTCTGATTACTGTTACTTTTACCTGTCCCGGATAAGTCAGTTCATTCTGGATTTTCTCAGAGATGTCGTAAGAAAGCTGAGACGCTACTTCGTCATTTACTTTTCCACTCTCTACCATTACTCTCAGTTCTCTACCTGCCTGGATTGCGTAAGCACTTGATACTCCATCGAAGCTTAATGCTGCAGATTCAAGGTCTTTTAATCTCTGAATATAAGATTCCAATACCTGTCTTCTTGCTCCCGGTCTAGCTCCAGAGATCGCATCGGCAACCTGAATGATCGGAGATAATAATGACTTCATTTCAATTTCGTCGTGGTGAGCTCCGATAGCATTTACTACTTCAGGGTTCTCACCGTATTTCTCAGCCCACTGCATACCTAAAAGTGCGTGTGGTAATTCTGATTCCTGCTCAGGAACTTTCCCGATATCGTGTAAAAGACCTGCTCTTTTAGCTAATTTTACGTTTAATCCTAACTCAGCTGCCATTGTTGCAGCAATATTAGCTACTTCTCTTGAGTGCTGTAGTAAGTTTTGTCCGTAAGAAGAACGGTACTTCATTCTCCCTACGATTTTGATCAATTCTGGGTGTAATCCGTGGATTCCTAAATCAATGATCGTTCTCTTACCCACTTCGATGATTTCCTCCTCGATCTGTTTTCTTGTTTTTTCTACAACTTCTTCGATTCTTGCCGGGTGAATTCTACCATCGGTTACCAATCTGTGAAGTGACAGTCTTGCAATTTCTCTTCTTACAGGATCAAAACATGAAAGAAGAATAGCTTCCGGAGTATCATCAACAATAATTTCTACTCCTGTTACGGCTTCTAAAGCACGGATATTTCTACCTTCTCTACCGATAATTCTACCTTTTACTTCATCAGATTCAATATTGAAAACTGATACTGAATTTTCGATAGCCTGCTCTGTTCCGATTCTCTGGATCGTTTGGATAACGATTTTTCTCGCTTCATTTTTAGCATTCATCTGAGCCTCTTCCATGATGCTCTGAACATGTGCCTGTGCTCTTGTTTTAGCTTCAGCTCTCATGGTTTCTACCAATTCTGCTTTCGCTTCATCTGCTGTATAATTAGAGATTTTCTCAAGTACTTCTACTTTCTTGGCAGTAGCTGTATCTAATTCCTGTTGTTTCTTTTCAAGAATTTCATTTTTCTTAGCATAATCTGCAATCTGCTTGTCTAAATCTTTTTCAAGTTTTCCAGTCTTGCTAAGCTCGTCATTCAGCTTGTGCTCCTTGTCTTTCGTTCTCTTTTCAACTTCCTGCATTTTCTTTTCGCGGGATTGAATATCTGCATCATGCTGTGATTTCAATTCCAGGAATTTTTCTTTAGCCTGAAGATTCTTTTCTTTCTTTATGGATTCAGCCTGAACGTTAGCTTTTTCTATAAGGTTTTCGGCATTTTTCTTTGCATCATCTATGATGAATTTTGCTTTAGTATTCAGAGAACTTCTGGAAAAAAACATTCCCACGACAGCTCCGATTACTAAACAAACAACACCGACTATAACTTCTATCATAATTTATATTGAGTTTTAATTGTATTCATATCCTTGTTCAATAAAAAAAGCCTACAATAATCCAGAGATTGAGAGTAAACTCCTAATCAACACGATTTGAACTGATTTCCACTGTCTGTAATCCGGAAGTCCGGCACGCCATTCAATGGACATTTGTTCGGTAATTGTTTAGCGTTGAGTTTACCTTTAATGTGTTAGAATTATTGTAGGCAGTACTTTTCAGGAAAAAAAATCTATTTCCCGATTTCATTCAACGATTGATTAATCTGCGTTAATCTTTCGTTGGTTGAATTAATATTTTTCTCGTAGTTAAGAGAAACTACTTCTGCATTGGTTCCCAGTTTAAGGGCACACATTGCCAAAGCATCCTGTTTATCTCTTACATCGAAATTCTGTTCAAAATCTTTAATCATATTCTCGATCTGCTTCCCTACTTTACGCAAAGTTTCTTCCTCTGCTGCCGGTACGTTCAGCGGATACACTCTTCCTGCAATGTTGACGGTTATTCTCCTTACCTCCATTATAATCCACTGTTTTGAAGCTGAGCAATACAGAAATCAATTTCTTTCACCAATCTGTTGATATGGTTTTTCATTAACCTATTGTGTTCAGGATTTCCTGATATTGCTGAATAAAGTTTTATATTTTTTTGTTCTTCTGCTAATACCTGATTCTTTCTTCTTTCCTCATCATATTTCTTCTTCAACTCTTCATGCTCAAAATTTAATTCTTTTAAATTTTCCGTAAGATTTTTATAGTTCTTTTGCAGAGTCGAAATCTTTCTCTCTAATTCTGAAAAATTGTTTTCTAAATCTTGAAGCATTTCAGGTTTGTATATTCTAACTAAAAGCAAAAATAAAAAAATAATAACACTAACAAAAATAAAACACTCTATATTTTGATATAACAATAAAAAAGGAGGCGCTAGTGCACCTCCTGTGTATTTTTTAATACAATATTTTTTATTCAAATTTCAGAACGAACATTACCGCTCTTGTCTGCAATGTAGAGATCGCAGATGACCAGTAAGGAGGTGTAGTAGCATTATCTGCCACTTTTTCGTTGTTCATGAAGAATGTTCCTCTCACCGCAGGAGTCAGTTTAAACTTGTTGAAATAAAACTGAATTCCCATTTCTGCAGACCATGCAAAGTTGTGCGTTGTAGATCTGTAGATTCCCTGCATGTTATCATCTGTAGAACTTGAGTTAGACTGAAGGTTTACAACATAGTTCACCCCTGCAGCAACGTAAGGCCTTGAATTGTACCATCTTTGACCGTGAAGTTCCAAAAGTACCGGAATATCAATCAAAGTAGATTTAATTTCTCTTACTTTATCCTTTTCCTGTAAAGGGAATGGCATAAAAGGAGGATTAGTTAAAGATCCACCTGCATAAATGTCATTGGATTGAGTATTAAAAGTCAACTGTCTTTGTGCAAACTGTAACCCTGGTTCTACTCTTACATCAAGATAGTCATTCAGTCTCCATTTTGCAATAAGCCCGGCACCGAAACTATAACTTTCCTTGGAGGTAACAAGGTTTTCATTATCATTCATCCCATATTTCGGATGCAAAACAATGCGGTAATCCAGTCTGTTCCCGTTCAAATAAAACCCCCAACTGAATTTCTGTTCGTCGAAATCTTCCAACTTATCCATTCTGTTTCGGGTTCTGAATTGCGCGTTTGCAAAAACGGCAACATTTACTGAGGTTAAAACCAGTGCTTTTAATAGAAATTTATTCATAGGTTACTTTGTTGCTTTATAAATTGTGGCTATACCTAAACTTAATTTTTTATATTCAACTTTCTTAAATCCCGTATCTAAAAGAATTTGCTTCATCTTCTCCCCGAAAGGAAAAGCATTTACAGAATCCGGAAGGTATGTATACGCCCTATTATCCTTAGAAACCAATCTGCCAATGGCAGGTAATATATTTTTAAAGTAAAACATATAAAATGGTCCCATGAAACCCTCAACCTTTGAAAACTCCAGTATATAAACACTTTTGTTATCTTTAACTACTCTTCTTAACTCTGCCAAACCTTTGGTAAGGTTTTCAAAATTCCTTACTCCAAATGCAACGGAAACAGCATCAAATCTATTGTCCTCGAAAGGTAAATTTTCTGCATCTCCTTTTTGCATGGAAATTTTGCCGTCTAATTTAAGTTTTTTTATTTTAATAACGCCAACATTCAGCATTTGTTGTGATAAATCTAATCCAACTACTTTAGAACCGGTTCCTTTTTCAATAGTAATTGCCAGATCTCCCGTTCCTGTAGCCACATCCAGCACTTCCTGCGGATTATCATTTTTCATCCATCTTACCAGTTTATTTCTCCATAAAACATCAATTTTCATGGATAAAACATGGTTCAGAAGGTCATACTTCGGTGCAATGTTGTCGAACATATCCTCTACCTGGCTTTTTTTTGTAGCCTCTGAATTGTAGGGAGTAACTTTGGTGATATCTTTTGTCAAAACTTAAAACTTGTAATATTCTTTGTAATAATTTAGGTAATCCTGCTTTCTGAAGATTTTGGATCGTGATTCCACTTTCTGGATATTTTTGATCACTTTGTCATAGTCTTCATCTACATTGTAATAAAAATCTTCTGTGTAAAGCTTATTGAAGCGTCTTGCTCCTCCGTAATAATCCTTTCCGTCAATAACAGTTTTATCAAGGTTGGCCAGTAACGAATCTTTTTTAAGATTGTATCCGTAATACTGATCGTTTACATAGTAATCCTGGTGTGTAATATTAATCAAACCACGAAGTTTATTGACTTCAAATGCAGAATCGTAAAGCATTTTTTTGTTCTGATCAAAAACCTGAATAGAGTTTTTCCCTTTATTCAAATCCACATGCACATACTGCCCCGCTGAAATAATTCCTTCAGATCCGTTATTGATCTTAAAGTAATATGTATTCGGGGTAGGATTATCTACCACATAATAATTCTTCTTGGCTAAAAAAAGGAAGTAAATCCCAAAGGCAACGATAAACGCCACAGCTGCAATAAGTAAGCCTTTTAAGGACGAGTTGTTTTTCATAGATTGTAAAGTACAATTTTTGCAAATTTAATAATATTTTTAATTCTCCGTTATTAATATTAATTATTAACTTTGCATCTTTAAAAAAATCATATAAACGAATGCCGAATACGATCATTATTGGCTCTGGATCTTATATTCCGAACAGAGTTATTGGTAGAGATTACTTCATGAATTCCGAGTTCTACACTGAAGACGGAGTAAAGATTGAAAAGCCTGTGGAAGAGACCATTGCGAAATTTGTAGAGATTACAGAAATCGAAAACAGGAGATTCATTGAGGATGATCTTTCCAACTCTCAAATCGGTTATGAAGCTGCAAAAATTGCCCTTGAGGATGCAAAAGTAAACGGCGAAGAATTGGATTATATCATCTACGCAAGCAATTTCGGGGAAGTTACTGAAAACGGATACGCTGATTTTATGCCAACAATGGCAGCGAGAGTAAAAAATAAACTGGGAATAAAAAACAGAAAATGTGTAACGTATGATATGGTTTTCGGATGTCCGGGATGGGTTGAAGCTATGATTTTGGCAGATAATCTTATCAAAGCTAAAGTAGCTAAAACAATTCTTGTTATCGGAGGAGAGACTTTAAGCAGAGTAACTGATCCATACGACAGAAACAGAATGATTTTTGCTGATGGTGCCGGAGCTGTAGTAGTAAAAGCAACTGACGAAGAAAATGTAGGAATTATTGCTCATAACACGATCTGTGACAATGGACCGGAATTAAACTACCTTGAAAATCAACCATCTATCAATAAAGAAGCAGATCAAAAACGTCTTTATGTAAGGATGTTAGGAAGAAAAATCTACGAATACGCTCTTAAAAATGTACCGGTTGCCATCAAAGATACCATTACCGATGCAAATCTTTCTATTGAAGATATAGATAAAATCTTAATTCACCAGGCAAACGCTAAAATGGACTACGCCATGATTGAAAGGCTTCACAGGCTTTATGATGTGAAAGAATACGATCATGCAATCTCTCCAATGACAATTCAGGACCTTGGAAATACTTCCGTAGCCACAATTCCTACCATGTATGATATTATAATTAAAGGAAAAATGGAGGGTCAATCGTTTAAAGATAATGGTAACATTGTGATGACTTCGGTAGGTGCCGGAATGAACATCAATGCTATCGTTTATAGATTTCCTAAAAAGTAATATTTAAACCATTAAAAATATAAAAGCACAGGGAAGTTTATTCTTTGTGCTTTTTTTTGATCAGACATGCAAAAGAATTTTTTAATCATCGCCGGAATCTTCCTTTTTTTGGAAGTGTATATTTATCAGGCCATCAGAACGCTTACCGATAATTTCTGGATCAGAATCGGATATTGGGTAATTTCTTTGGTCGTGTACGGGATTTTCGCTTACGAAGTCACTCACTACCAAAGATCAGACAGAAGTATGGTAAGAGCCCAGATCATGATTTCATTATTTTTGATCTTCATTCTTCCAAAAGTATTCGTGGTCCTGTTTTTATTAATTGATGATATCATCAGAACCGGAGGCTACCTGATAGGTTTTGCCAAACCTTCGGAGAATTTCTTCCCGGAGAGAAGGAAATTCCTGAGTCTGGTTGGTTTGGGAATGAGTGGAGTTCTTTCCGCTCTTTTCATAGACGGAATTACGTTTGGAAAGTACAGACATAAAGTAAGGAGAGTAAGGGTAAATTTTACTAACCTTCCGAAAAGCTTTAAAGGATATAAAATCATTCAGATTTCAGATGTTCACAGCGGAAGCTTCTCAGACCCCAGTAAATTGCAGCATGCGATTGACCTGATCAACGAGCAGAAACCTGATCTGGTATTATTTACCGGAGATATGGTAAACAACGTTGCGGACGAGTTCAAACCTTTTATTCCCTTGTTTTCAAAAATTAAGGCCAAAGACGGAAAATTAGCTGTATTAGGAAATCATGATTACGGAGATTACGTAACCTGGGAATCACCTGCAGCTAAAAAAGAAAATCTTGACACCTTAATTGGCTATGAAAAACAGGCTGGCTTCGATATGCTGAGAAACGAACACAGAGTCATTGAAAAAAACGGAGAAAAACTATACATTCTTGGAGTTGAAAACTGGGGATTGAAACCATTTCCTCAATTCGGAAGAATAGATGATGCTTTAAAAGGAGTACCTGAATCCGCTACGAAGATTCTGATGAGCCACGACCCTACCCACTTTGATTATGTAGTTAAAAAACACCCTTCAAATATCCACTTAACCCTTTCGGGACATACCCATGGAATGCAGTTTGGTTTAGATCTTAAAAATGTAAAATGGTCACCAGTACAATACAAATATCCAAAATGGGCTGACTTATACGAAAGCGAAGGGAAACTATTATATGTAAACAGAGGATTTGGCGTATTGGGATATCCTGGAAGAGTGGGTGTACTGCCGGAGATTACACTTTTTGAACTGAGCTAGAGATGCAGGCTTCGAGTTTTTGAGTTCAAAGTTCAAGGTTTAAGGTTAGAGGTTAGAGGTTTAGAAATTGAATATCTGTTATCACTAGAAATAGTTCTTTCCTAACTCCCACTACCTGCAACCTAACACCTAAAAAATATAATCTTTCATACGGGAAGTAGCCATTTCCCTGTCATTGAGAAAAGTAAGGAGGGCATCTAATTTGTCCTCCATTTTTTTGCCCGAAAATAAGCTTCGGTAAAAAGGAATATCAAAACGGTATTTCTTGAAATCTGTAAACTGCCATGTGTTCAGATAAATCAGTACAAATTCTTCATTCTGCAAAGTTTCCAGAACCATATTCTGATAATACTTCATCGGTAGGATCTGAAATACAAAATCATTATAAGGCAGCTGACTGTACGGAGAGATACTTTCCGGGACAATACTCAGTCCGTCTTCTTCTGTGATTACAGTATCTCTTTTAAGTCTTTTGAAGGGAAAAAGAATATTGGCATTATCGATATTGGAGACATAATTAAATTCCATCATCTTCAAAGTTTCCTGAGAAACTTTTACATCTTTCTGACGAATTCCTCTGATCTGCTTTTCCAGAAGATCCTGAATATTCTTCTTGGCATTTTCAATTTCTTCCGGATTTGACCCTTTATTATAAAAAGCAATTTCATGCCCTTTGGATGAAATTGCTTTTATTAAATTATGAAGTTTTTCAGTGAGGGAAACCTCTACAAAAAAACTTGATTTGATATCATGAATATCTAAAATTCTAAGAATCGCTTTGGTATTATCTTCTGTAATTTTCAATCGTTCATCATCAGTAATTTGAGAGCCATTTTTTACTTCAGCCTCAATACAAGTGATGTTAAAAGTCAATAATACCATTTAAATTAAAGTTTATATAAATTATATAAAATACTATAAATCAGATGTTAAAAACAAAAATAATTAAAGTATTACTTTACATTATTAATCCTTCCCTAATTTTACTTTCAGATTCTTGATCATATCTT
Source organism: Chryseobacterium metallicongregator (assembly GCF_031324065.1). NCBI lineage: Bacteria > Pseudomonadati > Bacteroidota > Flavobacteriia > Flavobacteriales > Weeksellaceae > Chryseobacterium > Chryseobacterium metallicongregator. The sequence continues at coordinate 862,772 of NZ_JAVIXS010000020.1, forward strand.
TTGTCATTTCAGAAATTCCGAAATCATAAGTCAGGCCCCAGTCTTTTTTCGCTACTGAATCATCAATAGATGCCGGCCAAGAATCTGCAATTGCCTGTCTGAAATCCGGGTTATAATCAATCGTAAAATCTGGAATTTCTTTTGTGATTTCTTCTGCCAATTCTTTTGGGGTAAATGACATTCCACCCAAATTATAAGAAGAACGAACCGTCAAACTTTCTTTTGGAGCATCCATTAATTTCAAGGTTGCATTGATGGCATCATCCATATACAACATCGGCATTCCTGTATTCTCGGAAATGAAACTTGTATACTTCCCTTCTTCAATCGCTTTGTAGAAAATCTCAACTGCATAGTCAGTAGTTCCACCTCCTGCAGGAGTCTTCCAGGAGATCAATCCAGGATATCTGATACTTCTTACATCCACACCATATTTATCGAAATAGTATTCACACCACTTCTCCCCTGCCATTTTAGAGATCCCATAAACAGTTGTTGGGTTCAACACTACATCCTGTCCTACATCATGCTTTGGAATTCCTTTTCCAAATACCGCGATAGAACTTGGCCAGAAGATCTTTTTAAGAAGCCCTTCTTTAGCCATTTCACAAAAATGAAGTAGTGGTTCAAGATTCAGTTTCCACGCAAAAATAGGCTGCTTTTCCGAAGTTCCGGATAAAAGAGAAGCGAGGTGATACACTGTCGTGATCTCATAATCATGAATCACCTGTCTTACCAATTGAGTATTGGTAACATCCATTCTTTCGTAATGTCCGGCAGAAGTAATTCCTTCCTGCCATCTGTCCAATCCTGAAGCAACAACGTTTTCCGCTCCGTGAATTTCAACAAGTCTGTTCGTAAGTTCGGTACCAATTTGTCCCAAGGCACCTGTAATCAGTATTCTTTCCGTATAGGATTCCATTTTTCAGATTTTTTTAGAATTGTACAAAAGTAAAAAAAACATGTCAACCATAATAAAAAAGGTGTGTTTAAAAATATTTCTCTGGTAAAAGAGACTAACAGCCAGTAAAAATTCTCCAAAACAATAGAAATAATCAAATCCAATCATCATCAGTTGACATTAACTTAAAATTCAATAATTTTGTTGTAAGAAAAAACAATCATATGAAGAAGATTTTAATTGCTTCGATGCTTTTGGCAGCTCAACTCAGCTGGGCTCAGTTCACAGATATCAATATTATCAAAGAAGTACAGGTAAAGAAGAAAGGTGTTGTAGTCTCTGCACACCCATTAGCCAGTGAAGCGGGAGCTAAAATCTTAAAAATGGGAGGAAATGCCTATGATGCCGTTACCGCAACACAATACGCTCTTGCTGTGGTTTATCCTCAGGCAGGAAATATCGGAGGAGGTGGGTTTTTGGTAGGCGTAAAGAATAACGGTGAAAAATTTACACTGGATTACAGGGAGACAGCTCCTAAAAAAGCTTCCCGGGATATGTATATTGATAAAAAAGGAAAAGCGGACACAGATCTTTCCCAAAATGGAAGACTGGCAGTAGGTATTCCTGGAAGTGTGGCAGGATTCTTTGCTACGCTGAAATACTGTAAATTGCCTATGGAAAAAATCATCCAGCCCGCTATTGACCTTGCCGAAAAGGGATTTGCCATTACAGATAAAGAAGCAGAAATGCTGAATAACCAAAGAGAAAAATTCCAGAAACATAATAAATCTTCGATTATTTTTGTAAAAGATGCTCCGTGGAAAGCCGGTGATCTGTTGATCCAAAAAGATCTGGCAGAAACCCTGAAACTGATCCAAAAACTAGGCGCTAAAGGTTTTTATGAAGGAAAAACAGCTGATCTTCTGGTTGCCGAAATGAAAAGAGGAAACGGAATCATCACCCTGGAAGATCTTAAAAATTATAAAGTTGCCGAAAGAAAAGCTCTGGAATTCGACTATAAAGGAAGCAATGTTGTTACCATGCCTTTACCTTCAAGCGGTGGAGTTCTTCTGGCTCAAATGCTAAGAATGGCAAGTTTTGAAAATCTTGAAAAATACCAGCAAAACTCTACAAAAGCGGTCCAGATTATGACCGAAGCAGAACGCCGGGCTTATGCAGACAGAGCAGAATATATGGGTGATCCGGATTTTATTCAGGATAAAACTTCTTACCTGATCTCTGACGAATACCTTAAAGGCAGATGGAAAAGCTTTAGTTTTGACAAGGCTACTCCAAGTGCAGAAGTAGGTAAAATCATAGAACAACCTAAAGAATCTATGCAAACTACTCATATTTCAGTATTGGATAAGGATGGAAATGCAGCTTCTGTAACCACTACACTTAATGGATACTATGGAAGTAAAGTCCTTGTTTCAGGTGCAGGATTCTTTTTAAATAATGAAATGGATGATTTCTCTATCAAACCAGGTGTACCGAATATGTTTGGAGCTGTAGGCGGAGAAGCTAATTCAATACAACCTAACAAGAGAATGCTCTCTTCTATGACCCCAACTATTATTCTTAAAAATGGAAAGCCTTATATGGTCGTGGGAACACCGGGAGGAACTACAATTCCGACTTCAGTGTATCAGTCTATCGTGAATGTGGTAGATTTTAAACTGAATGCCAATATTGCGGTGAATGCACCCAAATTCCACCATCAGTGGCTTCCGGAAACCATTACTGTTGAAAATAATTTTCCGGAAAGTACTATTTCTGAACTGAAAAGCAAGAATTACGTCATTGAAAAGACAAAATATATTGGTAAAACCGAAATGATTGTTCTTGATGAGAACGGAAATATTCACGCAGTAGCAGACGGTCGTGGAGATGATTCTGTTGCAGTGGAATAATATTTATATAACAAATCAAAAATACATCCTGGGCTTCATTCTTCGAATGAAGCCCAGGCTTTTTTTCATCTTCCTATATACCAAACGCCAGATCTTTTCAATGACTTTTGTCATGTTTTCAGATAAATTTTCTTAATTTTCGCCCTTAAAAAAACAAAAACGACTGTTCTTTGAAAGCAAAAAAAATACACAATCAGCTTTATTTCCAGGTGATTATCGCCATCATTGCAGGTATTCTTCTAGGAAAATTTTATCCTGAATTAGGAGAAAAGATGAAACCTTTGGGAGATGGATTCATCAAATTGGTAAAAATGATTATCGCTCCGGTAATCTTTATTACACTTACGTTAGGAATCGCCCACATGACCGATTTGAAAAAAGTAGGCAGAATTGCAATCAAAGCAATGATCTACTTTTTCACCTTTTCAACTCTGGCTCTCATCATCGGATTATTAGTGGGAAATATTCTACAGCCGGGACATGGTTTAAATATTGATCCTTCTACTCTTTCAGGGGATGTTTCACAATATCAGGCAAAAGCTCATGAATCAACGCTCACAGGGTTTATTATGAATATTATTCCGGAGACTTTATTCAGTCCGTTGGTGGGTGAAAATATTCTTCAGGTACTTTTGGTAGCAATTTTAATGGGAGTTGCTTTGGTTTTAACAAAAGAAAAGAGCCAGAAAGTAACTGATTTCCTACAAGATTTATCAACTCCGGTATTTAAAATTGTTCATATGCTGATGAAGCTGGCCCCAATAGGTGCTTTCGGAGCAATGGCTTTTACGATCGGTAAATATGGGCTTCACTCGGTCATAAATCTTATTTTTTTGGTGGGCACATTTTACATCACTTCTGCTCTTTTTGTGGTGTTGGTATTGGGAGCGGTAGCATGGTATAACGGATTCAATATTTTCAAACTTCTTTTCTATCTTAAAGAAGAGCTTCTTCTTGTTTTGGGTACAAGCTCATCAGAGTCTGCCCTGCCGGGAATTATGGAAAAACTTGAAAAAGCAGGCTGTTCACGCGCTATTGTAGGTCTTGTGGTTCCTACCGGATATTCTTTCAATCTTGACGGAACGAATATTTATATGACCCTGGCCTCTCTCTTTATTGCGCAGGCATTAAATATTCATCTTCCCATCGAAAAGCAACTGATGCTTCTTTTGGTGGCTATGCTAAGTTCAAAAGGTGCTGCAGGCGTTACCGGTGCCGGTTTTGTTACCCTTGCAGCAACACTGGCCGTAGTTCCTGAAATTCCAATTGCAGGAATGACTTTAATTCTTGGAATTGATAAGTTCATGAGCGAATGCAGAGCGCTTACCAATGTAATAGGAAATTCTGTTGCTACCGTAGTGGTTGCCAACTGGGAAAAACAACTTGATAAGAAGCAACTTCAATACTGCCTGGATCATCCGGCTGAAGTAGAAAAGAAACTGGAAGTGTAAATAGGTGGCAGGTTTTAGGTTGCCGGGATTAGGGAGAGAATCAAGGTTCAAGGTTCAAAGTTCAAGGTTTTAGGTTGTGTGTAAAACATAACTAGAAACCAAACAACCAGCAACTAGTAAACCCGAAACAAAATTAACCCGCACCTCGTACCCAAAAACTTTAAATCAAAATACTCAAACTTGCAGGTTGAACTTTAACATGAATCGGTGATTTGATCTTATTGAATTCACCATCCAGATGCCAGTTTTTGGTATTGACCTTAAATGATATTTCAGAGACCGGAAGATAAGTTACATATTCATCATCTTTCAGTCTTTTGGTAAACATTCGGAAAGCAAAGAGTGCAGAATACGTTAATGGAAACTTTTTTACCAAAACCATGTCAACCAGTCCATCACTTTTACTGGCTTTCGGAGCAATATAAGCATTGTTACCAAACTGGCGCGTATTGGCGATGTTCATCATCAGATACCTTCCATTGTATTGTTGATATTCTTCATCAAAAAATTTCACCTTGATGGGCTTGTAATTGAAAAAGGTTTTTAGGGAAACTTTGATATAGTTTTTGAATCCACGGCTTGTTTTTTCAAATTCTTTAACGACTTTACCGTCAAATCCCGTTCCCGAAACATTGATGGAAAGCCTGTCGTTTACCGTGAAAGTATCAATCTTTCTGGAGTTTTTGATTTTTATTTTTTCTAAAAGTTCATCAAGGTTTTTACTGAATTGTGTTTCATTGGAAAACCCATTTCCTGAACCTGCCGGAAAAATTGCCAGAATTTTTTCTGTATTAATAAGGCTTTTGGCCACTGTAGAAATAGTTCCATCACCTCCTATTGCCACGAAAACATCTACCTCTTCAAAATGGGACTGAATAAACTCTTCTGTTCCGGGAATAGATTCTGACACATAATACAATGGGTTATTAACCTTTGTTTTAAGTTCGTTTAAAAACGGCTGATAGTTTTTTTTGGCCGAAAAAGGATTGATAATAAAAGCTACTTTGTCCATTAGCACAAAATTAAAAAATGCTTCCAAAACTGGAAGCATTAATTTACTTAATTTTCATTCTTTCTTTAAATTCTGTATTTAATGTGCCTTTGAGGTCGTCCCACGAAACCGGAATTGTAATATCTCCGGCAGCAAAAGCAGCAATTTCATAGGGACTGTAGTGAAAATACAGGTTTTTATCATCAAAATAAAAGTTATCAGATGCCGGAATTTTATCCACTAAAAGCATTTCTGAGTTTTTCACTTCTCCGTCCCCATCCATCGTACCACTATTCATTTTATCAATATTTTTCATCAGAATGGCTTCAATTTTATTTTTAGGCATTGAAGTAATGTCTTTCAATTCTAATTTTTTGCTGTTTTTAAGATCAAAAACCCTTTCAGAAAACCCGTAGTTATCGTGCGCTCCGCCTTCATATCCGCTTCCCAAATATTGAATATGCATATAACCGTTGGTATTAGAAATAAGATTCATATGCGAGCTTGAATACCAGTTTTGAGCATAAGTGACATCTGAAACCCAGTCTTTATTATCATTTTTTACAGAATTGAAATAACTATTTTTTTCATTATCCAGATAAGCCTGAAGACCGGCTTTGGAAAAATCTTTAATCTTTTCATTCTGGAAATAGATGCTGTCTAACAGTTTTTTATCTTTTAAAGTAGGGAAAACCAAGAGCTTTGAAGTAAAGCTCACTTTTAAAGAATCAGTAATTTTTGTAGAGTCATTGACTTTCACAGAGTCTACTACAAATTCTTCAGCGGCTTTGTTTTCTGTTTTTTCTACTGATCCCGCCGTTTCATTTTTTTTACAGGCAGTCACTGCTAAGAAAGAAGATAATGCTATAACAGCAATCGTATTTTTCATAATTCTATTTTTTTTGGTATCAAATACAAAAACCATTCAAAAGATGAATGGTTTTTGAAAAAAAAATATTTTTTTATTTAAATCCTATTAACTATTACTTTTTTACAAGGCTGATTACCTGATTTTCAAATTTCGAAGCAACGCCCCAGATTTGTTTGAATGCAGGGTAATATTCTTTCGGATAATCTGAACTACCAATTTTTGTAGTCGTAGTCACCACCAATAAATTTCCTTTTTGTTCTACAGAATAGGTATAAGCTATCTCTTTATCTTCGGTAACAATTCTTTTTTCTTTAGGCATTTCCTCAATCACATATCCTTCCGGGATTTCAAGAGTGACCTTTTTGGTTCTGGTTATAGGCGATCCAAAATCGATAGGATATTTTCTGACTTCGGTTTGATCAAATTCATTAGAGTTTTTACTCAAAAACAACATCGGATTAATAATCATTTTCTTCCCTACTCTGTCAATAAGGTTGGATGAAGAAAATTTCATGCTGCTTTCAAAGTCTCCATTTTCCAGCACTTTTGAATTGATATCCGTGAAGTCCATTGAAAAGTTCTCCTTATACTGTTTTTTGTATTTTTCTGCATTATCATCGTAGTTGTCTTTAACATACATTGCGTATGCACCTGTATCTTTATCTGAATAGGTACCGGAAATACTTCCGTCATCATTTATCTTGGCATTTGCGGTAAGATAAGTATTACTGGATTTCAAATTGGTCATTTGAATCTGCAGAGCTTTATCTTTGGTCACCAGGATTCCTAGCTGATTCCAGTTTTTAAGAGGAATTTCATCCAGCGAAGACTGTTTAGAAGTAGCATCATAAATATGCAGCTGATTATCTATATTGATTGCACTCAACACGAAGTTCATATTGGATATATTGGGAGATACCATATTGATCAGCCCGTTTTCTACTGTAGAAATAACCAACGGATCGGCTTTAAGACCAGCTTCACGAAGCATCATAACCAGAAAAAGATTAATTTCTGCAGCATTTCCGGTTTTAGTTTCCAAAAGCTTTTTAATTCCATCTTCGGTGTAAACCCCTTTGTCTTTATTCCAGGTAAAGGTTTTCTGAACATATGAAAAAATGGCATTTGCTTTTTCAAGGTCAGTTTTCATTTCCGAAACTCCTGCCGGCATATTTTCTTTTGCCAGTTTTGTTCTTTTCAGCTCACCTCCAAAATCTTCACTTTCATAAAGTCTCTTAGAAATCTGATCCCATGAAGATGAATACAACTTAAGCTCACCGAAATTTGTAGAGTTTAGTTCCGCGCTGATTTTTGTTCTGAAATTTCTATCATTTCGCACAAATTTCTCAGTTTTAAAGCCATTCAAATTTTCATAAGCAAACCTAAAGGTTTTATATTGAGCACCATACAGATATCTTTCTTCCATTTCTCTATACTTAGGGCTGATTCCTCCCGTATAGTTTACATTATAAGACATATTGATGGGCGTATCAAAAACATATTCCGTATTCAGTGAAGGAGTATCGGATTCTATCAATACCTCAGGAATCATAAATCGGAACGGAGATATAATTTCATATTGATATTCTATAACTGATCCGTTTTTAACACTTGGAAAAGCAAATTTCGTTAAAGTAACATATTTATTCTCTTTACTTTTATATTGAGAACTTTTTTCCACTTTTACGGGAACCGTAGTTCCATTTTCAAGATTATAGGTAAAAGCTTTGAATTTCCCCAGCGATTCTCTGTTGGTTCCAACATTATAAATAGGAATTTCAAGATTCAACCAGTCTTCAGCTTTATCTTTATTATAAATCTTAACTCTGTAAAAATATCTTTTGTGCAGATTCCCTGTATTGGCATCTACCATAAAATAAGCAGATTTATACAAAATTTCGGCAGGAGCATTTTCATCTAATAATGATTTTACTTTAGATAAATCTGCATCATTAAATTTAGGAGGATTCAGAAATTCATATTTCTTCTGAGCATTGACCCATATTGTATTGGCAGAGCAAAGAAGCAATATTATAATTTTTTTCATGGTTATAGTTTTGTTATTAAAATTTTTGAGTTGTCCATATTCAGAATCTTTTTTCTGAAATTGATGTAATCATTGTATTTTTCTTTTGGATATAATCCTTTATTAATCTGCATTTTTCTGATCACCTTTACCTCGCCATCGGTTTTAACATAGCTTAGCTTATAAGATCCAAATTCTGAAGTGATGCTTGAATTATCTGGAGTTTCATCCACTTTATACCCCATAGGAAGAACAAAATCAATTTCATATTCATCTTCGTAAGACATATTTACTTCAAAAGGAAGTTCACGATTTTCATCCGTTTTAAAGATCAAATCTGAAAAAATAGGAACCGATCTGAAGAGAAGGCTGTTTCCTGCTTTTTTAGAGAAATTATTGGTTTTGAAATCCACGTCATAAGTAATAACAGCATTATCTCTGTCATTATTAAAGTTTTTCATTTCAACTTTTTCAAAGTTTAAAACATCAAAAGTTCCCTTCAGTGCATCATTTTTTTCCTTAGGATTAAGATTAGCAAATCTTAAATTATAATCATACTGATTTCCTGTATAGGAAAAGTTTCCTGTTCCGATAATACTATTATCTTCATTAAGGTTAACTCTCAATATTTGTTTTTCTTTGTTCTGTTCAGCTTTATAGACCGGTGTATTAATGAGTTCTATTCCTTTTGGGGTTACGGAAAGTACATTTCTGTCCGTAGTACTGTAACTTAAGTGGTTAAAAGCTATTTGCTGAGAAGTATTTTCAAGCCAGATATTTCCCTTTTCCGTTGGGACCATCAGAATAATATGATTCCCACCCATAGAAGGAAATTCCGGATCAAAGGAAACCTCTGAACGACCGGAATTGATAATACAATAATTGGAAGGGATTCCAGCTTCATTCAAAAGAATCTTCATATAATTGGTGAGCCCTTTACAGTCTCCATATCCTTTTTTCTGAACCTCATCCGGCAACATGGGCTGCCAGCCTCCTATTCCTAATGAAACAGCAATATATCGGGTTTTGTTCTGCATGTACTGATAAATTTTCTTTACTTTATCTTCTACTGATCCTTGTAATTGTAAAGAAGCTACTTCAGCTTTAATAGCAGGAGTAGATGCAGAAACAGGTACCAAAAGATCATTGTAAATCCAGGTTCCAAAGTCCGTCCAGGTATTTAAAGTTCCCTGCTTTCCTGCCAGATTAAATTTCGTAAGTGCGAAGTTGACTGCAGGTAAAATTTTAACAGGTTGTGGAACCATAAAAGCATCGTCAATGGCTGCTACATTTTTATATGAATATGTTTTATCATTTCCACTACCGCTTTCTATCACTGAGGTATAATTGTATTTTGAAGGGTAAATTTTAGATCTAAGTTCAATTCCCGAAGTGTTAATGATTTTAAACTGTGCTTCTTCCAAAGAGATTTTAGGAGAAATAAACGGTACAAAATCCGGGATAAAAACGGTATCTTCATCTTCCGCTTCATAAGAAAAGTCAATAGTGTAGGGATATTGAACTGGGGTATATGAATAAACCAATATCCTGCTATCAGAATAAAAAACTCCCTGAGGATTGTTGGCTACATCTTTAAAATCAGATTTTGAAACACTTTTAATTTTTTTCCCGACTTCATCATAAATCGTCACTTTGATGTTCGAAATACTTTTTGATTTATCATAAGAAATATAAGCTACTGCTTCATTATCCCCGTCTTTATTTAAAACTGTAGTGACCTTATTTTTCTGATATTTTATTTCATCAATTTTATTGATCTGAATTGTTGTAAAATCCTTTCGAATCACAACATCTGCATTTTTTTTTAAATTCTCCGGAATGGCAGAGGCAGGATAGCTCTGTGCGAAATATAAGGAGGCAACAGAGAGCGCCCCCAGAACTAGTATTTTCATCATAGTTATTAAAATTACACAAAAATAATAAAATCTTAATAACTGTTAAAAAAAATATAAAAGGCTTCAACATGTGAAGCCTTAACCTATTACTTAAAAAAGTACTGTATTAAATGTACCTATAAGAAAATGAACACATTATCAACTTTTCATCATTCAATTTTGAAAAGTTAAAAACAGAATATTTATACTCATTCTATATTGGGCGAAGGATGTATCTATTCTGTGGTATGAAGGGATAAACTTCATATTATCTGCATTTCAAATTTAAAATAAATTACAATTCAGGTAATTTTAATAATGTAGAATTAATAATAAGAAGAAGTACAATAAATTCTACAGCTGAAAAATTATTTATAAAAAAAGACCTCAAAGATGAAGTCTTTTAATTTTTTCTGTTTTTTTTAATCATTTGGGACCAGTTTACTATCAAACTGATCACTTCCAAGTCCCAATACAGGAATAAAAATAAATCCGAAAAGGAGAATCAGAATTGTGTAGAGAGGAGTTTCTTTGGCAAAACCTTTGGCTAATCTGTCATATACAACCCAGCATGCATAGATATTCACCAATGGAATAAAGAACAAAATGATCCACCAAATTGGTTTTTTCACAATTTCCAGCAATACGATAGTATTATAAATAGGAATAAAGGCAGCCCAGGCATCTTGTCTTCCTGCTTTTTGGAAGATTTTGTACATGCAATATCCATAGAAAATATAGCAAAGTAAGCCGAAGAACATTGTTCCGATCCCTAATCCTGCAGCTACTGCTCCGGAAGCTGCATCTGCCCCGTTATAAGGGTCTGTTTGTAAAAGAGTTAACATATTATTGTTTTTTTGGTTTATCCAAATATAAAAAAAGCTTCTAAATAATTAGAAGCTTTTTTATTATATTTTTAAAAACGTTTATGCATCAATTTTTGCATATTTCGCATTTTTCTCGATAAATTCTCTTCTTGGCGGAACTTCATCTCCCATCAACATTGAGAAAACACTATCAGCCTCTACAGCATTATCGATAGTTACCTGCTTCAGAATTCTGTGTTCAGGATTAAGGGTAGTTTCCCAAAGCTGCTCAGGGTTCATTTCTCCAAGACCTTTGTAACGTTGTACTTCTACTCCTTTTCCGTCCGGAGCCATTTCTAAAGTAAACTCTTCACGTTCTTTTTCGTTATAAGCATATACTTTTTTGTTCCCTTTCTTTAATAGATATAAAGGAGGTTGAGCAATATAGATATATCCGTTTTCAATAAGCTCCTTCATATATCTGAAGAAGAAAGTAAGGATCAGTGTCGAAATGTGAGATCCATCAATATCGGCATCGGTCATGATAACAATCTTGTGGTATCTTAGCTTAGCCATGTTCAACGCTTTGCTGTCTTCTTCAGTACCTACAGAAACCCCAAGAGCTGTATAGATATTTCTGATTTCCTCATTATCGTAAACTTTATGAAGCATAGATTTTTCTACGTTCAAGATTTTACCTCTTAAAGGAAGGATAGCCTGGAAGTGCCTGTCTCTTCCCTGCTTAGCTGTTCCACCTGCGGAATCTCCCTCTACAAGGAAGATTTCAGATTCTGCAGGATCTTTTGAAGAACAGTCAGATAGTTTTCCCGGAAGACCAGAACCTCCCATCGGAGATTTTCTCTGAACCATTTCACGGGCTTTTTTAGCAGCCTGTCTTGCTTTTGCAGCTAAAACAACCTTTTGAACGATCAGCTTAGCTTCATTAGGATTTTCTTCCAAGAAGTTAGTAAGCATTTCCCCTACAATTTTATCTACAGCCCCTGAAACTTCAGAGTTTCCTAATTTTGTTTTAGTCTGTCCTTCAAACTGAGGCTCCATTACTTTTACAGAAACTACAGCTGTTAACCCCTCACGGAAGTCATCTCCTGTAACTTCTACTTTCTCTTTCTGAGGAATACCAAGATCATCTGCATATTTCTTAAGGGTTCTCGTCAAAGCACGTCTGAAACCTGCCAGGTGAGTTCCTCCTTCATGTGTGTTGATATTGTTTACGTAAGAGTGAAGATTTTCGTTGAAAGAAGTATTGTAACGCATTGCTACTTCTACAGGAATATCATCTCTTTCCCCTTCCATGAAAATTACGTGTTCCATGATGGACTCACGGTTTCCGTCAATGTAAGCAACGAATTCTTTTAATCCACCTTCTGAATGAAAAATTTCTGAACGGAAAGATCCGTCTTCTAATTTCTCTCTTTCATCCGTTAATGTAATGGTAATTCCTTTATTAAGATAAGAAAGTTCTCTTAAACGGCTTGCTAATGTATCGTAATTATAAATTAATTCTGTAAAGATGGTATCATCCGGTTGGAAAAACTGTTTGGTACCTCTTCTTTCACTGTGACCAATTTCCTCTACACCTGTTTGTGCTTTTCCTCTTGAATAGATCTGCTGGTAAACGTTTCCGTCTCTGTAAACAGTAGTGATCATCTCGTTGGAAAGTGCATTCACACACGAAACCCCAACCCCGTGAAGACCTCCAGAAACCTTATAAGAGTCTTTGTCAAACTTACCTCCGGCTCCAATTTTCGTCATTACAACTTCAAGGGCAGATTTCTGTTCTTTTTCGTGGAAATCAACCGGGATACCTCTACCGTTATCACTTACCTCAATTCCGTTTCCTTCCTTGATGCTAACGAAGATCGTGTCGCAGTATCCTGCCAATGCCTCGTCAATAGAGTTATCTACTACTTCATAAACCAAGTGGTGAAGTCCTCTGACTCCTACATCACCAATGTACATTGAAGGACGCATACGAACGTGCTCCATTCCTTCCAATGCCTGAATACTACTAGCTGTATATTGTTTTTGACTCATATTAAATATTAAAAATCCTGCTATATGCAAAGACTTACAAATATCGTGATTTTTTTCGAGGTATGAAAGTTAAAAAGTGTCAAAAAAATGTAGAGTTTTCTTAGTAAAAACATAAGAAATAGAATGCCAATAAAAGATTCAAAATTAAAAGGTATTCGTGAAATACCAACTGTTGTAAATCATATTCAACATCAATAATTTATGCGTAAATTTATTTACTGAAAAGTTGATATTATGGATGATTTTATAGCAGCACGCGCTCAGATGGCACTCTCTCTGGGCTTTCATATCATATTCTCCTGTGTGGGTATGGTGATGCCTTTTCTGATGGCTTTTGCCCATTGGAAATACTTAAAAACCAATAACGAAGTATACAAAGGACTGACAAAAGCATGGAGCAAAGGGGTAGCCATCCTTTTTGCGACAGGTGCGGTTTCAGGAACAATGCTTTCCTTTGAACTTGGGCTTCTATGGCCTGGATTTATGAAGCATGCAGGTCCTATTTTCGGAATGCCGTTTTCATTGGAAGGAACAGCCTTTTTCATTGAGGCTATTGCTATCGGGTTCTTTTTATATGGATGGGAAAGGTTCAATAAATGGTTTCACTGGTTCTGCGGATTTCTTGTAGGAGTAAGCGGGCTTGCTTCCGGAATTCTGGTAGTAGCAGCCAACTCATGGATGAACTCTCCAACCGGTTTCGATTATATCAATGGACAGTATCTTAATATAGATCCTATCAAAGCGATGTTTAATGATGCATGGTTCCCTCAGGCTCTCCACATGACGGTTGCTGCATTTTGTGCAACAGGATTTGCTGTAGCTGGAGTACATGCTTTTATGATCATGCGAAAAAGAAATATTGAATTTCATACCAAAGCTTTCAGAATTGCTGTAGGTTTTGCATTGATCGGAGCATTTGGTGCACCGTTAAGTGGTGATGTTGCCGCTAAATCGGTAGCGGAAAGACAACCTATTAAGCTGGCAGCTATGGAAGCGCATTTTGAAACTGAAAAAGGGGCTTCATTTGTGATTGGAGGAATTCCTGATGAGGAAAAAGAAGAAGTGAAATATGCGGTGAAAATTCCGAAAGTTTTAAGTTTTCTAGTGAGCAATGATTTCAATTCTGAAGTTAAAGGTCTTAAGGATTTCCCTAGAGATGAATGGCCTCCGATTGCTGTGGTTCATTATGCTTTCCAAATCATGATTTTCTTCGGAGTGGTGATGATTGTTATTGGAGCTATTTATTTATATGCTTTCTTCTTCAAAAAAGAATGGCTGAATAAACACTGGTTACTGAAAACATTTTTAATAGCAACACCTTTTGGATATATTGCGCTGGAAGCCGGATGGACAGTAACTGAAGTCGGAAGGCAGCCTTGGATTATTTATGGAATCATGAGGACGGTTGACGCTGTAACTCCTATGCCGGGAATACAGTATTCATTCTATTTCTTTACAGCTATTTTCGTATCATTATCATTGATCCTTGTTTTCCTTTTAAAGAGACAGATTCAAATGGTACCGAAGCTTTATGATCCTACCGATGCTCAGTTTAACGATAAAAACAAAAAATCATGATTTACATTGTAATAGGTTTTCTCTGGCTCTCCATCTGTCTTTATATTATTTTAGGCGGAGCTGATTTCGGGGCTGGCATTGTGGAACTTTTCACACATAAAAAAGCCAGAAATAAAACCCAGGAAATCATGTATGAATCCATAGCTCCTGTATGGGAAGCCAATCATATGTGGCTCATCATCGCCATTGTAATTCTCTTTGTAGGGTTTCCCGAGATTTATACCACCATGTCTACCTACCTTCATATTCCTTTAGTACTGATGCTTTTGGGAATTATTGCAAGAGGAACAGCCTTTACCTTCAGACATTATGATGCGGTAAAGGATAACTGGCAGGTTTTATATACTCAGATCTTTTACTATGCCAGTCTTTTAACTCCTTTCTTTTTGGGATTAATTGCTGCTGCTACCGTTTCACATTCTATCAATCCTGATGCTGTAGGTTTTCTGGATTTGTATGTGTTTAGCTGGCTGAACTGGTTTGGAGTTTCTGTAGGTTTATTTACGGTGGCGCTTTGTGCCTATCTTGCTTCCATCTTTTCATTAAGAGAAACCCGTGATAAAGCTGATCTTTTATTAATGATCAGAAAATCCAAACAGACCATGATCTTCGTTGTGATTACAGGAATTCTGGTATTTGTGACCGCTTATATTTCAGATATTCCTCTTTTGATGTGGGTATTTTCCAAACCTTTGGGGATTATGGCAATTGCCTTTGCTACGATTGCTTTATTGCTTATTTTAAGAGCGATGAACCGTCAAAAACTACTTCCTGTACGTGCTTTGGCTGGATTCCAGATGGTGATGATTTTAGTAGCGGCAACCTATCAGCATAATCCGGATATTATTTTATTAGGAAACGGACAGCATCTTTCATTGCTTGAGCATATGGCTCCTCCGAAAACTATTGCTGCATTAGGATGGGCATTGATGCTGGGATCATTATTTATTCTTCCTTTCTTATTTTATCTGATGGCTTCTTTCAGTAAGCTGAGAAAATAGGTAAAATATGCAGACTTATAAAGACAAAACAGAATTCATTGAAGAGCTAAAGAAAAGATATCTGCTCTATGATCAGGAATTTAACGATGTAAAAGAAGAGGAAAAAGATCTTCTGCAACCGGGAGTTGACAAAACTCCATCCCAAAATATTTCCTATCAATTGGGCTGGACTCACCTGCTTTTACAATGGGAATCTGATGAAAGCAAAGGAATTGAAGTGAAAACTCCCACTCCTGAATATAAATGGAATAATCTTGGAGGATTATATCAGTCTTTTTATCATGAATATGGTTCTTATAGTTTACAACAGCAAAGAGAGCTGCTACGAAGTCAGGTTAATGAAATTATCACTTGGATAGAAAATCTTGACGATGAAACATTATTCACTCCCGGACAGAGGAAATGGGCAACTACTCCCGCCCAGTGGCCGGTTTGGAAATGGATTCATATCAATACCGTGGCTCCGTTTAAAAACTTCAGGGCACAGCTTCGGAAATGGAAAAAAGAAAAAGGTACAGCATAGTTCTGTACCTTTTTTATTGTTTAAAAACGCTTTCTGATCCTTTGAAAAAGGAAATTGAGTATTCCTAGTGTTATTTTGACGACAAGCATAATGACAAATGCCAATATAGCACCTGGAATCAAAAGAATTGGCCCTATAACGATCCATCCGGTTTTAAAAATTACTGCAAACGCAAGGATTGCTACAGCAATCATGATGATATACATAAGAGGTTTCATCCACCAGTCTTTACTTTCAGAATAATCTACATTAGAAAGAATATACCCCGTTTTTTTACCATATAAAATTTCAAGAAAAATTTTGTTTTCAGAAGTAATGTCAAATTTATCTTTTTTAACAAGTGTTTTAATATTCACGTCTGCATTGTTTTTATCATAGAAAAGTTCCAGATACTTTTCCTTTTTCCCTGAATCATAAGTCCTGCTTAGTTTTACAGCCGTATTATTTTCTTCATTTTCTATTCTTGAACCACTGAATACTTCAGAAAAAGACCGTTTTCTACCATCATTTTCTTCAATAAATACAACGGTGCAGGAATCATCGGAAAGACTGGCATCTCTTACAATATACATTTTAGAAAAATCTTTCTTAATATATAAGATCTTTCCGGCAACATAAATTTCCATCCAGTTAATTCCATTTCGCCTTTTTTCACGGTTAAATTCTACAATTTCTCCTTCGTGTAAAAAGTCAGAAGTTTTGGAATTTTCTTCATGAGCCGAATATAGCGCAACAGGTTGAAGAATTTTAATTCTTTTTGACATGTTTAATAGGTTTTCAGTTAGTTTTTCAGGAGATGAATATACAAATAAAACCTTCTTTTACAATGCCCTACAAAAAAAGACTGCCCAAAAGCAGTCTTTTTATTTATACTATTTATTGTCTTAAATCTTAAGCCAGTTTCATCAAAAGATTTTCGTCAATCTTTTCTACTTTCACAATATTATTTTTTGTCAAAGTTTTAGAAGCTTTATCCCATTTTTTACCGGATAACTGGCTTCTTTCTTTTACTTCAGCCAGAGACATTGCTTCTTCCTGAGAGTTAAGGATTTCAAGGATTACTTTTTCATCCTCTCCCAATTCAATTTGTGGAACCGCTTTTTCAGGTCTCATCTGAGGGAAGAATAACACTTCCTGGATAGATGGATTATTCGTTAAGAACATGATTAATCTGTCCATACCGATTCCTAGCCCTGAAGTTGGTGGCATACCATATTCCAATGCTCTTAAGAAGTCCTGATCAATGAACATTGCTTCATCATCTCCTCTTTCAGATAAAGCCATCTGTGCTTCAAAACGTTCTCTCTGATCGATAGGATCATTAAGCTCTGAATAAGCGTTAGCGATTTCTTTACCGCATACCATTAATTCAAAACGCTCTGTTAAGCCTTCTTTACTTCTGTGTTTCTTTGTCAGTGGAGACATTTCGATCGGATAATCTGTAATGAAAGTCGGCTGGATGAAGTTTCCTTCACATTTCTCACCAAAGATCTCATCGATTAATTTTCCTTTCCCCATCGTCTCATTCACTTCAATACCGATAGACTTGGCAAAATCATATAATTCCTTCTCAGTTTTTCCTGTGATATCAAAACCTGTAAATTTCAGGATTGCTTCTGTCATGGAAACTCTTGGATAAGGAGCTTTGAAGTCTACATTGTGTTCTCCAAATGTAGCCGTTGTAGTTCCGTTTACCTGAATAGCACAGAATTCCAATAATTTCTCAGTGAAATCCATCATCCAGTTGTAATCTTTGTACGCTACGTAGATTTCCATAGCGGTAAACTCGGGGTTATGTGTTCTGTCCATCCCTTCATTTCTGAAGTTTTTAGAGAACTCGTATACTCCGTCAAAACCACCTACGATCAATCTTTTCAGATATAATTCGTTGGCAATTCTTAAATATAATGGAATATCTAATGCATTGTGATGCGTGATAAACGGTTTTGCTGCAGCTCCGCCAGGAATTGACTGTAGAATTGGTGTTTCCACTTCAAAATATCCTGCATCATTAAAGAATGTTCTCATGGCATTGAACAATTTTGTTCTTTTCACGAAAATTTCTTTTACCTGTGGGTTTACCGTTAAATCTACGTAACGCTGTCTGTATCTTAATTCCGGATCGGTGAACCCGTCGTGTACAACACCGTTATCGTCAGTTTTTGCCTGTGGAAGAGGACGTAAAGCCTTTGTAAGAAGCGTAAAGTTTTTCACTAAAACCGTCTTCTCTCCTACCTGAGTAGTAAACAATTCTCCTTCGATACCGATAATATCACCGATATCTAAAAGGTGCTTGTAAACTTCATTATATAGTTCTTTATCTTCACCCGGACAGATCTCATCTCTGTTGAAATAAACCTGGATTTTTCCTTTAGAATCCTGCAATTCTGCAAAAGAAGCCTTTCCTTGAATTCTGCGGGACATCAATCTACCAGCGATCTTCACCTGTTTACTTTCAGAAAAGTCCTGTTTTATAGATTCTGTAGTATCTGTAATTATATACTCATCCGCAGGGAACGCATTAATCCCCATTTCAGTAAGCTTATTCAGCTTTTCTCTTCTAATGATTTCTTGTTCTGATAATTGCATTTCTTATTTTTCTAAAAGCGTACAAATTTAGGCATTTTTGACATGACCATCAATGGGTTTTTGCAGAAATTTTAAAAAGTGAACAAGGAATGGAGTTGAGATAAGAGATATAAGGTATTGCAACCAATAATTGAAGTATTTAAACGCTGCGGTCGCAAAGATTATTATTAATATAATGGTAAAAAAACGATCGCAAAGCCGTTTCACTTAGCAAGGCACCCTATTATAAGTTAATTTAGTTTCGTAATTTGATCTATCGTGTCAGAAGCTTTAAACCCTAAACATTGAACCTTAAACAAACCAGAATCCCCTGTTTTTATTAGGAATAAACGTCCATGCCAGCATTCTGCTTACTTTTTGTCCCTGAGCCATATCAATGGTTTTCACTTCTACAGCTTTGATGTTTTTTAAAAGATTAGTCAGCTTATTGATATTATCTTTTTTTGAAACCAGACATGTGAACCAAAGAACATGTGATGAAAATAAAGCACTTTCATTAATCATTTTTGTAATAAATGCAAGTTCGCCTCCTTCACACCACAACTCAGACTGTTGACCACTAAAGTTAAGAAGAGGTTTGCTTTTCTTTGATTTACTAAGGTTTTTGGTTTTCCTGATATTCCCTTTCATGGCAGATTCTTCAGAATCATGAAAAGGAGGATTGCACATCGTAAAAGTGAATCTGTCGTCAGGACTAATGATATTGGTAAAGATATGATCAGCATCAGGCTGACTTTTCAAGTGAATGGCAGTGGATAAATCTTCATTCTGATCCAGAATATTCTGAGCATTTTTCAATGAATCCTGATTAATATCTGTTCCCAGCATTGTCCAGCCATAAGATCTGTGGCTGATTAAAGGATACACAAGATTGGCTCCTGTTCCTATATCCAGGCCTTTTACAGAATTTCCTGTCGGAATTTTATCAAGCTGTTCAGCTAAAAGATCCGCAATATAATGTACATAATCTGCCCTTCCCGGAATGGGTGGACAAAGATTGGTATCGGGAATATCCCAGCCTTTAATGTTGTAAAAATGTAAGAGTAAGGCTTTATTGAGCAGTTTCACTGCTTTTGGAATGCTGAAATTAATTGTTACCGTCTGATAAGCATTCAAGAAAACATAGTGTTTCAGTTCCGGCACACAAGAAATAAGCTGATCAAAATCATAGGGATTGCGATGCAGATTTCTTGTGTGCAGACTGGATTTTTCAGCGGACATATTCTATTTCTTCTGACTTAAAATATATTCCACCATTTTTTTGGCATCTTCTTTAGATACCTGTGGATGGGCGGCCATAGGCACACTTCCCCATACTCCACTTCCGCCTTCTATAATTTTGGAAGCTAGTAGTTCTGTATCCTTTTCAGTATACTTTCCTGCAATTTCCTTATAAGAAGGTCCTATCATTCTCTCATTAACAGAGTGACATCCTGAACAGTCCAATGTTTCGATGATCTGATCACCTGAAAGATTAGATTGAGCAGGTTCTGAAACAGCACTTGTTTCAGAAGAAGAAGACGCTACTTCTGCTGTATTTTCTTTTTTAGAACAGGAAATGATCATAAGACCCAAAGTTCCTGCTAAAAGTATTTTTTTCATTATTTCTTCGCTGTAGAATCTGTTTTAGCAGCTTCAGGTGCAGGAGCAGCCGGAGTTGCAGCAGCTGGAGCAGCAGTTTTAGCCGTAGAATCAACAGTAGCTACTTCTGGCTCTGGAAGCATCGTGTTGGTGTCCTGTAAAGAGTGATCTACTTTTTTAGAACAGCTTGCTAATAATAAACCTCCGATAAATGCGATTGCTAATACTTTTTTCATTTTTTTCTAATTTGGAAGCAAAAATATAAAAAATAACCTTTTAAACTTATGACAAATGTTTTCTTTGAGAAATATTTTTGGGATCAGAGTTTTAATTTAACAATAAAAAATTAATTCCACCAATAGGGAAATTTAAAATAGGTTATTATTTTTGTATATCGGATGATCCGAACCAAAACCGAAATATAAATATGAAGCTTATGACTAAAAAAAATTTGTTGGCTACAACTTTCTTTGTTGTATCCTCTTCCCTCTTTCTTTCGTGTGACAATTCATCTAACGAACCACAATCAGAATATTCTGATAAAATTGAATCAGTGACATTATTAAAGACCACCAAATCATGGGATGGAACGGTATATCCGGCCTATCCTACTACACAACCGGAAATCACGGTTCTTAAAATTGCTGTACCTCCTAATTCAGCACTGAATTGGCATAAACATCCTGTGATCAATGCAGCATATGTAGAAAAAGGTGAAATTCAGGTGGAAAGAAAAGAAGACGGTAAAACACAATGGATACGTAAAGGCCAGGTGCTACCGGAAATGGTGAATGTGGGTCACCGAGGAAAAACGGGTGACAAAGGAGTCACCTTAATTGTTTTCTACAGCGGAACTCCTGATATTCCTTTGTCTGAACCGGTACAATAAATGGTTTAAACGCTGGGTTCGCAAGGTAATTATAATAAAACTCAATTTTTTGTTCGCCATGGCACTTTGTTTAGCTAATGACAGCGTCTTTTGCTGAATGAAAAGCCTTTGCGATCATTTTAATAATCATTTAATAACATCTTTGCGATCTCAGCGTTTAAATAAAATAATTATATTTAATCCATGGTTTTAATTTCAAAAATTCTGTTTTTCACCAGCCATCATGGTTTTTATACTGTGGTTCTGTTGTTTGCGTTCTTTGGATTGCTCTCCTATCTGACCAAAAAAGCGTGGTTTTTGATCCCAATCATTCCACTGGCTATAATAAATGGATTTGGAGGACAGTTTTTAAATGCATGGTTTTTAAATAAATATGGTGTTGAAAGCACAGCTATTATCACTTCGGATGTAGAAACCAATTCTACCCTGAACGACATGTATATCCACGATTATGAGGCTATTGTCAAAAAACAGGATGGAAAATATATTTCAACATTTTTCTCTACGACCAGCGCAGCGATTTATCCGATTGAAAACGCTATCAGGATTCCGCAGACAGAAGTTTCTTTTCCTGTAAAATACATTCCGGGCTATGAAAAAAACATGGTCATTCTCTATTATCAGTCTGATGAAGGGCAGGCCAATATTAAGTATTCAAAACTGGCTCCTGTTAACTCTGCCAGAATCAAATATGAAGCTGATACAACAAATAAGGAATTCATAAAAGAATACATTTCTGCACTGGAAAATTACGTTGAATATGATAATGATAAAATATACAGAGAAAAAATCAAAGAATTGAAACAGGAGCTCAGGCAGCTTAAATAAAGGATTTCTATATTAAGTTTTAGTATTTTCTGATATTTTTTAGTTTTTTTATTAAAAAAATTTCTACATTTGTCCCATGTTAAAAATGAACAACAATATTTGGTGGTGGCTTTCAAACTCTTCGTCGGGTCTGGAGGTATTGTCATGTTGTTAACTACAGCAGAAATAATCAAAAAACAATATATAGGCTTTGACGGATACCGTTAAAGCCTTTTTTTATTCCTTAATCTCACAAAAAACAATAAGATGCTGACCAACACAATTACAATAAAAACTGTTTCGAAAAAAACACTGGGAGACCTTCATACTCCTATGAATATTTATCTTAAAATCAGGGATAAATTCCGGGACACCATTCTTCTGGAAAGTTCAGATTCAAAGAGTATTGATAATAATTTTTCCTTTATTGCGGTGAACGCTATTGCCGGAATTGAAGTGAAAAACCTCAACGAATATGAAATCAAACTTCCTGCTTCTGCTCCTGTAAAGCAATTTATTATGGAGCGAAATATCACAGATATATTTGAAGAGTTCCGAAAAATTTTTAAATGTGAAGAAACCCATGACCCGATTGAACAGACAGCTCAGAGTCTTTTTGGATATACAAGCTTTGAAGCGGTACAATTCTTTGAAAACATTAATCTTAAAGCACAGAGCAAGGAAGTAGAAATTCCTGTGATGAGATACAGATTATACCAATATGTGATTGCTATCAATCATTTCAATGATGAAATGCATATTATTGAAAACTTTATTGATGGGGTAAAATCTGAACTTCATCTGTTGGAAAACCTTATTAAAAATCAGAATACTCCAGTTTATCCTTTTGAAAAAACCAGTGAGGAAACCTCTAATATTACCGATGAAGATTATCTTGAACTGGTAAAAACAGCACAGAAACATTGTATGCGCGGTGATGTCTTCCAGTTGGTGCTGAGCAGAAGATTTGAACAGAAGTTTAAGGGAGATGAGTTCAATGTGTACCGTGCTTTGAGAAATATCAACCCTTCCCCTTACCTGTTCTATTTTGATTACGGAAATTATAAATTATTCGGATCAAGTCCTGAAAGCCAGTTAATCATTAAAAATAATAAAGCAATTATTCATCCGATTGCCGGAACTTCAAAAAGAACAGGAAACTTTGAAGCTGATCTTGAAGCTATTGAAGTTTTAAAAGCTGATCCTAAAGAAAATGCAGAACACACCATGCTGGTAGATCTGGCTAGAAATGATCTTGGAAAGCTTGGAAAAAATGTAACCGTTACTAAACTTAAAGAGATCCAGCTTTTCTCTCACGTGATTCATATGGTAAGTGAAGTGACTGCAGATGTTGCTAACGATATCAATCCTCTTGAAATGGTTTCCGCAACTTTCCCTCAAGGAACATTGAGCGGTGCACCTAAGCATAAAGCACTTCAGCTGATCAACCAATACGAAAAAGATTCCCGTGGATACTATGGAGGTTGTATAGGAATTATCGGATTGAACGGAACCTGTAATCAGGCCATCATGATCAGAACATTCTTAAGCAAAAATAACACGTTATTTTATCAGGCTGGTGCCGGCCTTGTGGCAAAATCTGTTCCTGAAAGTGAGCTGCAGGAAGTCAACAACAAACTGAATGCTCTTAAAAAAGCTGTAGAAAAAGCCGAAAAAATAGTTGAAAAATAAGTCCGTCAATTAGCAACAAAAATCACCAGCAACTATCTAACAAAAAAAGCAATGAACAACAATATAAACACCCAACAGCCACAGCTTAAAGTTCTCGTTTTCGACAACTATGATAGCTTCACCTATAACCTTGTCCAGATTATCGAAAGAGTTCTGAATCAAAGAGTGGATGTGGTAAGAAATGATAAAATTACTCTTGAAGAGATTGGAAAATATGACAAAATCATCCTTTCTCCAGGGCCTGGAATTCCTGAAGAAGCCGGTATTTTATTAGACCTTATTAAAGAATATGCCCCTACAAAAAGTATCCTTGGAGTATGTCTCGGGCAGCAGGCTATAGCCGAAGCTTTTGGAGGAAGCCTGATTAACCTCTCTGAAATCTTCCACGGAGTAGCCACCACTACTGAAATTGTAAAAGAAAACACCAAAGTTTTCAAAGATTTACATTCAGGATTGGAAGTAGGAAGATATCACAGCTGGGCAGTAAATCCGGAAGAATTCCCGGAAGAACTGGAAATTACAGCTGTAGATAAAGACGGAATGATCATGGCTTTGCAGCACAAAACATATGATGTACACGGAGTACAGTTTCACCCTGAAAGTATTTTAACGCCGGAAGGAGAAGTAATTATTAAAAACTTTCTGTTGTCATGAAAACCTTAGAAATCTCTTCAACAACCATAAAAACACCACAAATGAAAGAAATACTGCAATATCTGTTCAATCATAACACACTCTCAAAATCTGAAGCAAAAGCAATGATGATTGAGATTGCACAGAATAAATTCAACACTGCAGAAGTTACTGCTTTTATGAGTGTTTTCCTGATGCGGAATATCACATTGAAAGAACTGGAAGGCTTCAGAGAAGCTTTATTACAAATGGCTGTTCCTGTAAATATCAATGCCAGTGATGCAATTGACATTGTTGGAACCGGAGGTGACGGAAAGGACACCATTAATATATCTACTCTGGCCAGTTTTGTAGTTGCCGGAGCCGGACAAAAAGTAACAAAACATGGAAACTACGGAGCTTCTACTACTACAGGTTCATCGAATGTACTGGAAGAACTGGGGTATCAGTTTAAAAACAGTTCAGAACAATTGAATGAAGATCTTGAAAGAGCCAATATCTGTTTCTTACATGCCCCTTATTTTCATCCTGCACTGCAATCAGTCGGATTATTGAGAAAATCTTTGGGATTGAGGACATTCTTTAACCTTTTGGGTCCATTGGTAAATCCGGCAAAACCAAAATATTCAATGATTGGAGTTTATAATCTGGAAATTGCAAGAATTTATCAGTATCTCCTTCAGAAAGAGGAACGTGATTTTACTCTGGTCCACGGTCTTGACGGATATGATGAAATAAGCCTTACCGACGACAGCAAGATTATTACAAAAAACGGTGAAGAAATCTATTCTGCAGAAGATTTAGGTTTCAATCCGGTTACACTGGAAGATATTAAAGCCGGAAGTTCCATTCAGGAAACCGCAAAAATATTTATGAATATTCTGGAAGGAAATGGTACAGTACAACAAAACTCTGTAATCCTTGCCAATGCATCAGTAGCGCTACACAACACTGGTAAATTCGGGACGTATGATGACTGTCTTTTAATGGCTCAGGAAAGCCTTCAAAGCGGAAAAGCATTGAATAGTTTTAATCTTTTGATTAATTAATAGTCACCATTCACTTAACTCTGGACACAAAAAATGACGATACTCGATACAATTATTGAACGAAAAAAAGAGGAAGTTGCTTCTGTAAAATTGCGCATTTCCCCTGACCGATTAAAAGATACAGCCTCTTTTGGAAGACCAACATATTCACTAAAAGAATCCATTAAAAATAAGAGCGGTATTATCGCTGAATTTAAAAGACAATCTCCTTCAAAAGGAATCATAAACAACAGTGTACAGCCTTTGGAAGTAGTTTATGCTTACGAAAATTTTGGAGCCAGCGGAATTTCTATCCTGACTGACCATGATTTTTTCGGAGGAAATTTAAATGATGTTATAGATGTAAGAAATAATATTAACATTCCGATTCTGCGAAAAGATTTCATGATTGATGAATACCAGTTTTATGAAGCTAAAAGCATTGGGGCTGATGTTGTTTTACTGATTGCTTCATGCCTTTCACCTTCTCAGGTACAAGAATTCACAGAATTGGCTCATGAACTGAAAATGGAGGTTCTACTGGAAATTCATACAGAGGATGAACTGAAGCACTTTAATTCAAAAATCGACTTAGTTGGTATTAATAACAGGAATCTTAAAGATTTCAAGGTGGATCTGCAGCATTCGGTTCAGTTGAAAAACCAGCTTCCAAAAGAAGTTTTATCTGTTGCAGAAAGTGGTATTTACAGCCTTGAAGATTTCCAATTTTTAAAAGAAAAAGGATTTGACAGTTTCCTGATGGGAGAATATTTCATGAAAAATACAGATCCGGCCAAAGCTTTTGAAGAATTCGCGTCTCAAATTTAAAATAATCAACGATGAACCTCAAACCTACAACCTCAAACCTGCCACCTCAACTTAAAGTATGCGGTCTTACAAAACCGGATCAGATTCAGGAATTGATTTCTATGAAAGTAGATTTTCTTGGTTTCATCTTGTACAAAAAATCACCGAGATATGTTTTGAATCATCTGAGGCTGGAAGAGATATCAACCATTGATCATCAGGGAAAAGTGGGCGTTTTTGTCAATGAAGAAGTAGATATCATTGTAAAGATCGTTCAGCACGCAGATTTAAATTTTGTACAGCTTCATGGTGATGAAAATAATGATTTTATTGCTGAACTAAGACAAAAACTGAATCCTAAGGTTGGAATCATTAAAGCAATTAGAATAGGAAATATTGATTCTGACAACAAAGATAAAATAGCACAAACTCTTTCCTCCAACCTGCAACCTGTTACCTACTACCTATTCGATACTGACAGCAAAGCCTTTGGTGGAACGGGAAAACAATTCGACTGGAATATTCTGAATGAATTTGAAATTCCACTGCCCTACTTTTTAAGCGGCGGTATTTCTGAGGAAAATATAGGGAATATTAATACATTGAAACAACAGCCTTTTGCTTTGGATATCAATTCTAAATTTGAAACAGAGCCCGGAAATAAAAATATTAACAGCATAAAAAAGTTTAAAACTTTATATCAGCAAAATAAATAACACATAAAAACACACAAGGATGAATATACATTTGCTAAAGAAGACATTTTATAAAACATTATTTCCACCCAAATTTGGGAATGAAAAAATACAGGATCTATACCACTTTGTTGCCCAGAACGACAGTACTACAGAACATTGGGAAGTGGGTGGATTATTGTCCGATTTCATTTGTATTATAAAAGATTTTGAAGAAAGTGATATTCAGTATTTTTTTGAAAGAATCAGCTTATGGAACAGCTATTATCTGGTCATTATTTCAGATAAATTTTTGGAAACCCATGTCAGATCAAGTATAAAATATGACTTGGGACTGATTTATGCTAAAATATTTCTGCTTTACGAAGATTCCGATCCTTATTATCTGATTGACAATCTGGAAATTGCCATTACCATGTATCAGTCGAAAATAGATAAAGCAACCTTAATTGATTTAATGCACAAAATAGAACTATTATATTATAAAAAACTGATTACTAAACAACAGCACGATTATCACCTCACATTTATTAATAGTTTAAACCCATGAAATATCAGATAAAAGAAACAAAAGATCTAACGGAAACCGAGATAAAACATATTCTTGAACTTTGGGACATTTCTGCATGGAACACCATGAAATCTCCCTATTTCCGGATGTTTTTCAAAGATTCGGAATTTCATTTTCTGATGGATAAAGATGAAAATATATTGGCAGTTTTGAGGGTAAATTTTGATTTTACCTTACAAATAGCAGACACAGCATATACTTTTGCAGAAGCTGTAGGACTTGTAGCCACTCATAAAAAGAAAGGATATGGTGCAGCTTTGGTAAAGAATTTCAAGGAAAACGTCATTCGGAGAAATTTGGAAACGATTGGTTTCTGTCATTCAGATCTCCGTTCCTTTTATGAAAAATGTGATATAGAAATTCTCCACGACAAAGCCAAAATGATCAAAGAAAGTATCGGTTCGGAGTGGGTAAATTCTGAAGATGATGATATTTTGATTTTTCATACTTCACAGGAAAGAAAAAAACTACTGAACCAGCTGAGTGCACAAAACAATGCTTATTTAACTATTAAAGAATAAAAAAATGAATTATAAAAACCCCGATGAAAACGGATATTATGGAGAGTTTGGAGGTGCTTTCATCCCCGAAATGCTCTATCCTAATGTAGAAGAACTGCAAAAAAACTATCTTGAAATCATAGAATCTGAAGATTTTCAGGCTGAATATCAGGATTTGCTGAAAAATTATGTAGGAAGAGCTACTCCACTCTATTTTGCTAAAAACTTAAGTCAAAAATACCAGACACAGATCTATTTGAAGCGGGAAGATCTCAACCATACCGGAGCTCACAAGATCAATAATGCTCTGGGACAGGTTTTACTGGCAAAACGTCTTGGAAAAACAAGGATTATTGCTGAAACCGGAGCAGGACAACATGGTGTTGCTACCGCTACAGCATGTGCTTTACTGGGGCTGGAGTGTATCGTCTATATGGGAGAAATTGATATTCAGAGACAGGCCCCAAACGTTGCAAGAATGAAAATGCTGGGTGCCGAAGTTGTAGCAGCTACTTCAGGTTCAAAAACGCTGAAAGATGCGGTGAATGAAGCATTACGAGACTGGATCAACAATCCTGTGACCACTCATTATGTGATTGGAAGCGTTGTGGGACCTCATCCTTTTCCGGATCTGGTGGCAAGATTTCAAAGTATTATTTCAAAAGAAATTAAAGAACAGCTTCAAGAGAAAATTGGAAGAGAAAACCCAGATTATGTGATTGCCTGTGTAGGTGGAGGAAGTAATGCTGCGGGAACTTTTTATCATTTTGTAGAAGAAAAAGAGGTAAAAATCATTGCTGCTGAAGCCGGAGGATTGGGTGTAGATTCTGGAAAATCTGCTGCAACTACCTTTTTAGGAACGCTTGGAGTTCTTCATGGAAGCAAAAGCCTTGTGATGCAGACGGAAGACGGACAGGTGATAGAGCCCCACTCTATTTCCGCAGGACTGGATTACCCTGGAATCGGACCTTTCCATGCCCATTTATTTAAAGAGAAAAGAGCCGAATTCTTTAGTATTAATGATGATGAAGCCTTACAATGTGCTTTTGAGCTGACCCGACTGGAAGGAATTATTCCGGCACTGGAAAGTTCTCATGCGCTGGCTGTTCTGGACAAGAAAAAATTTAATGAAAATGATGTTGTCGTTATTTGTCTGAGCGGCCGTGGAGATAAGGATATGGAAACGTATTTGAAAAATCTGTAAAATGTCGGATGTAAAATGTACAATGTATTTCCTATCTTAACTTTCAATACATTATACTTTGTACATTATACTTTAATACAATAAAAAATGAAAAAACTAAATATATACTTCACAGCAGGAATTCCTCATCTGGAAGATACCGCTGATATTATAAAACTGATTCAGGATTCCGGAGCAGATATGATCGAAATCGGAATGCCTTATTCTGATCCTGTGGCAGACGGACCCGTGATCCAGAAAGCGCACGAGCTTGCTTTACAAAACGGAATGACTATCGAAAAGCTTTTATCTCAACTGAAAGCCATCAAAGATGAAATCAAAATTCCGATTATCCTGATGGGATACATCAATCCTGTTTTAAGTTTCGGATTTGAGAAATTCTGTGCAGCATGTTCGGAAAGTGGTGTTTCAGGATTGATCCTTCCAGACCTTCCTCCTATTGAGTTTGAGAAAAATTATCAACATATTTTAAAGCGGTATAATCTTAATTTCACTTTTCTGATAACTCCGGAAACGTCCGATGAAAGGATGATTTATCTGGATTCTTTAAGTTCAGGTTTTCTGTATGCAGTAAGCTCTTCTTCTACAACAGGTAATGAAAATGCCGTTGTAAAAAATGAGGACTACCTTTCCAGGGTAGCTTCTCTTCCACTCAAAAATCCGGTGATGATTGGGTTTGGGATCAAATCGAAAAAAGATTTTGAAAATGTTACAGAAAAAGCAGACGGTGGTATTATCGGAACAGCCTTTGTAAATATCCTGCTTCAGGATAGAGACTGGAAGAAAAGTGCTATAGATTTTATCCATTCCATAAAAGGGTAAAAATCACTAAATTTGTATATCAAAAATTGAAATGAATACAAATCTAAATAAAGCAGTAGAATTTGAAGATTTAGGAGTCAAAGAATATCAGCCAGCCTGGGATTATCAGGAACAGCTGATGAAAAATATCATTGACACCAAAATAAAAAACAGGGATCTTCCTGCAGAGGAGCATAGTACTACGCCCAATCACCTTCTTTTTGTAGAGCACCCTCACGTGTATACTTTGGGAAAAAGCGGGCACGAAGAAAATATGTTGGCCGGTATTGATAAGCTGAAAGAAATTGATGCTACTTTCGTAAAAGTAAACCGTGGCGGAGATATTACGTATCATGGGTACGGACAGGTTGTAGGCTACCCTATTCTGGATCTTGAAAACTTTTTCACTGATATTCATTTATATATGAGGAATCTGGAAGAAGTAATCATCAGAACCATTGCCGAATATGGGATTAAAGGAGAACGCTCACCTGGAGAAACAGGAGTATGGCTGGATGTAGGAAAACCCTATGCAAGAAAGATGTGTGCTATGGGAGTGAAAGCTTCCCGTTGGGTTACCCTGCACGGTTTTGCACTGAATGTAAATACGGATATGCGTTATTTTGAATACATCATTCCGTGTGGAATCAAAGACAAGCAGGTTACTTCTTTAAAAAGAGAACTTGAAAGAGAATTAACTCCTGAAGAAATGGAGGAACTCAAGGCTAAGATCAGAAAACATTTTGCAGAGGTATTTCAGGCAGAACTGATTTACAAATAGTCAAGTTTACTTACAATATAATAAACCCGGTTTCAATAGTTGAAACCGGGTTTATTATATGATAATGTTATTTTATTCGCTTAGACTATCCACAACGTTTGTCATTCCGCAGGAATCCAGACACAGAAAGCTTGTGATAATGAATGAAGATAAAATAGGAGTTCAGATTCCTACAGAATGACAAAGCGAGTAAAGAAAAGATACGTACTAAAAACATCCGCATTTTAGTGATAAATTATCCATCCAACTTGTCTATTCCGTAGGAATTCAGACTGCAAGAATCAAAAAAATATTATTTTAATAATTTTCTATTTTCCCTGAACATCTCTATAAAAATTATCATTTTTATGCCTTTTCAATATCATAAAATCAATAAAACAACAGAATTATTTATTTTTTTCAAAAAAAACTCTTGCATGTATTTTAATTTTTATTACTTTTAATCTCACAAAATAGTGAACTATTACAGTTAAAAAGTTCACTGAAAATTAACCACCAAAATATAAAAACTATGAAAAAATTTCTGTTATCCATGATGGTATTCGTGACGATGCTGTCATTCAATGCCTGTTCGGATTCAGGTGCCAATCAGGATCCCAATCTTGTTGCTAAAGAGTCTAATGAAATCGCAATGAAAGACTTTGGTAAAACTGTTCCGGTAGGGATTGAAAAAGAAGATGGAAAATTTAGAGTTTCCTTTATGGTTTCCGCTCAACCTTATCAAATTAAGGATACCAAAGAAAATGCGGGATTTATCTCCATGATCAAAGAAGCTGTAGAAAATGAAACGCCTGTTCAGATTTTTCTGAAAGCTAATTCTAATGAAATTGCAAAGGTTGAAAAAGCAACAGCTGATGACATCCGTTATTTCAAATCTGTTTTCAATAAAGAAGAGAGAGGAGACAGCAAAAAAGTAATGAGTGTTATTCCTAATCTGGCAACACTGAACAGCTTATTTACGCAGATTAAAAACCAGTCTTGTGGAACTTCTACGGCATCTTCACCATGTATCACATTCAGATATCCTGTGGATGGCTGCTATGCAAGAGCACACAAAATGAGACAAATCCTTTTGAATGCAGGTTATGACTGTGAAAAACAATTCGTGTATGGTAACCTTAGAGCATCTACAGGAACATGCTGCGTTTCGTGGGTATATCACGTAGCCATTTTGGTAAGCTTCAAAAATGCTTCAGGAATTGTTGAAAAAAGAATCATTGACCCATCATTATTCTCCAGCGGACCTGTAACTGACGCTGCATGGAGAGCTGCATGTACCAATACAAGCTGTGGATCTGCTTCTGTTTCTTCTTATGCCAATACAGCAGGAAACGTATACTACAGAAGTCCATCAGGATCTTTATTATATGATAACAATTATGTAAATACCAACTGTGTATTAAACATATTCTCATCCCTGTCAGGATGTTCTCCTTCCCCAGCACCTAGTGTAGCAAGCTGTGGATTTTAACTAATTTATATAGAGCTCCTGCATGTATTTTGATATATTGCAGGAGCTTTTTACTTAATCTCTTTTATTATGAAAGCCTGGTCCTATCTACTATTACTATTTATTATGATTACATCCTGTTCCGGTAATTCCAGTTCACAGAACTTGACATGGTACAATAATGCCACAATTTCCAACATCATGGAAGATCCCGATAAACCGAATGAAGTGGTGCGTGTCGCTATTGGAATTAGTGCACAGGTTTTTTATCTTTCAAAAAAATCACCGGAATACAAAAGCCTAATGGAAAAAGCAACCCAAAGCTTAAAAAAAGGTAAGACCTATAATATCGGTATTGAAAATAAAACTAATATCATCAAAGAAATTAAAGAGGTCAAATAATCCGGATTATCTGATCACAGAAATCCCGGCATCCACTTTCACTTCTGCTCCGTGAATATATGAAGCTTCTTCTGAAGCGAGAAACAGAACTACATTGGCTATTTCTGACGGTTCACCCTGCCTTTTAAAAGGGATAGTAGGAATAATATCATCAATGGCACTTTCAATCTGCTCTCCCGTTAAGCCTGTATTATTAAAAATATTGGTTTTAATATGCCCTGGGCTCACTCCGTTGACGCGGATGCCACGTTCTGTAAGTTCCACTGCAAAAGTTTTTATGAACGATTGTACTGCTGATTTGGCTGCAGAATAGACTGAAAAATTAGGCATGGCAATTTCCGTAGCTACTGAAGTATTGAAAATAACGGAACTTCCTCTTTTCATCAATGGTAATACCTGCTGTACTGTAAAAAAAGGGCCTTTTACCAGCATATTAAAAAGCTCATCAAACTGGTTTTCATCTACATATTCCACCGGAGCAAATCTTCCGTATCCCGCATTGGCAAAGACCATATCAATATGCTCTGAATATTTTCTGACTTCCTGCTGAAGATTCATCAGATCTTTTATATTTCCTGCATTGGATACAATCCCGAAAGCATCTTCTCCAAGCTTTTCCAAAGCATTATTCACTGTTTCTTCACTTCTCCCTGTAATAATCACTCTTCCTCCATCTTCTATAAATTTCTGAGCGGTAGCCAAACCCATTCCATTGGTTCCTCCCGTAATTAAGGCCGTTTTGTTTTTAAATCTTTGCATTGTTTTTAGTTTAAAATTCTATGGCAAAGATTGGAATTCAAAGGCTTTGAAAAAATCCGAATCATGCTGAAATGATTAAAACTGAAACTAAAAAATTTCTCATTATCATCTTCATTTATTACCTTTTTAAGTTTATCAATAATTGCCATCAATAAAATCTTTCAAAATTAAATTGCGCACAATTAAATTGAACGTACATTTGTACTGTTAATTTACTTCAACATTAAAATAGAGGTGATAAAACACAAAGTAGTTTAATTTAAAAACAAAATAAAAATGTCATTAATAGAAAATTTAAACTGGAGACACGCTGTAAAAGCTTATGATCCTACCAAAAAAGTTTCACAGGAAGACCTTAATACTATTTTAGAATCAGCAAGACTAGCTCCTACTTCATCCGGATTGCAGCCTTTCCGAATCATTGTAGTGGAAAACCAGGAACTGAAAGAAAAAATGGTAGCAGGTGCTTTAAACCCTGAAGTAATGAGAGATTCTTCTCACGTTTTGGTCTTTGCAGCATGGAACAGTTATTCTAATGAAAAAATTGACAAAGTTTACGATTATCATACCGATGTAAGAGACCTTCCGAGAGGACGTTTCGGCAGCTATACTGACACCATCAAAAAAATGTACGGAGCACAGACTGCTGAAGAGCATTTTGCCCATACTGCCCGTCAGACTTATATTGCCTTAGGAATTGCTCTTGCACAGGCTGCAGAACTTAAAATTGACAGTACTCCTGCAGAAGGTTTCAACAATGCTGTGGTGGATGAAGTATTGGGATTGAAAGAACTAGGATTAAAAAGTGTAACTCTTTTATATCTTGGATACCGTGACGAAGCTAATGACTGGCTTTCTTCTATGAAAAAAGTCAGAATTCCAATGGATGAATTTATCATAAAAAAGTAATACCTTCATCGAATCTTTCGTACTCAAAAATTATGGAAAATCCGAAAACACCCAAACTAGAAAACCAGATTTGCTTCCCGTTATATGTAATTGCCAAAGAGATTACAGGGCTTTACCGTCCTTTTCTTGATGAACTGGGCATTACGTATCCGCAGTATCTTGTGATGATGATATTATGGGATGGTGACGGACTTACGGTAACCCATATCGGAGAAAAACTGTATCTGGACAGTGGTACGTTAACCCCTCTTCTTAAAAGGCTGGAATCTAAAGGATTTATTAACAGAAAAAGAAAAAAAGAGGACGAAAGAGTGGTTGAAGTATTTTTAGACGAAGCAGGAAAACAGCTTCAGCAGAAGGCTTGTGAAATTCCGGGAAAAATTCAGGAAAAACTGGGGATACAACCGGAGGAGCTGCTGCACCTTAAAGACACAGTACTAAAAATATTAAACAAAATAGAAAAATAAATGAAAACATTATATACCACTCAGGTTACTGCAAAAGGAGGCAGAAACGGACATGTGAAAAGTGAAAACGGAGTTTTGGAACTTGATGTAAGATTGCCAAAAGGTCTGGGAGGAGCAAATGATGATTTTGCCAATCCTGAAATGCTTTTTGCAGCAGGATATTCTGCATGTTTCGACAGTGCTCTGAACAGGGTCATCAGTCTTTCTAAAGTGAAAACCGGAGAAACAACAGTTACTGCTCAGGTAAGCATAGGCCAACTTGAGAATGGAGGTTTCGGACTGGCTGCAGAATTAGATGTTAACATTCCCGGAGTTTCTCTTGAAGAAGCACAGGCTTTGACAGAAAAGGCACACCAGATCTGCCCTTACTCTAATGCTACCCGAAATAATATGGAGGTGAAGCTTGCAGTAACCAACAACGATTAATCCAATTTTTTTTAAGCATAGTTATAACGAAAGGAGCTGTTTCCATGGAAACAGCTCCTTTTTATTTTATTTTCCCACAGATTTCTCAGATGATTATTATTGTAATTGATTATTCAGCTAATAATTTTGTATAAAATAGAGTAATTTTGCCTGATGGAAATCATTATAGATATTGTTTGTCAGGTATATGCAGGACAAAAATCAAAAAAGACAATAGATCTCGTTCTGAACACCTTCCTTCCCGGTTATGAAAAATTAAATCTTAATTATACCTACCCAAGGCATGATAAAAAATATATTTTTAAAACAGAAGACGAAATGGTTGGTTATTTCATCGAAAACCCTGCCCTTGACCAAACTTTTTACTGGAATAAATATCATGATAATCCGGACAAAATAATGGTGGGCGCTAATATTACAGATGATGACAGGCTTATCATGAGCTTAACAGTGGATACGACGGTAGAGAAAAGGGATATGTACTTCAATAAGCTAAAAGAAGTTTTACAATCAGATATCGGGGTAATTACTTATGTGTATCCCGCAGATTATGAAGATGGAGAAGATTTTATTATAAAATATGGTTAGAAAACAGAAATGTACTTAACCTTATAACAACTTATCATCATTCATCACTTGTAATTCATCATTACCTTCTGTCTTTCATTACATCATTTTTCTGATAGGCATCTACTTTTTTATAGGAATCATTTTTCTCTTTTTCTTTTTTATCGGAAATCAGAATTCCGAAAAGATGGTCGATTTCATGTTGAAAAATAACTGCTGTAAAACCTTCTACAATTTCTGAATATTTCTGTCCTTTGAGATCAACATATTCCAGCTGAATGACTTTGCTTCTGTAAAACTGATCTCTGAAATCGGGAATAGACAAATCACCTTCAGGACCAAGATTCTGCAAGTCAGAACGCCATACAATTACCGGATTGATAAAATATTCCAGCGGAGTTCCTTCCTTATCAAAACGCTGTACCCAGATGATCTTTCTGTTAATTCCAACCTGAGGAGCCGCAATTCCTACTCCACCATCTGTTGAAAGAAGGGATTCTTTCATTCTTTTTACCAGAACAGCTGTATTGGGATCAAGAGGATCTGCTTCTGAAGAAGTATTCAGCAATGTTTGATGCTGATTATTGTCCGTAGTCTGATAGATGGGTAATGCAGCATTTACATCTCCCTGATTGATGATGGAAAGCTCATGGGAAGTTAGTTTTTGTGCAGTGAACAGTCCGGTAAAAAAGATCAGCAGGATAGGTAATTTCTTCATATTTTTTGAATATAGAACAAAGGTAAATATTGTAGAATAAAAATGATTATTAATCCATGAATTTAAGTTTTGGCTAAAGCCAATAGAAGTTGATAAAAAAATAAACGGGCTTTAGCCCGTTTCTATTGAATATTTTTGTCTTTTAATAGTTTAAAAAGTCTTCGTCATGTCACCCGGAATAATCAGATTGAAATCTGTCGGGATATAGTCTTTGGCTGGAACTTTCAGTTCAGGATCGTCTGATTCAAAAACAGAAATTACCGCCATTTTCAGGTTAGGATTTTTCTGTTTGATGTACCAATAGATTCCCCCAAATTCTTTACTGTGATAGTTTCCGTTGTAATGGATGAATGTTTTTCCGGCCTGGAAGTTTTTCAGGATAGATTCAGCCATTGTAGCATCTTTTGTAGCCTGCGCTGAAATGAAATTCATCACTCTTGTTCCTTCGGCATGGTCTCCCATCATCTTTTTCATCTCTGGATATCCAGGAGTATCTAACGTTACTTTGATAGGCAGCTGAGCAATGTAAGTTTTCTCTTTTTCGCTTAATTTATTTAAGGATTCAAGGCCTTCTTTTGCCGTTTGAGAGGCATATCTTCTTGGGATATTGGTAGCAATAAAATTCAACTTTTTATCCTTAGCAAAATCTACCAGAGGCTTGTAATCTGTTGCATAATTGTTCCATAAACGGGCAGAATCTTTCAAAGTTTTAGCATCAAATTTCCCATTTAAATATTGATCCAGTTGACTCTGATTATCTCTTTCAAACATTTCTGCTCCTAAGATCAGCTGACCGTTCTTTTTGGCAAACAATGCTTCTGTAATTTTAAGCTGAAGCCAGTGATTGACAGAACTATTATGATTCTCACCAAAAAAGACGACATCATAATCTGAAAGTTCTTTTACCAGCTTTTCCGTCTTTACTTCTTTTCCTTTTTTATCATAAAATTGATACGCTTTTAAGTCCTGTGCCTTTAATGAACAGAAACCGGCAAAAAGTATCGCTATGAAAATATTCTTCATTATATTTTATATTTAATCCCAAATTACACAAATATTCTGGT
Organism: Chryseobacterium metallicongregator; assembly: GCF_031324065.1. NCBI lineage: Bacteria > Pseudomonadati > Bacteroidota > Flavobacteriia > Flavobacteriales > Weeksellaceae > Chryseobacterium > Chryseobacterium metallicongregator. The sequence goes on from NZ_JAVIXS010000020.1 coordinate 900,123, forward strand.
AGCTGCAGATTACTTGTCATAAAAAAGACCGCTTTGAATTTTACAAACAAAACGGTCCCATTCAAATCATCTAATTATTATTTCTCTAATGCAGCTACAAGGTCCTTCCACTCCTGAAGCTCAGGAATTCCAGGCTTTCTTTTTCCGAAGAACTGAACGATGAAGTCTCCTTCATTGTTAAATACTTCGATAGCGGTTACTTCTCCGTCTTCAGTTGGTTTTTTCACGATCCATGCTTCAGCAATTTTTGTTACATCAAGGTGTAAGTTGAAATCAGGATCCATCACGTTGAACCATTGTTGATGCCAAAGTGTTTTCTTCACATTTCCTGTATGGATCTGAATGATTCCTCTGTTTCCAACGAAAACCATAATCGGTGTATTTTTTTCAGAAGCATCTTCAAGGATGTTCACTACTTTAGCGTTATCAATTTTCTTTGCAAACCCTTCCGGAGCCAATCTTAATGCCTGCGTTCTGCTTACTCCATATTTTCTGGTCATCATGAAGAAATCATGAGTATCTTTCAATTCTGTCCATGCTTTTTTGAAACCTTCCACATCAATGTCTGAATCAGCTTTTTCAGCCTGTTTTGGAGCTACTGCTTCAAAAGTCAGCGTCTGATTCTGATCTTCTGCTCTGAATTTTTCTACGATCGCATCGAAAGCAGCTTCATTACTGTCTTTCGTCAGATAAATCTTGTGAAGTGCCAGACCATCTTTTCCGAAAAACTGAAGGCTTTTCTTCTCTCCTTCCAATACTGCAAAAGCAAATTTCCAGTGGTTAAGGAAAATTCTAAGATCGATATCTTCACCCACAAAAAGCTGTGCATGAGGGCTGCTGAAATCTCCGTTCAGATAAGTTCCTTTTCTTTCATGAACACACTCATCATTACGGGTAAGAGCCATTACTTTTCCTAATTGCTCAGCTTCTGTAAGGATTCCCTGGAAATCCGGGTTCAGGACCGTAACGCCTTCTCCAATGCTTGTTGCCAATAATTCTGCCTCACTTACTTCTAACTGTGCTGCTGCATTTCTTATTCTGATATGTGGATTTTCTGCTTTCAGAGCTTCCCATTTTTCCTTTAAATCATTAACTAATGTGCTCATTACTTTACTTTTTTATGGTTAAAATTGTATAAATTCTTCGTATTGTTTCGTTTCCTGTTTTACTTTTTATTTCTTCTTCTCTTTCAGAAGTTTTCATTCTTTTAAATTGGCTTTTGGAGACCAGTTCTTCCATTTCGTTATTGCTGTACAAGGTAAAATCATATTCCGTAAACGGCAGCTTTTCCATGAACACTCTTTGTCCAAACGTAAGAACGAATGTTCCGTCATCTTTTAAAACTCTGTAGATCTCATTTAGAAATTCTACCGGATTTTCCCAGAAATATACCGTGTTTACAGTGAATATTTTATCAAAAGATTTATCCCGAAAAGGAAGCCTTTTGCCTTCATACAGAACAAAATCTGCTTCGCTTTCAAATTCTTTATTGAGCCTTTTAGCTTCATTGTGCATGGTCTCAGAAATATCAATTCCTGTATATCTGAGGTTTTTAGCAAGACTCATTAAGCTTTTCAGATGGGCAGCATTTCCGTGTCCTATTTCAAGAATCTGTTGCTCATCGTCTATCACAAGTGTTTTGATGCTTTCTAACGTCATGCTAATGTTGGTAGCATTCATCATTTCACCAATCTCGATGCCTTTTTCACCCTGAGGATTAGCAAGATTCTGTGCGAGAATTTTGAGTTCGTCTTTTTCCATGGTTATCCAAAAATGATCATTGGGTTATTGGTAATAGGATGTCCGCAGATGGTACAGGGAAAGTTATAAGCATTGCTGATATTTTCTTCAGTAAAAACTTCCTCTGGTGTTCCATAGGCGGAAACCTGTCCTGATTTCATTAATAAAATCTTATCTGCAAACTGTGCAGCAAGGTTCAGATCATGTAAAACAACAATAGCACTGTTGGCTTTTTTGGTGAAATTTTTGATAATTTCCAATGCTTTGTACTGATGTTTTATATCCAAATTATTCAAAGGCTCGTCCAGAAAAACCAGCTTATGCGCAATTTCATTTTCAAGCTGTGCCATTACTCTTGATAGGTGTACACGTTGTTTTTCTCCTCCTGAAAGTGTATTGTATTCTCTTTCTTTAAGATGAAAAATATCAGTTTCGTACATCATATTGTTCATGGCTTCAAGGTCTTCTTTTCCGGGTTGGGCATCAAAATACGGATATCTTCCCATCATGATTACATCCTTCACCTCAAGCGGAATATCGTTGCTGTTATGTTGTGAAAACTTTGCTTTGTGTTTGGAAAGCTCTCTGATATTCCATTCTCTGATTGGTTTATCTTTAAATAAAACTTTGTTATTGCCGGATTTCACTTCATCTGCCAATACGCTCAGAAGGCTTGACTTCCCTGCTCCGTTGGGTCCTACAATAGCCAGAAATTCACCGTATTCCAGAGAGACATCTACCCCGTCCAGGATACGAAATTCTTTATGTTTATAATTAATCTGGTGTGCCTTGATCATTACAGTGATTTTTTAAATTTAACCAAAATAGCGATAAAAATAGGTCCTCCCATTAAGGCAGTTAAAATCCCGATCGGTAGTTCTGACGGTGCTACAATACTTCTGCTGAAGGTATCTGCCGTCAATAACAAAATACTTCCACACATAGCTGACAATGGCAAAATAAAAGCATAATTGGATTTGAATAACAATCTTAAAATATAAGGTACAATAAGACCTACAAAACCAATTGTTCCTGAGAATGCCACACAGCTACCAACCATCAATGCCACGATGATAATAATCTGCTTTTTCAGTTTTTCCACATTGATTCCCAAATGTTGTGCATCTTTCTCTCCCAGCATCATTGCGTTCAATGCTTTTCCTTTTGGAAGTAAAATAATGTAAGCAATAATTGCAACAATGGCCAGAATGATATTCTTCGTCCATGTAGCGGCTGCCAGACTTCCTAAATTCCAAAAAGTAAGATCTCTAAGCTGTTCATCTTTTGAGATATAGATTAAAAAGCCTGTTATCGAAAAGCCGATCGCTGTTATCGCAACTCCGGTAAGCAACATCATCACCACATTGGTTTTTCCTCCGCTTGTTGAAATTCTGTACACCAACATCATTGATAAAAAAGAACCTATAAAAGCTGCTATTCCTACCAGTGAAAATTGTACAGCTTCAGGAAGATATTCTTTGAAATGACCTCCTAAAACAATCGCAATAGCTGCCAGCAACGTTGCTCCTGATGTAAGTCCTATTAAATCTCCTGTTGCCAGAGGATTCTTGAAAAGTCCCTGAAGACTCGTCCCTGAAACCGACAACATACTTCCTACTAAAATAGCCATGATAATTCTGGCTGCTCTTACGTCCCAAATCACATATTTATCACTCAATGATAAATGGGGATCTCCTTTTATAAATTGCCAGAGTGCCCTGAACGGAGAGTTATCTCCAAAATCATAAACCCCTGTATTAAGTGACAGTACTGCTATAATGATAAGCAGTACCGCACTTATAATAAGATAAAAGTATAGTTTACTTTGTGCTTTCAATTAAAAGTTTGTTTAATCCTACTGCTGCTTCTCCTACTCTTGGTCCGAAACCTGATACTAAACCTCCGTCCATAGCAATGATTTTCTTGTTTTTCCCTGCATTGGTCTGAGATACTCCCGGCATTTTTAGCGCACCTTCATTTCCTCCTGCGCCCTGTAAACCAGTTTCAAAGAAGAACAATACATCAGGATTAGCTTTTACAACGGCTTCCGGTGTTAATGGTTTGAAATCTTCAAAATCAGTGACTGCATTTTCTCCTCCTGCAAGGGTAATTAATGAAGCCATTGGGGTATTTTTACCGCTTACCATCAGCATATTTCCTCTGGCATAGATGAACAATACTTTTGGTTTTTTAGCAATAGGCTGTACCTGTTTAAGATCAGCATCAATTTTATCGTTTAATTTCTGATAATCTGTATTTCCGATCGCTTTTGCTACTTGTTCAATCAGTTTCTTAGTTCCGTCAACGGTGTATTCCTGTTTGAAAACTTCTGTTTTAATACCTGAAGATTTGATTTTCCCCATTAGTTCCGGGTTGATATCTTTATCAGAAGCCAGAATCAAAGTAGGGTTTACAGCCATGATCGGCTCAATCGTCATTGATCTCATGTGTCCTAAATCTTTAGCTGTTGCTTTTAAAGAGGCAGGATAAGTACTGGTAACATCTGTTGCAACGATTTCTTTTTCGTGGCCTAAAGCAGCTACGATTTCAGTAATTCCTCCGTTCAGTGTTACTATTTTATTGTTGGTTTTTGGTGCTTCAGAAGTAGTTTCTGTAGTATTTTCTTTTGCTCCTGCTTCTGCTTTTTTGCAAGAATATACTGCTACAAGTACAGAAGCTGCAAGGATGAATTTTTTCATGATATACTATTATTTGATTATTTATAAAGGTTCGAATTCAAAATTGGTGTATCCTCTTTCTCCTTTTGTATTTTTCATGGTATTGAATCTCAGCTTGAAATAAAAACCTTCAGCATCTTTCAAAACAAAGAAACGGTCTGCGTACACAAAAGGAACAGGATTGGATGCTGTACCGGTAGTGGTTCTCCATTTATCACCAATCGCTCTCTGGTCATTGAAAACAAATTTTGCAGCCTCTACATCTTTCAGTTTAAATGCATTGTAAGCAGCATCAAGACTTCCTGTAACCGTTACCTGATAAGCTCCCACACCATTCAGGGTATTCGTTGCTACAAAGTCAGCATAAAAATAACTTCCGGCACTGGTAGTAGGTCCCATGAATACTTCATTGGTAAATGTTGTGAAGACCAGATCCCATTTTTTCTTCTTAGGCTGAATTTTTACAGGAGTTCCTGTTTTCAGGTTGAAGAATGAGAAGTTGTATTCTGTATCTTTCGTAATAAGATATTCTTTGATATCTGTTCCTGTTGCATTCACATCGGCATAACGGATTTTATATCCATTCTGAGCTCTCAGGATCTGAATTTTTTTCCATCCTCTCGGATCACCGGACAATGAAACAGAACCAGCTCCGATATTGGCAGCAGAAGGTATTTCTCTTCCCAGATTGATCAAATAGACAGGATTATCAACATCATTTTCTTTGATTGGATCAATTCCTGAAGTTTGATTTAAGAAGTCTCCGTTCGGATTGTCAACGTATTTCATGTTGGCAGCATCAAATGTTCCTACCTGGGCAATATCTTTTAAACTTGAAATATCAGTTTCCTTTACTTTACTGATGTCTGAAGCATTGGGTATTTTGATCACTGTCATCGCAAGAGACCCATTCATAATCACTCTGTAAGCATCGCCAGTGTAAAAACCAAGGTCCCAGTCTGTTCTGCTATTGACCGCAGGATTGGTATAATCACTTAAATCGATCCAAACCTGATTAGGTTCTGTAGGACCGCCAACTTGCACACTTACTTCTGATCCTGTCATAGGAGGAACCGAAACCGGATCTTCGTCTGCAGATAAACAAGACTGTGTGGCAGCCATGATAGAAAGAACAGACAATATTTTTAGATACTTCATAATAGTAACTTTATTATTTAAAATTGAAACATTAATCGGGCAAAATAGCTTCTGCCATAGAATAAATTAACAAACCCATTCGCTGCAGTATGGGCTGAGCCTGCCACTGCTGTAGAGTTTAATCTTGTTACATCGAATATATTTTTCACCCCTGCGGAAATTTCAAAATGCTTGTTCCAGAAAGGCTGACTCACAATGAAATCCATCATATGAAAGCTATCTACTTTTCCAAGACGGAAGTCGTTGGCTCCATCAGATACATAAAGTCTGTCCGGACCTGTGAATTTGTAGTAAAGGGCAAAATTGGTATCGGTACTTTTCAGTTTGTAGGTTGCTGAAGCGCCTGCCTGTACCAGATACTGGAAGTCTGTAGGGGAAGAAGATTTCAAATCAATCATCGATACTGATGTTCCGCTTACAGATCCTCTTAAAGACAAAGCAAACTGATCTTTTCTGAAATCTACATTAGCTGAAACCAATAGATTTTTAAATTTATTAATGTTCATGTATTTGTAGGTGGAAGGCTCCTTTATCATCACCAATTCAATCCTGTCACGTACATCCAGATATAATGCATCTACTCCATAAGCGATTTTCCACCCATTGTCTACTGCAAAATTCTGGTTCCAGAAAAGGCCTGCTGAGAATCCTTTTTCTGGGTTCAAATCAGGATTTCCTTGCACATCATGATTGATATTTACAAAATAGGTGTACAGTTCTTCATATTTAGGGTAGCGGTTGGCCGATCCTACCACTGCTCTAAGGTTTGAATTCTCAGAAGTTTTATATCTTGAGGATAAAGAGTAATTGTATTGATTGCTGAAGTTCTCACTAAGAGATAATCTTACTCCCGGTCTCAAAGAGAATTTGTCTGAAACATTCCATTCCGCAGAAAGGAAATTGGAATAGGTAAAGATTTTTCTTTTTACGGCTTCACCAAAGAAATCTCCGGCCATTTGAGAAGCGTAACCATTGGTATAATCTAGCTCATACCCTAACTGAAAATCAAAAACTTTACTATCCAGGAAGTTACTGAACATCCCTCTGGAGTAGATAACATCTGTTTTATAATAAGACTTTTCGTCCTGACGGCTTTTTATGGTTCTGTTGGGAATATCGTAAACATAGTCATAATATTTTCTGTCCTGGTTCTGATAGGAGAAGTCTCCCATATATCGGATATGCCCCAGGTTGGTTTGAATATTGAATTGGTGAACCCAACGGTCTGTATTGTATCTTTTGTCTCTGCTTTCATAAGCAACTCCACCCAATCCGTCATTAAGAGGATTTCTGTTGACCTCAGGATTGTAGAAGTTGAATTTTTCATTCAGATAAGACAGTTTGTAGAAGAATGTAGTTTTGTTTTTGGTATATCTTAACAAAGCAGAAGCATCGTACTGATCTTTCGGGTTCCATTCATATCCTCTTTTGTTATCCTGTCCGAAATACTTGTAGCCTTTACTTTCTCCTTCATATCCCATAAACTGGTTATGATTGAAATTGATGCTTGCAAACCATTCATTATTGATATTATAATCTACATTCAGATTCTGAATATGTCTGCCGTTTCCTCTTTTCTTAAGATCATAATTGTCTCTCACTGTTTCTTCCTGCAATGAGCCCCTTACACTGATCTTTTTGGTACTGGATTTCTTGGTAATAATGTTGATGACTCCGGCAACAGCACCGTTTCCGTACTCAACTCCCATACTTCCTTTTACAATTTCGATTCTTTCGATATTGCTTAAAGCAATTTTAGTAAGGTCAATATTACTCCCGAGCCCTGTATCCCCTACTACCGGAATATTGTCTATAAGGATTTTTACATAATCACCATTAAGTCCCATAATCTTGGCTGTAGAATTTCCTGAACGGGAATCCGGGGTAATCTGTATATTAAGACTTTGATTTAAAACCTCGGCAACATTTGTAGCCGCCATATTTTTAATCTGTTCTGCATCAATTACCTCAACCTTATATATTGATTTGTTTACAGACTGTTGCATGTACTGTCCTGTAATAACAACTTCTTCAATTTTCTTTTGATTAAGAGAATCCTTTTCTTGTGCATTTACCCATAAGGCCACGGATAATGATAGAACGGAAAGCACTTTCTTCTTCATAAGGGTACAAATTTTCGACAAATATAAAACTTTATTTAGACTCATTAAAAATAATTACATATTTTTGTGGAATAATTCTAAATAAAAATAATCTCATGAAATTAAAATTACTTTTAGGAGCTCTGATGTTTACAGCCTTAACGGCGAATGCTCAGGTATCTAACATCAATGAAAATTTCAACAACTTTACCGCTGGGAACACAACTTTCCCACAATTTGGATGGTCTGCCATCGTTGCACCGATAACAGGTGAGTTTCCTCCTGTACCTCCAAGAATGATTGTAGCAGGAGATTCTAATAGATTCGTTCAGTCGTATGCAGGAAACAATGCAACAGGTTCTTCTTATCTGATCACTCCACAAATTGAAACTCCAACAGGAAATAAAACTTTGACTTTTGATACTACATTGGTATCTCCATCTCCTGGTCCGGGAAGCATTCAGATAGGAGTAGCATCCAACCCTGCAGATATGTCAACTTTCGTTCCTGTAGGAAGCCCTATTAATGTATCGGTTATTGGTACAGTACAGAATATCAGTGTTAATATTCCGGCATCCACAGGTTCATACATTGTATTTAAGTTCACTCCTACTGCTACTCACGTAGCAATCCAGGTAGATAATGTAGTGTATAACACGACTGCTTCTTTAGGCGTATCAGACAACAATAAATCAACAGAAAATTTCAGGTTTGCCTTAAATTCTGATCAGTCTGCAATAGAATTCATTGTAAAAAAAGATCCTAAAAACATTCAGATCTATTCTGCAGCAGGACAAAAAGCAGCGGAAGGGAAACTGAACGGACAAAGATTTGATATCAGCGCTCTTCAATCAGGAGTATATTTTATGAATATTGAAACTGCAGAAGGAAAAACAATTCAATCAAAATTCATCAAAAAATAAGGTTTATTAGACTATTATTTGCCTTTTTTAAAGCCGGCAGGATCGCTCCTTCCGGCTTTTTCATGACCATTTTTTTCTCTTCCTGATGCCGATTAAAATAAAAACACGATAAAAATCATGTTTTTATTTAGACTGATTAAAAATAATTATATATTTTTGTGGAATCATTCTAAATAAGGATTTAAAAAATAAATTATGAAAACAAAACTATTATTGGCTTCAGTACTGGCATTGTCTGTTCAGCAGACCGTTTTAGCGCAGACTGACGCGTTGGGATACTCACAGGTAAATATGACAATGGGGAGCGGATACCAAAACCGTGTGTTTGTAGATCTTGCAGATGGTAATATGGTTTCTCAGCCAGCCAATACTTGGGATATTGCTTTTTATAGAAACTCAAACTACGCGTTTGGATCAAGAGTCAATGATGCTAAAGATATTGAAGTATTCACTGCTTCTACCAATTTAGCCGATTGGGATAATATCAATATCAGCAATGAATCTTCATGGGGAGCGCCTCTTTACAATCCGGATCAGACCACTGACTGGAGCCAGGGAGCTTTTGAACAAGGACCAGTAACCTCTCCAAACCCCAATATCCCTTCAACAGGATGGGGAGTTTACAACCCGGTGAATCACCATATTCAGGGGAAAGCTATTTTTGTTTTAAAATATGCTTCTGGAACTTATATCAAGTTTGCTATTGAAGATGCTTTTGCAGGGTATACTTTCAGATATTCAAAATGGAACGGTACATCATGGGGAGCTACGGAAACAAGAACTCTGGCTAACGGTACGGATGATTCTTATTTCAACTATTTCTCTTTTGATACCGGAGCAAAAGTTCCAAGTCTGGAACCATCCAGAACAGCATGGGATTTTGTATTTACAAAATATTATACATTCTATATGGGAGTACAGATGTACCCACTTTCCGGAGCGATCCAGAGTCCAAACGTAAAAGTAGCAATGGTACAGCCGGAAACACAGCAAACAGCAGCTAATTCTATTCCTGCCAGTACAAGTTTCTCATCAGCTATTACTACTGTAGGACATTCATGGAAAGGAATCGGGACTGTAAAAAGTGATGTTGTATACTACGTTAAAAAAGGAAACGATTACTACAGAATGTATTTCACTACCAATGGTGGAGCTAGTACAGGAAATATGTATTTCAAATACAAAAAGATCACGGAAACGTTGGGAATTACTGAAGTAGGAAAAAAAGCATCTTTTGGTATTTATCCTAACCCTACAACAGCAGATAAAAAAGTAACTGTTCTTTTTGATGTTAAAGAAAAAGCAGGTAACAAGGGAAATGTAGAAGTTTATGATCTTACCGGGAAAAAGGTATATTCAGATGAACTTACGAACCAGGCAGGTTTCTACAAGCAGGACCTGAATCTTTCTACACTTCCATCAGGAAATTATCTTGTAAAAATTACTTACGGTGGCCATTCTGAGACGAAAAAGCTTATCGTAAAATAAAATATTTTATTTTAATACTTTCTATTTTTTCTAATAAAAAGGGCGGTTTCAGAATATTGAAACCGCCTTTTATTCTTTAAGGAAACTAAAAATATTTAAATTCTTAAATCTTTAAATATTAAAAGATTAATATATCTTAAATCCTTTATAAACCTCTGCTGAGCTTTCCATAATTTTGGAAGCATCTTTACGGAAATCTAAAAGGTGATCCTGACCGTTATGTCTGTTGTGGTGTTCTACACTTTCCCAAAGTTCGATCAGGAAGAAAGTTCCTTTATTATCTTTATCTTCGATAAGATCGTACTGCAGACAGCCTTCTTCTTTTCTTGTTTCTTTCACAAGGTTCTGAAACAGCTCTACAGCATCCATCAGATAATTTTCATTAAACTTAAAAAGTGCAATGATATGTAAATTCATGTTCTAATATTTAGTGATGTAAAAGTAAAATATTTTCAAAACCGAATATCCTTTTAAGCCCTTTATTTTTCAACACAATGCAAAGTTTTTAATTAAAAACTGATTTATAAATAGTTATAGAACTCATCACAATTACCAATGTTCCGATAATCACAAACATTTTCTTTACAGGAAGCTTAGCAGTGAGCATCGCTGAAAAAGGAGCGGTAATAATTCCTCCGATTAAAAGCCCGAGAATAATGTTCCAGTGCTGGATTCCCAGAGTAAAGAAAAAAGTAATGGCAGCGGTTAGCGTAAGAATAAACTTGGCTACGGTAGAGCTTCCTACGGCAAATCTTGGGGTGAATGCATTTTTAATCAATGTTCCGGTCACCAAAGGTCCCCAGCCTCCTCCTGCAAATGAATCTATAAAGCCTCCTATCACACCAAGTCTGGTTAGATTGGTTTTCCTTTTCAGCGCTTTACTTTGTTTTTCTTTAAATGCATTTGATAAAATCTGGAATCCAAGGTATAAAGTGTAAAAAGCAATGAGTGTTTTCGTGATTTTCGCATAATACTCTCCCAGATAAGTAAGACTGACTGCTCCGATAACTGCTCCGATCACAGCCGGAATAGCGAGCTTTTTCACCAGACTTTTGCTTACATTTTTCAATTTAATATGGCTGAGACTTCCCGCAGCAGTGGTGAAACTTTCCGCAGAATGAATACTTGCACTTACAATATGCGGTGGAATATTGAGCAGCATAAGGGTTGTGGTACAAATAACTCCATATCCCATTCCCATGGAACCTGCAACAATTTCTGCAAAAACACCTACCAGAAGCATCCAGTAAAAAATATAATTATCTTTTGCCAGAATGGTCTGCAGTTCTTCCAGATATCCCAGTTCATACATGGAAAAAACAGCAATGGATATAATAGCAGCAGTCATCAAAAGGACATTAATCCTTACCTGAATTTTTCTTGAAATCACCATGTCACAACCGTTTTAGTCCATACTCTTTCATTATCAGCATCATTGCCAATTGAGACATTTAAAGTAGAACTGTTTTCTGTAGTTCTGTGCGAGGAAATCTTTCCGGAAATAATACATGCAGCCACGGAATGTACTGCGGTAATAGAGGGTGTAAGCTTTTGTAATTGGTTTACCTCTTCTTTTGAAATCATAGTTTATTCATTTGAAGTAGTGCAAATATCTGATAAAATATTTATCCTACAAAACAAGTAGACTATTAATTCAAAAAAAAGGATCAGGTTAATCTACCAGATCCATTAAAGTTTTACTTTCCAGAATATTCAGTGAAGCATCCCGAACCTCTATCAGTACATCATGAAGCCCGCAGTGATCTTCATTGCAGTCATCACATTTTTCATAAAAATTGAGACTTACACAGGGAAGCATGGCAATAGGCCCATTGACAAGACGAATGATTTTCGCCAGTTTCACATTCTCAGGATTTTCTTTTAAGAAATAGCCGCCACCCTTTCCTTTTTTACTGTCGAGGATTTCCGCTTTTTTCAGTTCAAGAAGGATGTTTTCCAAAAACTTTAAAGGAATCTTTTTATGTTCCGCAATTTCAGAAATAAGAATCGGGCCTTCATTTCTTTTTTCTACAAGATATGAAAGCGCCTTAAACGCATATTGAGATTTTTTTGAAAGCATTAGAGCAAAAATACGAAAATTGTTTAATATTTGAAAAAGACCTGAAAACAGGAATAATAAAGGAATAAAAAGGAAAGCTTGGCTATCCGTAATTTTACGGTTTTAGGTACCACACTTTTGCCTTTCTCCTATTAAATCATTATGTTTGCGCTATGTTCAGTAAACAAGAGGCACAGCAATTAAAAAAGGAATTTTGGACAGCTTTTGGAAGATCATTTCCCAGAAAATGGATTCTTTATGATACCAAAATCAAGGATATGGCATTTAAATTTTCTGCCGACAACAAAAAAGCAGAAGTTTCTCTGGATATCGAAATGAAAGATGAAATCTTCCGGAATGCTTACTACGAGAAGATCTGGTCTTTGGAAGATATTTTAAAAGATTTTATTGGAGATTTTCAGAAAGAAGAATATTTCACCCTTGAAAACGGTAAGATAATCAGCAGGATATGGGTTGAAAAACATAATGTTTCTATTTTTAACAAAAACACCTGGCAAGAAATTTTTGAATTTTTTGTGAACAAAATGGACGGTTTCGAACGGTTTTACTACGAATATGAGGATTTTATAAAGGATATATAGAATACTTACGAAATAAATACTACTTTACACTTCAGGTTAAGATAAAAAAAGAAAACTTATCTTTGCCCTACCACTTAAACTAATAGATGAAACAAACTAACATGATTAAAAATGAGAAAAGTGTACAAAAACATTTTTGGAGAGATTATTTCCAAAAGTAATGCTGTGAAGCTGAGCGAATATCATCTGTATTATTATGAGGAAGGTTCCGATTTCCTGAAAGAAATTGAATTTATTAACGAAGACAGTGTTTATAACATCAATTATTTTTTAAGTGACGAAGAAGACGAAACTCAGGTAGTCAATTATCTTAAAGAAAAGTCTGACTTTTTTGATATTGAAAAAAAAGAGACCACCGACGGCTATATTATTTCTACCAATAAATTGTATTCCTTATCCGTAGACGAACTGCCTTTAATTTCTAAAACTGTTTTCAAAACAGAAGATCCTGAAAATTTTATCTGTTCACAGGTTATCGATAACGAAACCCATCAACCCCAGCTTGAAAGAACCATAAAATGCTGGTATACCAACGACGAAAGCGGTGAAAAATATGCAGCCATAGAATGCAGCTACCAGGAGGACGGAAAATTGGAACTGGCTGTAGACAAAACTCCGGATCCGGATCATGAAGAAAACTGGATACATTATGATTATGATACTTTCCAGGATCTTCAGGAACAGATTTCCACTGACATCAGTTATTACAAAACTGCAGCCTTGCTTCCGAAAGAAGCCTACCAGCAGTAATCTATATTTTATAACACACCACAACCCGATTATTAAATGGAAGAGAACCCAATTTTTTTTGCAGACGGAAATGATCCGGAAATGATTGAAGCTTACAGAAAAGCTCAGGAAACCTTTAAATATTTCTGGCGTGAACAATCATGGGAATACAGAAGAATTATTCCCGGACTTAATGTATCATGCGTTAAAACGGCTTTTGAAGAACAGGATGAAGAAACCGGAGAAAACCTGGTAGAACATATGTGGATTAATGAAATATTCTTTGACGGAGATCATGTGAGAGGATATTTGATTAATGAACCCAACAGTCTTAAGAATGTTCAGGTGGGTGATTATGTTGAAATTCCTTTACAAAATATCAGCGACTGGCTTTTTGCCATCACTCCGAGTGTACAGAAACCAAAGGGACTTTCCAAACTATTTTCATCCTCATCTTCTCCACTCCCAAAAGCTTACGGAGGATTTACCATCCAGAAAATGCGTGCTGATATGTCTGATGCAGAAAGAAAGGAACACGATAACGCCTGGCAATTAGATTTTGGAGATTTTAATGATATCCTCGTTGTGAATAACCAGAAGGAAAATCCCGAAAATCTTATTGAACATCCAATGAGTAAAAATATGAAGGAGGAATTTGTAAAATTTTTACAACAATATCCCGATGAACTTACCCAAACCGATGAAGAAGGACTGACTCTTCTTCATAAAGAAACCATTGCTGGGAATTTAACCACAGTAAAAGTTGTTTTAGAAGCCGGAGCGGATAGAAACATCCTGTCTAAAAAAGGAAAAACTGCTTTAGATTATGCGAAACAGCTGAACTGGGAACACCTTATTCCTGTATTGGAAGGATAAAATAATAGAGAGAAGTGCATGCTTCTCTCTATTATTTTACGTAAGTTATAAAATGTTTTAGTCTCACGCAAATTTCCCAGATAACGCAGATTTTAAGATAGAAATATCTTTAACAGATAAGAAGAAAAATGATGTTTTTTACGGGATTTGGAATGTGCCGGAGAAGGAGCAGAGCTTTTTCAATAAGCAGGTTTAAAATTTCACTCCTTTTTAATTATATTTGTACAAAGACACAAATATAAAAGTCGTTATGGAAAAGCTAAGAAATCTAAGAAAGCAAAGAGGCTACACACAGGAATACATGTCTAAAATAATATCCACAGATGTCTCCAATTATTCCCGAAAAGAGAATGATGAAGTAAGAATCTTTGATGATGAATGGGAAAAGCTTGCTAAAGCACTTGATGTTCCTGTAGAAGAGATCAAAGAAGAAAGAAAAACAGCTATTGTCCATAATAATCATGACAATACTACTTTTAATGATAATGCAGGTAGCTATTTCAACAATTTCCACAGTATTCCGGATTCTATTGTAGAAAATTTGCAGAGTTATATCAAAGTTTTGGAAGGGCAAGTGGAAACCTTAAAGGAAGAGAATAGAAAATTGAAAGATAAATAAAATTCCATAAGAGAAGCATTATGCTTCTCTTCTTATTTAGATTCAAATTTCAGTAAACTAAAATTTCATTTAAATTAGATAAATTAATCTAACATAATGTTCTATCAAAAAATTCAATAAATATGTCAATTAAAAGTACTTTTAGAAAAATCACTCCCTCAATTTTAAATTTAGTACTTCCACTTTTTATGTATTTGGTTTATAAAACACTTCAAAAGCCGGATGATTTTACCTTCTACTCGTTTTTATTTTTTTTCTATTTCTTTTTAATAATGGCTATTATGAATATTATTATAGACTTTGTTACTAAAATTCATAATATTAATCAATCAAAACCTAAATATTATATTATTTTAGAAGTAATAAAATTTATTGTATTATCATCTTTTTTGTTTTCAACTTATTATTGGATAATTCACGATTATAATAATAAAAATTTCCTAAATGTAATAACCGGAAATAATTTTGAAATATTTCTTGATTTTTATTTTTATTCAATTACAAGTTTCATTATGAATAATAGCAGTGAAATAAAACCTAACACCCTTCTTGCAAAAGGCTTTGTACTAACACAAATCATAGCATCATTTAGTACTATTGTTTTATTTTTAGCTCAGTATAAAGAATTTGGAAATATATTTAAACAAATTGAAGATAAAATAAATAATAAATAAATCTCTAATAATATTAAACTAAAATATAGGTATATTTCATCAATAAAAAGTCAAAATAAAAATTCCGGAAGAAAATCTTCCGGAATTTTTTTATAGTTTATCCAAATTTCTTTTTCCTTAACCAGAAGAACAATCCTCCGATAAGGCCGATAATAGCCAATGGAAGCAGTAAATTAATCCACTGCCAGGTGGATTTCTCTTCGGTGATTCTTTGTCTGTCAAGAAGTCTTTCTTCAATGTTTCGGTTTCTCAGTTCCATCAGATTGCTGTCATCTAACAGATAATCCAGCGCATTTCTAAGGAATTGTTCGTTTCCAAACTGTTCATTCGTCAACAGATCAACTCCTAGCGGAAGTGGTTTTCCTTTGATCACTTTATTTCTCCCTACATCTCCGTCTGCAATCACAATCATTTTGTTTTGCGGACTGGATGCTTTGAATCCAGGGTATGATTTTCTTTCAATTCTCGATGCATAAGCAGAATTAAACTTTCCTTCCAACGCAACAGCGAAGATCTTTGGTGTACTTGGTTTTTCCATTTGTCCAAGACTGTCTACACTTGCAATTTCTTTCAGGTCAACATAGTTCGGAACCTGTTTCAGTAATGTTCTTTCACTGGATTCGAAAAGAACTTTTGTTTTGATATTCTTTCTCCCTCCTAGTGTATCGATAGAAGTTGGGAATTCAAATTTTACAGGATTGATATTTTTTGTGATTGGATTATTATTTTCAGCAATTCCAAGCGGATAATAAGGCCAAGGTAAGCTTGTGTACTGAGGATTTCCACTCACTTCTCCTGTAACCAGTCTTAAAAGAGCAAACTTTTTCACATCTTTTACCAAAGCAGGATTGATTCTTATCCCGTAATTGAAAAAGAAATCTGTCATGTTGATATCTACCGGGAAAGGCATTACTTTCTTGGATCTTGTTAACGTATCCATTTCAGCATTTACCGCATCTATCATCCAAAGGGTTTTCCCTCCGTTCATGATGTACTGGTCCAGAATTACTTTTTCATTATCTGTAAAAGCTTTTCTCGGTTTTGCAATCACCAAAGCACTCATCTGTTTCAATAGCGGAATATCTTCCACTGAAAGCTCTGTCTGATTTTTAGGAATAATAGGTCCTGCATCATAGTTTTCCATGGCAAGCTGTACAAATCCCTGGAACTCGTCCGGATTCAATTCATCGTGGTTGACCAGAATTCCGATTTTCTTTCTCTTGGCTGCTGCAATATTTTTAATATTGGAAACAAGATTATACTCCAGTCCTTCAATAGATCTTGTTAACTGCTGATCGGCATCAATGCCGGCCTGTTGTACCACTAAAGGAATAGAAACGCCATCATTTCCGTGTTTAATCACCGCATAAGGGAAAAGGGTGATTTGTGAGATTTTCCCGTCTTTTACATCCGGAAGAATAGACGGCTGCATTCCCATTGCCATCAGAGTGTCCTGAGACATTTTTGTTTTAATGGGATCGATGAATTTAAAATCAATCTTCGGATTAATTTTTCTGAATTCTTCCAGCATGAATTTCGTTTCGCTTTGCAGCTGTTTGAAACTTGCAGGAAAGTCTCCTTCTAGGTACACTTCAACCGTCAGAGGCTTTTTAACAGACTCTAATACTTTGATGGTGTTATCAGAAAGGGTATATCTTTTTTCTTTTGTTAAGTCTAATCTGATTCCCGAATAGGTCAGGATAATCACTAAAGGAACAATTACAATTAAGAAAATTCCCAGTGGAGATTTAGCATTGAACTTCTTCATAATTCTACTTCTTTTTGTTAATAAAATGATTAGACAATACTAATGAAGCTCCGATAACAAGTACAAAATAAGCTACATCTTTAAAATCAACAAGCCCTCTTGTAAAGCCTAAGAAATGCTGATAGAAACCTATATTCTGAAGGATAAAGTCCGCCCCTCCCAATAGTTTATAGCTCGCCAGCTGCTCAATTCCAAAATACATAATGAAGCACATGAAAACACCCAGCAGATAAGCCATAATCTGATTCTGTGATAATGATGAAGCCAGAATTCCTACTGCTGAAAAAGCAGCAATTAAGATCATCAGTCCAATATAACTTCCGAAAGTCATCCCCAAGTCAATATTTCCTGCAGGAACTCCCAAAACATAAACTGTATAAAGATAAATTAATGATGGAATAAGGCATAAAATCCCAACAATCCATACGGAAAGAAATTTTCCCGCTACCAGTTCTGAAACCTTTAACGGTTGTGAGAAAAGCCAGTTTAATGTTCCGGTTTGCTGTTCTTCCGCAAAAGTTTTCATGGAAAGTGCCGGAATGATAAACATCAACAGCCATGGAACCAATACGAAATAGCTCTGAAGCGAGGCCATTCCGATCTCAAAAATATTAGAATCGTTGTCGAAAAAGAACAGGAAAAGGGTTGCTATCAAACTGAAAGCGGCAATGATCACCCATGCACTCCAGTTTCCAAAGTAACTCCAAAGTTCTTTCTTTAAAATTGCAATCATAGTTTTTTTGTAAGATGTAAAAAGGATGCATGTTTTAAGACATACGCCCTACTCTACAATTATTTGTTTTTTTTATTTTTATTAACCAGTTTCACTGTCATCATGATCAGCAATACAAGAACGAAAAATCCTGCAATTAATTGCCACCAGTATTCGATCACCATTGATTTTAATATAACGGTAAATACCACCAGAAACAGAATGAATGTTGCAATTTCATTCGCCTGTCTCAGTTTGATATTGGCAATCGGCAGTGTATCTCCATGTAATTCTTTTAAATGAAGGACTTTTTTCCAGCACCAGTAATGGTAAACGGCAAGCCCGATCAGGAAGGTCAGTTTCAAATGAAACCACGGCATTTTCATCAGCCCGGTATTTAAAAAGATCATGACTAATCCGCAAACTGCCATGATTATCCCCGCAGGAACGGTGATAATATTCCACAGCCTTCTGGCCATAAAAGTGTACTGCTCTCTCAGAATTTTCTTTTTTTCTTCCGGAAATTCATCGGTATCTTTATAATAAACGAAAATCCTCACGAGATAAAAAATTCCCGCAAAGTAGCTTACCATGAAGATAATATGTAAAGCTTTGATGACGGTATACAGCATCCTAAAAATTTGTTTGCAAAGATAGTTTATTTCGGAAAAAAAGAGAATTTAATCTAAAATCTTTAGCTTAAAATAATAAAGATTCAATATTTTTTAGAATTTGAAAATAATTTTCATATCAACATTAAAATTAAAACCCAAATTAGAACCTTGCCGATTGGAATGATAATCAAAAGGAACACCATCTACAGGAGCATATTCTTCTTCTTTTCCTGTTATATTAGTATAAGAAACATTTTTTGTCTGATACCAAAGCCAATTTTAGGCATAAAGCCAAACCATGAAGACTCTTTATGAAGCAAAATGCTGTAGTTAATATTTACTCCATATTTGGTTCTTTTATAATCTGCTGAACTAAAAGAATAATAAACATCATTTTCGTCATAATATTTTCCTGAAATATTTTTTCCTGTTTGATTTAAATAGAAAACTTCTGCTGATACAAAGTGTTTTAATCTTGATTGAGGCGCCAAGCTGTAAAAAACTTCCGGTCTTATCTCAAAAATCCTGTTTTCCCCTTCAAAATTACCATTATTTACGGGAATTATTTTGTCGGTTCCATAGGCCAATTCGCTTCCAATCCACCATCTTTCATTTATTTTCCGCATATACCCTACATTATAGCGTTGGTCGCGAAAAGGAGCAAAAGCACTTACGGTAAATATTGATTTATAATCATCAGATTGAGCATAAAATGTATTGAAAAAGCTAAAAAAAACAAAAAGAAGTAAATATTTTTTCACAAAATGGTTATTAGAATTAGTGTTTCAAATATATTATATTATCATTTATTCAGCAATAGTATTTTTTTAACTACAATTATTTAATTATTAAAAGAAATAGGATCAATCATTTTAAAATTGGTGTGTTTTTAATGTATTTCAATTTTTTTATTGTCAATACTTCCAATCCCCCTGAATAAAAAAACAGGATTTCTCTGAATATAAGAAATCCTGTTTTTTATTCTACAAAAGTAGATTTTTTATCTTAAGAGATCACTCCTAATTCTTTTCCAACTTTTTCAAAAGCAGCAATGGCTTTATCCAAATGTTCTTTAGTGTGAGCAGCTGATAATTGTACTCTGATTCTTGCTTTTCCTTTCGGTACTACAGGATAGAAGAATCCGATTACATAAATCCCTTCATCCATAAGCTTTTCAGCCATTTTCTGTGAAAGTGGTGCATCATAAAGCATTACCGGAACAATGGCAGCATCTCCATCAGGAATATCGAAACCTTTTGCTTTCATTTCCGTTCTGAAATATTCTGCATTCTCCATTACTTTATCACGAAGAGAAGTATCATCAGAAATCATATCCAATACTTTCAAAGCAGCTCCTACGATACCAGGAGCCAGAGAGTTGGAGAATAAATAAGGTCTTGAACGCTGTCTCAGCATATCAATGATCTCTTTTTTACCGGAAGTAAATCCTCCTAAAGCTCCTCCTAAAGCTTTTCCTAAAGTAGAAGTGATGATATCTACTCTACCCATTACTTCATTAGCTTCGTGAGTTCCACGGCCAGTTTTCCCAATGAAACCTGTAGCGTGAGAATCATCTACCATTACCAAAGCATCATATTTGTCTGCAAGGTCACAAACACCTTTTAAATCTGCAACAATACCGTCCATTGAGAATACTCCGTCTGTTACAATAATTTTGAAACGGTGATTCTTTTCAGAAGCTGCAATCAGTTGCGCTTCCAGATCAGCCATATTATTGTTTTTATATCTGTATCTCGCAGCTTTACAAAGACGAACACCATCAATGATTGATGCATGGTTCAGTTCATCTGAAATAATAGCATCTTCTTCTGTAAATAATGGTTCGAAAACTCCTCCGTTTGCATCAAATGCAGCAGCATAAAGGATAGTATCTTCAAGACCTAAGAAATCAGCAATTTTTTTCTCCAAATCTTTGTGAATATCCTGTGTTCCACAGATGAAACGTACAGAAGACATTCCGTATCCGTGAGACTGAATCATCTCCTGAGAAGCTTTCATCACTTCCGGATGGTTGGATAATCCCAGATAATTATTAGCACAGAAGTTCAAAAGTTTTTTTCCGTTCGCTTCTATTTCTGCACTCTGCTGAGACGTGATGATTCTTTCTCTTTTGTAAAGTCCGTCATTCTCAATATTCTGAAGTTCGTTCTGTAAATGTTGAAGGTATTTTTCAGAGATCATTTTTAGTAATTTTTTAGATGTGCTAATTTACTAAAAAGGCAGTAAAATAAAACCTTTTATAAGCTTAATTCTAAAAAATCAATTCAGGAATCAGTTTTAACACTATTAGTCTATAAATTTAGTAGGATAATATTTATATTTGTTTAAATTTTTAATGCATGAGATTAAAGCCGGTACAAAAAATAAAGACAATCAGTTCAGAAACCTTTATCAACAACCACATGAAGCCGAGAGTTCCGATTATTATTGAAGACTTTGTGCATCCGGAAAGTCCCGCTTTCAAAAAGTGGAATTATGAGTATTTCAAAGAAATCGCAGGAGATCATAGGGTAAATATCTACGGCAGCGAGCTTGATTCTCTGGACAGAGTGGCCAGTGATCCTATTGCACAATCTACATTTGCAGAATATCTTGATCTGATTCAATCCACCCCAACAGAACACAGGCTCTTCTTATTTAATTTATTAAAAATAAAACCTGAGCTTAAAAACGACATTATCTACAATGATGTTACAAATGGTAAAATACTGAAATGGCTGCCCTTTATGTTTTTTGGTGGTAAAGGTTCTGTCACCAGAAACCATATTGATATCGACATGTCGCACGTCTTCATTACACAGTTCCAGGGAATCAAAAGGATTTGGCTCTTCCCGTGGGAACAGTCTGATTTTATGTATAAACTGCCCTATAATTTCCACAGCCTGGCTCAAATTAAAAATCCCGATTATAGAAAATATCCGGCTCTACTTTACTTAAATGGTTATGAAGCCATTATCTACCCCGGAGAAACCCTCTATATTCCTTCCGGCTGGTGGCATTATATTCAATATGACACGGAAGGTTATTCCATATCGGTAAGGGCACTTCCCTCAAGTCCTCTTGAAAAATGGCGTGGATTTAAAAACCTGGTCATTACCAGACATTTTGATAATCTCATGCGAAAGGTATTCAAAGAAAAATGGTTTGAGTATAAAGTGAAAACGGCAAGAAAAAGAGGAGCCAGAGCAGCAAGAAAACAAAGAAGCTTTCAAATCTGAAAGCTTCTTTGTTATATGATGATTGATTTTGGTAAAAGTACTCATTCATACTTTACTGTTTGTCATTTTTAATGTTTGATAAATTTAATATTCTTTTCATCAATCGTAATGAAATAAGCTCCGGGAACCAATTCTGCTATTCCAATCGCTTTCCCTGGCTGATACGTTCCTTTTCCAACCAGTTTTCCGTCTATTGCATGAATCGTAAAATCTACAGCTTTGTTAATACCTTTCAGATTAATTTCATTTTTGGCAGGGTTCGGATACAAACCAAAACCTTCTTTCTCAACAGAAGAAACACTTAACGTATTATCCTGAATCACCGTAGAATTTTTCTCAATAATCTGGTAGTCATAATTAAACTGAACACTTGCAATCGGGAATGTTACTGATTGTAAAAAGCTTTGATTATTGGATGTATTATTAAGGACAAAATAAGCAGTCTGCCCGGAAGTCCCTGTCACTTTAATAGGTAAAGGCATTTCAAAAAAGCTAACGTTAGCGCTGCTTTGCGTCTGGGTAACTTTAAATAAAGCCTGATTTCCGCCCTGCATCCACTTGATGGTGTAAGTAGGATATCCTTCACCATAAACCCAGTCATTGAAAAATTCTGTAAAGTCTGTTCCCGTAGACTGAAGCAAAGAAGCATTAAAATCAGCAGTACGAGCATAGCTGTAGGCAAGGTTCGGTCTTGCATGATAGTCTTTAAGTGCCTGATAAAATGCAGCGTCACCTAAAATCCACTTCAGCATTCTCAATACATATCCTCCTTTAGCGTAAGACAATCTGCTGTCAAATATTCTGTTGATGCTGGAAAGTCCGGAATCCGGGACATACACAGTTCCTGTTGTACTTGCGGTAATGTAGCTGGACTGACCTTGTAAGTAATTCAAAAATTCAGTATTGTTCATCAATAGTTTTTCATTGGCAAGGTGCTCTCCAAAAGTTGCAAAACCTTCGTTCAGCCAGATATCATTCCATGCGCTACAGGTTACTTTATCTCCAAACCACTGGTGAGTAAGCTCATGAGCAATCAACTGCTTGCTCCATCCACCCATGGAAGACATCGTCTGATGCTCCATTCCTCCACCATACATGAATTCCATATGTCCGTATTTTTCATTACGAAAAGGATAAGTTCCAAAATAGGTTTCAAAAGTATCCATTACCTGCTTTGTCCAGTTAATATTCGCAATGCTCGTTGGATTTGAATTTGTGGACGGATAGATATAGTTCACAAAAGGAAACGGAGGATTTCCAATGGTATCAGTAAGTTTAACAAAATTTGTAATCGACAGTGCGATCAGATAAGCTGGTGTAGGATACATTGTTCTCCAGAAAGTAAGTTTGGTACTTCCTGTAGGAAAAGTTTCAGACATCAGTTTTCCATTAGCGGCTACACTATAATTGGATGGCGTTGTAATTTTAAAATCAAATCTTTCAATTTTATCATTCAAACTCTGCTTTGTGGGAAACCAATCTTGTGCTCCGTAAGGTTCATTCAAAGTAGAAAGTACCGGAGTTCCGCTCTGAAGAGCAGTTTTGAATGCATCATTACTTGTAGATGGCGCACCTGCATAATAAATAGTAAGAGAGTCTAGTGTATTGGCAGGAATGGAAGCCGGAAAATCAATTTTCAGTTCTTTTGAAGGAAGCTGCTGAAAGCTTGTAATGTTGGTTCCATGATATTTCACCTGAGAAACCGTTAAAGAATTGGAAAGATCAAAATAAATACTTCCCATATTTTGGTTAGGCCTAAAGTGAGAAGTCACTGATCCGGCGATGTTATATACCGCAGGATCCAGGTTCACATCCATTCTCTGATACTGCAAGTCGTAATTCAGCGTATTGGGATTCGTATTCCCGATGTTCATTTTTTGAGTGAAGGATTTTTTCTCTTTTTCGATGAGTCCCTTCATATCAATGTTTTGTTCTTGCTTCTGGCTATAGAACTGTTGGGAAAATAGAAATCCCAACACCAAAAGGTACAATTTTGTCATGTTTAGAAAAATTTAATCAAATATAAAAAAAACCTTTTAATCAATGATTAAAAGGCTGTTATAATATATAAAATAAAAAATTTTTAAAGATCTAATGCAGGTTCAAGAATTTTCTCCATTCTTTTCTTCACCATGTCTACCGATCCGGAATAGTTATTCACCATTAAAGAGAAAACCAATGTTTTTCCTGAATTTGTTTTCAGATAACCGGCTAATGTTTTTACTTTATTCAAAGTTCCTGTTTTAGCAAAAACCTGTCCGTTTCCTCCAATATTGAACATTCTTTTTAAAGTTCCGGATTGTCCTCCGATCGGTAAAGAAGTCAGATAAGATCTGTAATATTTCTGATCCATCAGAGAAGTAAGAAACTTCACCTGAGAAATGGGAGTTACATTATTACTTCTTGAAAGTCCGCTTCCATCGATATAGTTAAGACCAATCATATCAAAACCGGCATCCTTCAGGTGATTCGTCACCACCATTCTTCCGGATTCTGAAGTCTGATCACCCATTTTCTGATATCCTACCGTTCTCAGCAAAGCTTCTGCCAATGAATTGTCACTGTGCTGATTGGTATAATAAATAATATCATTTAAAGTTGGGGACTTATACGCTGAAAGCATTTTTCTGTTTTCCGGTGCTGCATCTGTCATTTTCGGAGTTACTTTTCCGGTAACAGGAATTCCGCTTTTTACCAGTGTTGTTCTGAAAGAGTTGGCAAGATAAGCCGGAGCATCAGGAAGTTTGGTTGTTAAAGCTCCGTTTCCTTCGTATTTATCAGCATATACCATCTGATGATTGTAAGGAGAAACGTAGAAGAACTTCTTTTCTGTAGAGAAACCACCTTTTTTAACGATCAGTTTTTCGTTGGCCGGGTTGATATCGCGGGTACTTCCTGCAGGCAGATAATAATTATTGTTTTCCAACCATACAACATTTTCCGGAAGCACTGAAATATTGCCTTTGAAAAGCGCTGTCTGAATGATAATATCACCATTTACCTTTTTGATTCCCTCTCTTGAAATACCGCCTACGAAATCTGAAATAATATCTCTATACGATGCTGCACCAGCTTTGTTGGTTCCCAAAGAAGGATCACCGCTTCCTATTACATAAAGATTTCCATTCAACACTCCATTTTCATCTATCGTTCCTGAGTACTCCAGCTGAGTCATCCAACGGTAGTTTTCACCCAGCATATTTAATGCCGTTTCCGTTGTAAGCAGTTTGGTAGTAGAAGCAGGTACTAAAGGAGTATTTTCGTTATACGAAGAAATTACTTTCTTCGTTTTCGGATCATACACTACGAATCCCCAGGTTGCATTTTTCAGCACAGGATCCGCCATCATTGTGTTTACATTAATGTCTACCAGTTCTTTTGCTGACAAAACAGTTTTCTCCACCATCGTACTAACGGGTGACGGCAGGTTTAAACTGCTTTTCTGATTGTCATAATTCTGAGAATAAAGAACGGTAGAAACGGTAGATTGAGCCAGGAAAAGACCAGAAGCCAACACCGCCGCACTTGAAATATATTTTCTGAAATTTACCATCTATCTTCTTTTTGTTCTATAGTTTTGACTCTATAAAAAATGACAGGTTAAATCATCCAATAAAAGAGCCAAACACTTAATCAACGTCCAAAAGTAGAAATTATTGTCATATAACGGACCACCGACCCGTTATAAAAGAGTGTAAAGTTTGTTAAAAATTGTTAAAAATCAACAAAAACATCTTTTTTAATGCTTTGATACGCAGTGATTTCATCAAATTCTTTCAAACTTATCAAAACCATGTTTTTGAATTTCTCATAGTTTTTCCCACGGGGAAGCTTCAGCATAATCTGGAACTGATAGAGATTATTAAGCCTTGCAATCTGAGCTCTTTCAGGGCCTAAAACACAGTCTTCCGGAAGATATTTTCTAAGGATAGAACCCAGAAACTGAGAAGCACGGTCTACTTTATCTTCTTTTCTGTGTTTCATTTCAATCATGATCAGCTTAGTGAAAGGCGGATAATGGAATTTCTGACGCTCTGTAAGGATATATTTATAGATCTTCGCAGGATTATTCATCTTGATCAGCTGAAATACAGAATGATCAGGGTTAAAGGTCTGAATAAGGATTCTCCCTTTCCCGGAAACTCTCCCGGCCCTTCCTGAAACCTGTGTGATCAGTTGATACGCTCTTTCTTCCGCTCTGAAATCCTGTACATATAATAAGGAATCTGCTTTAGGAATCGTCACCAGTTCGATATGATCAAAATCCAGTCCTTTGGAAATCATCTGTGTTCCAACAATAATGTCAGTTTCTCCATCTTCAATTTTCTCGTACAATTTTTCGTAGGCGAATTTTTTACGCATGGAATCTACATCCATTCTATCTACTTCATTTTCCGGGAACAGCTTGGTAACCTCTTCATGAATCTGCTCTACCCCTACTCCTCTTTCGTTCAGCTTTTCAGAATTACATTTCGGACAGGTTCTAGGTTTTGAAGCTCTTTGTCCGCAGTAGTGGCATTTCATTTCATTGGCGGCTTTATGATAGGTCATTACCACATCACAATTGGAACAGTAGTTCACATACCCACAGCTTTCACATTCTATGACATTGGAATAGCCACGACGGTTATGGAGAACGATTGCCTGATTTTTTTCATCCACCGTTTTCTTAATTTCCTCAATAAGTTTCAAAGAGAAATTTCCTGAGACCTTTTTAGATTCCAGAGCTTCTTTAAAGTTGATCAGTTCATATTCCGGCAGACTAACACTCCCGAATCTTTCATTCAGGAAAATGTATTTCATTTTATCTTTTCGGGCTCTGTAATAGCTCTCCACAGAAGGCGTTGCTGATCCTAAAATCACTCCTGCCTGGTAAAATCCACCCAATACCAAAGAGGCATCTTTAGCATTGAAATAAGGAGAAACCTCTCTTGGTCTGTACGCAGAATCGTGTTCTTCATCTACCACAATAAGTCCCAGATTCTGATAAGGTAAAAACAATGCATTACGCGTTCCGATCAGAATACGGATATCGTTCTGCCTGATTCTTCTCCATACTTCTACCCTTTCAAAATCGGTCAGTTTCTGATGATAAAAGCCTAGCTGTCTGCCATATTTTTTTTCTAACCTTTGAGTAATCTGTTTGGTAAGAGAAATTTCCGGAAGCAAAAAGAGAACATTTTTTCCGTCACGGATGCATTCATCAATTTTCTCTAAATAAATATGAGTTTTTCCCGATGAAGTAACGCCATGAAGCAGAACATTCTTTCCTTCTTCAAAAGCCTCATCAATTTCAGATTTTGCTATTTTTTGCTGTTCGGAAAGTTCTTCAAGTTCCTCAATTTCTCCTTCATAGCTTTCTATTCTGTCTTTCTGCATGTAGTATTCCTCTACAAGCCCTTTATCTGCCAAAGGTTTGAAGTGAGAGCTTCCGAAATAACCGTCTTCAAACAGTTCCGATTTTTTAATAGGAACATCCGGATTTTCTGTCTGCTTTTCCAGAATAAGAAGAAAAAGATCTTTCTGTTTTTGTGCTCTGTTTAATTTTAAAAGAATGTCTGTAAGATTCTGATTGGCCAAAACCTCATCATTAATTCTTACATACGCTACTTCTTTAGCTTTATATTTTTCAGCAATTTTCTCATCGATTTCAATATACTGAAGATCAATAAGTGAATTGATGGTTTTAATAATATCTTTTTTAGGAATAAAAGCTTCAATATCCGTCAGATTGATCAGTTGTCGTACTTCCAAGGCCTGAACCAGATACATTTCATTAACATCCAGGTTTTCAAAATCTATGATGGCTCCTGGCTTTAATTTTAAATAGGTTTCACTTTCCAGTTTTAAAGAAGAAGGAAACGAAAACCTGTAAATTTCTCCGAGACTACATAAATAGTATTCTGAAAGCCAGTTCCAGAAATCAATCTGCTCCTGAGGAAGAATCGGCTGATCATCCAGCATGCTGATGACTTCCTTGGCTACAAAGTTTTCCGGTGCATTATCATGAAGCTCAAACACAATTCCCGTATAAATCTTTTTCCCGCCAAACGGCACGAGAACCCGCATTCCTGGTTGGATTTCAGACATCATTTCCTCAGGAACTTTATAAGTAAAAGATCCTTTCAGGTTCAGGGGTAAAACAATTTGAGCGTATTGCAAGGGAAATATTTAAAGTGTAAAATTAGATTTTTCCTGAGAGAACTGCAACTTTACAGAAATTCTTTCAGGATCTTTAATAGAAGTGGAAACTAACATGACATTCCCTACTTTATCTCTCTTTTGTCCATTCACCATTCAGATATTTTTTAACGTCTAGAATTACATTAATCAAAAACAATGATATGACAGGCTGGATTCCTGCGGAATGACAAAGCGTGTGGATAAAAGAACAACACAAATTCAGAAAGGATCGAAGAAAGGATTCATGAATGACTAAAAAAGAAGTTCCGTAATCTGATACCAGAATGCAGAGGTAAAAAATCCTACAATAATACTGACTCCGATGATCAGGTTGGTCAGTTTTGTATTCAGTCTGAATTGTTCTGCAATGATACTTGAAGTAACCAATGTTGGCATGGCTGCTTCAAATACTGTAATTTTAGCAACATCTCCTTTTATTCCGAATAATAAAGCCATACCCAGAACAATTGCTGGTGCCAGAATCAATTTATAAAGCATCGACATAGACATTTGAGGAATCAGTTTTTTCCATCCGTTGAATTTCAGCTGTAATCCGACTGAAAATAAAGCTAACGGACTTACCGTAGCGGCCAGTTTATCAAAGAAAGGTTCTGCAACGGTAAAGTCGATGAACCGCGACAATACCAAAGCGGAAATACATCCTATTAACGGAGGAAATGTCACCAATCTTTTTAAAATGAATATGGCACTTACTTTTCCTGATTTACTTCCTCCTTTTACTGCCGCAATAATTCCGAGGGTAGAAAGCGCAAAAAACATGGTCTGGTCACAGATAATGGCAATACTCAAAAGCCCTTCGCCATAAAAAGCACTGATTAAGGGAAATCCGATGAATGAAGTATTACTGTATCCGCTTGCTAATTCCAAAGTACTTCTGGACCGCCTTGAATATCCCCTGCTCTTACTGTAAAACATCATAAAGAAAAAGCAGAACACAGAAACTAAAAATGTGGCTGCAATAGGGAACAGCATCTCTGTTGTCCATTTTACTTTAGGCAGATATTTAAACGAAACTGCCGGAAGAGCAAGATAAAGAATCCAGGTATTGATACCCTTATGGGCATCGGGGTGGATAGATTTTGTTGCTTTGAATATCATTCCTGCAATGATACACACTGCAATCAGAACAAAATTTACCATAACTATAAAGAAATATAATGCAAATTTACGGCTGATTTTTGAGTTGGAAGGGTAAAATTTATATTTTTTTCGGTAGAATTTCTAATGAATCTTTTCTGCTTTAACCTTATAGGTTTTTGAAACCTATAAGATTTAGAGATCTACCTGCCGGAAATTTATAACCCGTGTCAAGGCTTTGAACCTTGACACGGGTTTAAC
Organism: Chryseobacterium metallicongregator; assembly: GCF_031324065.1. Taxonomy (NCBI): domain Bacteria; kingdom Pseudomonadati; phylum Bacteroidota; class Flavobacteriia; order Flavobacteriales; family Weeksellaceae; genus Chryseobacterium; species Chryseobacterium metallicongregator. The sequence goes on from NZ_JAVIXS010000020.1 coordinate 929,646, forward strand.
TGCTTGAAATAATTTTTCAAAATAAATATTAATCCTTCATCACATCCCAAAGACTCATGACTTCAATTTTTTCCAAAGGTTTTGAAAGCGTAATTCTTTTTGAAGCTCCCGGCAAGAGATCAAAGAAATTATCACTGAAATGAGTATCTCCAATCAGATAGACATCTTTGGCTAAAATATCAGTTGATATTTCAATTTCAGTAGATGAAACTTTTCTGATTGTAATCTCAGGGGTTGAAAGTTTTAAATCTTTAGGCTTATTAAAAAAGAACAGTTTTTCAAATTTTGTGTCTTTTTCAGAACTGATTTTTAAAACAGCTTTAGACAAATCAAACTGACCCATTTCTGATTTACTGATACTGCGTATTTTCTTACTCACATCAGCATTGATAACCTCTGACTGATTGCTTTTCCAGAGTGTTTTCCCTTTAAAATCAATGAGTTCAAACTTAATATCTGAATTAAATTCTTTCACAAGATCACTTATCAGATAAATATTATAACTTTTATCAGTTTCAGCAATTGATATCAACACGGGTTCAAAACTTCTTTTCGCCTGATAATGGAAGGCTTTCCAGTTTCCGAGATAATCAATAGAAGACCATGAAACTACCGGCCAACAATCATTGAGCTGCCAATACAAGGTTCCCATATTATAAGGTTTTGCACGACGGTGGGCTTCAATAGCAATCTGCATTCCTCTTGCCTGTAACAGTTGTGAAACGTAATTGTATTGTATAAAATCTGTTGGAATATTATAATCACGCTTCAGGTATTCATTAATGATATCCCAGCCGCGGGCATGTTTTTCATGAGCTTTGATGGTTGAATTCTGAAGGCTTAAATCCGGAGTTCCGGAAAACATTGATTTTGTCGTTTCAAGGCTAGGTGTACCCTGAAAGCCATATTCAGACATGAAACGTCCCACTTTTTCATTGTAAATTTCAAAAGGCTGCTCACCCCACCAAACACCCCAGTAATGGGAATCTCCTTCGGTAAGACTTTCTTTGTGTCCCCAACCGATAGACGGAGAGCTTGGCCAGTATATATTTTTATCAGACTTCAGGTTTTCTGCCAATGCATTGGGAATTACCTCATGAAATAGCTTTTTATAATCTTTCCATACCTGAAGTGAATCATTTTTTGAATATTTGAACTGTTTCTGATAGCCCCAGTTAACAATCGCTTCGTCAATTTCATTATTTCCGCACCACAATGCAATAGAAGGATGATTCTGAAGTCTGTTCACCTGATCTTTTACTTCTTCTTTTACATTGTTCAGAAATGCTTCATCTGCCGGATAAAAGCTACCCGCAAACATAAAGTCCTGCCAGACCAGGATTCCGTTTTCATCGCAAGCTTTGTAAAACTCATCATCTTCATAAATTCCTCCGCCCCAGATACGGATCATATTCATATTGGCAGCTTTGGTATCTTTGATCAGTTTCTGATATTTTTCTCTGGTCATTCTTGGTGAAAAACTATCTCCGGGAATCCAGTTGGTTCCTTTAATATACAATGGCTGTCCATTCACTTTAAAGTAGAATGACTTTCCTTTTTCATCTTTTTCCTGTACCAATTCTACCGTTCTTAGGCCTATCCTGATATTTTTACCATCAATATTTTTCTGATCCTTAGAAAGTTTTACTTCGAAATCATAGAGGTTAGCTTCCCCACGGCCGTTAGGCTGCCAAAGCTTCATTCCTTTCGTTTCATAAGGAACCGAAATCGTATTGATTCCTTTTTTTAAAGATATTTTTTGGTGGATTTTATTAAGATCCAATATGTAATCACCAGCATTTTCAGCATAAATTTCTACATCAAAACGTAAATCATTAATAGCTTTAGAAGTTTTGTTCTGAATGTCTTTAACCGTAATAATTTTGGCATTATTCCAGAATTCCAATTGAACATCTTTCCATATTCCTGCAGTGACAAGCCTTGGTCCCCAATCCCAGCCAAACTGATATTGTGCTTTTCTCACAAAACTTCTTGGTGATTCCGGCATGGTAAATGGAACTTTCTTCGCTAATTCCTTTCCGGTATTTACTGCAGATTTAAACTTAATCTGAACTGTATTCCTGCCTGCTTTCAGATATTGTTTCACAGGAATAGTCCATATACGGAACATATTGTCGGTTTTCTTTAACAGTTTTCCGTTAAGATAAATTTCTGAGAATGTATCCAACCCGTGAAAAACAAGATTGATATTATCATTTTTTAATTCCTGGGTGGAAACAGTAAATGCGGTCTGATAATCCCAGTCTTCATTTTCAATCCATTGTACTTTATTTTCATTTTCATCCTGATAAGGATCGGAAATCACCTTGCTATTCATTAAATCAAGATGAACGGTTCCCGGCACTTTCGCAGCAAGCCAGTTGTGATCTTTTGAGTTTTTGAACTGCCAGTTTTCAGAAGATAAATTTCTTTGGGAAAACTGTGCTGAAATGATATTCTGTGTAAAAAGGAAAGCAAAAAGGATCGTTCTATTCATCAATAATTTTGTTTTGTATGGTAATATCAGTAGTTCTGTCATTCCGAAGCACGAAGGAATCTTCATTTTATTGGGTTAGATTCCCGCTGTGCTTTGAATAACAAACTGAGCGTATATTATTCGTTTTATTTACTCTTCAACGCAACCACTTCATCCGCATTGGCAAAAGCCCCACCATCAGTAATGGCTGAAGAATGGAAGTATCCAGCATGGGTAACAGCTCTTATCCCTTCGATATTGGATGAGCGAAGTCCACCTCCAACAAGGATTTCTATTCTTCCATCGGAAAGTTCAACCAGTTTCTTAAGATTTTCTTTTCCTTCAGATACATTCGGTTTCTGGCCGGAAGTAAGGATGGTTGTAAAACCACATTCGATTACTTTTTCCAGAGAATATTCCAGACTTGCAGCACGATCAAAAGCACGGTGAAAAGTGCATGGAAGCGGTTTTGCCAATTCGACTAAAGCTTTATTCTGTTCCATATTAATCTCATCATTTTCATCCAGAATACCGAATACAAAACCATCTGCATGTAAAGATTTTAATTGCACCAAATCATTTTTCATCTGCTCAAATTCCGAATCTGAATAAGTGAATTCTCCACCTCTTGGACGGATCATCACAAAAATCGGGATCGTAATTTTTTCACGAAGCTTCTTCATGGTTTCGAAATCCGGAGTGGTTCCGCCTTCACTGAGTCCATCACATAATTCTATTCTGTCTGCCCCATTTTCAAAAGCAATGATTGCTGATTCAGGATTAAAACAAGCTATTTCTATTTTTGACATTATATTATCTATTAATTTTTATTTTGGTTCATCCTGCAGTACATCTGCAATCAAAAAAGAACCGTTTTCTTTTATTACTTTTATCACAGAAGGATATTGAGCTTTAAAGCTATCATCTCTCAATACTACATTGAAAATATATTCATTCTTTGAAGACGACTTTAAATCGCAACTTTCAACTTCAATATTGTTCCAATCCTGGGCGGAGATAAGAAATCCTATGCCGACCCCAGCTTTATTGGTATCAAACTTAGACTTCCATTTATCCTGAAATTCCTTATCAGTAAGGCTTCCATCAACATCCAGATCAACATTTGTTGCATCAGTTTTATAATCAAAATAATCTTTTGTTGTCATCTTCTGCATATTCTTTTCTTCATTTCCAATATCAGCTTTAAAGTAGTTAACAATGCTTGTTTTCAGCCATTTTTGGGCTTCATCCGCTTCATTGGGCTCATTATGCAAAACTACTTTTTCTTGTATCTGCTGTGTTTTAATCTCCTTCTTTTCTTCCTTGCAGGCGATAATCAGAAATAAGGAAGCGATAATTGTTCTTGTCATATTTTATGTTTTGGCTAAGGCCAATAGGTATCATTGATTTGTTTAAAAAGGATTTTATCTCTGATAAAATTCATCTATAACTCTGGGCTATTTATTGCTTCTATTATACTATTATTTTAAAGCAAATTCCGGTGTTTCAAGGCGGTTTCCTTTCTGATCATAAACAGCAAAGTTGAATCCATCCTGAATACAGTAAGAACCATACTCTCCCTGCTTATTGATGGCAATAAAGCCCACCTGAATATCTTTCAGATTTTTGTTTCTTCGCTGAGCAATTTTCACGATTCTTTCTACCGCTTCCTTACAGGCTTCCTGTGGATTTCTGCCCTGTCTCATCAACTCAACCACAAGATGTGTTCCTACCGTTCTGATCACCTCTTCACCATGACCTGTTGCGGTAGCAGCTCCTACTTCATTATCTACAAATAAACCTGCTCCGATAATTGGTGAATCTCCTACTCTTCCATGCATTTTAAAAGCCATTCCACTGGTTGTACAGGCACCGGAAAGGTTCCCTTGAGCGTCTAAAGCGATCATTCCTATTGTATCATGGTTTTCAATGTTGGCAATAGGTTTATATTGACTGGTTTTTAACCATTCTTTCCATTCTTTTTCTGATTCAGGAGTGAGAAGGTTCTCTTTTTTAAAACCTTGTGAAAGGGCAAACTGTAATGCTCCATCTCCTACCAACATAACGTGAGGTGTTTTTTCCATTACCGCTCTGGCAACAGAAATAGGATTTTTAATATGTTCCAGACAGGCTACAGAACCAATATTATAATTTTCATCCATAATGCAGGCATCCAGCGTTACTCTTCCATCTCTATCCGGACGGCCTCCGTATCCTACACTCCTTTCCTTTGGATCTAATTCTACAAGACGTACTCCTTTTTCTACTGCATCCAAAGCTTTTCCACCTTTTCCAAGGATTGTCCATGCTTCTTCATTGGCTTTGAATCCGAAATTCCAGGTGGAGAGTACGATAGGTTTATTGATGATTTTTTTATTTTCAGGCAGATTTTGGGCCATCACATCTAAAGGATTAATGGTAAGTGCTGCTGTGGCAATTCCCAATTTTTTAATAAAACTTCTTCGGTTATTGTTCATTGTAAGTAAGAATTATTTAATACAAAGCAAATATCTTAAAAAAATTCGTTGAAAGTCTTATGGCTTTTTCACTATTTTTTCTTTGCTATTTTTTATTATTTTTATAATGGTTATTTTAATTAGTATTTATGTTTAAAACGTTTAGAAGAATGGATTGCTTTAAGGAATTATCAGATGAAGAAATCCAGGTCCTTGCAAGCATCAGTACTCCCAAACTTCTTCGAAAAAAAGAAAAACTGTTAGAGCCTGGTCAGCCATTTAACCATTTATTTATACTGACCAGCGGTCTTCTGAGATTTTACTTTGACGATGAAAACGGAGTTGAAATCAATACTTTTCTGCCATCAGAAAAAGAGGTTGCCTTTATGGAAAGCCCTGAATCTTATTCCCCAGAAGGCGCAAAAAAGTATACCATACAGGCTGTCATTGATTCACAAATTTTTCTTTTTAATAAAGAGAAATTTGAACAGATTGCATTTCAGCATAAAGGAATTTACAACTTATATTTAAAATCTTTAAAACAGATTATCAGTATTCTATCTGCACGCACAGAGCAGTTTTGCAGGAGTTCGCCGCTTTCCCGCTATGAAGATTTCCTGAACAGTCATCCGTTTGTCTGTCAAAATGCAAACAGAAAGTATATTGCTAATTTTCTGGGCATTACCCCAAATTCTCTTTCCCGTATTACTGCCCGTGACGTTAAAAAAAAGAATCAAAGAAAAAAATAACTTAAGAATATTTTTAATTGTTTCGTTCAGTATAATTTTGTCCGGTCAAAAAATAGTTCCTCATCAATAAAAAAAAACCAAATGAAAAAAAATATAATCATCTTCAAAGCATTACATCTTATAGAATAGTCTTTACATCTTAACAGAGTAGTATGTGATTGTCCGGGTTTTCATCCTGGTCTTCATCTGTATTTTCTTAAGTCAACATTTTATTACCATTTTATACCAATTTATGCAAAGAATAACCACCATTCTATGCCTGTTATTAGCATGCAATTTTGTGCAGGCCTCTACAGGCAATGTTGAAGACAAAATAGCCGATGGAGCATCCTGGCTAATCTTACTTGTATTGCCTATTGCAGGGATTTATCTCTTCTGGAAAGTTCATATTTACCCGGAAAAAGTAGCTGAGAAGAAAAATCATCCCCAGCTGAACGCTATCAAAAGTATGTGCCTTCTTTCTCTGGTGTTTGGTGGTCTTTTATGGCCAGTTGCCTTAATCTGGGCCAACTATGATTATGGAAACCAGACTCCTTCTGAAAAAGAAGCAGATAACAAAGATTTACCTGAAGAAGAATTCAAACCCATCGAAAATTAAAAAAAAATGCTGGAATTACTAGTTGCAATATATGCCGGAATATGCTGGCTGCTTATTAAAAAATTAAAACTGATCCCGTGGACATTCACTACACAGGTAATCGTATATTCATTGCCTATCTTCGGATCTATCGCTTTGATACTAAGTTTAAATTATTATTGCCCTATTACCTCTGATGTAAAGGTGGGAAACAGAAGTGTGGATATTACTACACAGGTTTTGGGAAAGGTGAAAAAAGTATATGTGAGTACCAACCAGGAAGTAAAAAAGGGAGATACTTTATTTATGCTTGACAGAGAGCCTTATTTACAGGAAATTAAATCCCTGGAAGCTAAGCTTAGCAGCATGAAAGCCACTGTGCATTCCTATGATGCAGATATTTCGGCTTCCCGAAAAAATATTTCTGCATTACAGTCGCAGCTTGATCTTGCCAACAAAAGAGTAGCACAATATCAGGAGCTTGTACAGGCAGGAGCAGCCAACAAATTCGATCTTGAACAGGCAATAACCAACGTCCGTGATCTACAATCCAGAATCAGTGCTGCACAATCACAACAACAGTCTTTGGAAACAAAGTCCAATGCTTCTTATGGTGGCGAAAATTCATCAGTATCAGAGATTCAGGCTAAACTGGAGCAGGCAAAATGGAATCTTTCCCAGACTATTGTTTTGGCACCTACAGACGGTGTGATTCCTAATGTTCAGCTGAATGAAGGAGCTATTATGGCCCCATTCAAATCTGCATTTGTTCTGATTCAGAAACAGCAGTCGGTCATTGGATTTTTTGCTCAGAACGAGCTTGAATCAGTAAAAAATGGAAATGAAGTAGAGCTTGCTCTTAAAACAGAACCGGGAAAAGTAGTAAAGGCTAAACTTGAATATGTAATTGATGCTACAAGCCAGGGAATCATGAATAATGCAGGAGGAATGCTGGGTGGAAATGGTTCTACTGCGGGACTACCTGATACAGCCAGACAATTACCAGAGACTGATGGAAAACTTATTGCCAAGTTTGTCCTAGAAGATAACCAGAAACAACTTACAGTGGGAGCAAGAGGAACGGCTGTGATCTATTCTGATCATATTAAACCTCTTCATCTTATCAGAAAAGTAATGGTGCGTATCAACAGTAAAATCAACTTCCTGATTCCTAAACTTCATTAACATGTATAAAAAGTTAGTTTTATTGAGCGTACTCACTGTAAGTTTAAGCTCATGCATCGGTTATAAAGAAGCTACGAAGGAAAATATAAATGAGCTGAAAGAAAAAAGTGAAATTGCTTCTCATATACAAATTCCTGATGACTGGATTTTTGACAGAAAGGCAAATTCAAAATCAATTTCCTATGACTGGATCAATGATCTTAAAACCTCACAGCTGGAAGCCTTGATTAATGAAGGAATGTCATATAATGCGGATCTGATTATTGCCAGAGAAAAGCTTAACCAGATTGAGCTGGCGATGGAGATAGCAGGAAGCGACCTTTATCCAACTGTAAGTGCTGTTGCCAATACTTCCAATAATTTGGTCAGCGGCAGTCAGGTTCAGCGTCTTGCACTAAAAGCCAATTGGGAAATTGATCTTTGGGGTAAAAATAAATCTTCACAGATGGCAAGTACCAGCAGCTATTTTTCTGCAAAACATCAGAATACACTACTGCATCAATCCATTGCAGGGATGATTGCCAAAGCTTATTTTCTGAATATTGCAGGAAACATTCAGGAAGATAAGGTTGAAGGCTATATTCAGAAGTCTAAAGATCTTGAAAAGCTCTATATCATTCAAAAGAAAGTAGGAACAGCCAATGCTCTGGATATTTCCAATATCTCTGCAGAAATTATTTCCCTGCAAGGCTATCTTGAGAAGATTAAAAATGCCAATACACAGTCCAGAAGATCTCTGGAACTTCTCACTGGAAAATATCCGGCGGGAAAACTGACGACCCAAAACTCTTTTAACCCTGTAAAAAGTAATATTCCAGAGTCTTTCCCTCTTGAACTTCTGGAGAACAGATCAGACATACAGGCCAGTCATTTTCAGATTGAAAAGGCTTTTTATGAAGTACAGGAGGCTAAAGCAGCAAGACTTCCTTCACTAAATATAAGCTCATCACTTGGGAGTGCAGGAAGTAATGTGGAATCTATTAATTCTTTATTTTCTAATCCTTTGGTAAAAGTGGGTGGAGGATTAGTTTCTCCTCTATTCAATGGTGGAAAGCTTAAAAAGAATGTGGAAGTAAAAAATTCCCAGCAGAAACAGGTTGTTGAGGAATATTCTAAAGCTGTTCTGAATGCATTGAACGAAGTGGAATCTTCTTTAGCCAATCTCCGTTCTATTGAAAAACAGATGACTTATACAACTAACGCGGTCAATGAGCTGAAAAATAATATTACACTCACTGAGAAACAAATAAAGGTAGGTACTAACAACAGTTTTGTACTGATCCGTAAACAAAGAGACCTTTTGAAAAATGAAATGAACCTCATCAATCTGGAACTTCAGTACAGAATAGAGCGCATAAACCTTTATATGGCTTTAGGTGCGGAGAACTTCATTTATTCATAATTTTATACTTGGAGAGACTGCAGATTTTTTCTGCAGTCTTTTTTTATAAGGTATTAATGAGGTAGCTTATCTCTGAAATATCCATATACCCATGTTCCAGCAATTGCACTTAACAAGGTAACGGATACTGCTAAAGCTCCTGTTCCAATCTGAGCAAAAAGAGGTCCGGGGCAGGCTCCGGTAATGGCCCAGCCAAAACCAAATATCAATCCGCCATAGATCTGACCTTTGTTAAACTTTTTAGGTGTCAGGGTGATAGATTCCCCATCAATTGTTTTTATTTTAAATTTTTTAATCAGCCACACTGAAATCATTCCTACCAAAACAGCACTTCCAATGATTCCGTACATATGGAAAGACTGCAGACGGAACATTTCCTGTATTCTGAACCAACTGATCACTTCTGCTTTCACAAAAATAATCCCGAAAATAATTCCAGCGGCAAGGTATTTCAGATTAAGATACCATGGATGGGTAGCGGTACTTTCGTATACACAAGTAGTATCCTGATGACATATATCCTGTTCTTTTTCTTTGATCATGATGTAATTCTCTTTTTTAAATTATACTTATAGAGAAAGAATAATAGGTAAAATAAGATTAGCCATTAAAAATCCACCCACCATAAAACATACTGTTGCCACCAAAGAAGGCCACTGCAGATTGGAAAGCCCCATGATTGCATGTCCGCTGGTGCATCCTCCGGCGTATCTTGTTCCAAACCCTACCAAAAATCCACCTATTACCATAATGATAAATCCTTTGAGAGTCAATAGGCTTTCAAAATTCATCAGCTGTAAAGGAACCAGATTGCTGTAGTCTGTAATTCCATAGCCTGCCAGTTCTGTTTTCAGATAGGGATTCACTGTTATTTCATTGGAGTTCACCAGAAGATGGGCTGTAATCATTCCTCCGAAGAAGATTCCCAGTACAAAAAATAGATTCCAGGCTTCTTTTTTCCAGTTGTATTTGAAAAAATTTACATTGGCAGGAATACAGGCTGCACAGATATGTCTCAGCGAAGAACTTATTCCAAAGGATTTATTTCCCATAATCAATAAAGCAGGAACGGTAAGTCCGATCAATGGGCCTGCAACATACCACGGCCAGGGTTCTTTTATAATCTCCAACATCTTTTTTATTTTTTAATCTAATTTATTTAAATTTTAGTCTGACACACAAAATCACTTTTAGGAACACTTGTGGAAATAATGGCTTTAAAGCCACCTTCAATTTCTGAAAAGTTTCTGTATCCTCTTGCCTGAAGGATGCTTGCTGCCATTGTACTTCTGTAACCGCTACCACAATGCATGTAGAAATGTTCTGTTGGTTCTATCTTATGAATCCATTCATTGATGTATGCCAGAGGTTTACTGTAAGCTTCATGAATATGTTCTGCATTGTATTCGCTTTCTTTTCTTATATCAATGATTTTTGCTTCTTTTTCTTTGATTTCGGATTCAAACTGCTCAGCAGAAATACGGTTGACAACATCGATTTCTTTTCCGCTCTTTTTCCAGGTTTCGAAACCTCCATCCAAAAATCCTAAGATGTGATCAAATCCTACTCTACTCAATCGGGTTACAGCCTCTTCTTCTGTTCCTTTTTCGGTTACCAGAAGAATAGGTTGGTTGACATCTGCAATTAAAGCCCCTACCCAAGGAGCAAAATCACCATTCAATCCTATATTGACAGACTGTGGGATAAAACCTATGGCAAAATCATGGTTGTTTCTTACATCTAAAATCAAAGCTCCTGAAACTTCAGCAATTTCTTCAAACTGCTCAGAGGCAAGAGCATTCAACCCTTTTGAAAGAACCTCATCGAAACTGCTATATCCTTTTTTATTCATCATCACATTCATTCCGAAATAAGCTGGCGGAGGTAAAAGCCCATCTGTTACTTCTTGTATAAAACTCTGTTTATCCTTTTGATTCAAGGCATAATTGGTTCTTTTTTGATTTCCCAATGTATCTATTGTTTCTTTCTGCATATTTTTACCGCAGGCTGAACCGGCTCCATGAGCTGGATAAACCGTAATATCATCTTGTAAAGGCAGAATTTTATGATACAAACTATCATATAAAAGGCCTGCCAGTTCTTCCTGAGTCATATTTGCTCCTTTCTGTGCCAGATCAGGACGCCCTACATCTCCAAGGAATAAGGTGTCACCGCTAAAAAGAGCTTTTTCAATGCCATTTTCATCAATCAACACATAACATGAACTTTCAAGGGTATGTCCTGGTGTATGAAGAACTTTAATTTTAATATCTCCTAGTTCAAATATATGTTCATCTTCTGCAATAACAGCATCAAACTGGGGATTGGCTGTCGGTCCATAAACAATTGGAGCTCCGGTTTTATGGCTTAAATCTAGATGTCCGCTGACAAAATCTGCATGAAAATGAGTTTCAAAGATGTATTTCAATTCTACTCTATCTTCTTTCAGTCTGTTGATATAAGGCTGTGTTTCTCTTAAAGGATCAATAATTGCGGCTTCTCCCGCTGAGGTAATATAGTAAGCGCCCTGTGCAAGACATCCTGTATAAATCTGTTCTATTTTCATTGTATTTTATTTTGATTTATTATCTGATACAAATTTCCATCTTTCCTTTTTCCTGTACAGCTACTTTTGTTACATAAGAAAATTAAAGGAAGATTTCTTTCGTGATGATATAAATACCCATTACCAGAATAAACCATCCGAATGCAGGTTTCAGTCTCTTACCGTCTATCTTTTTTGATAATTGAGAGCCAATAATAATCCCGACAACAGCAATGGCCGTGATAGAAACCAGCAGTTTCCAATCTATTGCTACATGGTTTACAGAGGAGATAAAACCGATCAGAGAATTGATAGAAATGATAACTAATGAAGTTCCTATTGCAGTTTTCATTGGAACTTTTAAAAGATTCACTAATGCCGGGATAATCATAAAACCACCTCCTGCTCCTACCAATCCCGTTAAAACACCTACTATTGAACCTTGCCCTGCTGACAGAAAAGCACTATTCTTATTCGTAATGCTTTCTAAAGATTCTTTTGAGGAATTACTTTTGATCATTTTATAGGATGCCAGAATCATTAAGCCTGCAAAAATCAATAATAAAAAAATATTTTTGGTAACCGTAAAGTTCTGTATTATTATGACTTTTTCAGGAATTAAAGGAAGAAGATATATTCTGGTCAGAAAGATGGAAACTACCGAAGGAAGTCCGAATACCAAAGCCATTTTAAAATTGATCAATCCTTTTTTAAAATACGATACAGAGCCTACAAGACTACTGATTCCCACTACAAAGAGAGAATATTCTGTTGCAAGAAAAGTATCAATCCCAAAGAGATAAACAAGTACGGGAACAGTGAGAATACTTCCTCCACCTCCTATTAAACCAAGAGAAACTCCTATTAAAACTGCAGCTGCATATCCTATGATTTCCATTATTATTATTCAACTAATTCTGATGCAAAAATGGGAATGTAAAAAGAAGTCTACAGTTACTTTTGTTACATAAGGAGATTTTTTAACACAAATGAAAACAAATAGTTTCACAAAGGATACAAAGAAGTTAGAGTAATTCCTCTTCTTTGAGATTGCTTCACCTTTGGTTCGCAATGATTTTTACCACCCCGTCAAAAATTTAAAAATTTTTTGCCACCCCTCCGTAGGAAAGGAATATCTTTGATTGAAGTGAAGTGAATGTTATGAGTTCAGGGTTTTCAGGAGAACGATTTTATTTCTTCCCAGCTGGAGTTTTCCGTCTTCTTCAAGCTGTTTCAGGAGTCTTGATACCACTACCCTTGCAGTTCCCAATTCATTAGCAAGTTGTTCATGGGTCGTGTGAATGGTTTCAGAGCCGGTGAGTTCAGATTTTTTCTGCAATAGGTTGAGAAGTCTTTCGTCTACTTTTTTGAAAGCAATGGCATTGATAATATCTAATAGTTCTTCAAATCTTTTATGATACAATCTGAAAATATAATCCAGCCATTCCGGATGTTCTTTAATGAATAAAGACACCTTATCTACCGGAAGAAAAAGAATTTCAGCATCTTCTTCAATTTCAGCTTTTACAATGCTTTTTTCATTGTGCATTCCGCCCAGAAAAGACATGATACAGCTTTCTCCAGCCTTGATATAGTATAGTAAAATTTCACGCCCGTCTTCTTCTGTTCTGATTACTTTCAGCATTCCTTTCATCACGATAGGAATAGAACGGATGGAAGCATTTTCATCTAGAATAATATCTCCTTGATGGTAACTTTTCGTTACACCATATTGATACAACTTTTCTACCAATTCTGGTGATGATGAGAATTCTGAAGAAAGTATGGTGTCGTCCTGCATTTTTTATTCTAATTTACGCCAATTTCATCGACAAACAACCATGCTTTAGAATCTGCTCCGGGATTTCCTGCCGGAATAATGCCCGCATTTTCAATAGTTACTTTCAGGTATTTCGCATTCTGCGCCCCTACATTCAGTTTGATTTTTCCAGTAGTATTTTTAATTTCTGCAGTTCCGATTTCTTTGATCAGTTTAAAATTACTGTTATCATCAGAAACATAGATCTTTGCAGATTTAGCCAGATGTATCCAGCTTCCTTTATTCTCAAGAGTATTGAAATACACTTCTGAAAAAGTTGTTTTCTGTCCCAAATCTATTGTTGCCACTACATCTTTTCCCTGAAAGCCCAGCCATGTTTTACCCAGCTGTTTTACATTTCCGATAATACCGTCTACTAAGGTGAAAGCTCCTCCAAAAGAATAGTTTTCGCTAGGTTGCTGTTCTAAAGTTATCTTTTTCCCAGTAGTCTTTGAAATGGTAAATGGTTGTACAGACACGGCACTTTTCAGCTGACCCTCTTCAAAATAAGCTGATTTAATAGTTAAAGAATTAGGAATCTGAACTGCATTCTGATACGTTTTAGAATTGATGGAAGGATTTGTTCCGTCCAGTGTATATCTTATTCCGTTTGTGTTTTGCGAGGTTGACAATTCGTAGGCAATTCCCGTATTGGAAGGAATTACCTTTCCGGTGATGTTATAAATGCTTTTGGCATAGTTAACCTTCATACCATCCAGAACTTTAAACTGATTGATCACTCTATTTTCAAATTCTTTATAATTCTTAGGATCTGAAGTTCCCCATCCTACTTCAGAAAGCGCCATTAATCTTGGAAAAATCATATACTGTACCTGTTTGAAATCTAAAATATATTCTGTCCACAGGTTAGCCTGAACTCCCATGATATATTTAGCCTGTTCAGCATTCAGTTCGGAAGGAATAGGATTATAAGAATATACTTTTTCTAAAGGAGTAAAACCACCAAAAGCATTAGGTTCAGACTGTGGATCTCCCTGATAATGGTCAAAATAACAGTATGCTCCTGGTGTCATTACGGCAAAGTGTTTTGATTTTGCAGCTTCAATACCTCCATTGACGCCTGTCCAGCTCATTACGGCAGCATTCGGAGCTAACCCGCCTTCTAAAATTTCATCCCAGCCAATAATTTTTCGTCCTTTGCTGTTGACATATTTTTCAATTCGATGAATAAAGTAGCTTTGCAAACCATGTTCATCTTTTAAATTATTTTTCTTAATCAATTCCTGGCAGTGTACACATTCTTTCCATCGTGTTTTCGGGCACTCATCACCCCCAATGTGAATGTATTGGGAAGGGAATAATTTGATTACCTCATCCAAAACGTTTTCCAGAAAAGTAAATGTTTCATCTTTCGGACAGAAAACATCATCAAAAACACCCCATTTCGTAGCAGATTCAAAAGGACCTTTGGTACATGCCAGTTCAGGATATGCTGATAAAGCTGCCAGTGCATGCCCAGGCATTTCAATTTCAGGGACCACAGTAATGTGTCTGTCCTGAGCGTATTTTACCACTTCTTTTATTTGTTCCTGGGTATAAAAATAAGGTCCGTAAGGTTTTCCGTCAAATGTATTATCAACATAAGCCCCGATCATGGATTCTTTACGTTTTGAGCCGATCTGAGTAAGCTTAGGATATTTTTTAATTTCAATTCTCCATCCCTGATCATCGGTTAAATGCCAGTGAAAAGTGTTCAGTTTATACATCGCCAGATAATCGATATACTGTTTCACCTCATCAACAGTGAAAAAATGACGGCATACATCTAAATGCATTCCTCTCCATGCAAATTTCGGCTGATCTTCGATTTTCATAGCAGGAATTTTCTTTCCCTCTTTATACTGTTCAATAATCTGAACCAAAGTTTGAAGAGCCAGAAAATACCCTTGTTTCGTATAGGACTTAATATGAATTTGCTTTGGAGAAATTTCTATTGAATAATATTCTTTTTTCTGCTGAGTCTCTGGTTCCGAAGGTGAAGGAATTACAGAGTTTGTTAAATGAATCTCACCACCTTTCTGAGCATATTGAAAGTCTAACTGAGAACCAATCCTTTTTTTGAAATATTCTGTTTCCTCTTTTGGCAGGTTACCGTTTAGAACGAACGTTTTGGGGATTACAAATTCTCCCTGTAAAAGTTGAACTTTTTGAGGATAAGGGATTAGGTTTAATTTATTTTGGGCAAAAATCACGTTTGAAATCAATACAAAAAGTACTAAAAAAGTCCGTATCATTGGATGTGGTTAAGGTTTGAGCTAAGATAATTATTTTTCAAAACTCTTTGAACCTTTTTTAAAAAACAAAATGTAAACATTTTAAATCGTTTATATTCTTGTGAAATAAATAATTTACAATTATTAAACCATATCTATAGAAATTATTCTATTATATCCTGTACATTATGGTTTGTTTTTTGATCCACTTAATCGACTTAAAAAAAATTAAAAGGTTTAAATTTGTAAAAAAATAGGATGAAAAAAAACATTTTTCTGGCAGCAGCATTATTATTCTCAATGTCAACACAGGCACAAATTTTTGATATCATAAAATCTGCCGTTAAAGATAAAACAGGAGTAGACCTTAATGTTCCGGTAAAAAATACGGGTACTGCAACTTCTCCTAAGACTACCACTACGGGATCCGGTTCTAACAATTCATCTGCCGGCCTTGGAAACCTTACTTCTACCCAGATTTCCTCAGGATTAAAAGAGGCTTTAAGTATGGGAGTAACAGATGGAGTAAAAAAACTGGCCGTAACGGATGGTTTTTTCAAAAATGAAGCTGTAAAGATTTTAATGCCTGAAAAATTAAGAAAAATCGACACTACTTTACGTTCTATTGGAATGGGAAGTCTTGCTGATGAAGGAGTAAAATTACTGAACAGAGCTGCTGAAGATGCCGTAACTGAAGCTGCACCTATTTTTACAAATGCCATTACTTCCATGACGATTACGGATGCCAAAAATATTTTATTAGGCAGTAATAATGCTGCAACAAGCTACCTTCAGGGAAAGACTCAGACTCAGCTTTTCAATGCTTTTCAGCCTAAAGTAAAAGCTTCTTTAGGAAAAGTTGGCGCTGATACGCTTTGGAAAAATCTCATTTCAAAATATAATACATTTACCGGACAGGCTGTCACTACAGATCTTAACGAATATGTTACTACAGAAACCATTAATGGTGTTTTCAAAATGGTAGCAGATAAAGAAAGCGGGATCAGAAATACGCCTGCAATGAGAACAACGAGTATTTTGCAAAAGGTTTTTGGGGCTCAGGATGGGAAATAAATAAGAAGTTAGATATTAGAGGTTAGAAGTTAGTTTGACATGCTAACCGTTAAGATATTTAAGCTGTTTCATGATGAAACAGCTTTTTTTTGTTTTTAATTTCTTTTGTCTTGAAACAAAAGAAACAAAAATTCAAGACCTGGAGCTCTTCGCTAAAAATAAATCCTGTTCTCTAAAAATTCTAAACTTGCGAGAAATCATTATTTATTAATCAGTTCTGAATTGGTCTCGCACTTCGGACAGAAGAATTTTCTTAACGTTCACCGGAATTATTTTTTTAACGCTACGATCTCCTATGTCGCTTTTAGACTAGCAATAGAAATATTGATCAAATTTTAAATGATAGTTTCCTATATTGTAAAAAGTTTCGGCCTCACTTTGTGAGGCCGAAACTTTTTATTTATCATCAGATTAGAATTGCATTTCAGGAATTTCTCCTTCAATGATCAGATCTGCTTCTGTAGCTTTGATAATATCTTCTACTGAAACTCCCGGTGCTCTTTCCACCAGTTTAAACCCTGCCGGAGTTACATCCAGAACAGCTAATTCAGTAACCACTTTTTTAACACAGTTTACTCC
This sequence comes from Chryseobacterium metallicongregator, assembly GCF_031324065.1. Taxonomy (NCBI): domain Bacteria; kingdom Pseudomonadati; phylum Bacteroidota; class Flavobacteriia; order Flavobacteriales; family Weeksellaceae; genus Chryseobacterium; species Chryseobacterium metallicongregator. The sequence goes on from NZ_JAVIXS010000020.1 coordinate 946,742, forward strand.
TGTTAAAGGAAGTGTACATTTTTTAAGGATTTTACTTTCTCCTGCTTTGTTTACATGCATCATTGCAACGATAATATTTTCTGCAGAAGCTACAAGATCCATTGCTCCTCCCATTCCTTTCACCATTTTTCCAGGAATTTTCCAGTTGGCAATATCTCCGTTTTCTGAAACTTCCATTGCTCCAAGGATGGTAAGGTCTACTTTCTGACCACGAATCATCCCGAAACTAAAGGCTGAATCAAAGAATGAACCTCCTTCCAGAATAGTAATGGTCTGTTTTCCGGCATTGATGATATCCGCATCTTCTTCTCCTTCGAAAGGGAAAGGTCCCATCCCCAAAACTCCATTTTCACTCTGGAATTCTACGGAAATACCTTCCGGAACATAGTTGGCAACCAAAGTAGGAATCCCAATTCCCAGGTTTACATAATAACGATCTTTCAGTTCTTTTGAAATTCTTTTGGCAATTTGTTCTTTTGTAAGCATAATAAAAACTTAGACTGCAATTTAATTATTTTCACTTGAATACAAAAGAGCTTTGTTGTATTCAATAATTAACACTGTTAGTTAAAATAATATCTGTAATTTTGTTCCATTATTTTTTAATAGAATGAAAATACTTTTTAGATATCTTAAACCTTATCAGTGGCTGATAATCATCTCTTTATTTTTGGCTACGATCAACCAGGTTTTCTCTTTATTTGCCCCGGCCATCACAGGAAATATCCTTGATCAATTGGTTACTCATCCTAACTTTTTTGATAAAGAAAAGCTATTACCCAGAAACCTGAATGAATATTTATACGGAAGCTCTGTATATCACGGTGCTTTTTACTTCTTGGGACTGCTTATCGGAACAGCAATGGTGAGCAGAATTGCCAAAGCTTTTCAGGATTATGTGGTCAGTGTGATTACTCAAAAGTTTGGAGCGAAAATATTTACAGACGGTTTAAAACACTCCATGGCACTTCCCTATCAGGAGTTTGAAGATCAGAGAAGTGGTGAAACCCTGTCAATTTTAACGAAAGTAAGAGAAGATACGGTTAAATTTATCACAAATTTCATCAATATTTTCTTCGGAATTCTGGTGAGTATTATTTTCGTTTCTGTGTATGCTATCCGTTTGCATTGGTCTATTATGCCGGTTTATATCTGTGGAATTTTCTTTATTGCGATTGTCACCAATTTGTTGAGTAAGAGAATCAAAGTGATCCAGAAAAATATCGTCACTGAAACCACCGCTTTAGCCGGAAGTACTACTGAAAGTCTTAGAAACATTGAGATTGTTAAAAGTTTAGGATTAACCAATCAGGAAGTAATCCGTTTAAACAACAATACTTACAAGATTCTTGGTCTTGAACTGAGAAAAGTGAAAAGCATCCGTTCTTTAAGTTTTATTCAGGGGACAATGGTCAATTTTCTTCAACAATTAATTACCCTGACTCTTTTATTTTTAATTTTTAAAAACATTGTGACTCCGGGTCAATATCTGTCTCTAATGTTTTATGGCTTCTTTATTTTCGGGCCTATGCAGGAAATTGGAAACATTATTATTTCTTATCGTGAGGCAGAAGCGTCTCTTCAGAATTTTGACCGTTTGATGAAAAAAGACGTAGAAGAAAAACCTCTTCATCCGAAACAAATCGGAGCTATTGAGGAACTGGAATTTAAACATGTTTCTTTCAAGCATCAGTCTGCTCAGTACAAAGCTTTAAATAATATTTCTTTTGATCTTAAAAACGGTGAGACTATTGCCTTTGTAGGGCCGAGTGGTTCCGGAAAAAGTACTTTGGTGAAACTGCTGGTTGGATTGTACAGACCTCAGGAAGGGAATATTTTTTACAATGGAATCAATGGAAAAGAATTTGATTTTGATGAACTAAGAAATCAGATTGGCTTTGTAACACAAGATACCCAGTTATTTGCCGGAACCATTAAGGAAAACCTTCTTTTCGTTAATCCTTCTGCTACTGAGGAAGAACTTGCCGTTGCTTTACAGAAATCAAGCTGCACAGCATTACTGGAAAGAGCTGAAAAAGGAATTGAAACCGTGATTGGTGAAGGCGGCCTGAAACTGAGTGGCGGTGAAAAACAAAGGATTGCTATTGCCAGAGCCCTTTTAAGAAAACCTCATTTGCTGATTTTTGATGAAGCTACTTCTGCACTGGACAGCATTACTGAAGAAGAAATTACCACTACCATCAAGGACATTTCAAAAGAAAGAGAACAGATTACCGTTCTTATTGCACATCGTTTAAGTACGATTATGCATGCAGACAAAATTTATGTTCTTGAACGTGGTCAGGTAGTAGAAACAGGTTCCCACGCGAATCTCATTGACGAAAAAGGACTTTACTACGCCATGTGGAGACAACAGATCGGAGAAAGAAAAACACTTACTCCTCAAGCATAAAAAAAGCGCTGAATGGATGTTCAGCGCTTTTTATTTTTATTTTTTGAACTTATTCTTTAGTTCTTACGGTTCTCTGCTCAATTCTTTTTTCAAATTTTTCTCCCTGGAAAATTCTCTGAATCATGATTCCCGGAATATGAATTTCATTGGGATCTAATTGTCCTGGTTCTACCAATTCTTCCACTTCAGCAATGGTAATTTTTGCCGCACCCGCCATCGGATGGTTGAAATTTCTTGCTGATCCTTTAAAGATAAGGTTTCCTGCATGATCCCCTTTCCATGCTTTTACGATAGAAAAGTCTGCATCGTAAGCGTGCTCCAGAATATGAGGTTTTCCTTTGAAATCTTTTACTTCTTTCCCTTCTGCTACTTCAGTTCCATACCCTGCAGGGGTATAAAATGCCGGAATTCCCGCCTGAGCAGCTCTGCATTTTTCTGCTAAAGTTCCCTGAGGAGTTAGTTCTACATCCAATTCACCTGAAAGCATCTGTCTTTCAAATTCAGCATTTTCACCTACGTAAGAAGAGATCATTTTCTTAATCTGTCTTTTGTGAAGCAGTAATCCTAATCCGAAATCATCTACTCCTGCATTGTTTGAAATGCAAGTAAGATCTTTCACATCGCTTTCTACCAAAGCATTGATTGAGTTTTCAGGGATTCCGCAAAGTCCGAATCCGCCAAGCATCAATGTCATTCCATCATTAATTCCTTCAATGGCCTCCTTTGCATTTTTTACTCTTTTATCTATCATGAAATATTAGATTTTTCTGTTGGCTAAATTTAATAAATTTTCCTGTATATCCTATGAATGGAAACAGTACTGAATTCGATACATTTTTTAAAAACCGTCCCAAAACATTTAAACACATCATAATCAAAATATTACATCAAAAACCGAACAAGTCTGTTCATTTTTTATCTTATTTCTCATCAATTTCATCTATATTTGCGCTCTCAAAGCCGGAAATACTGTATTAGTTCCGGTTGTCATCTAAACACAACTTTATGTAGAAATTATTTCAATGCCGGACAAATACTGCCCTTTTCGCTTCATTTGATCACTACTGAGATCTGTTTCAACAACCTTCATCACATTAATCATATATAAATATCAAAGCTTACAAAAAAACATGAAAAAATTATTTACCTCAGCATTACTTGCACTGGTACTCAGCATCAATGTATACGCACAGGAAAAAACTTATTTCGATGAAAACTGGGAAAAAACTACTCAGGACAACATGGAATATTACCGTGAAACGACTCCAAAAGGAAAACTTACCCTTATCAAAGATTTCTATAAGGACGGAGAACTTCAAATGGAAGGACTCGCTTCAGATCCAACTCCTAATAGCGAAGTGTATGACGGAAAAGTAACCTGGTATACTCCTGAAGGAAAGGTGTTGAGTTTTGCCACTTATTCTAACGGCCAGCAGGTTGGACCAACTCAGACTAATGATACAAAAGGGAGACTGACAGAAGATTTGGTATATAAAGCAGATGGAAACTTCTCAGGAAAGATGTTCACCTACAAAGATGCTGAAGATGGAATGGATTTTAACATTCTGATTGATTACGAAAACTCAACGCCTGTAAAAACAACCGTTTATGATGATGATATTAAAGGGATCAGAAATGAAACCATCATTGATAAGGATAGCAACACTGAAACAAAATATTACGGTGAAAAAGGAAAATATCTTGGCAGCAGTACTACTTCCGGTTCGGGTGAAAATATGATGGTCGATTATTATTCCAGTCCAATGAGGATTTCTAAGATAGAAAAATACAGAAAGGACGGCAGTGTAAAGGAAGGCGTTATCTACAGCAAAACCGGAAAGATCTTACAGGAACAGAAAATGAACAAAAAAGATGGCTATAAAACAACTTATGACGAGTCGGGTAAAAAATTAGGGCATCTGGTATATCAATATGATAAAGAAAACGATATTTACAATCCAATGGATGGAGATGACTATCAGCTGTCCTATGAATACACACAGGTTTCATCCATCGATACCTATGAAAAAGGCTCAATTGTAAATAGCAAATACTTTGATGAAGACAAAAAATTATCGTCTGAGAAGTTTTTAAAAGATGATGTCATACAGGAAATCAAATATTATTCTCCGGATGGAAAGCTGAAATCTACATTAACGTACCAGGATGGTATTCCATATAATGGTACTACTTATGAAGGTTTTAATGAAACCCTCTATAAAGATGGTATTATTGTAAATATAAAAAACTATTATGAAGGGCTTAATAAACTGAATTATGAAAAAAAGCTGAATGCTAAGCAAACAGGTTATGAAGCAATTGTTTATGACACTAAAGGAACTGTTTTGTATACTTTTACACAACCTTTCAGTGAAGATGGTGAAGATTATTATTTCACAGCACAAATCACACAGTATGCAAAAGGCAAACCTGCCAATAAATCTTCTGTAAAAACCGGTGTGATTCAATCCGGAAAAATCAGGCTGAAAACATTTGATGGAGCCAAAGAACTTGAACGCAGCGGGAAATGGATTCTGTTAAAGCTTTATAATATGGATGGAAAGCTTATTCAGGAAACAAAGACTCTTGCTGATACTCAGGATGAAAATGCTTCTGCTGAAAACCAGACGTTACTTAATGAGGATGATCTGTATTATCCATTTGACTAATTACCATGTCTCTATATCAAAGGCGGTTTCAATTTTTTTTGGAGTCGCTTTTTTTAAACCACAGATAACACAATTTTCACCGATGATTAGGGATGATTTGGTGATTATTTACATCAATAAAAGAGGCTATCATTGCTGACAGCCTCTCCATTATAATTGTGTTTAGTTTACCTTACTGAATAATCAGCTTTAAAGTAAATAGTTTTCTTCCGTGTACTTTTACAAAGTAAACGCCTGGCGGAAGGTTTTCATTCACCAAAGAGAAACGTTGGTTATTGATATTTTTCGATACATACAGTAATTCTCCCGAAGCTGAGACCAACTCAATTTTTTCAATCGGGTAATCACTCTTTATGAAAGTAGGCTGTCCCGGTTTGGTTGGGTTTGGATACAGCACTACATTTTTCTCTGTACTTCTGGTTTCTTCAGTTCCTAAAGTAGGTGAAGCTACCTGGAACTGTACTCTATTGGAAACCTCTGTATAGGAATCATTGGTAAACATTACCATATAATAGTTTCCTGGTGTTGCAGGTACAGCTGTCCCCTGAATAGTTTTTGTTCCCTGAGTTACTCCATCAAAATAGGTATAAGAAACAAAATTATCATCCGGCGTCTGAACACTTTGAGGATAAATTCCTAACCAGTCTTTGATGATTCCCGGAGAATCTGTCCATGAAGCTGTAATGTTTTCTCCTAAAGTGTATACAGGTTTGTTGATCCATAGATCAGTAACAATATCTCCTACTTTAAAGAATACCTTCTCCCCGATTCCGTTATATCCATCTTCCAACAAATACTGAGCATAATAATATCCTTTTGGAAGCCCTGTAAAATTCAATGTTCCGGATGCAGCCGTCACATAGCTCCATTTGATAGAAGCTGTAGTTCCCGGAGTCTGTCCCATTTTATAAATTCCGATCCAGTCTTTCTGTAAGTTCGGTCCATCTGTAAAATTGATAATAACCGTTCCTCCTACCGGATATGTATCAGCGGTAGTCTGCAGCTGTACTTTCGGTCCTACATAGAAATTTTTTCTTGGAGTGATTTCTGTATATCCTCCATTTGCAAAGAATCCTGCAAAATACTGACCTTTAGTAGCCAGACCATTATTGAAAGTTACTGTTCCTGCAGTTTGTCCATTCGTATAAATATATCCTTGTGAAGTGGTAGAAGCCGGAGTTTGTCCTTTTTTATAGATTCCTACCCAATCCTGCTGATTTCCAGGACCTCCTGTGAAAGTAGCTGTGATAGCTTCATTCTGAGCATATTCTGTTTTGTTTAAAGTGAAGGTAGGGTTTGAAACCACACTTCCTGTAATTTCGAACTGCTTCACATCACTCCACTCACTCCATTCAAGATTTCTGTCTCTGTAACGTGTTTTCACATAATAGATTCCGTTGGGGATAGAATTCGCTGCCAATATTGCTTTTGTGATATCTACTCCATCATTCAGATTTTTCGTTTTATCAGGAGTTCCGTTTCCGTCTTTTCCGAACCAGTTTTCAAAATCACGGTAGAATTCCTTTTCAATCACAGAAAAATTCGAGGCTTTACTGATCTGGAACTGTGTTGTATTTAAAAGCTCTCCATTGGAAGAAGAAAATGCACTTCCATTCAATGTCAAAGGTAAAGTAATTGGCCCTGAGAAAGTATTTGTAATGGATGGTTTTGCCGGTTTAGGCTGATTTTTATATCTGTGGAAAGAATCTACCAATACATTGTTTTTCTTGTTGTAAACTCCACCGATTGAATAGCATTCAATATCTACTTTTCCGGTTGGAATATCTACTTCCACAATCTGATAAGTCCAATCTGTTAAAGTTTTCTGAACATCATCAAAATCCTGTTCATTGGACATTCCCCAATATTGATCCCAGGCTGTTCCTCCGGAAATAATCTGATAATTCGGCGTATTTTTAAGCTGACCTCTGTGGTATAAATGGTGGTGAGCTCCAACGTGCATTAAATATTTATCAGAAGTCACCAGAAGCGGTACAGCATTTTCTCTTACCCATGTAGAAATATCTCCTACATACTGCTCTGCCTGATACGGTCTGTGACTCAAAGAAATAATCCAGTCTACCGTAGAATCATTGTTGGCCGCCGTTAAGATCTGCTGAAGCCATGTCTGCTGGGCTGATCCGGTATGTTCAGAACTTAAACTTACAAATAATACATTTCCTGCCTGCTGGGCATAATAATTCTCATTTCCTGAGCTTATCCCTTTATAACTGATTTCATCAATATAAAAATGGGCATAGTAAGAATTCATTCCCATCGTTCCATAGGTTTCATGGTTTCCTACCGTTGTCTGAATAGGCAGATAAGGTGATAGTTTGATATTCTTTTTAAAGTGGACATTTTCATAGTGATCCAATGTACCTACGTCTACCTGGTCACCTACCATAAAAGTAAGCGCAATATTATCTGACGGATCTGAAGTAGCTCCGAATTTTTCCTTTAGTTTTTTATACGCATTCAAAGTAAGCGTATCATATCTTGGTTCTGCTTTGATCTGGTTGTCCCCCATAATAAGGAAACGGATCTTTCCATTGGCAGTTACGGCCTGGCCCGGCAGAGGAAGTGTTCTGAAATTGTAAACAGCAGACTCATTTGCTCCTGTTTTGATCTTATAATAGTATTTCGTGTTCGGCTGAAGATTGGCAATCTTTGCTGTGTGATAATAGTAATTGTTGTTGTACCCTGTATCTGAGAAGATATTGGTAGTTCCCGTTACAGTTACGTTCAGATTCGCAGGAGAATCTCCGTAGATCACTGTTGTTTCATTATTGGAAGCTGTTTTCCAATTGACGATCATAGAATTCGGGGTAGGATTTTGTAAATAAGGATACAAAGCCTGCCCGAAAGCCATCTGGACCGCGAAACAAAAAAAGAAGAAATAATGTTTCATAATCGTTTTCGTTTTAAAATAACATATAGAATTTCGAATTGTAAATCAACTATTTAAAAATCCTTGCTCAGATTTTTTACTTCGGGCAAAAGTAGAGTTCCCATATAAACTCTGTCTGATGGTACTTTAAAGAAACCGTTAATTTTTTGGCAAAATCAGAATGAAAAAATTATAGTTTTTAGCACATTAAATATTTGGTGTATTCAAAAACTATTTTGTACATTTGCAACCTGTTATTCAACCTCTGACGAAGAACGTGTAAGTTGCTTAGCTTTAACATTTTATTTTATTAATAATGGATTTATTAAAGTACGTACAAGACAAGTACATTGCGAAAAAAGAATTCCCTGAATTCAAAGCAGGTGATACAATTACTGTGTATTACGAAATTAAAGAAGGACAAAAGACTAGAACTCAGTTCTTCAAAGGAACAGTTATCCAATTAAGAGGTACTGGTTCTACAAAAACTTTCACTATCAGAAAAATGAGTGGTGATGTAGGTGTAGAAAGAGTATTCCCTATTAACATGCCTGCACTTCAAAAAATCGAAGTTGATAGAAGAGGTAGAGTTAGAAGAGCTAGAATTTACTACTTCAGAGACCTTAGAGGTAAAAAAGCAAGAATCAAAGACGCTGCTTACAAGAAGAAATAATTCAGACAACAATAAATACAAAAAGAGGCTGTTTACGTGTAAACAGTCTCTTTTTTTGTTTAAATATTTTTTTATTTTTTATAGGGAGTTCCTTCTCCGGTTTCAAGAAATTTTTTCAGGCTGCCTATAAATTGCATCCAACCATTTGAACAGATCTCATAACATTCAATAGCCAGGTTCAGACCGACATGAATAAGTTTTATCTGGCTGATCCCTTTATTTTCCTCTATTTCCCATACAATTGTTGTACCGATCCATTCTGTTTGGTTCTTCAAATCGGGAAGAGCAATTAATGAGTCTTCAACTAGCCATACAACTTTTGCATTGGCAGCTACTTCTTTCACACGCATTGTTTTGTGAATCTGATCTCCAAATCTTATGGTAAAAAGATTTCCAACCTCCGAAGAGGAACCTTCAAACAATTCAGTCCACCAAAGAGGAATCTCATGAGTCAAGGCATGATATACTTTATCTACAGTAGTGTTGATCTCAATTATATGTATGTAATTCTCAACGCTATTGGTATTCATTGTTTTCATAAAATAGTGTATTAGGTAATACAATTTTATGAAATTTACTATGAATCAGGCTTTTCATAGGACAAGAAATGAGTGTGGCACTCCAAGGTTTATTCATTCTTTATAAGATATTGCAAAGGTGTTGAACCTGTCTGTTTTTTGAAAAACTCAATGAAAGCACTGTCTGACGAAAAGTCCAGGATATGCGAAACCTCTCCTATTGAATTACCTTCCACCAAAAGTTCAATAGACCGTTGCAACCTCCATTGCTGTCTCCAATCCTGATAAGACAGTCCGGTTTCTTTTTTAAAAATACGGCTGATCGTTTTCTCCACTGCTCCGGATATTTCTGCAAGATCTTTCAACATTGGAGGTATAGACTGACGTAGCGTCCATTCTTCAACGATTCTCTTAAAACGTTTGTCCTGCGGCATTTTAAGTTCCAGTTTTTCTTCCGGAGCTTTGATCATTTCATCCCAAAAAACATTTAAAAGATGAGCCTGATCATTACTAAGGTCCGTCCACTCCCAGAAACAGATTCTCTCAATAATTTCCTTTAACAAGGGATTCACATGAAGAACTTTCAGATCCGATTCTATATAGTTTTGGGAATAATCTTCATCAAAATAGATAGATCTATAGGCGACAATATTCCTGAAATTCACACGGTGAACTTCATGGGCAGGAATCCAAAGCATTCTAAACGGCGGTAGAACCAACTGCCTGTCCGAGGTAGTCACTGTCATACAGCCTGATGGCGCATACAACAATTGAGACTTTGTTTTATGAAAGTGAAAACCGGAATCATGCAATACCATATCAGAAGCTATCCCAATTACTTTTTCATGAAGAGTATCTGCATTAAAGCTTTCATTTTGCTTCAGTATAGCCATGTCCTATTTTTGATATTTTTTGTTTTTATATCATTATAAATATACATGGATTTTTTGGAAACTTTGCAGAAAAAAATGAAAAAGACAAATCCAATCTGGTTGTTGACTTTACTTGTGATGCTTCCTCAGTTTGTAGAAACCATCTACAGTCCAGTTTTACCAATGGTACAGGAGAAGTTTGGAGTGAATGAAGAATCAGTTACCTTAACGATCAGTTTATATTTTATAGCATTTGCGCTGGGTGTAGCATTCTGGGGCATTCAATGCGACAGGATTGGAAGGAAAAAATCATTGGAATACGGTTTCATCACCTATGGAATCGGAACTTTGGCTGCTGTTTTTGCTTCTGATTTTATGATTCTTCTTACAGCCAGGATTATTTCTGCATTTGGAATTTCAGTAGGTTCTATTGTAACACAAACCATTTTAAGAGACAGCTATGATAAAGATAATCTGAGTAAAGTATTTTCCTGGATCGGAATCGGCTTATCCATCAGTCCTGTAGTCGGAATGATTACCGGTTCAATATTAGCTTCTTCTGTGGGACATCAAGGTGTATTTATCGCATTATGCATATTGTCCCTATTATTCTTTATTCTCTCCAGAGAAAAAATATCTGAGACCCATCATTCTCCAAAAGAAATCAGCATCAGTATTTTGGGAAATTTGCTCAAGCGGATGCTTCGTGATCAGGAGATCATCAGATGTTGCTTACAGATCATGAGTTTTAATGTCTTGTTATTTTCATACTATTCGCTGGCTCCGTTTATCTTTAAAGAAAATCATTATTCGTCTTATGTCTTTGGGTACAGCAGTATGATACTGGCTACGGGTACATTTGCGGGAGCAAAGCTTAACAGATATTTGTTATTCAGGAATATACAGCCTAAATATTTAGTTAAAGTAAGTACATATATAGCATTTATCGCCTCTATTTTTGTATGGATTCTGATAGGTACAGAAATATACTTTTTAATTCCTTATTTCTTCATTGTGATGGCTTTCAGCATTGTCATCCCTAATATACTGAGCACAGCACTTATGAATTATAAGAGCGAAACAGGAAGTGCAGGAGCTTTGTTAGGATTGATTTATTATATACAAATAGGTCTTGGACTGATAGCCATTGGATTGATACAAAACCTGGGAATTGCATGTGTATTGTTTTCTGGAATTGGAGTTTGTACTTTATGGCTGTTTGGGAACAAAAAGAATTGATTTTGAAACATTAAGTTGAATGAAGATGATAAGAATCCTTAAGTTTCATCAAAGATGAAAAATTAAGCAAAATGTTTATAAAGCTTATTATTTTTAATCACTTGCAAAAAACTTAATGTTTCAAATATTTTATAGTTTACAATGAAATTATTGGATAAAATTATACAGTGCTTCAATAAATTTAGGATAGACTTCGATATGGGGAAGATGCCCTACATTTTCAATCTCTACAAGCTTTGAACCCGCAATTTCACGTTGGGTTTTCTTTCCCAATTCCTGATATTGTCCCATCTTTGGCTGAAGTTCTTTAGGTGCTCTGTCTTTTCCTATAGCTGTTCTGTCTCTTGTTCCAATAATAAGCAAGGTAGGAACTTTGATATTTTTAAATTCATAACATACTGGTTGGTTGTAAATCATATCTGTGGTAAGTGCAGCGTCCCAGGCTACCTGAGGATAATCTTTATGAAGAGTCCATCCTGCAATTAAGTCAAGCCAGGGTTGGTATTCTTCTTTCCATTTGTTGTCGTAATAGAATTTAAGCTGATAATTTTTATACGTTTCGGCTGTATTTTTAAGTTCAGACTGATATGCCTGATCAATGGTCTGATACGCTGCAAAAGTTTTATAATCTTCCAGTCCGATCGGATTTTCAAGGATCAGTTTTTGTACTTTCTCAGGATATAGTAATGTAAACCGGGTTGCCACCATTCCTCCCATTGAATGTCCTAATACTATCGCTTTCTCTATTTTCAATTCATCCAGAACTGCTTTTGTATTTTCTGCCAGTTGCGAAAAAGAAAACTGGTATGAATGAGGTTTTGAAGACTTTCCAAATCCTATCTGATCAGGAATCACTACTCTGAATCCTTTAGCAGAAAGATCTTTGGCTGTTCTTTCCCAATAAGCACCGTTAAAGTTTTTGCCGTGGAGAAGCATAATAGTTTTTCCATTGGATTTTTGTGGCTGTACATCCATATAAGCCATTTTCAAATTTTCACCCTGAGACTTGAAATTGAGAAAATGTACTTCATAAGGATATTGATAATCAGACAGCATTGCATCCAGAGGTTTTACCTGTGAAAATATAAAACCAGAGACCGTCAAAGTAAAAGCGGTCATTATATTTCTGAAATGTTTCATGAAACTTTTATTTTAGAGATTAAAATTAAAAAAACCGCTCCAAAAGGAACGGTTTCAATTGTTATTTTTAGTTAAATATTTTTTAGACAATTATGCCATTGAAACTTCTTTTTCTTTTTTTGAAGGTAAATTCATCAAAACAATAGCAAAAAGAATCAGAACGATTCCTACCCATTGGATCAAAAATACCTTCTCTCCCAGCAAAACAAAAGCCATGGTAACGGAAACCGGAAGTTCCAGTGATGAAACGATACTTCCAAGGCCCAATCCTGCATTTGGAAACCCAACATTGAATAAGATTGGCGGGATAATAGTTCCAAAAAGAGCCAGTACAAATCCATACGTGAGAAATATCGAATAATTAAATGAATGGATATGTTCTGTATTATCTGTAAAATTCAGGTATAATGATTTTAAACCATCAAAATACATGGGCCCTATCTGGGCAAAGAATAAGAATGCAAAAACTACAACAGAACCACCTGCCAGCATAATAATACTCTTTCTGAAAACCGGAAGGTGAGTAGCCAGTGTGTTAGAAGTGAACATCGTCAAAGTATAGGAAGCTGCTGCCATCAGTCCCCAGAAAACCCCATGCCAGTCCAGTTCTATTTCCATATTAATAAGATTGGTTGCCAGAACGGTTCCCAACAATACGATAATCACAGAGACCACTTTCCTTGTATTGGGAAGTTTTTTTGTAATAATACTCTCTACTACCACACTGAACCATACCGACTGCATCAATAATACAATAGCAATGGAAACATTGATATATTGTACGGCAATATAATAGAATAAACTTGTACCTCCCAAAGAAGTCCCTGCAAGCAAGAGCATTCTTACTTCCTTAGAACTTGGCATCGATAATTTCTGTTTTGAGGTTAAGGTCTGAATAAAATTGAGGATCAAAAGTCCTGTCAAACCTAATACGAATTGGGAAGTAGTAACTTCTGAGGTGGTAAAACCATCATGGTAAGCCATTTTCACAAAAGTGGCCAACATACCGTATATACTAGCTCCAATCCCTACAAATAAAACACCTTTTAGTATATTTTTCTTCTTCATAATTTTTTTAACAGCCTGCAAAGGTACAACATATTAATTTAATCATTCTGAAGTGTCTCATGGTAATAGATAAATAAAATCGCCACAAGCAAGCTTGTGGCGATTTTGAGATTGTTTATAAAAATAAATTATTTTTTAACCATTACTTTCGAAGCTGCTTCGAAACCTAGCCCTTTGATTTTAACCATATAAGTTCCGTTGACAAGATTGCTTGTAGAAATTGCTTTCTTAGCATCTGGTGAGATTTTATCTTCTGAAGAAACCAGTTTACCAGACATGTCATAAAGTTCTACACTTACTTTGCCAAGAGTGTTGCTTGGGAACTTAATATAAAACTCGTCCTTAGCAGGATTTGGATAGATCGAAATATTATTATTCTTATCTGCATTTACATCATTGGTAGCCAATAAACATGCTTCCGGAACATTAAAATCCTGAACCTGGTCATTAATGTTATTTTTAACTCCTGCTGATGCATTTATTCCTAAACCTCTTCTTGCGAAAACGCCCCAGATCATACATTTGTCAACACCTGCAGTTGTTGCCAACTCTGCAGCCAATATTGCATTTCTTCCATCAATAAAGCTAGGATTACAACCCTGAAGTTTAAGAGCATCTGTTACTAACTGTAATACTTTTGTGCTTCCGTTAGGTGTTGTGGATAATACATCTGATGAATAACCATATTTTTCAACATATTTCCAGTGAAGATCCCATAACATTGTTGCCCAAACAAAACCAATAGAGTGTACATCAGGAACAATTGCTGATCCGTTATTGTATTCCATTCCGTTGGTATTTCCATATGTAAATCCGTTAACTGCAAGACTTGTAGAATATTTTGCAGGTCTGATACCTCCTCCTGTTATTGGCTGTCCTATTGCATAAGTCCCTGTACCTCTTGCTACAGTAGCATTATCTCCAGCTTTATTAGTTAACATTAAAGCAAAGAAATCAGACCATCCTTCTCCCATTTGTTCTTTACTAATTCCTGAATTCAGACAATTGTATCCGGTACCAGTCATTCTATTTGAGATCCCATGACCATATTCGTGAGTTACGATTCCGTTATCAAAACTTCCGTCAGGGGTCATATTTCTTTTTAAGGTAACATTTACTGTTGTACTTGCTGCAAGCTGGGTTTTGATGTATTCTCCTTCTGCATTCGTAATCAATACTGAAGGGATTGTAATTGTCGGATCATCACCCGCCATATTTCCCAAAGTAGAACCATTTACTGCATTATTATAAACAATAGCCGCTTTAGCTCCTGCATCCTGAAGGTTTTTAACTTTAATAGCAAAAGCACATGTTCCTCTTTCAACCAATCCTATTTTATCAACCAATGAACTTGCAGGCAGAGCTGTACATCCATCTAACACTGATGAAAGTGCTACATCTCCTGTTACTCCATTGATAGGTAACGGATTACCAAACTGTGCAGTTCCGGCTCCTGGTGTACGGGAAACAGCAGCAGTAGGTGCGTTATAATAAAATATTCTTCCAACAGAAGACCATAAGTACATCTGCATTTTACCATTATATCCGTCTGGTGGTGAAGAGAAGTTAGCATTATTTAATCCACTTCCGTCCTGAGCCTCTGCATATACAGAATCATCTTCTCCTGTTACAGCTCCATTTCCAAAATTGTTCTGCTGAAAGTTTCTTCCGGTTTCTGTAAATCCGAATTTGTAGAAAACATCATGAATTCTGTTATTCAGATAAAACAAATTTGTTATAGCAGCATTTCTGTTGTTTAATGGAGTTTCATTGATATTAAAAGGAAAATCAAAATTTCTTGTTGCTCCACCCTCTGCCGGAGCCCCTGTAAGATAATCAGGTGCTGTTAAAGCGGTACCATCTGCATCTTCATAGGCAAAAACATTATTTCCTCTTGTAACAGTATAATGGTTTGTTCCGTCAGAATGCCATCCTTCAGGAGAAGCACTCAGAATCCACGGATTGTTTATGATTGATCTTGAACCAAAAGTAGGTGCTTCAATAGGTAATGGAAATACATTATAGGATGCGTTATCCGGTAAAAGCAATGGAATATTATTATTTTGTGCTACACTATTTTGAGGCCCAACTAATGTATTTTCAAAATGATCAGCATGGCTCTCACCTACTTCTGAACCATAAGCATCATGATGGAAATTACATGATAGTGTCAGGTTGTTTTTCAACAGGATATTTCCATTGTTGGCGTCTACTAAAATATTCCAGTAATTAGGAGATTTTGGCTCCATTAAAGTATATTCGTAGGCCAAACGTAAGTTTCCACTCTCATCATTTGTATACACTAATCTCTGATTAGCTGATGTAGCTTTCTTTGGTGTCTTTTCAAGGTACTCAAGAATAGTGAAGTTAGCAATATCCGGGTTTTTCAGATCTTCAGCAATCTTTTGAAGAGCTGTCCCTTTATTAATGGCAGCTGTCCCCGAAGTAGAAGTAGTATAATCTGTAACAAAATTATCTGTATAGTAAATAATTTTATTATCTCTAATCAATGCTGTTCCTACAGAACTGTATACCGGCAAACCTTTATAAGTCTGTAAAAATTTAACAACATTACCATTCAATGATTTTGAAGGATCTATATTATCAACAATGATATTATTCAGATCGGACTTTTTATATTCCCTTATTTTATTTTGAGAAATATAATCTTTAATCAGTTTTTCATTATCCTGTCCGAACAATAATGTCGGAAATGCAGAAAATACCGCAAATAAAAGGGGTAGAGCTTTATTTTTCATATCCATTATTAAAGCCGCTAATCTACAAATAATTCACAAAACTTTACTATTTTTTTTATTAAAAATAAACACGTAAACAAATACCCATATAAAACACATCCTAAAAATTATTTTATGTAATTCTCAATTTATAGAACAACATAATATATTCAAGTCTTCCAAAATACGTTTACTCTATTTTTTGATTCTTTTCATTCAAATATTTCGCCACATAAATAGATATAATTAGTATGAATTTCTAATATAAACTCGGTTCATTTTTTTACTATTTTATAAAATTATGTCTAATAAACCCTCTTTTTCAATATCTTAAATACAGATTATAATATATACTCATAAAAAAAGCCGCTCAAATGAGCGGCTTCATATTTATAGATGGTTCAAAGATTATTTACCTTCTTCCATTTTTCTTTTCAACTCTGCTAATGCATCGATGTCTCCAAGAGTAGATCTTTCTTCGTTGTTAGAAGAAGAAGTTACGTTTCTAGAAGAAGATTCTTTTACGTTTTTCTTCTCTTCGTCTCTGAAGATACCTGTGTGAGATACTACTACTCTCTTGAATTCTTTGTTGAATTCGATTACTTTGAACTGAGCATCTTCACCTTTTTTGATTTTAGATCCATCTTCTTTCTCTAATAATCTTGAAGGGCAGAATGCTTCTACTTCAGCATCTTCGAATTGAACAGAAGCTCCTTTATCGTGAACTTCTACAGCTTTACCAGCGTGGATAGTTCCTTCAGCATATTTAGTTTCGAATTTATCCCATGGGTTTTCAGTCAATTGCTTGTGACCTAGAGATAATCTTCTAGCTTGGATATCTAATTCAAGAACTACAACGTCTAATTTATCACCTACTGCGCAGAACTCAGATGGGTGCTTGATTTTCTTAGTCCAAGAAAGATCAGAGATGTAGATTAATCCGTCGATACCTTCTTCTAACTCTACGAATACACCAAAGTTAGTGAAGTTTCTTACAGTTCCTACATGCTGAGATCCTACCGGATACTTAGCTTCAATGTTTTCCCATGGATCTTTAGACAATTGCTTGATACCAAGAGAAATTTTTCTTTCTTCTCTATCTAAAGTTAATACTTCAGCTTCTACTTCATCACCTACTTTTACGAAATCTCCAGCAGATCTTAAGTGAGTAGACCAAGACATTTCAGAAACGTGGATTAATCCTTCAACACCTGGAGCGATTTCTACGAATGCACCATAGTCAGCAAGAACTACTACTTTTCCTTTTACTTTGTCACCTACTTTCAAGTCAGCAGAAAGAGCATCCCAAGGATGAGCTTCTAATTGCTTCATACCTAATTGGATTCTTGTTTTCTCGTCATCGAAATCAAGGATTACAACTTTTACAGTTTGTCCGTCTTCTAGGATTTCAGATGGGTGGTTCACTCTAGACCAAGAAAGGTCTGTAATGTGGATCAATCCATCAACACCTCCTAAGTCAATGAATACACCGTAAGAAGTGATGTTCTTAACAGTTCCTTCAAGAACCTGACCTTTTTCAAGCTGAGCGATGATTTCTTTTTTCTGACCTTCGATATCTGCTTCGATCAATGCTTTGTGAGATACAACTACGTTTTTGAACTCAGGGTTGATTTTCACAACTTTGAACTCCATAGTTTTTCCTACGAACTGATCGTAATCTTTAATTGGCTTAACGTCAATTTGAGAACCAGGTAAGAATGCTTCGATTCCGTGAACGTCAACGATCATACCACCTTTAGTTCTAGATTTAACAAAACCGTTAACGATTTCTCCAGTTTCGTGAAGTTCGTTTACTTTATCCCAAGCTTTAAGCGTTCTAGCTTTTCTGTGAGATAATTGTAATTGACCAGTTTTGTCTTCTCTCTTGTCAACCATTACTTCTACCTCATCACCTACTTTAAGGCCTTGGTTGTAACGGAATTCGTTTAGAGAGATAACACCTTCAGATTTGAAGTTGATGTCTACGATAGCTTCTTTATCAGTTAATCTTACAACTTTACCAACTAAAACGTCGTTATCGTCAAGGTTGTTTAAAGATCCGTTGTAGATTTCTTCTAAATCGCTTTTTTCTTTTCTCGCATCTGCATCAAGACCTGATTCGAATGAATCCCAATCAAATTGTTCTGGTGCTACGTTTTGGTTTAATAAAACCTCTGCTGAATTTGTCTCTTTTGACATTTTCTAATAAAATTTGTATTCCTTCTTTTTTAACGGTTTGAATAAATGCGGATTAAAAAATACGGAAGTAATTAATTGTAAGTAATTTACTCTTCAAACCTTTTCGCCACAAAAGTGGGTGCAAAGATATGAATTTTATTTAAAATAAGCAATAGATTTCGGTAAGCTAATATTTAACTTATATATTTCAAAATCAACACTTTGATTAAAATAATGCTTCAAGAACTGCATTTCGTAAACTTTCAGTTTCTGCTCAACATGACAGCAGATATTGCTTCGTTCTAAATTTAAAACAGTTAGTATTAGAGATGTCATGCTGAACAGAGTCGAAGCATCTATAACTAGTGGGGACAAAATGAGATTCTTCATTTCGCTGCGCTTCATTCAGTATGACAGGAACGCAGAATTCAAGAAGAACATTACAGTCCTATCCCTCTCAAACTCTCCCACCCATCACCCGCTTAAATTCATTACCTTTGCAGCATGGAATTACAGCCGATCTATCAAAAACTGCAGATTCAGGATATGAATCAAATGCAAAAATCTACTTATAAAGCATCTGAAAACAATACAGACATTGTTTTACTCTCTCCCACAGGATCCGGGAAAACACTAGCTTTTTTATTTCCCGTTCTCAGAAATCTGAAAAAAAATGTTCAGGGAGTTCAGGCATTGATATTAGTTCCGGCAAGGGAACTTGCTTTACAGATTGAGCAGGTTTTTAAATCTATGGGGACAGATTTTAAAGTTTCTGTCTGCTATGGTGGCCATGATAAAAAAATTGAGGTTAATAATTTGATTGAAGCTCCGGCTGTATTGATCGGAACTCCTGGAAGGGTTGTTTACCATTTAAGAAATAACAATTTTGATCCAAAAACGATTAAAACACTGGTTCTTGATGAATTCGACAAAGCTCTGGAATTGGGTTTCCATGATGATATGGAATTTATTTCCAATTCTTTAAAAGGGCTTTCTCAAAGAATTTTAACATCTGCCACAGCCATGGATGAAATTCCGGCTTTTACAGGCTTAAAAGATGAAAAAGTAATCAGTTTCCTTAAAGAAAATGATGTAAAACCGGATCTCCAGCTGAGAAAAGTAATGACTATTCCTGAAGAAAAACTGGATACCCTTTTCAATCTGGTTTGTAAAATCGGGAACAAAAGAACGTTGATTTTCTGTAATCACCGTGAGGCCGTAGACCGTATCTCTGAACTTCTTAACCAAATGGGAATCGACAGAGAAACCTTCCACGGTGGTATGGAACAGGACGAAAGAGAACGTGCTTTGCTAAAATTCAGAAATGATTCTGCAAGGATTCTTATTACCACCGATCTGGCTGCCCGCGGACTTGATATTCCTGAGGTAGAATCTATCGTTCATTATCAGCTTCCGCCAAAAGAAGATGCCTTCATCCACAGAAACGGACGTACCGCAAGAATGAATGCCAAAGGTTTTGTCTACCTGATTATGACTGAAGAGGAAAATTTCCCATTCATTAAAAATAATACTCCCGAAGAAAGTGTTGCCGGATTTACTAAAGTTCCGCAAAAAACACCTTTCCAGACTGTTTACATCAGTGCAGGAAAAAAAGATAAAGTGAACAAAGTGGACATTGTAGGATATTTGCTAAAGAAAGGAGAACTTCAAAAAGAAGATGTAGGAATTATTGAAGTAAAGGACACCACATCCTATGTTGCCGTTGCCAGAAATAAAGTAAACGCTCTTTTAAGAAAACTTCAGAACGAAAAACTGAAAGGTAAGAAAGTGAAAATGGAGGTTGCTTATTAAACCATAAAAGTCACAAAAGTTTTTTTAAGTTGATACTTTGTGCATATAAAGTTCACATAAGCTTGTGAAAATTTTCAAAGATAAAGTAATTACCCCTGTGAGAATTCCCCTCCTCCGGAGGGGTGCGAAAATTCAGAGAATTTTTGACGGGGTGGTTTCAACAAACATAAAAAGAGCTCTGAAATTTCAGAGCTCTTTTATTATAAAGATATCACAATCTTATTTTATTCCTCTTACTCTGGTAGGGAAAGTATATACAGATTTCGAGGCAGTAATGAACAGAATATCATTGTTTTTTCCTCCAAAAGCCACATTAGATGTCCATTTCTCAGGAATAGAAATATGATAAATTTTCTTTCCCAAACGGCTGAAAACATGAACGCCATCTCCTGTCAGATAAAGATTACCGTGTTTATCCAGCTCCATTCCATCTGAACCCATTTCACAGAAGAGTTTTTTCTCAGATAATTTTCCTTCTCCCAGTATATCATATACATAGGTTTTTCCGGCATCAATATCAGAAATATAGAGTTTCTTTAATTTTTCGCTTCCTACAATTCCATTGGGC